>JBBSRA010000010.1:0-74287 GCA_038243515.1 Caryophanales bacterium
CGTTTTATTCCGACTGAGTTGGGTGAAATTGTTCATCAACTAGTGCTCGAATTTTTCCCGGATATTTTGAATATCGAGTTCACGGCAAAAATGGAGCATGATTTAGATACCGTTGAAGAAGGCGAAATTGAATGGCGCACCATTATCGATGCTTTTTACAAGAAATTTGAAAAAAATGTCGAAGTAGCAGAAAATGAAATGGAAAAAGTACAAATCAAAGATGAGCCAGTCGGCGAAGATTGTGAACTGTGCGGCTCGCCTATGGTTTATAAATTGGGACGCTACGGCAAGTTTATGGCTTGCAGCAATTTCCCGGAATGCCGGAATACAAAAGCAATTGTTAAGCATATAGGCGTTACGTGCCCGACTTGTAAAGAAGGCGAAATCGTTGAAAGAAAAAGTAAAAAGCGCCGTATTTTTTATGGCTGCGAGCGTTATCCAGAATGTGAATTTGTTTCTTGGGACAAACCGATTGAACGCCCATGTCCGAAATGCGACAAATTGCTTGTAGAGAAAAAAGTGAAAAAAGGCGTTCAAATCAATTGCACAAATTGTGATTATAAAGAAGAAGTTCAATAATGATATAGAGGTGTATGGAAATGACGAAATATGTAAACGTAATTGGCGCTGGCTTAGCTGGCAGTGAAGCAGCGTGGCAAATCGCAAAACGCGGAGTAAAGGTCCGTCTATTTGAAATGCGTCCGGTTCAACAAACTGCAGCTCACCACACAGATAAATTTGCTGAGTTGGTTTGCAGTAATTCATTGCGCGCGAATTCGTTAACCAATGCTGTTGGTGTCATCAAAGAAGAAATGCGTAAACTAGATTCTGTCATTATCGAATCAGCAGATGGTGCATCTGTACCAGCTGGTGGTGCCCTTGCAGTGGATCGTCACGAATTTGCGGCGGCAGTTACTGATAAAGTTAAAAACCATCCGCTAGTAGAAGTCATCAACGAAGAAGTAACAGAAATTCCAGAAGGCATCACGATTATTGCAACAGGTCCATTAACGTCTCCAGCACTCGCTGAAAAAATCCGTGAGTTGACAGGCGAAGAATATTTGTACTTTTATGACGCTGCTGCGCCAATCGTTGAAAAAGATAGCATTGATATGGATAAAGTTTATTTGAAATCTCGATACGACAAAGGGGAAGCAGCTTATCTAAACTGTCCCATGACAGAAGAAGAGTTTAAACGTTTCCACACAGCACTTGTTGAAGCAGAAGTTGTGCCGTTAAAAGAGTTTGAAAAAGAAATTTATTTTGAAGGCTGTATGCCAGTTGAAGTTATGGCAGCGAGAGGCGAAAAAACCTTAACATTCGGACCAATGAAGCCAGTAGGGTTGGAAGATCCGAAAACCGGAGAACGTCCGTATGCAGTTGTTCAACTTCGACAAGATGATGCAGCTGGAACGCTCTACAACATCGTAGGCTTCCAAACACATTTAAAATGGGGACCTCAAAAAGAAGTATTGAAATTGATTCCCGGCTTAGAGAATGTTGAAATTGTGCGTTATGGTGTGATGCACCGCAATACATTTATCAACTCGCCACGTGTCTTAAAGCCGACATATCAACTAAAAGCAGATCCAAACATCTTCTTCGCAGGTCAAATGACGGGTGTTGAAGGCTACGTAGAATCTGCAGGAAGTGGATTGCTCGCAGGAATCAATGCAGCGAAATTAGCATTGGATGAAGAGTTATTAGTATTCCCAGCTGAAACTGCTTTAGGTAGTATGGCGCGCTACATTACAGAAGCTGATAGTAAGAATTTCCAACCAATGAATGTGAACTTTGGTTTGTTCCCTGACTTGGGAGAGCGAATCCGTTCGAAATCAGAACGTGCAGAAAAACATGCAAACCGTGCATTAGAATCAATTCAAAATTATATGAATACAGTGACTGTTTAATTGATAAAAGCCTCTAAATGTTGTTATAATTTAGAGGCTTTTCTAGTTGGTGAAAGGTGGAGCATATATGGAAAAAGAAAAAATGCTCGAATCTTTTATGAGTTATATTCAATTAGAGAAAAATTATTCTGAACATACTGTTCATCATTACGATCATGATTTAAAGGATTTTTTTCTGTTTTTGAATGCAGAAGGTGTACCTGATATTAGAGAAGTCGAATATATACATGCTAGAAATTACATGGCGAAATTGTATGATGCCAAATTATCCAGAACGACAGTTTCGCGGAAAATTTCTGCCATCCGATCTTTTTTCCGTTATGGCAATCGTGAGTTTGGATTGAATGAAGCGGCTTTTCGATCGTTATTTCATCCCAAAAAAGAAGAGCGACTGCCGCAGTTTTTCTACGAAGAAGAACTTGCACAGCTGTTTAAGTCGGTTCTAGGTGACGATAAACTATCGATTCGCAATACAGCATTACTGGAATTGCTATATGCGACAGGCATGCGTGTGAGTGAATGTGTTTCGATTCGATTAATGGACTTGGACCAGACTATGCAAATTGTTAAAGTAATGGGTAAAGGCCGAAAAGAGCGTTATATCCCTTACGGTCAGTTTGCACAAGATGCATTGGAACATTACCTTGAAGAAGCACGTCCTAAACTAATGAAGAAGCAAAACCATGACTATTTGTTTGTTAATAGTCGGGGAGAGGCTGTAACAGATCGTGGCATTCGTCATATCTTAAGTGAATGCATGAAGAAAGCTTCAATCAATTCTTCTATTTATCCGCATATGATACGTCATTCGTTTGCTACGCATCTGATCAATAACGGAGCCGACATTCGAACAGTTCAAGAACTTCTTGGGCATTCGCATTTGAGTTCAACGCAAGTATACACACACGTTACAAAAGAACATTTACGAAACACTTATTTGAAATCACACCCGAGAGCTTAGAGAGGAGCATGTTTTGATGCAGGAATTTCATGCGACCACGATATTTGCAGTTCGTCACAACGGCGAATGCGCGATGTCTGGTGACGGTCAAGTTACATTTGGCAATGCAGTAGTTATGAAGCATACAGCACGAAAAGTACGCAAATTATATAATGGACAAGTCCTGACTGGATTTGCAGGATCAGTTGCTGATGCTTTTACATTGTTTGAAATGTTCGAAGGAAAGTTAACAGAGTATAACGGCAACCTGCAACGGGCAGCTGTCGAACTAGCAAAACAATGGCGCGGAGACAAAATGCTGCGCCAATTAGAAGCTATGCTAATTATCATGAACAAAGATGAACTGCTTCTCGTATCCGGTACGGGCGAAGTAATTGAACCAGATGATGGAATTTTAGCCATTGGATCGGGTGGGAACTATGCGTTAGCCGCTGGGCGTGCTTTGAAAAAATATGCTGGAGATCATTTTACAGCTGCAGAAATTGCGAAATCAGCTTTAGAAACTGCGGCAGATATTTGTGTCTACACCAATCATCAAATCGTAGTGGAGGAATTGTCCTAATGAAAAGTCAAACAGATTTAACGCCAAGACAAATCACTGACCACCTCGACCGCTATATAGTCGGTCAAAAAGATGCCAAGCGTTCAATAGCGATTGCATTACGCAATCGTTACCGCAGAAGTCGGCTAGACGAAGAAATGCGCGGAGAAGTTATTCCGAAAAACATTTTAATGATTGGACCTACAGGTGTAGGTAAAACAGAAATTGCACGTCGAATTGCGAAATTAACAGGCGCACCTTTTATAAAAGTAGAAGCCACAAAATTCACAGAAGTTGGTTATGTTGGTCGTGATGTTGAATCAATGGTTCGTGATTTAGTAGAAGCTTCTGTTCGAATCGTTAAAGAAGAGAAATTTGAAGCGGTCGAATTCCAAGCAGAATCAGCGGCAAATGAACGCATTGTTAAATTATTGGCGCCATCTATGCGCAAAAAACAATCTAATCAAAATCCATTAGAAATGCTATTTGGACAGAAACTTGAGCAAGAAGAGGAAGAGCCTACTGCTGAAGTAGAAGTTCGTGTTAAAAGAAGAGAAATTGCTGCTGACTTAAAAGCAGGTAAGCTTGAAGACGAGTGGATAACAGTTGAAGTAGTTGAAAATTCAAATTCTATGTTTGATGCATTGCAGGGGTCTGGAATGGAGCAAATGGGTGCAAATATGCAAGATGCTTTTTCTTCTTTAATGCCGAAGAAAAAGAAAAAACGTCGTTTGCGTGTAAAAGAAGCGCGCCGTGTTTTGACCACAGAAGAAGCAGCTAAGTTAGTAGACGATGAAGAAGTAGCAATGGAAGCAATCGAACGCGCTGAACAACATGGCATCATCTTTATCGATGAAATAGATAAGATTGCTAGTAAAAATGGATCTTCATCCGCAGATGTATCTCGAGAAGGAGTTCAACGTGATATTTTGCCAATTGTTGAAGGTTCTACGGTTTCTACGAAATACGGAGCAGTCAAAACAGATTACGTGTTGTTTGTTGCAGCAGGAGCTTTCCATATGTCGAAACCGTCCGATTTGATCCCTGAATTACAGGGGCGTTTTCCAATTCGAGTAGAATTGCAAAAATTAGAAGTAGAAGATTTTGTGAAAATTTTGACTGAACCAAAACATTCTTTGTTAAACCAGTACAAAGCACTTCTCGAAACTGAAGGAATTGTGGTACACTTCAATGATGCCTCAATAATCAGACTTGCAGAAATTGCATATGAAGTAAATCAAGACACAGATAACATCGGTGCGCGCAGGTTACATACCATTCTTGAGCGTCTTTTGGAAGATTTGTCTTTCGAAGCATCAGAGATTTCTCCAGCGCAAATTGATATAACAGTCCAATATGTGAATGAAAAACTCGAAAATGTGGCGAAAAACAAAGACTTGTCACAATTTATTCTGTAAAACAAGGCGAATTAGTTTCATAAAGGAGTAAAAACCTTTAGAATATTGAATAAACATGGTACGAAAACCGTAGGAGGTTCATTTAAATGAATTTATTAGGAAAAACAAGACGAATTAACTCGATGCTAGAGGCAGCGGGTGGCAAAAAAGTAAACTTTAAAGATATGGCTGAAACATTGAGCGAAGTTATTGAATGTAACGCGTTCGTGGTTAGCCGCAAAGGTAAAGTGTTGGGTTATGCAATCAACCAACAAATTGAAAACGATCGTATGAAAGGCATGCTTGAAGATCGTCAATTCCCAGCTGAGTATATGCAAAAACTTTCAAACATCACTGAAACAACAGAAAACATTGACGTCAACAGCGAGCATACAATCTTCCCGGTTGAAGAGCGTGAGTTGTTCAAAAACGGTTTAACGACAATCGTCCCAATTAAAGGTGGGGGAGAACGTCTTGGAACATTGCTTCTTGGACGCATTGAAGCAGAATTTCATGATGATGATTTAGTTCTTGGTGAATACGGCGCGACTGTAGTCGGGATGGAAATCCTTCGTCAAAAAGGCGACCGTATTGAAGAGGAAGCTCGTAGCAAAGCTGTTGTTCAAATGGCGATTTCTTCACTTTCATATAGTGAACTTGAAGCTATTGAACATATCTTTGAAGAATTAGATGGCAACGAAGGATTACTAGTTGCTTCTAAAATTGCTGACCGCGTAGGTATTACACGTTCAGTTATCGTAAATGCACTTCGCAAACTTGAAAGTGCTGGCGTTATCGAATCACGCTCTCTAGGAATGAAAGGAACATACATTAAAGTATTGAACACAAAATTCCTTGCAGAACTTGAACAGTTAAAAATGAACTAATCCGTTCTGAAAAGATGCCGAGAATTTCTCAGGCATCTTTTTTTATCTATTTTTGTTTATAAAGAAAAACTATTGTGTTTTATAGCAATAGCGTGATATAATTTAAAATGGTGTTAAATACACACGCATTTCGATTTGAGTCGTGGGTGCCCACTTGGGTAACGGTTCAGAAGAGAAAAATGCGGAGGGAAAAAAATAACCTATCAGGAGGAAACAAATCATGGCAGTAATCTCAATGAAACAATTGTTAGAAGCTGGTGTTCACTTCGGTCACCAAACTCGCCGTTGGAACCCGAAAATGAAAAAATATATTTTTGTGGAGCGTAACGGCATCTACATTATCGATCTACAAAAAACAGTTCGCAAACTGGAAGAAGCTTATAGCTTCATGAAACAAGTTGGCGAAGAAGGCGGAAAAGTTCTTTTCGTTGGTACGAAAAAACAAGCTCAAGACGCTATCAAAGAAGAAGCAGAACGCTCTGGTAACTATTACATCAACCAACGCTGGTTAGGTGGAACACTTACTAACTTCGGTACAATCCAAAAACGTGTGAATCGTTTGAAACAAATCGAGCGCATGGAAGAAGATGGAACTTTCGAAGTTCTACCGAAAAAAGAAGTTGTTCAATTGAAGAAACAACACGAACGTCTTGTTAAATTCCTAGGCGGTATCCGTGACATGAAAGCACTTCCGGACGTAATGTTCGTAGTAGATCCACGTAAAGAACGTATTGCAGTAGCAGAAGCAATGAAATTGAACATTCCAATCGTTGGTATTGTTGATACTAACTGTGATCCGGATGAAATCGATTATGTTATTCCTGCAAACGACGATGCAATTCGCGCAGTTAAACTATTAACTGGTAAAATGGCGGATGCTTTGCTTGAATCAAAACCGGAAGAAGATGAAGAAACTCAAGCTGAATCTGCTGAGTAATTCACGATTACACAGGTGATAAGCGGCCAACCCCTCTTATCACCTTTTTTTGAGAAAATAGCAACATACTATGAAGGAGGAAATTAATCATGGCAGTTACAGCACAAATGGTAAAAGAATTGCGCGGAAAAACAGGCGCCGGTATGATGGATTGTAAAAAAGCATTAGTACAAACAGACGGAGATATGGAAGCAGCTCTAGATTTCTTGCGTGAAAAAGGTCTTTCTAGCGCTTCTAAAAAAGCAGACCGCATTGCAGCTGAGGGAATCACTTCAATTCTTGTACAAGAAAACGAAGCGATTATCTTTGAAGTAAACGCAGAAACTGACTTTGTCGCGAAAAACGACGGTTTCCAAACATTAGTAAAAGAATTAGGCGAGCACTTAATGTCTACTAAACCGGCTACAGTTGAAGAAGCAAATGCTTCTACAATGTCAAATGGTTTGACAGTAGCAGACCATATTTCAAACGCAATCGCTAAAATTGGTGAGAAAATCACATTGCGTCGTTTTGAAATCCGTACAAAAACAGATGCAGATGCTTTCGGACCGTATCTTCACATGGGTGGACGAATTTCAGTACTTGTAGTTCTTGAGAACTCTACTGATTCAGCTGCTGCACGCGACATCGCTATGCACATTGCTGCATTAAACCCTAAATATATCTCGCGTGACGAAGTTTCTGCTGACGAAGTAGAACACGAGCGTAAAGTATTAACTGAGCAAGCATTAAACGAAGGCAAACCTGAAAAAATTGTTGCGAAAATGGTTGAAGGCCGCCTTGGTAAATATTTCGAAGACATCTGCTTGCTTGATCAAGCGTTTGTTAAAAACTCAGATCAAAAAGTTCGTGATTTCGTAGCTTCTACAGGTGGGTCTATTAAAGAATTCATCCGTTACGAAGTTGGAGAAGGTATCGAAAAACGTGAAGATAACTTTGCTGACGAAGTTATGAGCCAGGTTAACAAAAAATAAAACTATTTAACCATACGATTTAACTAGGGAACACGAGAATGTGTTCCCTATTTTTCAATAAAAGTGTAACGGAGGGTACCGATGAGTGTTCAGCAATATAAACGCATTGTATTAAAACTAAGTGGTGAAGCAATGGCAGGAGGACAGGGTTTCGGATTGTCCCCTGAAATTATCAAATCAGTAGCAAGCCAAGTAAAAGAAGTAGTGGAACTCGGAGTTGAGGTTGCAGTCGTTGTAGGTGGCGGTAACATCTGGAGAGGTAAAGTTGGTTCGGAAATGGGCATGGACCGTGCAACAGCAGACTATATGGGAATGTTAGCAACTGTGATGAACTCATTAGCATTGCAAGATTCATTAGAAAAACAAGACGTTGAAACTCGCGTTTTGTCATCTATCGAAATGCGTCAAGTTGCCGAGCCTTATATCCGTAGAAGAGCTATCCGTCATTTAGAGAAAAAACGAGTTGTTATTTTTGCAGCAGGTACAGGAAATCCTTATTTTTCAACTGATACAACAGCAGCATTGCGTGCGGCCGAAATTGAAGCCGATGTCATTTTAATGGCAAAAAACAATGTTGATGGCGTTTACTCAGCTGATCCAAAGACCGACTCAACAGCTGTGAAATACGATGAGCTTTCATATTTCGAGGTAATTCAACAAGGCTTGCAAGTGATGGATTCAACTGCTTCTACACTGTGTATGGACAATGATATTCCACTCGTTGTATTCTCGATTATGGAAAAAGGAAATATAAAACGTGCTGTACTCGGAGAAAAAATCGGGACAGTAGTGAGGAGAACAATCTAATGCCAAAATCAGTAATGAACGAAACCACATCTAAAATGAACAATGCAATCCAAGCTTTTTCGCGTGATTTAGCGTCTATACGTGCGGGACGTGCAACTCCATCAATTTTAGATAAGTTGACAATTATTTATTACGGTACGCCAACCCCAGTTAACCAAGTAGCAGGTATTTCAATTCCTGAAGCTCGGTTGATTATGATTCAACCGTATGATAAATCAGTTCTTGGTGATATTGAAAAAGCTATACTTAAATCTGATTTAGGATTAAGCCCATCAAACGATGGTTCTGTTATCCGTTTAGCTGTTCCAGCCTTGACAGAAGAGCGCCGTAAAGATTTAGTAAAACAAGTGAAAAAAGAAGCGGAAGAAGCGAAAGTTGTAGTCCGTAATATTCGCCGTGACGCGAATGATGAGTTTAAAAAACTAGAGAAGAAAAGTGAAATCACAGAAGATGATTTGCGTGGCTATTCTGATGACGTTCAGAAATTGACAGATGACAACATCTCGAAAATTGATGAAATGGCTAAAGATAAAGAAAAAGAAATTATGGAAGTTTAAATCGAACTTCATTTTAGGTTGAGCGTCCTGTTAAACAGGACGCTTTTTCATGTCAAAAATTAAAGTGGTATTTTGAAAGAAGCGCACAATGCCGTTTTTTTTGATATGATAAACAATAGACATGCCGATTTGTAATAGGTGGAGGATTAACTATGTTTAATAAACTATTAAAAAGAAATACTGATGTGGTCTTAGAAGATAAAGGTTGTTCAGTTTTAATTCCAAATGAAGAGGTTCCGGCTCATATTGCAATCATTATGGATGGCAATGGCCGTTGGGCTAAGAAACGATCACTTCCTCGAATAGCTGGACATCACGAAGGAATGAAAACAGTCCGTAAAGTAACGAAGCTTGCCAATGAACTTGGAGTTGGTGTTTTAACCTTGTATGCATTTTCCACTGAAAATTGGAAACGACCTAAAATTGAAGTGGATTTTTTAATGCGCTTGCCAGAGGAATTTTTAACGACTTTTTTACCCGAACTAATTGAAGAAAATGTTCGTGTCGAAATGATGGGCTATCAACAAAATTTGCCATCGCATACACTGAAAGCAATTAACAAAGCAAAAGAAGCAACGAAAAATAATACGGGTCTGGTGTTAAATTTCGCATTAAACTATGGCAGCCGCTCGGAAATTGTTGATGCTGTAAAAGATATTGCCAAGCAAGTAGCTGAAGGTACTTTGGAGATAAGCGATATAAACGAAGATCTGATTTCAGGCGGATTAATGACAAAAGGATTACCTGAACCTGATTTACTCATTCGCACAAGTGGCGAAGTGCGTTTAAGCAACTTTATGCTGTGGCAACTAGCCTATACGGAATTTTGGTTCACGGAAACCTTGTGGCCCGATTTTAACGAAGATTCCTTACTTGAAGCGATCAAGATATACCAAAAACGAAATCGCCGGTATGGAGGGTTGAAAGGAGACGAAGTGAAATGAAACAACGGATTATAACGGGTGTTATTGCAGCAGCTTTGTTTATTCCATTTGTTATTATTGGTGGCATTCCATTTACTTTGCTAGTTTATTTACTCGGGACAATTGCGTTACAAGAGTTGTTGAAAATGAAAGGCCGAAGCATATGGAGCATTCCAGGTCTTATCTCGTTAATTGCTCTTTATGCGTTTATGCTACCGAGTGAATGGGCGGAACAAATTTTAAAATGGACAGGTTACGAAAAAATCGAATTTGCATTTCTGGCCGTTATTTTACTTTTAATACATACAGTTATTGTGAAAAATAGCTTTACTTTTGATGATGCAGCTTTCGCTATCATGGGTACTTTATATGTTGGAATTGGTTTCTTTTATTTTATTGAGACACGTGAAGCTTGTCTTAGTTATCTAATCTTTGCATTATTGATTGTGTGGTTCACGGATTCAGGGGCTTATTTTACAGGACGTAAAATCGGCAAACGGAAATTATGGCCAGAAATTTCGCCGAATAAAACGATTGAAGGGTTTGTTGGAGGAATTGTTTGGGCAATCGGTATTGCGTTGATTTTTAATTACTTTATCCCGTTAAATCATTCGATTTTCTTGATCATCATAGTGACAATCGTCGCTTCTGTCTTTGGTCAAATGGGCGATTTAGTTGAGTCTGCTTTAAAACGTCATTTTAATGTGAAAGATTCCGGCTCCATTTTACCGGGACACGGTGGAATATTAGACCGTTTTGATAGCATACTATTTGTTATGCCGTTGCTTCACTTTTTACATTTCATTTAAGAGAGGAAATTGCTAAATGACTAAGAAAATCATTTTATTGGGTGCAACCGGATCAATCGGTGTGCAAACAGCTGATATTATTCGAGAACATCCGCAAGAGTTTTTACTAGTTGGATTTTCTGCTGGAAAAAATATGAACATCACTCGCGAGTTACTTGTTGAATTTAAACCTGAAATTGTTTGTGTACAGCAAGAAGAAGACGCGAAAACTTTAGCGAAAGAATACCCTGCTATATCGTTTGTAACAGGAGCTAAAGGTTTGATCGAGATTGCTGTTTATGACGCTGACATTTTAGTGAATGCGGTATTAGGCAGTGTAGGATTAGAACCAACATTAGAAGCGATCAAGCTTGGACGTACCATTGCGATTGCCAATAAAGAAACGCTTGTTACTGCGGGTCATTTGGTGATGGATAGCGCTAAGCATTACGGGGCAACTATTTTACCAGTCGACAGCGAACATTCAGCGTTATTCCAAGCGTTAAATGGTGAAAAAAAAGACCAAGCAAGTCGGTTGATTTTAACAGCATCTGGTGGTAGTTTTCGCGATTTGACACGCGACCAGTTACAAAACGTCACCGTTCAAGATGCTTTAAATCACCCGAACTGGTCAATGGGTTCAAAAATCACAATTGATTCTGCCACAATGGTCAATAAAGGATTAGAAGTAATCGAAGCTCATATTTTATTTGATTTCGCGTATGCGGACATAGATGTTGTGCTTCACCGCGAAAGTATTATTCATTCCATGGTTGAATTCCAAGATACAAGTGTGATCGCGCAACTTGGAACACCTGATATGCGTGTGCCGATTCAATACGCGTTGTCTTATCCGGACCGTTTGCCGCGTCCGAATGCAAAACGGTTAAATTTAGCAGAGATTAGCCAACTAAACTTCCAAGAAATGGACTACGCGCGATTCCACGCATTGCAACTAGCATTTGATGCTGGAAATGCAGGTGGAACGATGACGACTGTACTCAATGCGGCTAATGAACAGGCAGTTGCATTATTCCTAAATGAAAAAATCAAATTTCTTCAAATCGAAGAAATGATTGAACGTGCCATGGATCAACATGAAGTGTTAGCAAATCCGGATTTGGAAACGATTTTACACGTAGATGCTGAAACAAGAAAATCTGTTATAAACATGCTAAAATGACTAAAGATTAAAACCGAATAAATTTATAAGGATGGGTTCAAAATGGAAACAGTTATCTCGTTTATAATAATTTTCGGTGCTTTAGTTTTTTTCCACGAATTTGGTCATTTTCTTTTTGCAAAACGTGCAGGTATTTTAGTTCGCGAATTTGCGATTGGAATGGGTCCGAAAATTTTGGGTATCACCAAAGGGGAAACACTTTACACAGTGCGATTATTACCAATCGGAGGCTATGTACGTATGGCTGGCGAAGATATGGATACAATCCAGCTTCAAGCAGGTCATCGCATTGGCATTCTTTTGAATAAAAAAGGACAAGCTACAAAAATCATCATGAACCAAAAGAATATTTATCCTGAAATTTTATTTCTCGAAGTAGAAGAAGCAGATTTAGAAAAGGAACTTTGGATAAAAGGTTATGATGAAGAAGAACAACTTGTATGTATAGACGTGGCACGCGATGCAGTTGTAGAAGAAAACGGTAGAGAAACAATTTTAGCTCCATATGACCGTCAATTTGACTCTAAATCAGTGGGGAAACGGTTTATGACCATTTTTGCTGGACCGTTATTTAACTTTATTTTAGCGTTTTTTATTTTTACAGCAATCGGTATGATGCAAGGTGTACCAACTTTTGAACCTGTTATAACGGAAGTAACTGAAGAAAGTCCAGCAGCAGAAGCTGGCATGGAAAATGGCGATTTAGTTACTGAAATTGACGGAACTTCAATTTCTACATGGGATGAACTTGTCGAATCTGTTCAAGATAATGCGGGCAATTCACTTGCATTTGAAGTTGAACGAAACGGTGAACCGCTAGACTTTGCCATCACACCTGAAGTTTCAGATCAATCAGCTGAACAAGTGGGCGTAATCGGCGTTCGTTATCAAAGTCCGGTAGAGAAAGATTTTCTTGGGTCATTTGTGTATGGTGCTGAACAAACTATCTTC
Source organism: Caryophanales bacterium (assembly GCA_038243515.1). Classification (GTDB taxonomy): domain Bacteria; phylum Bacillota; class Bacilli; order Bacillales_A; family Planococcaceae; genus Planococcus. The sequence goes on from JBBSRA010000010.1 coordinate 12,817, forward strand.
TGGTTTAAAGAAATCTTCCGTCTGTTAGGAATGCTTGTTACGGGACAATTTACAATTGATGCTTTGTCAGGTCCAGTCGGTATTTACAAGACGACTGAAGAAGTAGCGAAATATGGATTCTTTACCTTGATGAGCTGGGCAGGTATGTTGAGCATCAACCTTGGAATTATGAACTTATTGCCGTTACCTGCACTTGATGGTGGTCGATTAATGTTCTTTATTCTTGAAGCAGTTCGTGGCAAACCAGTAGATCGACAAAAAGAAGGAATGGTTCACTTTGTCGGAATCATGCTTCTCATGTTGCTGATGCTTGTCGTCACGTGGAATGATATTCAAAAGTACTTCTTTTAACTAAAACAACTAGAACTACCGGGCAGACATATGCATGTCTGTCTTGAACTTTTATTCTTTTTATAAAAATTTTATAGTTAGTTGAGGTGTATTACGGAATGAAACAAACAGCAACTTTTATCCCGACTTTACGTGAAACTCCGGCCGATGCAGAAGTAAGATCGCATCAGTTACTATTGCGCGCAGGATTTATTCGTCAAAATACAAGTGGCATTTATTCGTTTTTACCGCTAGGCAAACGTGTTCTCCAAAAAGTTGAAACGGTTATTCGTGAAGAGATGGAAGCAGCTAATAGCGTCGAGATATTTATGCCAGCACTTCAACAAGCTGAGTTATGGCAAGAATCTGGTCGCTGGTACACATATGGCGACGAACTAATGCGTTTAAAAGATCGCAACGATCGTGAATTCGCATTAGGCGCAACACACGAAGAAGTAATTACAAGCTTATTGCGCGATGAAATCAAATCATACAAAAAATTGCCGTTAAATTTGTTCCAAATTCAATCAAAATTCAGAGACGAAAAACGTCCTCGCTTTGGTTTATTGCGTGGTCGTGAATTTTTAATGAAAGATGCGTATTCATTCCATGCGACGCCTGAAAGTCTAGATGAAACGTATGACGTCATGATGCAAGCATATAAGAATATTTTTACACGACTCGGCTTAAATTTCCGTGCTGTTATCGCGGATTCCGGTGCGATTGGCGGAAAAGACAACCACGAATTTATGGTGTTATCGGAAATTGGAGAAGATACAATTGCTTATTCTGATACTTCTTCATACGCGGCCAATATTGAAATGGCTGCAGTTAACGTGACGTATCCAGTTTCTGACGAAACAGCTGGAACGATGCAAAAAGTCGCAACTCCTGGTAAAAACACCATTGTAGATATAGCAGACTTCTTCCAAACGACTGCTGAAAAATGTCTTAAAACCTTGGTTTTTAAAGCAGATGATGAGCTAGTGATTGTACTAGCAAGAGGTGATCATGAAGTCAACGACGTTAAAGTTAAGCATGCGACTGGCGCTAAAGTGATTGAAATGGCGACACCTGAAGAAGTACAGCAATTATTGTCTTGTGACATCGGTTCGCTAGGTCCAATCAACTTGCCTGTTGGTGTTCGTTTATTCGCTGACCATGCTGTAGAAAACATGGTTAATAGTATTACAGGAGCCAATGAAAGTGGCTATCATTATAAAGATGTTACACCTGGTAAAGACTTTACAGTTCCAACTTTCTATGACCTTCGCTTTATACAAGAAGGAGATGCTTCTCCAGATGGTCAAGGCACCATTCAATTTGCTAAAGGAATTGAAGTAGGCCATATCTTTAAATTAGGTACAACTTACAGTATTCCGCTAAAAGGAACGTTCTTGAACGATCAAGGAAAAGCAATGCCTTATATTATGGGCTGTTACGGAATTGGCGTGTCGCGTGTGCTCGCTGCAGTAGCTGAACAATTTCAAGACGAAGATGGCTTTACGTGGCCAAACGTTGTTGCGCCTTACGAAGTGCACCTTGTTCCAGTAAACGTAAAAGATGACGCTCAGCGTGAACTTGGTGAAGAACTTTATGCTTTGTTAAAAGACAATCGTTACGAAGTATTATTAGATGACCGCAAAGAACGCGCTGGAGTAAAATTCACTGACGCAGATTTGATTGGCTTACCAATCCGAATCACCATTGGTAAAAAAGCAGCCGAAGGAATTCTAGAAGTTAAAATACGTCGGACAGGTGAAACATTTGAATGGACACGCGACGAAGTTCTCGACCAATTACAGCAGTTCTTTAAAAAATAATGGCGAAATCTGATATGATGAAAGGAAAGTACATTATGTACTTTCCTTTCTTTTTCTGACTGCTTTAGAAGATGTAACGTTTAGTTTACTACTTTATTCTTGATTGATTAATATATTTTTTCGGTTTTAGTCGTTTTATACGCATGACATTCTGAAGCGATTTCTTCAGAATAGTTTTTTTAAAATCACTACCATGAAGGAGATAATTATGACAAACGAGCAAGACTCCAAAATGCGATTCAAAATGCTGCTTCAGCATCTCGACTTAACAGACGATGTGCACATGCCTTTCTTTGAAGAAGCTGAACTAACACGAATGACTGTCCATAAAAAAGAGCGGTCTTGGAAGTTTCTTGTGAAACTAAAGAATATCCTGCCAACTGACTTGTACTTATTATTAAAAGAACGATTGTATAGCACATTTTCTCCGATAGCTTCGGTTCAATTGAATATTGAGACAACACAAGAAACTGCGGAAGAAAACTTAGTCCTATCTTATTGGAAATACGCTGTTGAGGAATTAGCAGATATGGCACCGCCGTTACGCGAAAGACTGTTGTCACAAAAGCCAGTATGGAATGGCAATAAACTACTATTGCAATGTAGCCACGAACACGAAATGATGGCATTAAAATCAAAATACAGCGACAAATTAGCAGGCGTCTATCGCCAGTTCGGTTTTCCGCATGTAGCCATCGATTTTCAACTGTCAGATGAAAACCAAGAAGCTGCTCATGAAGCCTTTATGGCCGAACGTCTCCGCGAAGAAGAAGCAATGGCGCAAAAAGCATTGTCAGACATGAAAAAACGAGAAACCAATCAAAAAGAGAATGGTGCACCTTCAGGACCGTTCCAAATGGGTACGGCGATTAAACCAGATGAGAAAATTGTTGAGATCCAATCCATTGTCGATGAAGAACGTAGAGTGACGATTGAGGGATATGTATTTGATGCAGAAGTTCGAGAACTTCGAAGTGGCCGTTCGTTATTAACAGTCAAAATTACAGACTACACAGATTCGATTCTTGTGAAGATGTTCTCGCGTGATAAAGAAGATGCTCAATTAATGGCCAATGCCAAAAAAGGAATGTGGCTAAAAGCACGCGGTTCGATTCAAACAGATACCTTTGTTCGCGACTTAGTGATGATGGCGCAAGATATTGTGGAGATTAAGCCTGAGCTTCGTCGAGATACGGCTGAAGAAAAACGTGTTGAATTGCATTTACACACCCCAATGAGTCAAATGGATGCTGTTTCATCAGTTGAATCTTTAGTTAGTCGGGCGGCTAAATGGGGGCATCCTGCTATTGCCATTACCGATCATGCGGGAGTGCAATCATTTCCTGATGCATATGCGGCGAGTAAAAAACATGGCATTAAAGCGATATTTGGATTAGAAGCAAATTTAGTAGACGACGGTGTGCCTATTGCACATGGAGAACGTCATGCATTATTAGAAGATGAAACATTTGTGGTATTTGACTTAGAGACAACAGGCTTATCTGCTGTTTACGACACGATCATTGAGTTGGCTGCAGTAAAAATTAAGGGCGGTCAAATCATTGATAAATACGAAAGTTTTGCCAATCCGCATCACGAACTGTCATCGACCACCATCGACTTGACGGGAATTACAGATGACATGGTGAAAAATGCGCCAGAAGTAGAAGAGGTCATTCGTCAATATCACGAATGGGCAGGTGACCACATTATGGTTGCGCACAACGCTTCATTTGATATGGGTTTTTTATATGTATGTTATAAAAAATTTGGTATCGAAACAAAGCATTCCACAATCGATACGTTGGAATTGGCGCGTATGCTTCATCCTGAGTTAAAAAATCACCGATTAAATACATTAGCCAAAAAGTTTGGCATTGAGTTAACGCAACATCATCGAGCTATTTATGATACGGAAGCCACTTCTTATTTGCTGACACATCTTTTAAAAGAAGCGGATCAAAAAGGGATTTTGTATCATGATCAAATTAATGATTATGTCGGAAGTGGCGATGCCTATAAGCGATCACGACCAATGCATTGTACATTACTAGCACAAAACGACGAAGGGTTGAAAAACCTTTTCAAACTGGTTTCTGCTTCACATATTGATTATTTTTATCGTGTGCCACGTATTCCGCGTTCACTATTGCAAAAGCATCGACAAGGACTACTTGTAGGTTCTGGCTGTGACAAAGGCGAGGTATTTGAAGCAGTTATGCAAAAGTCGATGGAAGAAGTCGAAAAAGCAGCACAGTTTTACGATTATTTAGAAGTTCATCCAAAAGAAGTTTATTCACATTTAATTGAACGGGAAATGATTCGCGATGAGTGGAACTTGGAAGATATTATGCGCAAGCTCGTTAAAATCAGTCGCAAATTGGAAATTCCGTTAGTGGCGACGGGGAACGTACATTATTTAGATGAAACAGATGCTATTTTCCGTCAAGTGTTGATCGGCTCTCAAGGCGGGGCCAATCCATTAAATCGAACGAAATTGCCGAAAGTGCATTTTAGAACTACCAACGAAATGTTGGATGCGTTTGATTTTCTTGGCAGTGAAACCGCGCATGAACTTGTTGTGGAGAATTCATTAAAAATCTCCGACATGATTGATGTAGTGAAACCAATTAAAGATGAACTATATACACCCAAAATCGAAGGTGCCGATGAAGAAGTACGTGAGCTCAGCTACAACATGGCGCAACAAATTTATGGCTCGCCATTACCAGAAATTGTGGAAGCGCGTATTGAAAAAGAATTGAAATCTATTATTGGTCACGGATTTGCAGTTATTTACTTAATTTCGCATAAACTCGTTAAAAAATCATTAAACGATGGCTATTTAGTAGGTTCTCGTGGTTCAGTTGGTTCTTCTTTAGTCGCGACATTGACGGAAATTACAGAAGTAAACCCATTACCACCGCATTATATTTGCAAGCAGTGCAAAAAAGCTGAGTTTTTTGATGACGGCTCGGTCAGCTCTGGATTTGATTTGAAAGATAAAAACTGTCCGGATTGTGATATGCCTTATCAAAAAGAAGGACAGGATATTCCATTTGAAACGTTTTTAGGATTTAAAGGAGATAAAGTTCCCGATATTGATTTGAACTTTAGTGGTGAGTATCAGTCAAAAGCGCACAACTATACAAAAGAATTATTTGGTGAAGACAATGTGTTTCGTGCAGGTACGATTGGTACAGTTGCTGAGAAAACAGCATATGGTTACGTTCGTGGCTATGCAAACGACCGGGACTTGACGATGCGTGGAGCGGAAATTGATCGCTTAGTGCAAGGGTGCTCGGGCGTTAAGCGCAGCACAGGACAGCATCCAGGGGGAATTATTGTCGTTCCTGATTATATGGACATTTATGATTTTTCACCGATTCAATTCCCAGCAGATGCGCAAGATTCCGAATGGAAGACGACTCATTTTGATTTCCATTCTATACATGATAATTTATTGAAACTCGATATACTTGGTCACGATGATCCAACAGTGATTCGTATGTTGCAAGATCTATCCGGTATAGACCCAAAAACGATTCCGACAGATGATCCAGAAGTGATGAAAATTTTCGCAGGGCCAGAAACGCTCGGCGTAACTAAAGAGCAAATTGGCTGCAAAACCGGTACACTAGGAATCCCAGAGTTTGGTACACGTTTTGTACGTCAAATGCTAGAAGAAACAAAGCCAAATACCTTCTCAGAGCTGGTTCAGATTTCTGGGCTGTCTCACGGGACAGATGTTTGGTTGAGCAACGCACAAGAACTGATTCAAAATGGTACTTGTCAGCTGTCAGATGTAATTGGCTGTCGAGATGACATTATGGTTTACTTGATTTATCAAGGGCTTGAGTCTTCACTCGCATTTAAAATTATGGAATCTGTTCGTAAAGGGAAAGGGCTAACTCCTGAATTTGAAGAAGCCATGAAAAAAGAAGGCGTACCAAATTGGTATATCGAATCGTGTAAAAAGATTAAGTACATGTTCCCTAAAGCTCATGCGGCTGCTTATGTATTAATGGCTGTGCGGATTGCTTATTTCAAAGTGCATTTTCCGATACTGTATTACGCAGCATACTTTACCGTTCGTGCAGAAGATTTTGATGTCAGCGCCATGGCGAAAGGTTCGCAATCGATTCGCTCAGTAATTGACGAAATCAATTCTAAAGGATTAGAAGCATCAACTAAAGAAAAAAATTTGTTGACGGTTATGGAACTGACGCTTGAAATGGTTGAACGAGGATATGCGTTCCAAAAAGTTGATTTGTACAAATCATCTGCTGACCAATTTATCATTGAAGGCAAAAGTTTGATTCCACCGTTTAATGCTATTCCAGGACTTGGGACCAATGCTGCGAAATCGATCGTGGCTGCACGTGAGCATGGAGAATTTTTATCGAAAGAAGATCTTCAGCAACGTGGACGTGTTTCGAAAACCATCATCGAATATATGGATGATCACGGATGCTTAGAAGGAATGCCTGATGCCAATCAGCTGTCTTTGTTTTAGTCAGTTGCACCATGGCGCCATTTATGGTATTATTGTAGTAACATTTACTGAATAGCTCTGTCGCAGAAGAGTGGGTTCTCCCGCTCTTTTCTGTTTGTTATGGCATAAAATTGGCGGGAGGCATGTATGAGCAAAATTACAGAACAAATCGAGAAAATAGTACAGCCCATTACCAGTGAACTAGCACTGGAACTCGTAGATGTGGAATTCTTAAAAGAAGGTCGCACATGGTTTTTACGAGTATATGTGGATAATCCGGATGCACCTATTGATATTGATCAATGTGCATTAGTGAGTGAAAAATTAAGTGAAATTTTGGATGAATTAGATCCAATTGAACAAAATTACTTCCTGGAAGTTTCTTCACCAGGCGCTGAGCGTCCTTTGAAAAAAGAAAAAGACTACGAAAAAGCTTTAGGTAAATTAATTTACATCAAAACATATGAACCGATTGAAGATGCAAAAGAGTTTGAAGGCTACTTGAAATCTTATGATGATCAACAAGTAGAAATTGAAATTAAAATCAAAACACGCAGAAAAACAATCACAATTGCAAAAGAAAAAATTGCAGTAATCCGATTAGCTATTGATTTTTCTGTTAAACCTGATTGAAGAACCTGGGAGTGAATAAAATGAGCAGTGAGTTATTGGATGCTTTTGAAGTATTAGAGAAACAAAAAGGGATATCGCGTGAAGTCCTAATTGAAGCGATCGAAGCGGCTTTAGTAACGGCATACAAACGGAATTTTAACCAAGCACAAAACGTTCGAGTGGATTTAAACTTAGATACTGGAACGATGTTGGTTTATTCACGTAAAGATGTAGTAGAAGAAGTTGAAGACGAGCGCCTTCACATTTCATTAGAAGATGCAAAAGTTATCAACCCGGCTTATGAGCTAGGAGACGTTGTGGAAGAAGAAGTAACACCACGTAACTTTGGTCGAATTGCTGCACAAACAGCAAAACAAGTTGTTACACAGCGTGTACGCGAAGCTGAACGTGGGTTAATTTTCGAAGAATTCGTTGATCGTGCAGACGATATTGTAAATGGTATCGTTGAACGCATGGACGCTCGTAACCTATACGTTGGTTTAGGTAAAGTAGAAGCTGTGCTTCCACAGACAGAACAAATGCCAAACGAAAACTACAAGCCGCATGACCGCATTAAAGTGTATATCACAAAAGTTGAGCGCACGACACGCGGACCACAAGTATTTGTTTCACGTACACATCCAGGACTACTGCGTCGCTTATTCGAAAACGAAGTGCCTGAAATTTATGATGGTATTGTCGAAATTAAGTCAATCGCACGTGAAGCAGGGGACCGCTCAAAAATTTCGGTTTTTGCTCATCGCGATGATATCGACCCAGTTGGTTCATGTGTGGGATCTAAAGGTGGCCGTGTTCAAACAATCGTTAATGAGTTAAGTGGTGAGAAAATTGATATTGTGGAATGGTCTGAAGAGCCAGTTGTTTTTGTAGCAAATGCACTCAGCCCATCTAAAGTATTAGATGTACAAGTAAACGAAGAAGCAAAATCGACTACGGTCGTGGTTCCTGATTATCAATTATCTTTAGCTATCGGCAAACGTGGACAAAATGCTCGATTGGCAGCAAAGTTAACAGGCTGGAAAATCGACATTAAGAGCGAAACAGATGCAAGGGAACTTGGGATTTATCCCAATCCGAATACCAAAATTGAATTAGTTGAATCTGGTGAAGAGCTGGATGACTTTGATTTTTACGACGAAAAAAATTAAGTACATTAAATGACCTATAGAGCTTTCTATATGAGTAAGTATAAATATGTTGAGCAATTAAAATAGTCTATTTTATTTAGAGAAGGTGATGTCCGTTGGCTCTGCAAAAGAAAATTCCATTACGGAAGTGTGTAGCTACAGGCGAGATGCATCCTAAAAAAGAAATGATCCGCGTCGTTCGTTCAAAAGAAGGCGAAGTATCTGTCGATTTGACAGGCAAAAAATCAGGACGCGGCGCATATCTTTCGAAATCGGAAGATGCCATCGCGACTGCCCGCAAAAAGAAAGTGCTGGACAAGCAACTAGAAGTCAAAATTCCAGACGAAATTTATGATGAGTTAATTCGCGTCGTTCTTAGAGAGCAGTTGAAATAATGACCAAACAAAAAGTCCTTCAATTACTTGGATTAGCGACACGCGCAAGAATGACTATTTCTGGTGAAGAGATGTCCGTGAGCGAAGTTCGAAAAGGTAAAGCAAAATTAGTTATAATTTCGGAAGATGCTTCAGACAATACAAGCAAGAAATTGCATGATAAATGCAAATCGAACAGAGTGGAACTACGTGTTTTTGGATCCCGGTTCGAGTTGGGACATGCGATAGGTAAAGAAGAGCGTGTAGTGATTGCAATCACAGATTCAGGATTTGCAAAAAAACTAATCAGCTTGATTGAAGAAATTAATCGGGGGCGAGCAGATGACCAAAATTCGAGTACATGAATATGCGAAAAAAGTAGATAAGCCAAGTAAAGAAATTATCAATGAATTGTCTAAGTTAAATGTTAAAGTACCAAATCATATGGCGACTTTAGAAGATACGGATGTTACGAAGTTAGATAGCATCTACAAAAATGCTGGAGCTGGAGGACAACGCACACAAGCGCCATCTCGTCCAACTGGCCAATCACGTCCAGCACAAGGACAATCACGTCCATCAGGACAAGGAAGCCAATCACGTCCGGCACAAGGACAGTCTCGTCCATCAGGACAAGGAAGCCAATCACGTCCATCACAAGGCGGTCAATCACGCCCGTCACAAGGTGGACAATCACGTCCATCTGGACAAAGTCAATCAAAACCGGCAACAGCTCCTAGTCAAGGACAATCCCGTTCACAAGGGAATGGCCAAAGACCAACAGCTCCTGCAAAATCAGGATCGAACTTTACACCAAAAGCAGCTAAGCCGACAGCAGGTCCTGGTCAACGTTCTTCAGGACGTCCAGGTGGCGGAAACCGTAATGGATTCCAAAACCGTAACCGTAAAGGCAAGCAGCAACAACCTGTAAATCCGTTGCCACCAATGCCTAAAAAAGAGAAAGAACTACCAGCTAAGATTACGTTTAGTGAGTCATTAACGGTAGCAGAACTTGCAAAAAAATTAGGACGCGAGCCATCTGAAGTTATCAAAAAATTGTTTATGCTTGGTGCAATGGCTACCATTAACCAAGAACTCGATAAAGATACAATTGAATTGATTTGTGCAGAGTACGAAGTTGAAGTGGAAGAAGAAATCATCGTGGATAAAACAGATCTTGAAGTTTACTTCGAACCAGAAGATGAAAACTTAAACCAAGAACGTCCGCCTGTTGTAACAATCATGGGCCACGTTGACCATGGTAAAACGACTTTACTAGATTCAATTCGTAACACGAAAGTAACTGCTGGAGAAGCAGGTGGTATCACGCAACATATCGGTGCTTACCAAGTTGTTGATGATAATGGCAAGAAAATAACCTTCCTTGATACACCTGGTCACGCAGCGTTTACTACAATGCGTGCACGTGGAGCAAAAGTAACGGATCTTGCGATAATTGTTGTAGCAGCTGATGATGGTGTTATGCCACAAACAGTTGAGGCAATAAATCACGCTAAGGCAGCGGAAGTTCCAATCATTATTGCAGTAAACAAGATGGATAAGCCAAGTGCGAACCCGGATCGTGTTATGCAAGAGTTGACTGAGCATGGACTCGTCGCGGAAGCTTGGGGCGGCGACACAATTTTCGTTCCAATTTCTGCTTTGACTGGTGATGGCATCGATTCATTACTTGAAATGGTCCTTCTCGTATCAGAGGTTGGCGAATTAAAAGCGAATCCTGCACGTCGTGCGATTGGTACAGTTATTGAAGCAGAGCTTGATAAAGGTCGCGGTTCAGTAGCAACGCTTCTTGTACAAGATGGAACGTTAAAAATTGGAGATCCGATTGTTGTCGGAAATACATTTGGCCGCGTTCGTGCAATGGTATCTGATACAGGTCGCCGTGCAAAAGAAGCTGGACCATCAACGCCAGTTGAAATTACGGGATTGAACGATGTACCTCAAGCTGGAGACCGTTTTGTTGTCTTTGAAGACGAAAAAACAGCTCGCCAAGTTGGTGAAACTCGTGCAACTTCAGCACTTCAAGTTCAACGTTCTGAAAAGACGCGTGTAACACTTGATAACTTGTTTGATCAGTTAAAACAAGGTGAAATGAAAGAGTTAAACTTAATTGTCAAAGCTGACGTTCAAGGAGCAGTCGAAGCAATGGCTGCATCTCTGCTTAAACTTGATGTAGAAGGCGTTAACGTAAAAATCATTCACACTGGCGCTGGTGCCATTACCGAATCTGATATTGCATTAGCCGCTGCTTCGAACGCTATCATTATTGGCTTTAACGTTCGTCCAGATGCAAACGCAAAACGTGCTGCTGACGCTGAAGGCGTAGACATCCGTTTACATCGCATCATTTATAAAGTAATCGAAGAAATTGAATTCGCTATGAAAGGCTTGCTTGACCCTGAATTTGAAGAAAAAATTATTGGACAAGCAGAAATTCGTAGCACGTTTAAAGTTTCTAAAGTTGGAACAATTGCCGGCAGTTATGTAACAGAAGGTAAGATTACACGTGATAGTGGCGTTCGCGTTATTCGTGAAGGAATCGTTGTATTCGAAGGCGAAATTGACACGTTGAAACGATTTAAAGACGATGCTAAAGAAGTTGCAAAAGGATATGAATGTGGAATTACCATTAAAAAGTTCAATGATGTAAAAGAGCTAGATATTATTGAAGCGTATATTATGGAAGAAATCGAACGCAAATGATCCTGTACATGGAATGTGAATTTTTCATTCCAACCGCACATTCATTAAAAGATAAACGGGCAGTTGTTAAAAGTATGCTTACCCGTAGCAAGCAAAAATTCAATGTTTCTACAGCAGAGATTGATCACCAAAACGTATGGCAGCGAACTCGTTTAGCATTTGTGACTGTATCTTCTTCTAAAGAAGTGGCAGATAAAGAAATGGCACAAGTTCTTTATTATTTGGAAAGTAATCCTGCTTGGGAATGTTTGGAGATTGAAAAAGAATATTTGTAAGAACGAGGTGGACTATCAATGACAATGCGCGCAAATCGTGTAGCTGAGCAGATGAAAAAAGAGCTTAGTGATATCATCAGTCGAAAACTGAAAGATCCCCGTATCGGATTTGTCACTGTAACAGATGTTGAAGTTACAGGAGATCTCCAACAGGCAACTGTATATATTAGTGTGTTAGGCGAAGACTATGAAAAAGAGCAGACTTTGCTTGGATTGACAAAGTCGAAAGGATTTATCCGTACTGAAATCGGACAACGAATTCGGCTACGTAAAACTCCTGAACTGTCTTTTGAAATCGATTCATCGGTTGCTTATGGTAACCGTATTGATGCGCTATTACGTGGGATTCAAGAACCAAAAGAAGATTAAAAAAAGCCCGCTGTCTATTTTAGATAGTGGGCTTTTTTGTATCGAGCAAAGGGGTTAAGTATATGGCATTGAATGGGATTTTACCATTGTGGAAAGAAAAAGGAATGACATCGCACGATTGTGTCTTCAAACTGAGAAAAATTCTACAAACAAAAAAAGTCGGACATACAGGCACGCTAGACCCTGAAGTAGACGGCGTATTACCGATTTGCATCGGCAACACAACAAAAGTAGCAGAGTACATTACCGACCAAGGAAAGACCTATGAAGCAGAAGTGACGATTGGTTATTCAACTGACACAGAAGACGCAACAGGCGAAACAGTTGAAGCTGACCAATCAGAAAAAGTGGTTACTCGAGAACAACTAGAAACCGTTTTAATCGCATTAACAGGAAACATTAAACAAATTCCACCTATGTATTCTGCTGTAAAAGTGAATGGTAAGAAATTATATGAGTATGCACGTCAAGGAATTTCAGTTGAGCGACCAGAACGAATTGTCCGCATTGACTCGATTGAATTGCTCGATGACGATTCAAAGTGGACAGGTCAAAACGTCAAATTCAATATTCGCATACATTGTGGGAAAGGAACCTATATTCGGACACTGGCTGTCCAAATAGGAGAAGCTCTAGGGTATCCGGCGCATATGTCCAGGCTGACACGAACAGAATCGGGAAAATTTAGCGAAAAAGATTGCGTAACACTTGCTGAAGTAGCGGAACTTGCTCAAAATGGACATATCGGTGATATTTTGAAACCGCTAAGTTATGGCTTGAGTGCGTTTCCATTCATGGAAATTGAATCGAAACAAATTTTTGCAGTAAGGAATGGTCAAGTGCTAACAAGACATAAAATACTCGACCAAATAGGGTTTGTTGTATTGACGCACAAAGGACAACCTGTAGCACTTTATAAAAACCATCCAGAAAAAGCGGACAAGATGAAACCTGAAAAAATGTTCGGTTTTCCGACAGTGGACGAGGTGTAATATGGAAATTATTCATTTAAATTATCCAAATCATGTAAAACCTGATTCTGAAACAGGACCTATCTCATTAGCGCTAGGTTTTTTTGATGGGGTACATAAAGGTCATCAGCGTGTAATAGGAGAAGCCATTTATCAAGCTCAACAAAAAGAGATCAAGTCAGCCGTTATGACTTTTGATCCTCACCCATCACTTGTGCTTGGTGGAAGAAAAGAAGAAGTTTTTTATATAACACCGATGCAACAAAAGATGGATATTTTAGAGAGCATGGATGTTAATTATTGCTTTATTGTCCGGTTTACTTCTGAATTTGCCAAGCTAACACCTGAGGAATTTATTGAGTTTTTTGTTAAAAATCTTCAAGTGAAACACGTAACAGCTGGATTTGACTTTTCGTTTGGCAGCAAAGGAAAAGGCGATATGGCTTTAATGAAACAAATGAGTAATGACCATTATGATGTTACGGTTGCAGAAAAACTAGAAGAAAGTAGTGAGAAAATCAGTTCGACACGTATTCGTGAATTATTAAAACAAGGTGAAACGGGCAAAGTTTGCCATCTTCTCGGAAGACCATTTAGAATTTCAGGTACGGTCGTTAATGGAGACAAACGCGGGCGTACAATTGGGTTTCCTACAGCAAATATAGAACCTGAGCTTGGAGCTATTATGCCAAGTCGAGGTGTTTATGCAGTAAGAATTACAGTCCAAGACGATAGTTACAACGGTGTTTGCAACATTGGCTATAAACCAACGTTTAATAATCCGGAAGTGAAAAAACAAGTGATCGAAGTTCACATTCTCGATTTTGATAAGTCGATTTATGGAGAAATGGTAGAAGTGGAATGGTTTGAGCGGATTCGTAATGAGCAAAAGTTCTCTGGGATTGAAGAGTTAAAAGCGCAAATTCAACGTGACAAAGAAACAGCGCAAGAATTTTTTGTAAGCATGAAATAGTTTACGCAGTTGATTTTAAAAATTCCTTATGCTATTATTTATGAGTACTAAAAGTACAAACCGTTGCTTGGCAAATCGAATCACCAACGTTTGCTCGGTAATTGGGGATATCAGAAATTAGGAGGTGGAAACAGTATGGCAATCACACAGGAACGCAAAAATGAATTGATTAGCGAATACAAAGTGCACGACACTGATACTGGGTCTGCAGAGGTTCAAATCGCTATTCTTACAGAAGACATCAACAATTTGAATGAGCACTTACGTACTCACAAAAAAGATCATCACTCACGTCGTGGTCTATTCAAAATGGTTGGACGCCGTCGTAACTTGCTAAAATACTTACGTGAAAACGAAGTAGCTCGCTACCGGGAGTTAATCGCAAGACTTGGCCTACGCCGTTAATAGTAAACAGTAAAAGCGGGATTCGTCCCGCTTTTTCTTTATGGATAAAACTTTAATCTATCGCATCGCACATTTGATGCTTTTTTGATACACTACTAATGGATACATAAAGTATATAGATATATGGTAATAGAGAGGAGCTCGATAGTATGGAGCAAACAAAAAAAGTCTACACATTGGATTGGGCAGGACGTGAGTTACAAGTTGAGGTTGGCCAATTAGCAAAACAAGCAAACGGTGCAGCATTAATCCGTTATGGCGATACAGCAGTTCTTTCAACTGCAACAGCATCAAAAACGCCAAAACCTTTAGATTTCTTCCCACTAACAGTAAACTACGAAGAGCGTCTTTACGCTGTTGGTAAAATTCCAGGTGGTTTCATTAAACGTGAAGGACGTCCGTCTGAAAAAGCGACATTAACAAGCCGTTTAATCGACCGTCCGATTCGTCCATTATTCCCGGATGGTTTCCGTAATGAAGTTCAAGTAATCTCAATGGTAATGTCTGTAGATCAAGATTGCCCGTCAGAAATGGCTGCAATGTTCGGTTCTTCGTTAGCGTTAATGATTTCAGATATTCCGTTTGGCGGACCGATTGCTGGAGTAATTGTCGGTTTAATCGACGGGGAGTATATGATTAACCCAACAAACGAACAACTTGAGCAAAGCTCAATTAACTTGATCGTAGCGGGAACAAAAGATGCCATCAACATGGTTGAAGCAGGAGCGAAAGAAGTTTCTGAAGAAATTATTTTAGAAGCTATTATGTTTGGTCACGAAGAAATCAAGAAATTGATTGCTTTCCAAGAACAAATTGCTGCAGAAGTTGGCAAAGAAAAAACAGATATCAAACTCTATGAATTAGATGCAGAATTAACGTCGTCTATTAAAGAAGCAGTGGAAACTGATTTGAACACTGCTGTTCAAATTAACGAAAAACAAGCGCGCAATGAAGCAATTGACGAAGTTAAAACACGTGCAATGGCTGCATATGAAGAATCGGATGATGCTGTTAAAAAACAAGCGGGTCAAATTCTAGATAAAATGGTTAAAGATGAAGTGCGTCGCTTGATCACGGACGAAAAAATCCGTCCAGATGGTCGCGGACCTTCTGAGATCCGTGCATTGTCTTCTGAAGTCGGTGTTTTGAACCGTACGCATGGTTCTGGTCTGTTTACGCGTGGACAAACGCAAGCGATGAGTATTTGTACGCTAGGCGCTTTAGGTGATGTTCAAATCATTGATGGCCTCGGCATTGAAGATACAAAACGCTTTATGCATCATTACAACTTTCCGTTGTTTTCTGTTGGTGAAACTGGATTCCTTCGTGGACCAGGACGTCGCGAAATCGGTCATGGTGCTCTTGGTGAGCGCGCATTAGAAGCGGTTATTCCAAATGAAAAAGATTTCCCTTACACGATTCGTCTTGTTGCAGAAGTTCTTGAATCGAATGGTTCTACTTCTCAAGCAAGTATTTGTGCGTCAACACTTGCGATGATGGATGCGGGAGTTCCATTGACTGCACCGGTTGCAGGTATTGCGATGGGTCTCGTTAAAAAAGGCGATAACTATACGGTATTATCTGATATTCAAGGCATGGAAGATCACCTTGGTGATATGGACTTTAAAGTAGCAGGTACAGCTAAAGGAATCACAGCTCTTCAAATGGACATCAAAATTGATGGTCTTTCTCGTGAAATTTTAGAAGAGGCGTTAACTCAAGCCCAAATCGGTCGTATCCACATTTTAGAATCGATGTTGGCGACGATTGCTGAACCGAGAACAATTCTTTCTAAATATGCTCCGAAAATTATTATGGTGAAGATCAAGCCAGATAAGATTCGCGACGTTATTGGACCTGGTGGTAAAGTGATCAATAAAATCATTGAAGAAACGGGCGTTAAAATCGATACAGAGCAAGATGGTACGATTTTCATTTCTTCAGTTGATGAAGAAATGAACGCAAAAGCAAAAGCAATGATTGAAAATATCGTACGTGAAGCAAAAGTCGACGAATATTACGAAGGTAAAGTAAAACGAATCGAGAAGTTTGGCGCATTTGTTGAACTGTTCCCTGGTAAAGATGGACTTCTTCATATCTCTGAAATCCAAGAAGAACGGACGAAAGAAGTTGAAGACGTACTGAAAATGGATCAAGTTATCCAAGTCAAAGTAATTGAAATTGACCGCCAAGGCCGTGTAAACTTATCACGTAAGATCGTTTTAAAAGAACAAAAAGAAGCTGCTGAAAAAGAACAAAAAGAATAAAATAGACATTATGAAAAATTGCCGACTTTGTCGGCAATTTTTTACTATGAGGAGGAACATGCACATGATAACCACACATACTTGCAAAAATGGATTGCGCATTGTTTCCGAAACTATCCCACATTTTCATTCTGTTGCAATGGGTGTTTTTGTGAATAACGGATCCCGAGATGAATTGCCAGAAGAAAACGGCATTACTCATTTTATCGAACATATGCTTTTCAAAGGAACAAACTCACGAACAGCAAAAGAAATCGCGCGTGAGTTTGATCGAATTGGTGGCGATATTAATGCGTATACATCAAAAGAATACACATGTTATTATGCAAAAGTCTTAGACCATCATGCAGAGCACGCAGTAAGCGTTCTTGCTGACATGCTTTTTAATTCACAGATGGATCCTCTAGAGTTTGATAAAGAACGACAAGTAATTCTCGAGGAAATTAGTATGACGGAAGATATGCCAGATGACGATGTTCATGAACAATTATGGCGTGTCATGTATCCGCAAAATTCAATTGGGGCACCGATACTCGGAACGGCTGAGACTTTGGCAAGTTTTACTCCGGAAAAAATTTGTGATTACATGAATCGCCATTATACACCGGCAAACATTGTGGTCTCTGTAGCAGGTAATATCACTCCCAGCTTACTAGAGAAAGTAGAAGCTTTATTTGGGGATTTTGAAAGAGAAGAAAACTTGAAATTCTATGAATTACCAGTATTTGAAGCGGGATATTCACTAAAGAATAAAGAAACAGAACAAGGTCATTTATGCCTTGGTTTTCCTGGCGTGTCATTAAACGATTCGAACATTTACAATATTACTGTATTGGATAATATTGTCGGAGGCTCGATGTCTTCACGATTGTTCCAGGAAATTAGAGAACAACGTGGACTGGCTTATTCGATTTTCTCTTATCATTCAGCGTACTCCGATCATGGAACTTTCGCAATTTATGGAGGAACTTCAGATGATCAAATGGCCGAAATGCAACAAGTTATTTTGAGTTTGTTAAAAGAGTTGAAAAAAAGCGGCATTACAGAAGAGGAAATTACAGATTCTAAAGAGCAGTTAAAAGGTAGTTTAATGCTCGGACTTGAAAGCACTAGCGCACGTATGAGTCGTAATGGCAGACATGAATTACTACTTGGTAAACATCAAACTTACGATGAAGTATTAACGCAAATAGATCAAGTATCCCTTCAAAAAGTAACGGAGTTATTAGATAATTTAATAGAGTCACCAGCTATTTCCATTATCCAGCCAAAAGAAGCTTCCTTAGTTTAAGGGAGCTTCTTTTATGATTTCACTCCTTCATCAGAGTAAATTATGTTACAATAATTCAAATTACCAGTAGAGGAGCGAATATGTTGAAAAAATTTAACGTGGCGATTATGGGAGCAACAGGAGCAGTTGGTCAGCAAATGAAAGAACAATTGGAAAAACGCAACTTTCCGATTAAAAACATCGTATTTTTGTCATCAAGCCGTTCTGCTGGAAAAGAAATCGATTTTAATGGCAAAATCTTTACAGTACAAGAAGCAAAGGCTGAGTCGTTTGAAGAGATCGACATTGCATTGTTCAGCGCAGGTGGAAGTATTTCAGAAAAATTCGCTCCTGAAGCTGTTAAAAGAGGAGCGATCGTTATTGACAATACGAGTGCGTTCCGAATGAGCAAGGACGTTCCGTTAGTGGTTCCTGAAGTAAACAAAAGTGATCTTCGACTTCATAAAGGAATCATCGCCAATCCAAACTGTTCAACCATTCAAATGGTTTGTGCATTGCAGCCGTTAAAAGAGTTGTTCGGAATGACAAAAGTAGTTGTATCTACTTATCAAGCCGTTTCAGGTGCAGGAATGGATGCCATCAATGAATTAAAAACACAATCTACTAATTTTGATAACGCAAAACATGCAGAAGCCAAAATGCTGCCAGTCCAATCAGCGGAACATCATTTTCCGATTGCATTTAATGTTATTCCACAAATCGATCAGTTTGCTGATAACGGTTATACATTAGAAGAAATGAAAATGATTAACGAAACAAAAAAAATCATGCACGATGATGCTTTAGCAGTCGCGGCAACGTGTGTGCGTCTTCCAGTGGTTACAGGACATTCAGAGTCTGTTTATGTGGAATTAGAAAAAGCAACGACAGTAGAACAGATCAAACAAGCAATGAAAAATGCGCCAGGCGTTGAACTGATGGACGACCCATCAAACCAAGTATACCCAATGCCGTTGATGACAGCAGGCCTAGACGAAGTGTTTGTCGGGCGGATTCGCCAAGATTTAGACAATCCCAATGGTTTTCATTTATGGATAGTAGCAGATAATCTTGTTAAAGGTGCAGCATTGAATTCAGTGCAAATTGCGGAAGCTTTAATAGAAGAAAACATTGTGTAATTGAACCCTATTCTTTTTGAAATAAACTAGCCATTGCGCTGGTTTATTTTTTTCTTTGGACTGTTTCCGATGATTCCCGTATAATGAATTCTATGGATGTGTACGGGTTAATTTTAGGAGGAAATAACATTGAGTAAAATAAAAAATGAAGTAATAAGAGTAATACCTTTAGGCGGCGTCGGCGAAGTCGGCAAAGCAATGTATGTAGTCGAAATTGACGAAGATCTGTTTGTCGTAGACAGTGGATTGATGTTCCCAGAAGATGAAATGCTAGGCGTAGATATTGTCATTCCAGACATGACATTCTTAGTAGAAAACAAAGATCGTGTTAAAGGAATTTTCTTGACTCATGGACATGAAGATGCGATTGGATCAATTGCTTATTTATTGAAAAAAATTCAAGTGCCAGTTTATGGATCGAGATTAACAATTGCTATGGCTAAAGAACATATTAAAGAACAAGGCTCTTTAAAGCATGTAAAATTCTTTGAAGTAACAAACAAAAGCCGTATGAACTTTGATAAAACACATGTGACATTTTTCCATACAACACATAGTATTCCTGATGCACTTGGAATCGTCTTTCACACATCAGAAGGTGCTGTTGTACACACAGGTGAATTTAAGTTTGACCAATCAGCCAAAGGAAGCTATAAACCCGATATCGCAAAAATGGCGAAACTTGGAGAAGACGGTGTCTTAATGCTGTTGTCTGATTCGACAGAAGCAGAACGTCCTGGATACACGACTTCAGAAATTGTAGTTGCGGACCATATTTTGTCTGCCTTTATTGCAGCGGAAGGTCGTGTACTTGTATCATTGTATTCATCAAACTTTATCCGCATCCAGCAGGTATTTGATATTGCCGCAGCTACAGGTAAAAAAGTGGCAGTAGCAGGAAGAAGCTTAGAAAGTAGCTATGAAGTTGGTTTACGTCTTGGTTATTTAACTGTTGACGAAGACACGGTGATTTCACTAAAAGACTTAGAAAATTACCGCGATGACGAAGTTGTTATCATTGTAACGGGTAACCAAGGAGAGCCACTTGAAGCTTTAGATAAAATGGTACGCAAGCAACACAAAGACGTAAAAATCAAATCGACTGATACGGTTCTGATTACATTCACGCCATCACCAGGTATGGAAGTTTCCATGTTCCAAACGATGAACAAATTGGCAAAAGCCGGAGCGAACGTGTTGACTTCAAGCAAGAAAGTTCACGTATCGGGTCATGGTAGCCAAGAAGATTTGAAAATGATGCTAAATATGATGAAGCCAAAGTATTTTATACCAATTCAAGGTGAATACAAAATGTTAATTGCGCACTCTAAATTAGCACAGCAAGTTGGCATAAATAAATCCGAAATTTTCATCGCTGACAAAGGCGATATCGTCGAATACAAAGATGGCAAAGTCCGCATGAGTGGGCGCGTTACTGCTGGAAATGTCTTGATTGACGGTATTGGTATTGGAGATGTTGGAAACATTGTTCTTCGCGACCGTAAACTACTTTCGCAAGACGGAATTTTTATTGTTGTGGTTACGTTAAACCGCAAGGAAAAGAAAATCGCTTCAGGTCCAGAAATGATTTCACGTGGATTTGTTTATGTGCGGGAATCAGAAGAATTGATGGAAGAATCTACGCGACTTGTTCGAAAAGTCGTTGAAAAATATGTGACAAGAGACGCATTTGAATGGAATAATATTAAACAAGAAATTCGTGACACATTGAATTCTTATTTATTCCAACAAACAAAGCGCCGTCCAATGATTATCCCGATTATTATGGAATACTAAGTGTGAAAAAGTAAAAGGATTTCCATACCGATTTTATTCGGAGGAAATCCTTTTTCGATTATGACAGAAAAGAGGGATAGGTATGAATAGAGCCCGTGAGAAAACGAAGAAAAAGACAAAAGCGAGAGCAAAAGTAAAGCCGAAAACAAAACCGAAAAACAGAAAAAGACAACCTATGCCAATGATTGCGTATGAAGTGATTGGCTTGGTCATGCTTGGAATCGCCATATTGATGACATTTCAGCTCGGCGTGATTGGGAAAATGTTTTATAATATGGCTGAATATTTAGCGGGTTATATGGCATTTCTAATTCCATTATTACTAGTGTTTGTAGCTATTTATGTGATGGTGAAACGGAAATGGCCAAAACCAAAAGCAAAGTTTGCATCGGGTTCTTCGTTCGTATTAATCGGGATTTTGCTCATATGCCATTTAATTTGGGCAGCGAGCAGTATTTTACCAATCACCTCATCGAACGTGATTGCTGAAACCATTCGAACAACACAAATGACTGGCACGCTTTGGAACAGTTATTTAGCAACAGGAGGCGGGATTTTAGGAGCCCTACTGTATGCTTTATTGCATGTGTTGTTCGATACTGCAGGCACGTGGATCGTAGCAATCATTTTACTGTCTATTGGAGCAATCATTTTAACGGGAAAAGCAGCAGCACCGTTTATTGCAGAAAAAATACCAAGTGCACGTCCTGCGCTCGATCGATTAATGAGTCGTTTTCAACAAAGTAAACCAAAGCCAAAGAAAGTACGTGCTCCTCGTAAAAAGTCAGAACCTGAACAAGTGTTAGAAATTAATGAGTCGTTAGCTTACGAAGAAGCCGATGACCAAGAAGAAGAGCTTTTATACCGGCCGAAACAAGAAGAGCCTATTATTTCGGCATTTACCGAAAATGTAAAACCGAAAAAAGAAAACACTGTGGAAGCACCTGTAGAAAAAACAGCATCGAGCGATGTTCAACTCCTTTCTACTTCAGAAGAGTTAGAAAACGAAGAATATCAATTACCACCACTTAGCTTGTTGACGCTTCCACCGCATCAAGACCAAAGTGGTGAATATTCAGGAATTCAAAAAAATGCAAAAAAACTTGAGAAAACATTCCAAAGTTTCGGTGTGCGCGCAAAAGTAACACAAGTTCATTTAGGACCTGCTGTCACGAAATATGAAGTATTGCCAGACACAGGAGTCAAAGTGAGTAAAATTGTGAGTTTACACGACGATTTAGCATTAGCATTAGCTGCACGTGATATTCGTATTGAAGCACCTATCCCGGGGAAATCTGCGATTGGGATTGAAGTACCAAACTCAGAAGTGTCGATTGTTAGTTTGCGGGAAGTGTTAGAGTCCGAAGAAAACAACAGACCAGATGCCAAACTATTATTTGCATTAGGTAGAGATGTAACAGGCCAAGCAGTAATGACAGAGTTAAATAAAATGCCGCATTTACTAGTTGCGGGATCGACAGGTAGTGGGAAATCGGTATGCATTAACGGCATCATTACCAGTATCATTATGCGTGCCAAGCCACATGAAGTGAAAATGATGATGATCGATCCGAAAATGGTCGAACTAAACGTTTACAATGGGATCCCACATCTACTGGCACCTGTTGTCACTGATCCACGAAAAGCAGCGCAAGCATTAAAGAAAATTGTTTCTGAAATGGAAAGAAGATATGAACTCTTTTCGCATACAGGTACTCGCAATATCGAAGGCTATAACGAGTATGTTCGTGTCTTCAATGAAGAAAACGAAGACAAACATCCCAAACTACCATTTATTGTGGTAATCGTCGATGAATTAGCTGATTTGATGATGGTCGCTTCAAACGAAGTAGAAGATGCTATTACGCGCTTAGCTCAAATGGCACGTGCAGCAGGAATTCATTTGATCATTGCGACGCAACGACCGAGTGTGAACGTTATCACGGGAGTTATTAAGGCGAATATTCCGTCGCGTATTTCGTTCGCCGTTTCATCAGCAATTGATTCGAGAACGATTTTAGATATGGGCGGTGCTGAAAAATTACTGGGTCGTGGCGATATGCTTTTCCTTGGAGCAGGTCAATCAAAACCAGTTCGTGTTCAAGGTGCGTTTTTATCAGATTCAGAAGTCGAAAAAATTGTCGACTTTGTAATCGAACAACAAAAAGCGCAATACCAAGAAGATATGATTCCGGCTGAAATAGATGAAACAAAAATAGATGAAGACACAGACGAAATTTACGACGATGCTGTTCAATTGGTTACAGAAATGCAAACAGCATCTGTTTCGATGTTGCAACGACGATTCCGAGTGGGCTATTCGCGTGCTGCTCGTATTGTAGACCAAATGGAGCAGCGTGGAGTAGTTGGACCGTATGAAGGTAGTAAGCCACGTACTGTACTAGTTCCAAAGCAGGAAGAATATTGAACCTTTTAAGTTTTTTTGTGATAATTTAATCAGTTTCTTTGCTAACTAAGTTAGAAAAATCGCTAAATTCGACAAATTGCTATTTATTTCATTTCTAATAAGTGGTATAGTAATTCTGATTAGTAGGAATGTTTTACATCAGATGTCTGATCTCTGTCATGGGTGGTGAATCGGATGACAATTAAATCGGATCATCGTGCTTTGTATCTTCAAGTGATCGATCGAATGAAACAGGATATTGCTGCAGGCGTCTACAAAGAGAAAGAGAAGTTGCCGTCTGAATTCGAATTATCGAAAACACTTGGAGTCAGTCGAGCGACTTTACGAGAAGCGCTGCGACTGTTGGAAGAAGACAATACTATCGTCAGACGCCACGGAGTTGGAACATTTGTTAACTCAAAACCATTATTTTCTTCAGGTATTGAACAATTGACAAGTGTTTCTGACATGATCCGCCAGGCAGGAATGGAACCCGGTGCTATCTATTTGAGCACGTCGGAGAGCCTTTCTTCTGAGGAAGATATAAAACGCTTTCATTGCACTGGCGATGATACAATTATAACTATTGAACGCGTTCGTACGGCAAACGGAGACCCTGTCGTTTATTGCATTGATAAGGTTCCTTCGGATTATTTGCCTTCAGATTTTTTAGGACGCATAGAGAGTTCCATTTTTACAGCGATTGAGGAATCGGGAGATATTCATATTTCTTATGCGGTGACATTTATCGATCCGACTGGTTATCATGAAGACGCTTCCCCAATTCTGGAATGTGAACCGGAAACCGCATTATTAGTTTTAAAACAGCTCCATTACGATGAAGACGATCGATTGGTGCTTTATTCAAAGAATTACTTTAGAGCTGACAAATTTAGCTTTCATGTGGTTCGTAAACGTGTGTAAAACGGCAAATTCCTGCTAATATCAAAAATTCTTTGGGGGTTATTACATTGACAAAACGTAAATTCGGTTTAGGACTATCATTAATGCTTGCTGCTGGCACAATGCTTGCTGGTTGCGGAAGCGACGAAGAAACATCATCTGGTGGATCTGAAGGCGAAAAAGGTGGAGAAGATACTTCTGACTTTTCTGTAGCTATGGTTACAGATGTTGGTGGAGTAGATGACAAATCATTTAACCAATCAGCATGGGAAGGCCTACAACAGTTTGGTGAAGAAAAGGGTCTTGAAAAAGGCGACGGCGGTTATGATTATCTTCAATCTGCATCGGATGCAGATTACAACACTAACTTGAACAACTTGATCCGTCGTGATTTCGATGTCGTATACGGCATTGGTTTCCTAATGGAAGGTGCTGTAAAAGAAATTGCTGAACAACAGCCTGAAGCTCAAATCGCAATTATCGATGCGGTCGTAGATGCTCCAAACGTTGCAAGCGTACTTTTCAAAGAGCAAGAAGGTGCATTCCTTGCTGGTGTTGCAGCAGCTCTAATGTCAGAATCGAAGAAAATCGGATTTGTTGGTGGAATGGAAATTCCAGTAATCGAGCGTTTTGAAGCAGGATTCCTTGAAGGTGTTGCGGCAGTTGATGAATCAATCGAAGTCGATGTTCAATACACAGGAGCTTTTGATAAAGCAGAATTAGGTAAAACAACTGCAAACCGCATGTACTCAGCTGGAGCAGACATCATTTTCCACGCAGCTGGTGGTACAGGAAATGGTGTATTCACTGAAGCAAAAGAACGTAAAGAAGCAAATCCAGACACACCTGTTTGGGTTATCGGAGTTGACTCGGATCAATACGACGAGGGACAAACTGGCGACACTAACGTTACTTTAACTTCAGTATTAAAACGCGTTGATACAGCTGTAATTAATATCTCAGAACAAGCTATGAATGGTGAATTCCCAGGTGGCGAAACAATTACTTATGGTTTATCTGATGAAGGTGTAGGCCTTGCTGATTCACGTGGAGCAATTCCTGAAGACGTGATGAAGAAAATTGAAGACTACAAACAACAAGTTATCGACGGCGATATCGAAGTTCCGGAAACTGTAGAATAATAGAATTTTTAACACGGTCATCATAAAGACCGGTCTAACCGGTCTTTATGATTTTTTTTATTCATAGGTTAAGGATTATTAGAGGAAAGGCTTTTGATAACGGAAGCCTTTCCTGTAATAATTAATTTAAAAGAAGTCAGCAGTTTTAAGGGAGTGACAACAGTGGAGTATGTAATCGAAATGCTGAATATCCGTAAAGAGTTCGGTACATTTGTCGCCAATGACAATATTACGCTGCAACTAGAAAAGGGAGAAATTCACGCATTACTAGGAGAAAACGGCGCAGGAAAATCGACTTTGATGAACGTCTTATTCGGTTTGTACCAACCAGAAGGCGGAGAAATTCATGTGCGTGGAAAGAAAGTAGATATTTCAAATCCAAACATAGCCAATGATCTTGGCATTGGAATGGTTCACCAACATTTTATGTTAGTCGAAAACTTTTCTGTTACCGAAAACATTATTTTGGGCACTGAACCTACTAAATACGGCATCACTAATAAAAAAGACGCTGCTAAAAAAGTTCAAGCATTATCAGAACAATATAGTTTGAATGTAGATCCAAACGCCATTATTGAAGATATATCAGTGGGAATGCAGCAACGTGTAGAAATATTGAAAACGCTTTATCGCGGAGCCGAGATTTTGATTTTTGATGAGCCAACAGCCTCATTAACCCCTCAGGAAATTATAGAATTGATTCAAATCATGAAACGATTAGTAGCTGAAGGCAAGTCCATTATTTTAATTACGCATAAATTAAAAGAGATTATGGACGTTTCTGATCGCGTAACAGTTATTCGAAAAGGTAAGGGAATTGGCACGGTCACAACATCCGAAACCAATCCGAATGATCTTGCATCATTAATGGTCGGTCGCGAGGTGGAATTTACCACAGTAAAAAGGGAAGCTTTCCCGGGTGAAGAGATTTTAGATATTAAAGACTTAGTAGTTCAAGATTACCGCGGAATTGATAAAGTTAAGAGTTTGAATTTGAACGTTCGCAAAGGTGAAATTATGGGGATTGCTGGAATTGACGGCAATGGACAATCAGAGCTAATTGAGGCGATTACAGGTCTTCGAAAAGTGAAAAGTGGAACCATTTCAGTCAATGGCAAAGATGTTACCAATATGAAACCGCGAAAAGTAACAGAATCAGGCGTCGGACATATTCCTCAAGATCGTCATAAGCATGGACTGATATTGGATTTTCCAGTAGGACATAATATTTCGCTTCAGACCTATTACAAAAAACCTATTTCCAAGTCGGGGATTATTGATTACAACGAGATCAACGAAAAAGCCTTGCAAATTATAAAAGATTTTGATGTCCGAACACAAGGACCATCAGAATTGGCACGCTCTTTATCGGGAGGTAATCAACAAAAGGCCATTATTGGGCGAGAAGTTGATCGAGACCCAGATTTGTTGATTGCAGCATTACCGACTCGAGGATTAGACGTAGGCGCTATTGAATTTATTCATAGTCGTTTAATTGAACAACGGGATAACGGCAAAGCAGTATTATTGATATCATTTGAATTAGACGAAGTTATGAACGTTTCAGATCGAATTGCAGTTATTCATGATGGAGAAATTGTGGATATTGTGACGCCGGAAACGACAACTGAGCAAGAACTGGGCTTACTTATGGCAGGACATACGGAGCAGAAAAAAACAAAGGATTTAACAAAGAAAGGTGCGGATCAGCATGTCGAATAGAGCGACCAATCTCTTGGTCCCCATCATTTCCGTTATTTTAGGATTGTTGGTCGGCGCAGTTATTATGCTGGTCAGCGGTTATAACCCACTTGAAGGCTATGCTGCTCTTTGGAACGGAATTTTTGGAGACTTATATACTATCGGTGAAACAATTCGTCAAATCACGCCTTATCTATTAGCAGGTCTTGCAGTTGCTTTTGCATTCCGTTCAGGTCTTTTTAATATTGGTGTTGAGGGTCAATTGATTGTTGGGTGGTTTGCTGCAGCTTATGTAGGAGTAGCTGTAGAATTACCAAAAATTATTCACTTGCCATTAGCGATTTTGGCTGCAGCAGCAGCCGGCGCATTATGGGGATTTGTACCAGGCCTTTTAAAAGCAAAATTCCGTGTTCATGAGGTAATTGTTACGATTATGATGAACTATATTGCTTTGCACGTATCAAATGCATTGATTCGTACGGTTTCTGGTGGCGGTGATCGTACAGGTAATATCTTTGCAAGTGCTTCTCTACGCTCTGACTTTTTAGAAGAACTAACAGAGTTTTCACGCTTGCATTACGGAATCATTCTTGCTTTAGTTATGGTTGGCGTTATGTGGTTTATTTTAGAGAAGACAACACTTGGCTTTGAGTTAAAAGCGGTAGGCTTCAACCAAAACGCTTCGCAATATGCAGGGATGAACGTCAATAAAAATATTATTTTAGCAATGGTTATTTCGGGAGCATTTGCTGGACTTGCGGGTGCTATGGAAGCACTCGGGACATTTGAGTATGTATCTTCTAAAGGTGGTTTTACCGGTATCGGATTTGATGGAATTGCGGTTGCCTTACTAGGCTTGAACACGCCATTAGGTGTCGTTTTCGGAGCTACCTTATTTGGTTCTTTGAAATACGGAGCCTTAAACATGCCGAATGCCGCGGGTATTCCAATTGAGATTGTTGAAATTGTTATTGCAGTTATTATCTTCTTTGTAGCTTCTGGCTACATTATTCGCTTGCTGTTGCTTCGTGCATCAGCTAAGAAGAAGGAGGCGAAGTAATATGAATTTACTTGACGTTTTATATTTCATCGTTCCTTCAGCGATTTTCTATGCAGCGCCACTGATTTTAGTAGCGATAGGCGGCGTCTTTTCAGAAAAATCAGGGGTTATTAACATTGGTCTCGAAGGGTTGATGGTGATCGGCGCATTTGTCGGAATCTTATTCAACTTATTGTTTGCTGATACATTTGGCGGAGCAACACCTTGGATTGCATTAGTTGCTGCTATGTTAGCGGCTTTACTATTATCGCTACTACACGCTGTCGCATCGATTTCGTTTCGCGCAGACCAAGTGGTATCTGGTGTTGCAATTAACTTATTAGCAGCTGCGTTATCTATTTACTTAGTAAAAATTATTTTTGGCAAAGGACAAACCGATTTTATCACAGAACGTTTCGCGCGTTACAATGTTCCGTTCTTATCGGATATTCCTGTGATTGGACCTTTATTCTTTAAATCTGTTTACAATACATCGTTCTTTGCGATTGCTATCGCATTTGTTGCATGGTTCGTCATTTATAAAACTCCTTTTGGCTTACGTCTTCGTGCAGTTGGGGAACACCCAATGGCTGCAGATACAATGGGGATCAACGTGACGAGAATGCGTTATGTTGCTGTTATGATTTCTGGTTCTTTAGCGGGCATCGGTGGTGCAATCTATTCGCAAACGATTACGAACGATTTTGGTCATGCGACAATTAACGGACAAGGATTTATGGCGTTAGCTGCTATGATCTTTGGGAAATGGCATCCACTTGGAGCCATGGGAGCTGCTTTATTCTTCGGCTTTGCACAGTCTTTGAGTATTGTCGGATCATCTATTCCGTATATCTCGGAGATTCCGAACGTCTTCTTGCTGATTTTGCCGTATGTATTAACGATCTTCGCACTTGCCGGATTTATCGGACGCGCTAACGCACCGCTGGCAATTGGGAAACCATATATTAAAGGTCAACGATAAACTATTGGAAAGAGCCGTTACTGAGACGGCTCTTTCTTTTTGGTGTTTATTTTGTTTATTATTTTTTGTGAACTAGCTCGAATGACTAGTCTCACATGTGCTTGTTAAAACTGAAATGGGCACCTCCGCTTTTCTTATTGTTTAGCTCCGGTGCCCAGTCCCTCGAGGTCGCTTCGGACTTGCTGATAATGGCAAAGAGCGCCATTCTCTTCAAGTCTTCCAGCGCTCATCGGGACTAAAACGGCCGCTTTCGCTTTTCTTTATTTGCAATTAACGGAAAAAGTTCGGTATAGTTAGAACATGAACGATGAGAGGGGATTCCATATGTTTGAAACGATTAATATTGCTAAAGGTGTTAATGTGCACGTCAATGAGACTACACAATTTAAAACAATAAATTTTTCTATTAAATTTAAAGATAAATTGACTGAGGAAAAAGCATCTGCCCGTTCGATTTTGGCGAATGTCTTACAGCATAGTAATGAAGTTTATCCTTCTCATACAGCACTTCGTATGGTATTGGATGATTTGTATGGAACGTCTCTGTACATGGATTCATCAAAGCGAGGAAATGAGCATGTTGTTACCTTGAACGTAGAAACGGTTAATGATCAATACCTTTCTGAAAAAGGCGTGCTTGAGAAAGTATTAAACTTAATGTATGTCGTTTTATTCAAACCTAATTTCGAACAGGATTTGTTTAAAGAATCTATTTTTGTTCGTGAAAAAAGCTCCATTGTTCAGCGCATTGAATCTGTATATGATGACAAGACGCGTTATGCACAGCAGCGCATGATGGAACTCGCTTTACCAAACCATCCAGCTTCCATTACATCTAATGGAACGATTGAAGCGGTTAAAAACGTAACAAATGAGCAATTAGTTGCTGAGTACCATGAAATGCTTACGCAAAATGAAATTGAAATTTATGCAGTAGGCGACGTAAAACCTGAAATGATTGCGTCTCACATCCATGAATTTTTCAACTTCACAGATCGCGAAAAAGCGATTGTCGTGCCTCCAATGGAATTGGTAAAGCCTAAACAATCTCGTGTGCTTGAGCATGAAGACATGAAGCAAGGGAAATTGCATATGGCATTCTTTACGCCGATTACATTCCGCGATGAGAAGTTTCCAGTTATGCAGCTGATGAACGGAGTTTTTGGTGGCTATGCGCATTCTAAATTATTTATAAACATTCGTGAAAAAGAAAGCATGGCTTATTACGTATCGAGTTCTTTTGCTTCGCAGTTTGGTTTGATGTTTGTTCTAGCAGGTATTGATTCTAAACTTGAAGAAAAAGCAGTGGCTTTAGTTTTAGAACAATTAGAGGAAGTGAAAAAAGGAAATATCTCCGATGTTGAACTTGATCAAACAAAAGCACTGCTCATCAATCAATTAAAAGAAGCGCTAGATTCTGCGCGTGGGCAAATTGAAATATATGATCAGTATATGGAATTGACAGAGTCTTTCGAACCTGAATACATGATTAATAAATGGAAAGATGTAACGAAAGAAGATATCGCATCGGTAGCCCAGGAATTGTCTTTAGAAATGACTTACTTCCTATCCGGTAAGGAGGATGAAACAAATGCATAAAGTTGAATTTGAACAACTCGATGAAACACTTTTTCATGAAACTTTGGACAATGGCTTAACTGTCTATATTTTACCGAAAAAAGGATTTTCAAAAACCTTTGCTACATTCACAACCAAATATGGCTCAATTGACAATCATTTTGTACCTCAAGGTGAAACAGAAGCAATCAAAGTACCTGATGGCATTGCTCACTTCTTAGAACATAAAATGTTCGAAAAAGAAGAAGGAGACGTATTCCAGGAGTTTAGCAAACAAGGGGCATCAGCGAACGCCTTTACGTCATTCACGCGTACAGCTTATTTATTCTCAGCAACAGGTGAAATTGACAAAAACGTTAAAACTCTATTGGATTTTGTGCAAAGCCCTTACTTCACGGAAAAAACTGTAGAAAAAGAAAAAGGCATTATTGCACAAGAAATCACGATGTATGATGACCAACCAGATTGGCGCTTATATTTTGGGATTATCGAAAACTTGTATAAAAATCACCCAGTTAAAATTGATATTGCAGGAACAGTGGAATCGATTCAAGATATCACTGCAGAGCATTTGTATACGTGCTACAACACGTTTTATCACCCATCAAATATGATTTTGTTTATTGTCGGAAATGTTGACGCAGATCAAATGATGACATTAGTTAAAGAAGATCAAGCTCAAAAAACGTTTGCAGATCCAACAGAAATCAAACGTATTTATCCAGAAGAGCCAAAAGAAGTAGCGATTAAAGAACGTGTTTTAGAAATGAGTGTTCAAAAGCCAAAAGTTTTCTATGGCATTAAACCAGAAAAACTAGATTTGATTGGACCTGAGATGTTGAAGCATGAACTAGCTGCTCAACTCGCTTACGAATTGTTGTTCGGACGTACATCAGATTTTTATCACGAAGCGTATGAAAATGATTGGATTGATGAATCGTATTCATTTGATTATTCGTTAGAAAGTGGCTTTGGCTATGCCTTGATCGGTTCTGATACTCATAAGCCTGAAACCTTTATTAAAGAAGTTAAACATACGCTTCAAAATGCCGTTGAAAAATGGCCGTTTGGACAAGATGATTTAGATCGTGTCCGTCGCAAAAAAATCGGCTTTTTCCTAAGAGCATTAAATTCACCAGAATACATCGCCAATCAATTCACTAATTATGCCTTTAATGAGATGAATTTGTTTGATGTTGTTCCTGTATTAGAAGAATTGGAAGTTTCAGATCTTCAAAATGCGTTTGCTTTGGTTAGCCACGAATCACAGCATTCAGTTTTCACTGTCATGCCTTCGAAAAAGGATGCAGAGTGAAACGATTTGCCGTGTTGTTAGGTGCATCCGGTGAAATTGGTGAAAGCATCGCACGACAAATGGCGGAAAGTGGTTGGTCTTTGTATTTGCATTGGAATGCCAATTCCACTGCTTTACTCGCACAACAACTAACTGCGAGTTACCCAGCACAAGAGTTTATCGCTGTACAAGCTAACTTTATGGATGACAATGGTGCCGAGCAGCTAATCAGTAATGTTTACGATGCATCTTGTATTGTGGTTGCAAGCGGTCACTCTCTTTTCAAAATGTTAATTGATACATCTAATCAAGATATGGAAAGTTTATGGAGCGTACATGTTAAAAATCCGATATCGGCCATTCAGTCGATATCGCGTTTTTTTTATCGTCACGAAAAATCTTATATTGTCTTTATTTCTTCGATTTGGGGAGAGATTGGTGCATCTATGGAGACCGTTTATTCTGCTGTGAAAGGCGCGCAATTAGCGTTTGTTAAAGCTTATGCGAAAGAAATGGCGCAAACAGGCACACGCGTGAATGCTATATCTCCAGGGTTTATTCAAACCAAGATGAATGCGAGCTTGTCTGAAGACGAATTACAAAAGATCAAAGAGGATATTCCACTTGGTCTTGGAACACCTCAAGATATTGCAAATGCTGTGGATTTTTTGACTGGAGGAAAAGCAGATTATATGACAGGTCAGACAATGCGCATTAACGGCGGATGGTTGATGTAATGGCATTTATATATCAAATTGTTCTTTCACGATAGCAGTAAATCAGCTATTATATTAACTAGAAATCCTTTTAGATAATCGATACGGAGAAAGGTCGGATATTGTATGAAAGAATGGTATTTTGAATACGAAATCCAAGTTAACCGTCCAGGTCTTCTTGGCGATATCTCTTCTCTGCTTGGGATGTTACGAGTAAATATTGTTACGATAAATGGTGTAGACCAAGGACGCCGCGGAATGTTGTTGCGTGCAGAACACGATGTCCAGTTAGAACGTTTTGAACAAATCGTTTCAACGATTGATACAATTTCTGTGACAAAGTTCCGTGAGCCAAAGTTACGAGACATTTTAGCCATTCGTCATGGTCGGTATATACAACGAGATGTAGACGATCGTAAAACTTTCCGTTTTGTTCGTGATGAATTAGGGTTGTTAGTAGATTTTATGGCAGAAATCTTTAAACAAGAAGGTCATAAATTAGTTGGATTAAGAGGAATGCCTCGCGTTGGAAAAACCGAGTCAATTGTAGCAGCAAGCGTTAGTGCTAATAAGAAGTGGATATTCTTGTCTTCTACAATGATTAAGCAAACCGTACGTAATCAATTGATGGGCGATGAGCATAACGACAATAATATCTTTATTTTGGATGGCATTGTTACGCGTCGTTCATCGGACGAACGCCATATGCAATTGGTGCGTGAAATGATGCGTATGCCAACCATCAAAGTTGTAGAACATCCTGATAAGTTTGTAGAGCAGTCAGAGTACAGTATTGAAGATTTCGATTATATTATTGAATTGCGTCACCACCCGGAAGAAAAAATTACTTATGAAGTATTGGAACAAAACACTTTCATGGATGATAAAGCACAAGGGAGTATGTTTGGTGACGGATTCAACTTTTAAGTAGGCGGGTGAACATTTTGAATGAGTTAGGAACTCGGCTAAAAGAGGCGAGAATCGCCAAAAAAATCAGTTTGGAAGATTTGCAAGATATAACGAAGATTCAAAAGCGCTATTTAGCTGGGATAGAAGAAGGCGATTACAGCATGATGCCGGGTGCGTTCTACGTTCGGGCGTTTATTAAACAGTACGCTGCAACCGTGGATCTAGACGGTGAAGAGTTACTTCAGCAGTATCCAGTAGAGATGCCCGTAAAGGAACCTCTCGTTCATACAAGAACACCAGATACCTATACGTCTAGAAGTCGTTCGATTACTCGAACCGCTCCAAGTGATGCGTATGGTAAAGTTATTCCAAAAGTTCTTGTAGCATTATTTATTGTATTGATACTGGCAGTGACTTGGTATTTTTATGATGCTTCAACAAATGGTGCCTCACCAAACGACTCAATTGAAAAAGGTCTTGGTGTTCCGTATGAAGAGCCTGCTTCAAGTAAACAAAAAAAGCCAGAAGAACCAGTTAAAGAAGAAACGCCAAAAGAAACTGAAGAAAAATCGCCTGATCCAATTCTTACAATGGAAGAAACTCAAGGGGAAACGACGACTTATTCATTTGAAGGAGCAAATCCTGAACTTGAAATAGCGGCGAATGGGGCTTCGTGGATTGCAGCTACTGATGAAAACCAGCAAGAGCTATTATCAAAAGCACGTGTACTACAAGCTGGAGAAACAGAAACCATCGATTTGTCGGATGTAGAATTTGTACGTGTGCGTATTGGTGACTATTCGAATATCAACTTAAGCTTGAATGGCGAGACCATTGAATATGCGCAACAAATAAAACCCCAAAATATTGTTATTCAGTTTAAAGTCAGTGAATAGCCATCTTTGGATGGCTATTTTTCTTGAAAGTTTGAAAGGAGAAACAACAATGAACATACCAAACCAAATTACCATCTCGAGGATCTTGTTGATTCCTGTATTTATGGTGGTTATGCTAGCCGGTTTTAACTGGGGCACAATGACCCTTTTTGGTGCAGACATGCCCGTTACGCACTTTGTGGGAGGACTTATCTTTATTTTCGCGTCATTGACCGACTGGGTAGATGGCTATTATGCGCGTAAATTCAATTTAGTCACGACTTTCGGAAAATTTTTAGATCCTTTAGCAGATAAGCTTTTAGTGTCAGCTGCTTTGATTATTTTAGTAGAACTAGATTTTGCAGCTTCGTGGATCGTCATTATCATTATTAGTAGAGAGTTTGCTGTTACAGGATTGCGTTTAGTATTAGCTGGAGAAGGTGAAGTTGTTGCAGCTGGTGGTTTAGGCAAAATCAAAACCACTGCTCAAATTTTAGCGATTGCCACTTTATTGTTACATGATACGATTTTTGTTTTAGTTGGCTTACCATTTGGTCAAATTATGCTTTACATTGCATTGATTTTCACAGTTTGGTCTGGTTGGGATTATTTCTACGCCAACCGTCGCGCATTAATGGCTTCAAAATAAGCGCAAAAAAGGAGTTCGCATAAATGAATGCAGAAATTATTGCAGTAGGTTCAGAATTATTATTAGGTCAAATCACCAATACGAATGCTCGGTTCTTGTCCAACCATTTAGCAGAGCTTGGCATTAATGTGTATTACCATACAGTAGTAGGGGACAATCCAGCTCGCTTAGAAGACGCTATTACGATTGCAGAAAATCGTGCAGATCTCATATTATTTACAGGAGGATTAGGACCAACAAAAGATGACTTAACAAAAGAAGCTATTGCACGTCACTTAAACACGTCACTTGAAAGTAACGAAGAGGCATTAAATTCAATCGTCACTTATTTTGAACGTGCAGGTCGTCCGATGACAGAGAACAATAAAAAACAAGCGCTCGTACTAAAAGACAGCACAGTTCTTGTGAACCATAACGGCATGGCACCAGGCATGATGTATAAAAAAGATGAACGCGTATATATTTTACTGCCGGGACCACCAAAAGAAATGGAGCCAATGTTTCAATTCGAAGCAAAACCAAAGCTTGCTAGTTTACTGAATAAAGCAGATGTGATTTTGTCACATGTACTGCGTTTTTATGGGATTGGAGAAGCGGAACTTGAAGACCGTCTATACCATATTCTTGAAAAGCAGACCAACCCGACCATCGCACCACTTGCGACTGACGGGGAAGTGACGTTACGCATTACAGCGAAAACCAATACAACTGAAGAAGCATGGCAAATGATCAACGGCGCAAAAGATGAAATCCTAGACATCGTAGGCGATTATCTTTATGGCTATGACAATGATTCACTCGCATCGAAAGTGATTGAACTGCTAAAAGATCAAGACAAAACGATTTCGGCAGCTGAAAGCTTAACTGCCGGACTTTTTCAGTCTGAGCTAGCTTCTATTCCAGGAGCCAGTGCTGTATTATCAGGCGGCGTGATTACTTATAACGAAGAAATGAAAGTTCATCAACTCGGCTTATCTGCTGAAATGCTTGCTGAATACGGAGTCGTCAGTGAACAAACAGCAATAGCGATGGCCGAAGCTGTTCAACAAAAATTTAAAACAAATATTAGTGTTTCTTTGACGGGAGCTGCGGGACCTGATGCACACGGCGATCAGCCAGCAGGCACTGTATGGATCGGAATAGCAACCGAACAAGGTACTGTATCGTACCGGCTTCAGTTATCAGGTATGCGCAATACAAACCGTTTAAGAGCAGTGAAATTAGCGCTTTATTACGTAATCCGCACGTTAATCGAAGAAGATGCACGCAAAATTTAATTTTGCGTGTTTTTTTATAGCCAAAACTGGGGAATAGACTATATAGGATGTTTAAAAGTGGAATTTGAAAATAAATACACGAATAAACGTTCGCTTTTTTCTTGTGTATTTCTCATTAAGCTAGTATAATAGAGACAGATAGAAAATAGGTTTTCATTTAGAGGAGGATTTCTTTTGAGCGATCGTAAAGCAGCATTAGACATGGCGTTAAAACAAATAGAAAAGCAATTCGGTAAAGGTTCTGTCATGAAATTGGGAGAAAAAACCGACCGTAATATATCATCCGTTTCAAGTGGTTCTTTGGCATTGGATACAGCATTGGGAATAGGCGGATATCCACGTGGACGTGTAATTGAAATATACGGCCCGGAAAGTTCAGGTAAAACAACTGTTTCTCTTCATGCTATTGCAGAAGTTCAAGCTACAGGCGGGACAGCTGCTTTTATCGATGCTGAACACGCATTAGACCCAGTATATGCAAAAAATCTTGGTGTTAATATTGATGAATTACTACTTTCTCAGCCAGATACGGGTGAGCAAGCACTTGAAATCGCTGAAGCGTTAGTGCGCAGTGGCGCAGTCGATATCGTTGTTGTCGATTCAGTAGCAGCATTAGTACCAAAAGCTGAAATCGAAGGCGAAATGGGCGATTCGCATATGGGATTACAAGCACGTTTAATGTCTCAAGCGCTACGTAAATTATCAGGTGTTATTAATAAATCCAATACGATCGTTATTTTCATTAACCAAATTCGCGAGAAAATTGGAGTTATGTTTGGTAACCCAGAAACAACTCCTGGTGGTCGTGCGTTGAAATTCTATTCATCTGTACGTTTAGAAGTACGTCGTGCTGAAGCATTGAAATCAGGTACTGAAATTATTGGTAACAGAACAAAGATTAAAGTCGTTAAAAATAAAGTAGCTCCGCCGTTCCGTACTGCTGAAGTCGATATCATGTACGGAAAAGGGATTTCACGAGAAGGTGAAATCGTGGATATTGGTTCTGACTTAGAAATCATTCAAAAGAGTGGATCTTGGTATTCGTATAACGAAGAACGTATTGGTCAAGGTCGTGAAAATGTTAAGCAATTCTTGCTTAAAAACCCAGAAATCCGTAATGAAATATCTAATAAGATTCGTGAATCTTATGGTATGTCAGCAGCAACTTATACAATCGCTGCAAACAAAGAAGAAGCAGAAGATTTCAATCTTTTGCTTGATGATGAAGACGAAAAGTAAGACTAGTTAAATAAGTGAAGATGAGCCGCTAAGCAGAAGCTTTGCGGTTTTTCTGTTGTCTAGCTCCACTGTCTAGCTCTTTGGGTCATGAGCTAATCTAGCTATGCAGCTTCACTAGATTGTCTTAGGCCTGTCAGAGCTGAACGGGCGCTTCTGCTTTTCCTGGGTTGACACGACATAAGTCCAGCTATACAATTAAAATTGTATAATTTACTAATTTTAAAAATAGTTGCAGTGAAAGAGATTTTCATTATTCATCTTTTAAAATGAAAAAAATCAATAGCAAGAGGAGGTGTCCGAATGGATAACGTGATCATCTTCGCTTTGCTTGGTATCATCGTCGGTGTAGTTGTTGGTTATTTTGTAATGAAAAAATCAAATGATTCCAAAATGGCAGGTGCGAGAAACTCTGCAGAGCAGATCATCGAAGATGCAAAGAGAGAAGCCGAAGCGCAGAAAAAAGAAGCCCTTTTGGAAGCAAAAGACGAAAATCACAAATTGCGTACTGAAACAGAATCTGATATTCGAGAACGCCGATTAGAATTTCAAAAACAAGAAAATCGGTTGTCCCAGAGAGAAGAAAATTTAGATCGCAAGGATGATGCATTAAACAAAAGAGAAGCAGGTCTAGAACGTAAAGACGAAACGCTCTCAGAAAAACAACAGCATATTGAACAGATGGAGAGCAAAGCCGAAGAACTAGTTCGACAGCAGCAATCTGAAATGGAACGCATTTCATCTTTGACACGCGAAGAAGCGAAATCAATCATCTTGCAAGATGTTGAAAAAGAACTTTCAACGGACATTGCGGTAATGATGAAAGAGTCGGAAGCTCGCGCCAAAGAAGAATCGGACAAAAAAGCGAAAAACATTTTGTCATTGGCGATGCAACGTTTTGCTGCAGACCATGTAGCAGAAACTACAGTATCTGTAGTCAATCTACCAAACGACGAAATGAAAGGGCGTATCATTGGGCGTGAAGGACGTAATATCCGGACGCTTGAAACTTTAACAGGTATCGATTTGATTATCGACGATACACCAGAAGCGGTTATTTTGTCAGGATTCGATCCGATTCGTCGCGAAACAGCACGATTGGCACTTGAAAAACTGGTATCTGATGGCCGTATTCACCCTGCGCGTATTGAAGAAATGGTTGAGAAGTCAAGACGTGAAGTGGATGAACAAATTCGTGAAATTGGTGAACAAACGACATTTGACGTAGGCATACACAATTTACATCCTGATTTGATCAAAATTCTTGGACGCCTTCGCTACCGTACAAGTTACGGACAAAATGTACTGAAGCATTCTGTGGAAGTGGCATTCTTGTCAGGCTTGATGGCAGCAGAGCTAGGGGAAGACGTAACGTTAGCACGTCGTGCGGGTCTTCTTCATGATATCGGTAAAGCAATTGACCATGAAGTTGAAGGTAGCCACGTAGAAATTGGTGTGGAACTTGGTACGAAATATAAAGAACATCCAGTGGTTATTAACAGTATTGCTTCTCACCACGGTGATACAGAAGCAACTTCAATTATTTCAGTTATTGTGGCAGCAGCAGATGCATTGTCTGCCGCTCGTCCAGGAGCAAGAAGTGAAACATTGGAAAACTACATTCGCCGCTTAGAAAAACTTGAAGAAATTTCAGAGTCGTATGAAGGCGTTGAGAAGTCATTCGCTATTCAAGCGGGACGTGAAATTCGCATCATGGTGCGACCTGAACAAATTGATGACATGACAGCACATCGTTTGGCTCGCGATATCCGGAAACGGATTGAAGAAGAGCTGAATTATCCAGGTCATATCAAAGTGACGGTTATTAGAGAAACTAGAGCAGTTGAATACGCAAAATAATAAGAGTAAGGCTTCGATGAATGTCTATTCAAAGAAGCCTTTTTCTTATGGAAAAAGGTGAGTTTGTGAAAGTTTTATTTATTGGAGATATCGTAGGATCAATCGGAAGAGATGCACTTGAATCGTATTTGCCGAGGTTAAAAAGAAAATATGCACCAGATGTGATTATCGCTAATGGTGAAAACGCAGCAGCAGGACGCGGCATTACGAAAGCAATTTACCAAGATCTATTATTCATGGGGGTAGACATGGTAACAATGGGCAATCATACATGGGATCAAAAAGAAATTTTCGATTTTATTGATGATGTCGATTACTTGATTCGTCCTGCTAACTTTTCAGATGATGCACCAGGTCGTGGCATGGCAACGGTTACGAAAAATGGACAGACATTATCTGTGATCAATCTACATGGCCGAGTATTCTTGCCGCCACATGAAGATCCGTTCCAAAAAGCAGATGAGCTAGTAGCTGAAGCGAAAGCCATTTCACCGCTCGTGTTCGTGGACTTTCATGCAGAAGCAACGAGTGAAAAAATTGCAATGGGCTGGCATTTAGATGGCAGAGCTTCTGTTGTCGTTGGAACGCATACGCATGTGCAAACAGCAGATGCCCGTATTTTACCAAATGGTACAGCGTATATTTCAGATGTAGGAATGACCGGGCCTTATGATGAGATACTGGGGATGAACAAAGAAGCGGTATTGTATCGTTTTAAAACGAATATGCCAACACGATTTGAAGTGCCAAAACGTGGTCGTTCAGTAGTTAGTGGTTTTTTCACAGAAGTTGATGACCAAACGGGTAAAGCCTTAAGCTTTGAACGTGTATATATCAATGAAGATTACCCATTCCAAGGATAAATCCACAATTTCTTGACAAAACTTCGACAATTCAAGCAGAGACCTTGAAGTGCGCTCCCCATCTTCAGTATAATAAAGGAGCAATTGAACGAATGGTGACGTATAAGAAATAGAGATACGCTTAAAATTCGGATGAATGGAACATTATGTGAACAAAAGGTAGAGGACTTTTGAGATGTGAAGATATGTCTAGTTCAAGTGTTCTTCT
The DNA here is from genome assembly GCA_038243515.1 of Caryophanales bacterium. GTDB lineage: Bacteria > Bacillota > Bacilli > Bacillales_A > Planococcaceae > Planococcus. Next base: position 53,428 of record JBBSRA010000010.1, read on the forward strand.
AAAAATAAAGCTATGAAAGTCGGCATTACCGAAACTAAAACATGGTCGCAGAACGATTAACGAATAGAAACTGCAGCAGACCAAGAAATGGGTGTCTAAAAATGACGTATACAAAACAAGAAATTGTGGACAAAGCACGCGAAGTCGCAGATATGATCGCAGCAACAGAAGAAGTGGATTTCTTTAAACGTGCAGAAGCACAAATTAACGAAAATCAACAAATTCGCGAAAAAATTGCTAGCCTGAAAAGTTTGCAAAAACAAGCTGTAAACTTCCAAGCATACGGCAAAGAACGGGCATTAAATTTGATCGAAGGCAAAATAGCGAAAATCGAAGAAGAAATTGACGCTGTGCCGATTGTTCAAGAATTCAAGCAATCGCAAAGCGACGTGAACTCTTTGTTGCAAATGGTATCAACAGCCATTTCCAACCAAGTAACAAACAACATCATCACTGAAACAGGTGGCGACTTGTTACGCGGCGAAACGGGATCGAAAGTCCGCAACGACAAACCAGGAAGCTGCGGGTAACCAGAAAAGCGTAGGCGATCGTTTAGTTCCGGCGGCATAAGACGATCTGGCGAAGTGGCGCACTTTGCCACACAGCCAGAGTGGCTTATGACCCGAGGAACTGATCGCTGGAGCTGGACAGAGAAAAGCGGAAACGATCGTTTAGTCTCGACAAGCAGAAAACAGATTACCGAATTAAAAAAATATACAGAAAAAAACTGAAAGAGCCAAAGCTCTTTCAGTTTTTTCTTTTCTACCTGTATTTTTGGTACAATAGAAAGACGACAATCGATTTGAAAGAGGTTTTAACATGGCACCAACACCAATGATGCAACAATATTTTCAAGTAAAATCTGAATACTTAGATGCTTTTTTATTTTTCCGTTTAGGTGATTTTTATGAATTGTTTTATGACGATGCAATTAATGCATCGCAAATACTCGAAATCACATTAACAAGCCGTGGTGGTACAGGCGATGACCGAATTCCGATGTGTGGCGTTCCTCACCATGCGGCAAAAAACTATATCGATCAACTAATTTTAAAAGGTCATAAAGTGGCCATTTGCGAACAAGTAGAAGATCCGAAAATGACAAAAGGTGTTGTTAAACGAGAAGTAGTTCGTTTAATTACACCAGGAACTCATACTGAAGGGAAAAGCGTGGACTCCAAGTCAAATGTCTTTTTAGCTGCTGCAGATGAATTATCCGACGGCTTTGCTTTGTCGTATATCGACATCAGTACAGGTGAATCCACCGCCACTTACATAGTAGGTACTGAAAAAGCGCTGTTGCAAGAGCTGCGTTCTTTAAGCATCCGCGAACTGGTTGTGTCAGAGCAATTATTTGTGTTGCTAACAGAAGAAGAACAAGATTTGGTGTTATCGATTGAAACGATGGAAGATGCATACAAAGTAGATGCTTCGCTAACTGTCAATTGTCCAGAAGACTTGCATACCAGTTGTCATCGATTGATGACGTATATTGCACGCACACAAAAGCAATCACTTGATCATATTCAAGCGTTTGGTTATAAAGAAAACAATCAATTACTAAGCATTGATTTTCATTCAAAACGGAATCTGGAATTATTGCAATCTATTCGTGGCAATGAAACGAAAGGAACCTTGTTATGGTTGCTTGATGAAACCGTAACGGCAATGGGGAGCCGGAAGCTCAAGCAATGGTTGCATCAGCCACTAGCGAATAAACAGATGATTGAAGAGCGTCAAGAACTAGTCGCGGCATTAATAGATCAATATTTCGTGCGTGTAGAGCTTCAGGGGCTGTTAAAAGAAGTTTATGACCTAGAACGCTTGTCAGGGCGAATCGCCTTTGGTAGCGCTAGTGGAAGAGATTTAGCACAGCTTCGAAGTTCTCTCGAGAAAGTGCCGATGCTGGTTGAAGAGTTAGTTAAATCCAGTAATCCGGCTTTACTTGAATTCAGCGAAAAATTAGATCGTTGTATTGAAGTGTGCGACTTACTGCAAGCAATCAGTGAAAATCCACCCCTGTCTTCAAAAGAAGGCGGCGTGATTCGTGATGGTTTTCACGAGCGACTAGACGAATTCCGAGATGCTTCGCGTAATGGTAAAGATTGGATTGCGGAACTGGAACAAAAAGAACGGAAGTTAACAGGCATTAAATCACTAAAAATCGGCTATAACCGTATTTTTGGGTATTATATTGAAATTTCAAAAGCTAATATGCATTTAGCAGACTTAGAACGATATGACCGCAAGCAAACATTAGCCAACGCAGAACGTTATACGACACCAGAACTAAAAGAAAAAGAAGCATTGATTTTAACAGCTGAAGAAGAAAGTTTAACACTTGAGTATGAGTTGTTTGTTACAATTCGTGATGAAGTTAAGCAGTATATTTCACGAATTCAACGCCTAGCTTCTTCTCTTAGTGGGTTAGATGTCTTTTTGAGCTTTGCCAACGTAGCGGAAAAATACCGTTTTGTAAAACCCATTTTTAATGAGTCAACAGAAATTTCTATCATTGAAGGACGTCATCCGGTTGTTGAAAAAATGCTTAACAAGCAACATTATGTGCCGAACGATTGTGTGTTGGCTGAAGATGCCAATATGTTGTTGATTACCGGACCAAACATGTCGGGTAAAAGTACGTATATGCGACAAGTTGCATTGACAATTGTTCTAGCACAAATCGGTAGTTACGTGCCTGCAGAGTCGGCAAATTTACCAATTGTGGATCAAATTTTCACACGGATCGGAGCGGCTGATGACTTGGTTTCAGGTCAAAGTACGTTTATGGTTGAAATGCTAGAATCACAATATGCTATTACTCATGCAACTAAAAACAGTTTATTGTTGTTTGATGAAATTGGACGAGGTACATCGACTTATGATGGGATGGCACTGGCGCAGTCAATGATTGAATACATCCATCGTGAAATTGGAGCGAACACATTATTTTCAACGCATTATCATGAATTGACAGCATTGGAAAAGTCACTTGAGAAATTGCACAATGTCCACGTAGCTGCAATGGAGCAATCCGGTAAAGTAGTATTTCTTCATAAAGTGAAAAAAGGGCCAGCAGATAAAAGCTATGGCATTCACGTTGCAGAGCTGGCGAATTTACCAGAACCGATTCTTAAACGCGCGCGCGAGTTGTTAAAAACCTTTGAAAAAGATAAAAAACAACAACCTGCAACGATTGAGCAATTATCGTTTTTCGATGAAACAGATACAGAAAAAGATGAAATCTTGCAAACCATCAAAGATGTTCAAGTATCTGCGATGACACCGCTTCAAGCTTTGCAAATGATCAATGACTTGCAAGAAAAGTTAACTAATCAGTAAGGAGTGAGCACATGGGCATCATTCAGTTGATGGACGAACCTCTATCCAATAAAATAGCCGCGGGTGAAGTAGTAGAACGCCCAACTTCTGTCGTAAAAGAATTAGTCGAGAATGCCATTGATGCTGGCAGTACCGCAATAGAAGTACTACTTGTCGAAGCGGGGCTGACTTCCATTCAAATTGTTGATAATGGAGCAGGTATGGACGCAGACGATGCGTTATTATCTTTTTCTCGTCATGCGACGAGTAAAATAGCTAATGAACACGATTTGTTTCGAATTCGGACACTAGGGTTTCGCGGTGAAGCATTAGCCAGTATCGCATCTGTCTCAAAAGTGACGTTGCATACATCTAACGGCGAAAATGGCACGTTTGTTCATATGGAAGGCGGACGTCTTATTGAACAACGTGTGGGTTCTCTTAGAAAAGGAACCGATATCAAAATTGACCAATTATTTTTTAATACACCTGCTCGTTTAAAATACATGAAAACTTTACAGACAGAACTTGGGCATACCATTGATTTACTCAATCGATTTGCATTAAGTTACCCAGAAATTTCTTTTAAACTATTGCATGATGAAAGAGTCATTTTGCAAACATCTGGTAGTGGCGAAATCAAGCGAGTGCTGGCAGATATATACGGAGTGGCAATCGCCAAGAAAATGATTCCTTTTGAAGGCGAGTCGCATGACTACAAAGTATCAGGCTATGCGTCACTTCCTGAGATCACACGCGCTAATAAAAATTATATTTCTTTATTTGTTAATGGACGTTGGGTTAAACATTATGCAATCGCAAACACAGTCTATAGGGCATACCACACGTTCTTGCCTCTTGAACGACAGCCGATTGTGGTGATGAACATTAAAGGAGATCCTTATTTGACGGATGTCAATGTGCATCCATCCAAGCAACAAATCCGTCTCAGTAAAGAAAAAGAATTGATGGACTTAATTTACGAAACAATTCGGCGAACGATTAGTGCAGTAGTCCGAGCACCTATTATTGATAAACCAAAACCAGTTAAACACGCGCCTACAAAACAAATGGATTTCTGGAAAAGCTCATTTACCGTCCAAGAACCAAAAGAAGTGCGCACGGAGGAATGGTCAGAGCTACCAGTTGAACAAGAAGAGGTGCCAGTTCAAGATGAAGTTTCTTTTGTTGAAAAACTGCCGCCTGTTATCGAACATGTAGAAGAACAAGAAGAAAGTCCTCAATTTCCAGAACTTGAAGTAGTTGGTCAAATTCACGGAACGTATATCGTTGCACAAAGCAATGATGGGTTTTATTTGATCGACCAACACGCAGCACAAGAACGCATTAAATATGAGTACTTTCGTGAAAAAGTAGGCGATATCGATAGCAATGAACGACAATCACTTCTTTTGCCGTTAACATTCCACTACAGTCGAGATGAAGCCTTAAGATTAAAAAATCAACTTGCAACCTTATCAGACAGCGGCGTATTTTTAGAAGAGTTTGGAGACACTTCATTTATTGTGCGAGAATACCCAACATGGTTTCCAAAAGGCTTTGAACAAGAAGTTATTGAAGATTTGATTGAGCAAGTATTAACAGATCGCAAAGTAGATGTCAAAAAACTGCGAGAAGATGCAGCGATTATGATGAGTTGCAAACGATCCATTAAAGCCAATCATTTTCTGCAAAAACATGATATGGAACGTTTACTAACAGATTTGAAAAAAGCACAACAACCATTTACTTGTCCACATGGTCGTCCAGTTATCATTCATTTTCGGACATACGACGTTGAAAAGATGTTCAAACGTGTAATGAATTAACATTCTAGTGTGTTTCTTCATAATTAGGTAGGGTATGAGTAAAAGACACAATTTAAGAAGAAAGGGTGTAAAGAATGCAAGTAAGCAGAGACTATATGCGCGCTTCTGATGGCCACGAACTATATTACGTATGTTATACGCCGGAAAGTCCGATTGGACATGTTCATCTGATTCACGGAATGGCAGAGCACGTAGGACGCTACGAAGAATTTGCGGAATACTTAGTGTCACTTGGCTTTATCGTATCGGCGCATGATCAACGTGGCCATGGAAAAACAGCCCAGCGAAATGGTATTTTAGGTTATTTTGCTGACGAAGATGGCTTCCATCGCATAGTCGAAGATATGGGCACGGTCATTACTGAAGTGCAACGAGCAACAGGCGCATGGCCACTTGTATTATTTGGTCATAGCATGGGTTCGTTTGTGACGCGCCGCTATATTCAGTTACATAGCGAAAAAATTCATCGTGTGGTTTTATCTGGTACAGGCGGAGACCCTAGCTTTACCGGTAAAGTCGGAAAAGCAGTTGCACGTGCATCAGCAAAACTCTACGGAAAAAAAGAGCCAAGCGAAGCGCTTGGCAAATTAACGTTCGGTAACTTTAATAAACCTTTTGCCGACGAAGGGTCTGCCTCTGCTTGGCTAACCCGTGATAAAGAAATGGTTGCGAAATACGAAGCTGATCCGTATTGTGGCTTTGAGTCGACCAACCAACTTTATATTGATTTGTTCTCAGGACTTGCTGTTATAAACAATCCGTCAGATATTGCCAAGATTCGTAAAGACTTACCCCTTTTATTGATTAGTGGAGCGATGGATCCTGTTGGCGATAACGGCAAAGGTGTATTCAGTTCAGCTAAGGCGTTTAACGATGCAGGAATCACGAATGTTAAAGTCTATTTAGTAGAAGAAGGACGACACGAATTGTTAAATGAAATCAATCGTCATGATCACTTTAAAGTCATTGGAGACTGGATGTGCGGAAATGATTGATGTATTGGCCATTGTTGGACCGACAGCGTCAGGTAAGACGGCGTTAAGTCTTGAACTGGCAAAGCGGTTAAATGGAGAAATCATTAATGGCGATTCGATGCAAATTTATCGTGATATGACAATTGGAACAGCGAAAATTTTGCCAGAAGAAATGGCTGGAATTCCGCATCACCTTCTCGATATTAAAGATCCAGAAGATAGTTTTTCAGTAGCTGAATATCAAAAGTTGGTACGAGATACAATTGCTGATATTCGTTCGCGAGGAAAATTACCGATTATTGTTGGAGGTTCTGGCTTATATGTGCAAGCTGTATTATTTGATTATCGTTTTTCAGAAGAGCCAGTAGATCAAGAATTACGCGAACAACTGCAAAAAGAACTTGAGCAATCCGGACCTGAACATATGCATCAAAAATTGATGGAACTGGACCCTACGTCAGATATTCATCCGAAGAATACACGTCGTGTCGTGCGTGCAGTTGAAATCTTAATGAGCGACCAACCTAAAGAAAATCGTAATTTGTCTCAATCGCCGATGTACAATGAAGTAATTATAGGGCTGGATATTCCTCGAGACGTGCTATATGAACGCATTAATCAACGTGTAGACTTGATGCTAAAACGAGGACTGATTGCAGAAGTGATGGCTTTGCGAGAGCGTGGCATACGCGACAATCAGTCGGTTCATGCAATTGGGTACAAAGAATTGTATAGCTACTTAGATGGACGTTTAAGCTTTGAAGACGCGATTGGAAAGCTAAAGCAAAACTCACGGAAATATGCAAAACGACAGTTTACGTATTTTAAGAACAAGCTTCCGATTTTTTGGATCGATGCATTGGCAAATTCTGAAAAAAATATACCGGAAATCATTGCATTTATGCAGGAAAATGATCGAGCATGTCGAATTGATAAACTAGCGGAAAACCAAATGCCAACAGAGAAATAGGAGGATTTATATGAAACCGGTCAATATTCAAGATGTTTACTTAAATCAGCTTCGTAAAAATAATATTTATGTGACGGTCTTTTTACTAAATGGCTTTCAATTAAAAGGAACCATTAAATCTTATGATAATTTTACAGTGTTGGTTGAAACAGATGGCAAACAGCAATTAATTTACAAACATGCTATTTCAACTTTTTCACCGTCAAAACCTGTAGCGATTGAACACGAAGAATAAGAAAAATTTCGGACTGCGTATGTGGTCCTTTTTTTTATGGGTTGAGCCCATCGAATCTACACGGCAGCCTACGCTTTTCAGATTGTCCAGCTCTGGCAGCCAGATTCTAGGGTCATAAGCCACTATGGCTGTAGCGACAAAGAACGCCGCTTTGCCAGTGCGTCTTATGCCCGTCGAATCTACACGGCAGCCTACGCTTTTCAGGTTGACAGTTATCTTTTATGGGTATAGCATTTTAGTATGAATGAGATTTATTTACAGGAGGGATATTCATGAAAATCATTACAGCAGATGAATTGGAAAAACGTGTGGAAGCTGGAGAAGAGTTGAACATTATCGATGTTCGTGAAGCGGACGAAGTGGCTGCCGGAATGATTCCAGGCGCAAAACATGTTCCTCTTGGTGATGTTGAAGAACGCATCGGAGAATTTGATGCTCAAAAAGAATATCATGTGGTATGCCGAGCAGGACGCCGTAGCGAAATGGCTTGCGGTATTCTAGAGTCAAATGATATTAACACAACCAATGTCGAAGGTGGTATGACTGCCTGGAACGGTGAAACAATCGCATAACTATAAAAAAACAGACCTCGGTGATATACGCCGGTAGGTCTGTTTTTTTAGGATACTTGAATTTTACGAGCGGGCAATCGCCATTTAAAGGTATAAGACAAAATTCTCAAAATCGTAATAAGCACAAACAATGAGTAAAGCATCAAATCGGATTCAGCCCAATTAAAGCTGATAAACAAGCCAGCTAAAGCAGCCCATACTGCGTAGATTTCTGATTTCAACACGAGCGGCTTTCTTCCAGCCAACATATCTCGTATAATGCCTCCACCGGATCCCGTCAATACAGCTGCAACAATAACGGCGAACAAAGGCAAGTTTAGTTCGACTGCATAAATCGCACCTTGAACCGCAAATGCGGACAACCCAATGGCGTCAAAAAAGTGACCCCAACGATTCCAATGACCAAGCAAATTATGTGGAAATAAGAAAACAATTGTAATCGAAATAAAGGCCAACTGAAACATGAATTCTTGCTCCCATAAAGCAGAAACAGGTACGCCAATCAATAAATTGCGGATAGCTCCGCCGCCGAAAGCTGTGACAACGCCGAGAAGATAAACGCCAAAAATATCGTATTCTTCTTCCATGGCGATAATTGCGCCGGATATTGCAAAAGCAATTGTACCAATGGCGCTTAGTACTTCCCAAGCCATAGCCGTTTTCCTCCTCAACATGCAACTCTATGAATTGTAGCAGAATTTGACGCTATTTCAAGTCATGCCCCATAATAGAAAGAGAAATTAGAAAGAATGGAGAATTATATGTTTGCTACGATTAAAAAAATAGAAAAAACGATTGAAAAACAACTCCAATTAGCTGATGACACAGCTTATGTAAACCAGAAAAAAGTATTGGCTGCTTTTCACAACCAACGCGTTAGTGATCATCATTTTAATCCTTCGACTGGCTATGGATACGATGACGATGGGCGAGATACGCTCGAACGCGTATATGCAGATGTTTTTAGAGCTGAAGCTGCACTCGTACGTCCTCAAATCATTTCAGGAACACATGCCATCACGATTTCCTTGTTCGGCATACTGCGGCCTGGTGACGAGTTGCTTTACTTAACAGGCAAACCTTATGATACATTGGATTCTATCGTTTCGGGTGGCGAAAAAGATACTGGGTCATTAAAAGACTTTGGCATCAGTTACCAGCATATCGAATTGACTTCAGACAATAAAATCGATTGGCAAGCAGCCAAAAAAGCAATAACAGAAAAAACAAAAATGATCGCCATTCAACGATCGAGAGGCTATGATACGCGTCCTTCTTTTACGATAGAAGAAATAGAAGAAATGATTGCATCGATTCGCCGAATAAAACCAGAAGCTATTGTATTTGTTGATAATTGTTACGGAGAATTTGTAGAAACGCGTGAGCCTATTGAAGCTGGAGCAGATTTGATCGCCGGTTCTTTGATTAAAAATCCAGGCGGAGGCTTAGCGAAGATTGGTGGCTATATCGCGGGCAAAACAGAATTAGTTGAAAAATGTGGTTACCGAATGACCTCGCCGGGTATAGGTGGGGAGGCAGGTGCATCACTCAATGCTCTGCCAGATATGTATCAAGGTTTTTTCATGGCGCCTCATATTGTCTCGCAAGCTTTAAAAGGAGCTGTTTTTACTTCAGCCTTATTAGAACAGGCCGGAATGGAAACAACACCTCATTGGAGTGACAAACGGACAGATTTGATTCAGTCGGTATCTTTTCAAACTGCTAAACAAATGATTGCTTTTTGCCAAACGATACAAGCAAGTTCTCCAGTCAATGCGCAATTTAAGCCAGAACCGGCGTATATGCCTGGATATGAAGACGATGTCATCATGGCAGCAGGCACATTTGTTCAAGGGTCGAGTATTGAGTTGACAGCTGACGGTCCGATTCGTCCCCCTTACACAGCCTTTGTTCAAGGTGGTCTTACATACGAGCACGTTAAAATTGCGGTTCTTAACTCAGTTGATGAGTTAAACAAGTTGAAATTAGTCTAACGGATTTCTAGCTAAAGATGCGATAAAATTTGATGTAAGGAAAACTAACGTGAATTTGACAAACAACCTAACATCTTATACACTTTGAAAGTAGTAATTATTTAGAGTGGGTGAATCTTATGACGAACCGAGTGCGACGGACGATGCCGCTTCTCCCAATCAGCATAGTTATGCAACTAACAGAATTGACAGCGAGGCAAATCCGTTATTACGAAGAGCATGAGTTGATCAATCCTGCTCGTACAGAAGGCAACAAGCGTATGTTTTCATTGAATGATGTAGATGTGCTCCTTGAGATCAAAGATTATTTAGATCAAGGACTCAATATGGCAGGAATTAGAAAAATATTTGACTTGGGCTTACTAACCGAAAATGTAAAAGCAGAGCCTAAGCATATAAGTGATGAAGAGTTGCGTATGTTATTGAGAGAACAACTAAAGCATCAAGCAAGACCGTTTGAACAAGGCGGCTTTAAACAAAGTGATTTATCCCGTTTTTTTCATTAATAATGGGCTCACATACAACATTCATAGGAGAGTGAAGCGAACATGAGCAAGTATTCAAAAGAAGACATTCACAGATTAGTAGAAGAAGAGAACGTTAATTTCATTCGTTTACAGTTTACAGATATTCTTGGAGTCATTAAAAACGTTGAAATACCAACATCCCAGTTAGATAAAGCACTCGATAATAAGATGATGTTTGACGGATCTTCTATCGATGGATTTGTACGCATCGAAGAATCAGATATGTACTTGTTCCCAGACCTTGATACATGGGTCGTTTTCCCATGGATTACTGGGAAAGGAAAAGTCGCTCGATTGATCTGTGATATTTACAACCCAGACGGCACACCATTTGCTGGAGATCCACGTAACAACTTAAAACGTATTTTAAAAGAAATGGAAGAGCTTGGATTTACACACTTTAACCTTGGACCAGAGCCAGAATTTTTCTTGTTCAAACTAGATGAACGCGGCGAGCCGTCTCTAGAGCTAAATGACCATGGTGGCTATTTCGACTTAGCGCCTATGGACCTTGGTGAAAACTGCCGACGTGATATTGTTCTTGAACTTGAAGAAATGGGCTTTGAAATCGAAGCTTCTCATCACGAAGTAGCACCAGGACAACATGAAATTGACTTTAAATACGCTGACGCAATCAAAGCGTGTGACTATATTCAAACGTTTAAACTAGTGGTAAAAACAATTGCGCGTAAACACGGTCTTCATGCAACATTCATGCCGAAACCATTGTTCGGTGTTAGTGGATCAGGCATGCATATGAACGTTTCTTTGTTTGATGGAAAACGCAACACATTCTTAGATGAAGACGGCGATATGAAACTAAGCAAAACAGCTTACCAATTTATCGCTGGTGTTATCGAGCATGCTAAAGGATATACGGCGATTACAAATCCACTTGTGAATTCGTACAAACGTCTAGTGCCAGGATATGAAGCACCTTGCTATATCGCTTGGTCAGGACAAAACCGTAGTCCGTTAGTGCGTATCCCGTCATCACGTGGATTATCTACTCGTGTAGAAGTGCGCTCGGTTGACCCAGCAGCCAATCCATACTTAGCGATGGCTGTATTATTAGGTGCAGGTCTTGATGGCATTAAGAGAGAGTTAACGCCACCAAAAGCAGTAGACCGCAATATCTACATGATGAACCAAAAAGAACGTGAAGCAGTTGGCATTGAAGATCTTCCAAGTTCGCTTTACGACGCATTGCACGAACTACAAAAAGATGAAGTAATGACAAAAGCATTAGGCAAACATATTTTAAATAACTTTGTCGAAGCAAAAGAAATCGAATGGGAAATGTTCCGCACAAGCGTCCACCCGTGGGAACGTGAACAATATTTGAAGATGTATTAAGATGAAAACCGTTAGAGCTTTAAGCTCTAGCGGTTTTTTCTGTTTTTTTTGAAAGTTCTATAAAGTTCTATAAAGTTCTATAAAGTTCTATATAGATAATATCGTTTTTCAATCCACTCTTGGCCACTTCAATGCAGCAGCTTCTTCTTTACGTGCTCCACTTTCAAATAGGAACTTAAAGAAAACGCTGTAACCATGCGAAGCCTAAACAAGCGCTCATTGAAGCTAGCGAGTTATTGCCAGTTATGAAGCCCTACTTGGATAATCTGGGTAAGGAGGTGAAGGATGGACTTGCTTAAATCAGTGGCGCGACGACAGTCAAGTTGTGAGTATGCATGTCCAAAAGCTTTATAGATTGTTGCCAAGGGTAGAAGTAACGATTCGTTATTAAAGGTGGAAGAGGGATCGCCATCAACTATTTTCTTTTTGAAGCTGATGACCACGATCTAAACTTAGTATTTTCAGAAGAGAAACTGGAAGTGTTTCGTAACCAGTGCAAGCAAAACATCAGTTTGAGAGATATTGCTAAAGCGATACAGCGAAAGACAAGTGAAGTGGCGCTCCTTGTCATTGATCATGCTAAACGAGGATTGATTAAGAAGAAGAGAGATAAAGATGTGCATAGGCTGTGAGGAGGGGTTATTTTGAGGATGAAACCGGTAGATATTTCCGAGACAGGGAAACTAAAGTTGGATATAATGGAGTCGCCTATAAATTGTGTGTTGGTGGTCTCGGAAGGGAAAGCGAAAATGGGCGAACTTCCTCCATATGCCGAGACTCGAATCAAGACACATGGTGGAAAAGTGAAGCATGTGAATTTTGACGAGGGGGAAGAGTTTTGACAGCAGCTATATTTGGATTAGCAGGAGTAATAATAGGGGGAATAATTAATATTCTTACTAATTATTTTCTTGTGAAATCAGAAATTAAAGAAAAAAAGCGCATAGAAAAGAAAATAGAATTTGACAACCATTCAAGGATTTTTAGAAAGATTGGTTATGAGATTGATAAGTATCTAGATGATTATCTGAAAACATCTTTAGGTGATTCCTCCTACAAGATAATGGTGAAGAAAAAAACGGATGAATTACTAGAAGTCGTTGAAAGTATCGATGTTTCCTTAATTGATGGAGTTGGGATTAATTATTACTATGGTTACCTGGATACAATAAGGTATATTTTGAAAATTTGTAGCTATTCTGAAGCGACTGGAGATCATGTAAGAAAAGAATTAGTTGCTTTAGAAGTTATGAATAACAGTATTAAACAAACTCAACTAGATAAGAAAATTAAATAAATCCCACCAGTCAACTGGAGGACACCAAAACAGCATTGCGCTGTTTTGGTGTCCTTTTTTTATTCCGAAAAAGGAGATGGAAAGAATGAAAACCAATGATCAACCACTACTTAGCTATATGTATGAAGCCGGCTATACCGAAGAAGACATGTTTGATGTAGCTGAAATAACGAAGGCCAGTAAATCAATAGGATTTTTTATATTTAAACTTCGAATATCTGCCAAAAGATTAATAAACGGTTTTGTGAATGCATTCAACCAAGTCAAAGAGATAGTAAAAACTAGTTTGTCAGGAATTCCAAAAAAAGTAAAGTATCTGGACGAGTATTGGGAAATGCCCTCACACAAAAATATTAGTATTCCTTCACAAATTTTCGAAACCGTCTTTCTATACAGCATCAGGTATTGAAGAGAAAACCAAATCATATGGTTCGAAAAATCATTCGTTAAAGGAGATGGGGGGCAATGAGAACAATTCAAGAACATCCTAGAGAAAAAGGGCTCACAGATGCTCCAGAACAAGTTGCAATAAAAGCAAATGCTAATATACTGGAAGTAAAGACAAAGAATGCCTTAGCCGTAAAGAATGGGAAGAATTAATGGGGATGAATCGACAAACGTATCAAAAGCATGACGGAGCAATCCGTAGAAAACGCTAGGGGGAATTTTCATGAACAAGTGGCAAATTGAGGATTTGTTAAAAGAGTATCATTGGAAATTACATAGCGTCAAATCATGCGAGAGTACATGAACGAAATTAATGTGAACATGGTCGCTCAATACGGATTGCAAGCTGCTATGCCGAAAGCTAGTGGAGATCCCAGTGATCCGATTCTAAAAGAAGTCGAACGTCGGGATGACCGTTGGAAAAAGATTCACGCACTTGAAAGAGACATTAAATTCATCCAGTCACGTCTTGCTTTGATTAGCGACGAACGAGAAACAGAAGTTCTTCACTGGCTGCTAGAAGGAAAGAGCATGCGGTGGATAGGACTTCACATGGGATTGTCAGACAAACATCGATGCTTTGAAATTTGTAAAATCCAAAAAAACACCAAGTATATAATCCGCACAAGCGTCCACCCGTGGGAACGTGAGCAATAGCTGAAGATGTATTAAGTTTGAAACCGTTGGAGCTTTTAGCTCCAACGGTTTTTTGTTATTTCAGGATAAAAGAATACTCACTTAAGGTTTAATCTCTCTGCAGAAAGGTTATAATAAAGTGCAGCCTGTAAATTTAGTAACTCATACTGAATTTTCCTTTGGAAGATCAAAAGGAGGATTTTGTGGGAGGGGATTAAATTGAGGAAAATTCAAGGACTACCGAATTTAGTCAATTATTTGGAGTCAGTAGATTATCCACTGGCTGTAGAAGAGATTACTGAGTTAATGTTGAGAAGAAAGATTCCGCATCGCAAAGCCTACAAAGATGTCATTATATTTAATTTAGAACATATTGATTGGTGGATTGCTGAGCAGCGGAAACAATGATTAATTGAGAATTCGTAATTAAAAAAACCTCAAACTCCTTCTAAAAGGGATTTGAGGTTTTTTTGGAAAGTTTATACACATTTTCTCATATGCTGTTATAATAATCTAAAAGCAGAGGGGATGTTGACAATGCGCTTTTTGATGACCATCATCATCTTTTTGATCTTTTTTTCATTTGCTGGGATTGGTGTGTATGTTGTTGGACCTGATTTATCAGCAGAACGTTTCGTACTTGAAGCGACTGAAAAATTGAAAGATAGTGGGCAAATGGAAAAAATAGTGGAATATGTAGAAAATGATCCGCAAATGATTCAATATATAGAAAAAAACGAGATTTCAGAGCAACAGCAAGCACCAGAACAATCGCAATCGCAACAGCCTTTGCCGTTCGAAACAACTGAAGATGCTGCTAATACATTGGTTAAAAAAGTAGGATTTACTAAGTTAGTCAAAATGAAGTCTCAAGTTGAAAAAGGCACGATATCAACAGAAGACGTTATCGATAAGTTGGAAGAAGATTTAACTGAAGATGAGCTATTAGCGCTAAAAGTCATTGTTCTAAAAGAATTGTCCAAACAGCAATAGTGTTTGGACTATGGTACGCTTATTCAGAAAGAAAAGAAAACCTTAGTAGATTAGAGGAGGCCATTTCATGAAGATGTTTCGAGTAGAATTTAATTTTGATAAAGAAAATACGTTTGTTCATCACATTCAAGCTGTGGATAAAGAATCGGCATTAAGTCAAATCCCATCAAATGGTACTTACGAAGTTTCCGATAACGAAACAAGCAATATTTATCGCATCACAATCAATTTAGTTAATTATATAAAAGTCAGCGAATTGTAGAAGGTTTCTTCTTGATAAGCTGCACAGAGGTGTTGCAGAAGCAGCATCTTTTTTTTCGGCATTATCTTGCAAAGCATCAATAAAAGGGGGAATTGCAATGGAATTTAAAGGTTCAGATGTTTACGAAGAGACGGATTTTTTAACTAACTATTTGAGAAGAAGAAATCGCGTGGATAGTCCGAATAACAGTATTGAAAAACCAGTAATTTATGAATTGCTTGGATCGTTTCAACACCAACGCATATTAGATTTAGGATGCGGAGATGCGAGTTTTGGCAAAGAACTATTAGCGAATGGTGCATTTAACTATCATGGAGTTGAAGGGTCTGGACAAATGATTAACTTAGCGACTCAAAACTTAGCAGGTCTTTCAGGAGAACTTACACAGTCAACACTCGAAACATTTGACTTTCCAAAAAAATCGGTTGATATTGTCACTTCTCGCTTAGTCATTCACTACTTAAAAGAAGTAGATCAATTGTTTCGGGATGTCCATGCGAGTTTGAAAGATGGAGGTAAATTTATCTTTAGTATACAACATCCATTAACCACTTCTTCTTTTGCAAGCAAAGAGTCGGGTGAAAAAAGAAGAGATTGGATTGTGGATGACTATTTTCTAGAAGGCGAGCGCAAGGAGCCATGGATTGATAAAGTAGTAGTCAAACATCACCGTACCGTTGAGAGTTACTTTACCGCTTTAACACGGGCTGGTTTTAATGTAACAGGGCTACGCGAGGGGATGCCAAGTCGACATCATTTTCAAGACGAAGAAGAATACGAAAGAAGAAAACGAATTCCAGTCATTTTAGCGTTTAGCTGTTTAAAAGGATAACAAATTTACATAATAAAAACACCGTGAAACTTTTCACGGTGTTTTTTGGATTAATGAATTTGGCGATATACGCCAACAACTTTACCTAAAATAGATACTTGTTCCACAATAATGGGATCCATTGAAGAATTTTCAGGCTGTAAACGGAAATAATTATCTTCTCGGAAAAAGCGTTTTACAGTTGCTTCGTCTTCGGTAGTCATTGCAACAACGATATCGCCATTATTAGCGGTCTGTTGCTGTTTTACAATCACGTAGTCGCCGTTTAAAATACCAGCTTCGATCATACTTTCTCCCATGATTTCTAACATGAAGATGTGATCATCTTCTGTGCCATAACTTTGTGGAAGTGGAAAGTATTCTTCAACGTTCTCAATCGCCGTAATTGGCGTACCGGCAGTTACTTTACCAATTAAAGGTACGTGCAATACAGGACTTTTATCAATTAAAGCTTCATCAGTGCTAATAACTTCGATAGCTCTTGGTTTAGTCGGATCTCGACGGATTAAGCCTTTACTTTCAAGACGAGCCAAGTGACCATGAACGGTCGAGCTAGATGCAAGACCCACGGCCTCGCCAATTTCACGAACGGAAGGCGGATAGCCTTTTAAGCGGACTTCTTCTTTTATGAATGTCAGGATGTCTTCTTGACGCTTGGATACTTTTTTCAACCGTTTCACCTCATTTTGAGTAATTCTACTTGATTTCTACCAATAGTATACCAACTCGGGCATTGAAATGCAAACATAGGTTCGAATTTTAATTGTTGACAAAAACACTTGTTCGCATTAATATAAGAACATACATTCCGAACACTCATTCCCAGGAGGCGATTTAAATGACAATCATCCGACAAAACACTTATCTTATTTTATTTTTCGTGTTAATTATGCTGTTTACTTTTTATGCAATTTTGTCCCATACTAACAACAGTGCACAAACAAGCCAACTTGAAATAAAAGAAGGCGATACACTGTGGACTTTAGCTGAATCTTTTAGTGGTTCGACGTCGCATCATGAATGGATAGAAGAAATTATGAAAGAAAATAATTTAACAACTGCTAAAATTATCGCAGGTGATTCTCTTGATATCCCTAGTGATCAGCTTAACTATGTCCCAGATGAAACCAAAAAATTTGCAGGTGACAATGAATGAAGAAAAAAGCATTATTGTATTGTCGTGTCAGCACAACAAAAGACACACAAGAATCTTCGCTAGAGAGACAAGAAGAAGAGCTAATGAAGTTTGCGTTTCAGCAATCCTATAAAGTGGACGGGGTCTTTTCCGATCAGCATAGCGGCTATGAAATGGACCGAGAAGGATTACTAGAAATGCTCAATGCCATTAAAACAGATGCAGTAGATGCTGTTTTTATTCAAGACGAAACACGTCTAGGTAGAGGGCATGCAAGGATAGCCCTCTTGCACGTAATGAAAAAATACAATGTTGATGTGTATACGCTATCAGATCAAGGACCTATTGCGCTAAATGATATGGATGGTATGGTGCTTGAAATTTTAGCTATCGTTGAAGAATATCAGCGCAAAATACATAATGCTAAAATCAAACGAGGCATGAAGCGCGCTGTAGACAACGGTTATAGACCGGAAAAAAATCTTAAAGGCAAAGGCAATCCGGACGGACGAGAGCGTATTGATTTACCAATTGATCAAATCGTAAGTTTAAAGGCTAATGGCTTAACGTTCAGTGAAATTGCCGTAACATTGCAAGGATTTGGCTATCAAGCGAGCAAAGCGACAGTACATCGTCGTTACAAAGAATACGAACGACTGATGGAAGACTAAAACATTGCAGAAACCTGACTTTTTTTGTACGATATGAAAAGAAGAAAGGTGGATGTATATGTTATCACCCGATAAGTTAAATCGTATCAACCAATTGTCACGCAAATCCAAAACGGATGGCTTAACAAAAGAAGAAGCACAAGAGCAATCGGCTTTGCGTCAAGAATACTTGCAAACTTTCCGTAAAACAATGCGTGGCACAATTGAAAATGTAAAAGTAATTGATCCTAACGGAAATGATGTAACTCCGGACAAGGTCAAAAATATTCGAGAGAATAAGTATTTGAATTAACTACTTATTCTCTTTTTCGTTGTATTCTTTTCTATTGTTGACTAAACTAGAAAAGGATTAACTATTTGTTTAAGAGAGGATGTTACTATGTCAACCCACGCAGATCAACTTGCAGTAACTACAATTCGTACACTTTCTATCGATGCTATTGAAAAAGCAAATTCTGGACATCCAGGATTGCCAATGGGCGCAGCTCCAATGGCGTATACATTATGGACGAAACACATGAACCACAACCCGAAAAACCCAGATTGGTTTAACCGTGACCGTTTTGTGTTATCGGCAGGACATGGTTCAATGCTTTTATACAGCTTGCTTCATTTGAGTGGCTATGGTCTTGAAATGGACGAAATAAAAAATTTTCGTCAATGGGATTCAAAAACTCCGGGGCATCCCGAGTTTGGTCATACAGTAGGCGTAGAAGCTACAACTGGGCCACTTGGTCAAGGAATTGGAATGGCCGTTGGTATGGCTATGGCTGAACGTCATTTAGCAGCTACTTATAATAAAGAAGACATGAACATTATTGATCACAATACCTTCGCTTTATGCGGTGATGGTGATTTGATGGAAGGTGTTGCTGGAGAAGCAATTTCTCTTGCAGGTCATTTGAAATTAGATAAACTGGTTATTCTTTATGATAGTAATGATATTTCGTTAGACGGACCACTTGGCAAAAGCTTTTCTGAAAACGTACAAAAGCGTTTTGAATCATACGGCTGGAATTACTTACGCGTAAATGATGGCAATCAATTAGACGATTTATCTGAAAAAATTGCACAAGCTAAGCAATTCTCAGACAAGCCAACATTGATCGAAGTAAAAACAGTGATCGGTTATGGTTCACCAAACAAATCGGGCAAAGCAGATTCTCACGGTGCGCCACTTGGTGAAGATGAAATGAAATTGACGAAAGAGCATTACGAATGGACATTCGATGAGGATTTTTATGTACCGAAAGAAGTATACGAAACCTTTGAACAAGCAACTGAAGAAGTGGGAGCAAAAGCTGAGTCGGAGTGGAACGAATTATATGCCCAATACGAATCAGCACATCCCGAGTTAGCTGAGCAATTACAAATGGCTATTCGTGGTGAACTTCCAGAGAACTTTGATGCTGAATTCCCGACGTATGAAGCTGGTAAAAAACAAGCAACGCGTGCTTCTTCTGGAGACATGATTAATGCAATCGCTAAAACGGTTCCTTCATTCTTTGGTGGTAGTGCTGACCTTGCTGGATCTAACAAAACAAATATTAAAGGCGCGGGCGACTTTGACGCTGAACATCCTGAAGGACGTAATATTTGGTTTGGTGTACGAGAATTTGCAATGGGTGCTGCGTTAAATGGTATGGCACTGCACGGTGGACTGCATGTCTTTGGTGGAACGTTCTTCGTCTTTAGTGACTATGCACGTCCAGCAATTCGTTTAGCTGCGTTAATGGGACTTCCTGTCACATACGTCTTCACACACGATAGTGTAGCAGTTGGAGAAGATGGTCCAACTCATGAGCCAGTCGAACATTTAGCATCTCTTCGCGCAATGCCAAACTTGAGCGTTGTTCGTCCTGCAGATGCAAATGAAACAAAAGCAGCATGGCGTTTAGCGTTAACAGCTAAAACAACACCAACTTTACTAGTACTGTCACGTCAAGATTTACCGATTTTAGAAAACAGCGGAGAACTAGCTGAGGTTGGTGTTGAAAAAGGTGCTTATGTTGTTTCGCCTGTTGAAAACCCACAAGCATTAGTGTTAGCTACTGGATCTGAAGTTGGTTTAGCTGTTTCAGCACAAAAGCAATTAGCTGAAGAAGGAATTAACGTATCGGTCGTTTCAATGCCATCTTGGGACCGTTTTGAAAAGCAAGATAAGGAATACAAGCAATCGGTTATTCCAAAAACGGTTAAAAAACGTCTAGCGATTGAAGTAGGTACTTCATTTGGTTGGGATCGTTACACAGGAGACGAAGGCGAAATTCTAGCAATCGATCGTTTTGGTGCAAGTGCACCGGGAGATCGCATTATGGAAGAGCTTGGATTCACGGTTGAAAACGTAGTTAACAAAGTTAAAAACTTAATTAACGAGAAATAAAATGGAAAATGGGGGCATTTATTGCTCCCATTTTTTTATTATTTTCCTACTTATGGTCACAGTTCTTTTTTTATAGTATAATCCATTGTGGTGCACTACTTATTTACGCAACACGAAGGAGGTAACAAGAATGAATACATGGATCTGGATCGTAATCGTTATCGTGGCTTTACTCGCAGGTGTTGCACTTGGATTCTTTATCGCACGTCGATACATGATGAAATATTTGCAAGATAACCCACCAATCAATGAAGAAATGCTACGAATCATGATGATGCAAATGGGACAAAAACCGTCTCAGAAAAAAATCAATCAAATGATGTCTCAAATGAATAAAGCATCAACTAAACCAGAAAAAAAAGCAAAAAAATAAAAAGTACTCTTCGGAGTGCTTTTTTTATTTTGTCTAGAATTAGCAATTAGAAC
>JBBSRA010000011.1:0-72641 GCA_038243515.1 Caryophanales bacterium
CCAATGGTTCCGCTCGACTTGCATGTATTAGGCACGCCGCCAGCGTTCGTCCTGAGCCAGGATCAAACTCTCCATTATAGAGAACATTTGACTGCTCTAGTTGTTGCTGGCACCATCCGAAGATGGCTTGATCTGCATAAAAGCTGATCAGTAAGTTGTGCGCGGGCCGTTTTGCGCGACCGTTGCATGTTTGTTGACGTTTTGCTGTTCAGTTTTCAAGGTTCAAGTTGTTTTCATTTGTTTGTCGCGCTCATTGGCGACTCAACTAATATACCACGCTGAAATATAAGAGTCAACAGTTATTGCGAAAAAACTTTTATTTTATAAAACACACTACTTTAAACCCAACATTTCTATCGCGTTATGCCTTACTGAGTAAAGCAATCTTCTACACCGATAACCGTTATTCTCGTCCTCAATCGACTCCACCCTAACGCATATTTTATTATGCAACAAAGCTATATCATAACCACGACTCTTTTGAAAAAATCATCGTTTGTATTTCTATAAAGCGTCATTCAAATTCGACGCTTTTCTATATAATCTGAAGAAAGGTTTTAACCCCTAAGCAAACTCACTGCCAGAGAGACTTCTGCTCATTTCTTATTTTTAATTTCCTATTCGAAACGCTGCTCTCGATTACTCTATTTTGTAATTCTAATTTTTAAAATGATTAATCTGAAAAAGTATGCTGATCAACAAATCGCTCTACAATAATTGGAGCGTTGCTCGCTATATACGCCACAATTTTTAATTCTGATTTCGTTATAACTAGTTTAAAGCTCTGAACATTCATCATGTGAGACTCCCCCAATAAAAAAGCCTCCTGATAGTAATCAGGAGGCTTAAGCTCGTACTTATTTGTCGTCTTCTTCTGGAGTTTCTTCTATATCATCTATTTTTTCATCTGCAACAATTTCATCTGCTTCATAAACATCTGCTTGAGCGCTTTCGTCAATTAATGCATCTTCATCATCGATTTCTTCAAGATCTTCAGGCATATCAACATCTTTTTTGACTTTAGCTACAGTTGCTACAATTTCATCGTCGCCCAATCGGATTAAACGAACGCCTTGTGTACTTCTGCCTGTAGTTGAAATGTCTTCAACGTCCATACGGATCAAGACACCATTAACGGTGATTAGCATGATGTCTTCTGTTCCGTTAACAGTTCGCACTGCAACAAGTGGTCCATTTTTATCTGTAATTTGGCAAGTCTTGATTCCCATTCCTCCACGAGATTGAACACGGTACTCAGATTCTTTTGTCTGTTTGCCGTATCCTTTCTCAGTGATGACCAATACGTTGTCATTCGGATCTAAAATCTCCATGCCGACTACCGCATCGCCTTCACGAAGACGAATGCCTCGGACGCCAGTAGCTGTTCGACCCATGCTACGAATATCCGTTTCAGGGAATCGAATCAACGCGCCGTTTCGTGTACCAATAACCATTTCTTTCGTGCCATCTGTCAATTTCACAGAAATCAACTCATCTTCTTCGCGAAGACTGATAGCAATCAAGCCATTTTGACGGATATTGGCATAATTTGTTACAGGTGTTCGTTTGCTGACACCTTCACGTGTCGTGAAGAAGAAGAACGAGTCTTCTTTAAATTCTTCGACACGAATAACAGCTGTGACTTTCTCTTCTTTACTAATTTCTAAAAGGTTGATCAATGGTAAACCTTTGGCAGTCCGGCCGTATTCAGGAATTTGATAGCCTTTTTTACGGTACACTTTCCCTTTGTTTGTAAAGAACAAGATTGTATCGTGCGTAGACGTGTACAGTAAATGTTCAACGAAATCGTCTTCGTTCGTGCCCATTCCTTGTACGCCACGTCCACCACGTTTTTGGCTGCGGTATGTGTTCGCTGGTAAACGTTTGATATAGCCATTATGAGTCAGTGTCAACACTGTTGCTTCCACTGGAATCAAATCTTCATCTTCAAACATTTCTGCTCCACCAGTTGTGATTTCGGTTCTGCGCTTGTCTCCAAAACGTTCTTTGATTTCAAGCATTTCTTCTTGAATAATTTCAAGAATACGATAATCATTCGCAAGAATGTCTCTCAACTCATCGATCAATTTCACCAATGCTTGATACTCATCTTCGATTTTGTCTCGTTCTAATCCAGTCAAACGCTGCAAGCGCATATCTAAAATCGCTTGAGATTGGCGTTCCGTCAAGTTAAAATCGGTCATCAAGCCATTGCGAGCTTGTTCTGCAGTTTCAGAACCTCGAATCAAAGCAATAATGGCATCAATATGATCTAATGCAATACGTAAGCCTTCTAAAATATGAGCGCGATCTTCGGCTTTCGTCAACTCGAATTGTGTACGACGACGAATAATCACTTTTTGATGTTCTAAGTAATGGAACAGAATTTCTTTTAAGCTCAAAACTTTTGGATGACCATCTACAAGTGCCAACATGTTAATACCAAAACTTGTTTGCATAGCTGTTTGTTTGTATAAATTATTCAAAAGAACACTTGCACTGGCATCTCGGCGAACTTCGATAACGATGCGCATGCCGTTACGGTCAGACTCATCTCGTAAATCAGTAATTCCATCAATTTTTTTATCGCGCACAAGTTCTGCAATTTTTTCAATCAATCGAGCTTTGTTTACTTGGAAAGGAATTTCATTAACGATAATAACTTCTTTGCCATTCGCTTTTGTTTCAATATCAACAACCGAACGAATCAACACAGAACCTTTACCTGTTTCATAAGCACGACGAATTCCACTGCGACCCAGAATAATACCTCCGGTTGGGAAATCTGGACCTTCAACATGTTCCATTAGTTCTTCTGTTGTAATTGCTGGATTTTCAGCCAGTGCCAACACCGCATCAATCGTTTCACCTAAATGATGTGGTGGAATATTAGTAGCCATACCAACAGCAATGCCTGAAGTACCGTTAACCAAAAGGTTTGGGAAACGACTTGGCAAAACAATGGGTTCTTTTTCTTGGCCATCGTAGTTATCGCGATAATCAACCGTGTTTTTATTTAAATCACGCAATAATTCCATAGAAATTTTAGACATTTTGGATTCTGTATAACGCATAGCTGCAGCAGAATCTCCGTCGACTGACCCGAAGTTTCCGTGTCCATCTACAAGCATATAACGATAGCTGAAATCCTGCGCCATGCGAACCATGGTTTCATAAACAGCTGAGTCACCGTGAGGATGGTATTTACCAATAACATCTCCAACGATACGAGCTGATTTTTTATATCCTTTGTCTGCAGTAATTCCTAAATCATGCATTGCATAAAGAATGCGGCGATGGACGGGCTTTAATCCATCACGTACATCAGGTAAGGCACGGGACACAATAACGCTCATCGCATAATCTAAAAATGAAGTCCGCATTTCCGTACTTATATTTATTTCTTCAACACCACTGCTCGGCCGTTCAGCCATATCCGCAGCCTCCTCTCAACTCTATATCTTTTAAACGTCCAAGTTTTTAACGTATTTCGCGTTTTCTTCGATAAAGTTACGGCGTGGTTCAACATCGTCACCCATTAAAATATGGAAGGTTTCGTCTGCTACTATCGCGTCATTTAATGTGACTTGCAGCAATGTTCGAACATCCGGATCCATTGTTGTATCCCATAATTGTGTTGCGTTCATTTCTCCAAGTCCTTTATACCGCTGAATATTCGGTTTTGGCGTTGGAGATAGACTTGCAAGTGCCGTTTTTAATTGTTCATCTGTATAGACATATTCTACATGTTTGCTTTGTTTGATTTGGAACAATGGCGGCTGAGCAATGTAAATATAGCCAGCTTCAAGCAATGGACGCATGTAACGGAAAAAGAATGTTAGTAACAGCGTACGAATGTGCGCGCCATCAACATCGGCATCTGTCATAATAACGACTTTATGATAACGAGCTTTTTCAAGATTAAATTCCTCACCGATTCCGGTACCTAACGCGGTAATAATGTTACGAATTTCCTCATTCGTAAGAATTCGATCTAGTCGCGCTTTTTCAACGTTCAAGATTTTTCCACGCAACGGCAAAATCGCTTGGAAGTGACGATCACGACCAGATTTTGCTGATCCACCAGCCGAGTCACCTTCAACGATGTAGATTTCACTAACTTTCGGGTCGCGTGACGAACAATCTGCTAGTTTACCCGGCAGACTTGATACTTCTAAGACTGATTTTCGACGTGTAAATTCACGTGCTTTTTTAGCAGCCATTCGTGCATGAGAAGCCATAATTCCTTTTTCAACAATTTTTTTCGACACAACAGGATTTTCTAATAAGAATCGTTCAAATCCACCCGAAAATAAATTATTGACGATGGTACTAACTTCCGTATTGCCGAGTTTTGTTTTTGTTTGCCCTTCAAACTGTGGATCTGGGTGTTTAATAGAAATAATTGCAGTCAACCCTTCACGCACATCATCTCCAGTTAAATTAAGGTCCTGCTCTTTTAACATACTTTTTTTGCGAGCATAATCATTAACTACACGCGTTAAAGCGGTTTTAAAACCAGATTCATGAGTTCCACCTTCATGAGTATTGATATTATTCGCAAAAGAAAAGATATTTGCTGCATAGCCCGCATTGTATTGCATTGCCACTTCAACAGTAATGCCTTCTTTTTCAGCTTCTACAAAAATAGCTTCTTCATGAAGTGGATCTTTTGATTTATTTAAATGTTCAACGTAGGATTTAATCCCACCTTCGAAATGATAAATTTTTTCTTTTTCTTGTCCTTCGCGTTCGTCTCTCGCAATGATTTTCAATCCGCGGTTTAAATAAGCAAGTTCGCGTAAGCGGTGATCTAAAAGATCAAATTCATAAACAGTCGTTTCAGTGAAAATTTGTGTATCTGCTTTGAAACGAATTGTTGTCCCTGTGTGACTTGAATCTCCAATCACTTTTAGTTCTTCAACCACTGCACCGCGCTCGAATTTAATATAATGCTTTTTTTCGTCACGATTAACATAGACTTCAGTCGTTTCAGATAAAGCATTAACAACAGAAGCTCCTACTCCGTGAAGTCCACCGGATACTTTATAGCCACCGCCGCCGAATTTACCACCTGCGTGTAATACCGTCATAATAACCTCAACTGCTGGACGCCCCATTTTTTCTTGCATGCCAACAGGGATTCCACGTCCATTATCTTCTACACGAATCCAGTTGTCTTTTTCAATAGTTACTTGGATTTCCGTACAATGACCTGCTAATGCTTCGTCTATACTATTATCGACGATTTCCCAAACTAAATGGTGTAGACCTCTTGCACCTGTAGATCCGATATACATTCCTGGTCTTTTACGAACAGCTTCCAATCCTTCTAAAACTTGAATCTGACTCGCTTCATATGCTTCTTGTAAACCTTTTTCTTCCATAGCCATTCCATTCACCTGCTCTTTCTTACGCATTTCATAACGCTAGTTAGTCACAACTCATTTTTCACTGATCTATTTAAGTACAGTTCCATTAGAAACTTCGAAAAGCCGTGCATTTTGAATTGTTTTATGTTGGATACCTTCAACACTCGTTGTAGTAACAAATGTCTGAACAGAGCCTTTAATAGTATTTAATAAATGTGATTGTCTATAATCATCTAGTTCTGAAAGCACATCATCGAGCAATAGCACGGGTGCTTCTCCAACTTCTTGCTTGATCAACTCAATTTCAGCTAATTTTAACGACAAGGCAGTGGTTCTTTGTTGCCCTTGTGAACCATAAGTTTGAACATCGTAGCCATTCACAAAAAATTGAAGTTCATCGCGGTGCGGACCAACAAGTGTTACGCCACGCTCTATTTCTCTTTTGCGAACTTCAATCAGTTTTTGCTCTAAAAAAGACGCCATTTCTACAGGCGTCCATTCAGGCTTTAAACCACTGACCGGTTGATAGCGGATTTGAAGTTGTTCCAGCCCCCGGGAAATGCCATGATGAATCGGTTCAGCCCATTTCTGCAAAAGCTCCATAAATTGATACCGCTTACGGATAATTTTCACAGCCGCATCGATGAATTGTTCTGTATAGACATCGAACATGACGTCGTTAATTGTCTGTTTTCCATAATGCTGTTTCAATATATGATTTCTTTGTTTGAGGAGTTTTTGATAATTCACTAAATCGTGTAAATAAACTGGAGAGATTTGTCCGATTTCCATGTCGATAAACCGTCTGCGCACTTGTGGACTTCCTTTTACAAGGTGTAGATCCTCAGGTGCAAACATAACGACATTTAATTGGCCTACATAATCACTCAATCTGCGTTGTTCTAGATGATTGACTTTTGCTTTCTTGCCTTTTTTTGACAACGTAATTTCAAGAGGGAGTTTGCCGTATTTACGGTACACGTCAGCTTTAATTTTACCATATTCGGCACCCCAGCGTATTAATTCCTTATCATTAGAAGTGCGATGTGATTTTGCCATAGACAAAACATAAAGAGATTCCATGATATTGGTCTTACCTTGTGCATTTTCTCCGATAAAAACATTAATTTCTGGAGAAAAATCCAGTTCTAACGATTCGTAGTTTCGATAATTGACAAGCTCGAGGCGGTCAATCCGCATCGAAGCTCATGCCTTCAGCCGTCACGATACGAAACTCTCCAAACTCTGGAATATTCACAAGATCTGTTGGACGCAATTTACGTCCTCTGCGATTTTCAGCTTCACCGTTTACAAAAACATCGTGTTCACTTAGAAACCATTTAGCCATTCCACCTGAATTTATTGTATCTGTCATTTTCAATAATTGACCAAGTGTTATATATTCTGTCTCAATCCCGATTTCTCTCAAAATGCACTCATCCTTCGATTCATAGTCTATCCCTCTATTTTACCCTATTTTAGCTAAAAAGTAAAAAGGATAGCCTATGAGGCTATCCTGAGGGTATGTTTTATTTTTAATATGTTCGGACAGGTAGAATCAGCTGCAAAATTGAATCATCTAAAGCTGATTTTAAGATAAATGGACGCATAGCTCCAGTGAAATGAATCACGACATCTTGTCCATCAATGGCTTTTAAAGCGTCCATCATAAATTTAGCACTAAAAGAGATTTTCAATTCTTCTCCTTCAATACTTTGCGCTTGAAGCTGCTCTTCTACTTTTCCCACTTCAGGTGAATTCGAAGAAACTTCTACATCACTGCCTTCTTTTGCAGAAAAGCGGACAACATTATTGCGTTCTTCTCTGGCTAACAAAGATGCACGATCAATTGCTTGTAGCAGTGAACGACCATTGACAGTTACCGTCGTTTTGTATTCAGCAGGAATCAGTCGGCTTGTATCTGGGTAGTTGCCTTCTAATAGACGAGAAAAGAAAAGAATGTGTTTTGATTTGAACAATACTTGTTGGTTAGTCATGACAATTTCAACTGCTTCGGACGTATCATCAAGGATTTTGTTGAGCTCCGTTAAACTTTTCCCTGGGATTACCACGCTGTATTCCCCTTCTGGCAATGTTTCCAGTTTTGTTTTACGACGAGCTAGGCGGTGGCTATCTGTTGCTACGCAAACAAGCTCTCCATCTTTTACTTCCCAATGAACTCCCGTTAATACAGGACGTGTTTCTGAACTAGACACAGCAAAAACAGTTTCACGGTTAATCGTTTTTAGTAAATCTGCTGGAATCGTAAACAAACGATCATCTTGAATATCAGGCAATTGTGGATAATCCATTGCATCTAAGCCGATTAAATGGAATTCTGATTTCCCAGAACGAATATGCGTTTGGAAATTTCCTGTAATTTCAATTTCAACATCGTTTGTCGGTAACTTACGGATGATTTCGCCAAACACTTTTGCTTGAAGAACAATGCTTCCTCCATTAGTTACTTGAATGATTTGTTCACCGTCTTCTTCTGCTGGGATAAATGTTTGGATGGTGATATCAGAATCACTACCTGTTAATCTCATTCCATCTGAAGTTACGTCCATTTTAATTCCCGTTAAGATCGGAATGGTTGTTTTTGAACTTACTGCTTTCATTACATCGTTTAATCCTTCGACTAATCTTTCACGTTTTATCTCGAATTTCATTCTCGAACCTCGCTTATATATATATTTTATTTTAGGGCTTTTAAAGTAATAGTAGTAGTAGGGCCTGTGAATATGTGGATAAGCCTTTAAAAGTCAATAGAAGTAGTTTATCCACATGTAGACAAACTGTGCATAACTTACTTGATGATTTATGGATTTATCCACAAGCATATTTACTTGCCAAGTGCACTTTTGATGTCTTTGACGTCTTGCTGAAGTTGTTGATTGTCTTTTAATAGTTTAGAAATTTTATCGTGAGCGTGAATGACTGTTGTGTGGTCACGTCCTCCAAATTCCTCTCCAATTTTAGGCAAAGAAAAGTCGGTCATCTGACGTGACAAGTACATTGCAACTTGTCGTGGATAAGCAATATCTTTTGTACGACGCTTTGTTTTAAAATCTTCTAATTTCACGTTGAACTGCTCACCAACAGCATTTTGAATGTCCAAAATTGTAATGATTTTCGGTTTCGAATTTGGCATAATGTCTTTTAATGCTTCTGCAGCTAATTCGGCACTCATATCACGGTTGATCAAAGAAGAATAAGCCACCACGCGAATCAAAGCCCCTTCAAGCTCACGAATATTCGAATCGATCGAATTCGCAATATACGTCATTACGTCATTTGGAATATCGAGTCCGTCTGCTTTTGCTTTTTTACGCAAAATAGCAATCCGCGTCTCTAAATCAGGTGGCGTAATATCTGTGATTAAGCCCCATTCAAAGCGGGAACGAAGACGATCTTCTAGTGTTGGAATTTCTTTTGGTGGTCGATCACTTGATATGATGATTTGTTTAGACTCTTCGTGCAACGTATTAAACGTGTGGAAAAACTCTTCTTGTGTTTGTTCTTTGCCCGCCAAAAACTGAATGTCATCAATCAAAAGAATGTCGACACTTCTATATTTGTCGCGGAATTCACCTGTTTTATTGTCGCGGATTGAATTGATAAATTCGTTCGTAAATTTTTCCGAAGACAAATAAACGACTTTCGCGTTTGGATTGTGTTCTAGTACATAATGTCCAATTGCATGCATTAAATGCGTCTTGCCAAGTCCTACTCCCCCATAGATAAACAGCGGGTTATAAGCTTTTGCTGGTGCTTCAGCCACTGCTAAAGAAGCAGCGTGTGCAAAGCGATTTCCTGAACCAATTACAAATGTATCAAAAGTGTATTTTGGATTCAGCATGCCAGGCAAAAACTCGTGCTGCTGGTCTTGTCCGGGTTTGATACGAGGAGCAGGAAGTTGAAAATCATCCATATCCTGATCTTTAGGCACAACAAATCTAATCATCATATCATCACCAGTAGAATCTGATAAAATTCCCGTAATCAAGTGCACGTAATGGTTTTCTAACCAGTCACGAGCAAATGAATTAGGTGCTGAAATAGTGACTGTATCATCCTGATAGGATAAAAGTTTTGTCGATTTTAACCACGTTTCAAAACTCGGTTTGGAGATTTTGGTTTCAACTTGGGCTAAGACACTTGACCATAATTCGTCTAAGTGTTCCAATAGCTCGTCTCCTTTATATTTAACGATATTTTAAAGTATATCATACACAAAATCACAGCCTGTGGATAACGTTCGTAAACAAGCTGGTGAATAACTATCCACACCTTACCCACAATTTGTGGATAACTTATTTGAGTGAAAAATTGTTAACAAGTGAAAACAAGTTAATGTTACCAAAAAAGAGTAGACAATACAAGAAGTTCTTTAAGTTATCCACATAACTTTTTTTCTGCACAATAATTCTATCCACAGGGGGTTTGTATGTTAAAAAACTGTAGATAAGGCATGTGGATAATTATTTTTCGGAAAAAAATAGTGAACAGGCCATCAAGAGAAAGTGAAAGTAATTGTGTATAACTTGGTTTACAGAAATGATAGAAAATCGGAAGTGTTTTCAGATCAAGCGTTGACATTTATACCCTTGCACCTTTATAATAGTCGAGACTGTCTTTAGAAAAATAGTTAACTCTCAATATAGGAGGTGTCATATATGACATTACGCACATACCAACCAAAAACACGTAAGCACAGCAAAGTACACGGCTTCAGAGCACGTATGAGCACAAAGAACGGACGTCGCATCATTGCAGCTCGCCGTCGTAAAGGTAGAAAAGTATTATCAGCTTAAGTCCACTGACCGCATCAGTGGTCTTTTTTTTCTTTTCTGCTCTATTTTAGTGGGAAAGTATTAAAATAAGCAGGTGAAAGAATGAACAAAGATCAACGGATCAAGAAGAATAAAGAATTTCAACAAATTTTTAGAAAAGGAAAATCCTTTGCGAATCGGCAGTTTATCGTTTATGTATTAAAAAGCGAACAAACTGAATTTCGTTTAGGGCTATCCGTTAGTAAAAAAGTAGGTAATGCAGTAGCACGTAACCGTATCAAACGGTACGTAAGGCAGACTTTCTTGGAATTGAAAGATGAGCTATTACCGAATGCAGATTACATTATTATCGCCCGACCACAGGCGGCCACATTGGACTTTCACGAAAGCAAGAAAAGTCTCGAACACGTTTTGAAAATTGCACGAGCATTACCGAAAGAGTAGAAGACTATACGAAATAGATGTTATTATAGAAGTAATTGAAATTAGTTTGGGGGAAGAAGGGTGAATAAGAAATTAGTTTTACTTATTTCACTGATCGCAGTAACCTTGCTGCTTTCTGGCTGTACAGAGTTTGATCAGCCGATCAGTGACCAGAGCGAAGGATTTTGGAATGAATTTATCGTTTGGCCATTGGTGTCAACGATCAAATTCTTTAAAGGTTTACTAGGCACTTACGGTTTTGGGATTATCGCAGTAACTATTATTATTCGTTTAGTCATGTTGCCGTTGATGATTAAACAAACGAAAAGTTCGAAGCGTATGCAAGAAGTACAGCCTGAACTTGTTAAACTGAAAGAACAGTACAAGTCTAAAGATGCTGTTACACAACAAAAATACCAAAAAGAAATGATGGCGTTATTCCAGGAAAAAGGCGTTAATCCAATGGCAGGTTGTTTACCTGTTTTGATTCAAATGCCTGTACTAATTGGTTTTTATCACGCAATTAGCCGAATGAACAATACACCTGAGATCGATTTGGGCTCATTCCTTATTTTCCCGTTAGCAGAACCGAGTATTATTTTAGCTGTTATTGCTGGATTAATGCAATTCACTGTTTTGCGTACAGGACCAGCAATGGACAATCCTCAAATGAGAATCATGATGTATTTTATGCCGGTTATGATTATTGGATTTGGTATTGTGTTACCTTCCGCACTGACATTGTACTGGGTCATCGGAAATATCATTTCACTTATCCAAAACTTGGTCATTTATCGTCCATGGGAGAAAAAAGATGTGCAGCAGCCTGTTAAAATGAAAGCAGGAGGGGCTAAAAAGTGAAACAGATCACGCAAACGGGTTTAACTGTTGAAAACGCGATATCTGAAGCATTAGAAAAACTCCAAGTTACACGTGAAGAAGTAAACATTACGATTATTCAAGAAGAGAAAAAAGGATTTTTCGGTTTTGGTGCAAAAAAAGCAGAAGTTGAAGTTACTATAATTGAAAAACATTTGCTTTCTGAACAAGATGTCACGACAAAACAAGCTACTGAAACTCTTGAAACGCCCACAACATCGCTTAAAGAAGAAAAAGGGGAAGAAGTTCCTGCTATTTCTAACGAAAGAGCGATTGAAGAGACAAAAAAGTATATTCAATCGATTGCTAAAGACATGAAAATTGAAAATTTAACCATTACACATAAAAAACGAGGCAAAAAAATTGATTTTTACCTTGAAAGTGAAAAAGTAGCGATGCTAATTGGTAAGCGAGGGCAAACTTTGAATTCTCTTCAACAATTAGCTCAACTAGTCGCTAACAAACACTCAAACCAATTTATGATTGTTCAATTAGATGCTGAGAATTACCGTGAACGTCGTCAAGAAACGCTAGAACAACTGGCAGATCGCATGGCCGACAAAGCAATTCGAACGGGTGGCCGTGTTCAGTTTGAACCGATGCCATCGTACGAACGAAAAGTGATTCATCAATCATTATCAAGACGTTTTGATATTGATACGTATTCTGAAGGCAAAGATCCGAATCGTTATCTTGTGATTGAACCTCATAAATAAGTTATAGCTCACCGAAATGGTGGGCTTTTTTTATGTCAAATTAACGAAATTTAGTAATATGAAGCACTGTGTCTTTTGATTTCGTGCAATTTATGCTATTGTAATATGTTAGAAAGCCACGTTCATTTACTGGTTGTCCACATGTGGGCAACTTTTTTTAGGCAGAAATAAAGGAATAAACATATAAGTTAGTATGTGGTCTGCTGACGCATTCTATTTGTTATCCACAGAACGTTAAGTGCTGCTTTTCTTAAGAGGAGGGAACAACATGGAATTCGATACAATCGCTGCCATCTCGACACCGAGTGGAGAAGGAGCCATCGCTATTGTCCGCTTGAGCGGTCCAGAAGCTGTCGCAATTGCAGACAAACTGTTCCGAGCTCCTAGCAAAAAGGCGTTGTCTTCTCAAACAACACATACCATTCATTATGGACACCTTGAAGATCCAGCGACTGGTGAAATAGTGGAAGAAGTTATGGTGTCGCTTATGAAAGCACCCAAAACCTTCACGCGAGAAGATGTAATTGAAATTAATTGCCACGGGGGGATTGTTTCCGTAAATCGTGTGCTTGAATTGGTATTGCGTGCAGGAGCAAGACTAGCAGATCCTGGCGAGTTTACGAAACGTGCCTTTTTAAATGGGCGAATTGACTTGTCTCAAGCAGAAGCCGTGATGGACTTGATTCGCGCGAAAACGGATCGTGCGATGGACGTTGCACTCAATCAAATGGAAGGCAAGCTATCAAAGCTAATTGGCACATTACGTCAAGCCTTACTTGAGTCGATTGCTCAAATGGAAGTCAACATTGATTACCCAGAATATGACGATGTAGAAGAAATGACACGACCGATTATGTTGGAAAAATCCAAATGGGTTCGTTCGGAAATCGACAAATTGCTGAAAACCTCTTCGCAAGGGAAAATTTTGCGAGAAGGGCTGTCAACCGTCATTTTGGGGCGTCCCAATGTTGGAAAATCTTCACTATTAAACAGCCTTGTCCAGGAAAATAAAGCAATTGTCACAGAAATAGCGGGAACGACCCGTGATATAATAGAAGAATACGTAAATGTTCGAGGCGTTCCATTGCGTTTAGTTGATACAGCAGGCATTCGCGAAACAGAAGATATTGTCGAGCGAATTGGTGTCGAACGTTCAAGAAAAGTATTAAAAGAAGCGGATTTGATCTTGTACGTGTTAAATTATGCAGAAGCGCTAACTTCAGAAGATGAACTATTGTTTGAAACGGTTAAAGACATGGATTATATTGTCGTGATCAACAAAACCGACTTGCCTCAGAAGATTGATTTGGAGCAAGTACAAAAACTAGCTGGCGATAAATTGCTCGTAACGACTTCTTTAATTGAAGAAGAAGGTATTGATCAACTTGAAGAAGCGATTGCTGCCCTATTTTTCCAAGGAGCGATCGAAGCAGGGGACATGACCTATGTATCCAACGTGCGCCACATTGCATTGCTGCACCAGGCACATAAAACCATTTCAGATGCCATTGGAGCAGCTGAAATGGAAGTTCCCGTAGATATGATTCAAATTGATGTTACTCGAACGTGGGAACTTCTTGGTGAAATTATTGGAGATACCGCAGATGACGGCCTCTTAAACCAATTATTCTCTCAGTTCTGTCTAGGGAAATAAAACTCGAAGGGAATGAGAACATGCCACAATACGAAGCAGGCACGTTCGATGTCATCGTTGTAGGAGCAGGGCATGCAGGAGCGGAAGCTGCTCTTGCGTCTGCGCGAATGGGCGCTAAAACGCTTGTTTTGACGATGAATCTGGATATGATCGCATTTATGCCATGTAACCCATCTATTGGTGGACCAGCGAAAGGCATTGTTGTACGTGAAATTGACGCACTTGGCGGAGCCATGGGACGCGTGATCGATAAAACACACATTCAAATGAGAATGTTGAACACCGCCAAAGGACCTGCTGTTCGTGCATTGCGCGCACAAGCGGATAAAGTTCTTTACCAACAAGAAATGAAACGGTTAATGGAAGAATCACCAAATCTAACTTTGCATCAAGGTGTTGCTGAGGAATTGATTGTCGAGGATGGCACAATTCAAGGTCTAGTTACGCAAGTAGGCGGTATTTACCGTGCTAAATCTGTCGTTATTACGACAGGAACTTTCTTACGTGGCGAGATTATTATTGGAGATTTGCGTTATTCAAGTGGACCGAACAATCAACAGCCTTCTATAAAATTAGCAGAAAACTTGGAAAAGCTTGGCTTTGAAACCGTTCGTTTCAAAACAGGCACACCTCCACGCGTAAACAGCAATAGCATTGATTACAGCAAAACAGAAATTCAACCTGGTGATGATGTGCCGCGTGCATTTGGTCATGAAACGACGGAATACATCACCGATCAGTTGCCATGCTGGCTAACCTATACAAATGAAAAGACACACCAAATTATTGATGACAATCTTCATTTGTCACCAATGTATTCAGGAATGATTAAAGGAACAGGTCCACGATACTGTCCTTCAATCGAAGATAAAGTAGTTCGGTTTAACGATAAACCGCGCCATCAAATCTTTTTAGAGCCAGAAGGCCGTAATACGCGCGAGGTTTACGTACAAGGCCTATCAACGAGTTTGCCTGAACATGTCCAGCGTAAGCTTATAGAATCGGTTCCAGGGCTTGAGAAGGCTGAAATGATGCGTGCAGGATATGCTATCGAGTATGATGCAATTGTTCCGACGCAATTATGGCCAACACTAGAAACCAAACAAATTGTGAATCTGTACACAGCAGGTCAAATTAACGGAACATCTGGTTACGAAGAAGCTGCAGGGCAAGGCCTAATGGCTGGCATTAACGCTGCAGCAAAAGTACTAGGTAAAAAAGAAGTTATTTTGAGCCGTTCGGATGCGTATATCGGTGTATTAATTGATGATTTAGTGACAAAAGGAACCAGTGAACCTTATCGTCTACTAACATCTCGTGCAGAATATCGCTTATTGCTTCGTCATGACAATGCCGACATTCGTTTAACGGAATTAGCTTATTCAATTGGTATGGTAAAAGAAGAGCGTTACGTAAAATTCCTCGCTAAAAAAGAGCGGATTGAAGAAGAAATTAAACGATTAAGAAGCATTATGATCAAGCCAAATGAAGCAACCCAGCAAATGATTCGCAACGCAGGGGGCAGTAGATTAAAAGATGGCATTCGTGGAGCTGATTTATTAAAGCGTCCAGAAATGACGTACGATATGATTTCGCAGCTGACAGCTTCGTCTGTAGAGCTTGAAAATGAAGTAAAAGAACAAGTGGAAATTCATATTAAGTATGAAGGCTATATCGAGAAATCCTTGTTACAAGTCGACAAACTTAAAAAAATGGAAAACAAAAAAATTCCAGACAATATTGATTATCATGCTATTTCAGGAATTGCATCTGAAGCTCGTGCTAAATTAGCAGAAGTTCGTCCACTATCTATTGCACAGGCATCACGTATCTCCGGTGTAAATCCGGCTGACATATCCATCTTATTGGTGTATATTGAACAAGGAAAGATTGCAAAAATATCCGTGTAACAAGTAAAGGTCGAAAACTTTTATCAATCATACAAAAGATCGAACAAAAGGCATAAGCTAGACAACAGAATGGGCTGGCGCACACCA
Organism: Caryophanales bacterium; assembly: GCA_038243515.1. Taxonomy (GTDB): domain Bacteria; phylum Bacillota; class Bacilli; order Bacillales_A; family Planococcaceae; genus Planococcus. The sequence goes on from JBBSRA010000011.1 coordinate 15,838, forward strand.
GCCCATTTCTTATTTACATAAAAGTACAAAAGAAGGAGGAGGAGCTAGTTTGAATGAACAGCAGTTTAAAGACGGCCTCAAAGAAAAAGGAATCGTTTTAACCGAAGAACAACTCGACCAATTCCGAATCTATTACAAAGAATTAGTCGAATGGAATGAAAAGATGAACCTTACGGCAATAACAGAACAATCCGCGGTTTACTTAAAGCATTTTTATGACTCTATTACGGCAGCCTTTTACTTGGATTTCACAAAAACAATGAAGATTTGCGACGTTGGTGCCGGAGCTGGATTCCCCAGTATCCCACTTAAAATTTGCTTTCCCCATATAGAGGTTACAATAGTAGATTCGTTAAACAAACGAATTCAATTTTTACAGCATTTAAGTAGCGAGCTTGGATTGACTAAAGTACAATTTATTCATTCAAGAGCAGAAGATTTTGGTCAGTCTAGCCATCGTGAAAGCTACGATGTTGTTACAGCACGCGCTGTAGCACGATTGTCTGTATTAGCCGAACTATGTGTGCCCCTGGTTAAAAAAAGTGGCGTATTTATAGCGATGAAAGCAGCATCAGCACCAGATGAACTAGAAGATGCAGAAAAAGCATTACAGAAACTTGGTGTGAAACTTGAAGAAGTTTATTCTTTCTTATTGCCGATAGAAGAAAGTGAACGTTATATTCAATTTTTTAAGAAGTTTAAAGAAACACCAAAAAAATATCCACGAAAAGCGGGAGTTCCAAATAAATCACCAATTGCTTAATGTTCCACGTGAAACATTTTGATTTTAAGAAAAAGTGAACGATACTTACTAACAAAGCAAGCATGTAAAAGGTGGTGCTAGAAGGTGAAAAGTCCTTTCTCACGTTTCTTTGGAGGCGGCGATAAAGTAAATGAAACAGCAAAAAAAGAAGTGGTAGAACACAAATCTTCAGAAGACGTCGTTAAATTACCACTTGATAAAATACATGCTAACAAATTCCAGCCAAGAACAGTTTTTGATCAGGAGAAAATCGAAGAACTTGCAAGGACGATTCATGTTCATGGCGTAATTCAGCCAATTGTAGTCAGGAAATCTGAAAATGAAGGTCAATATGAAATTATCGCAGGAGAACGACGTTTCCGTGCAATGAAATCACTCGAATGGACAGAAGTTCCGGCAATCGTTCGAAATTTAAGTGATAAAGAAACGGCTTCTATCGCGTTAATAGAAAACCTTCAACGCGAAGAGTTGACTTCAATAGAAGAAGCTCACGCTTATCGAAATTTGTTAGAAATACAAGAGATTACCCAAGAAGCCTTAGCACAACGTCTCGGCAAGGGCCAGTCAACAGTTGCTAATAAACTGCGCTTGCTGAAGTTACCAGAAGAAATTCAGATGGCTTTACTCTATCGTTCGCTAACAGAAAGACATGCTAGAGCTCTTTTACAAGTGAAAGATACAGAGCAGCAAAAGAAACTATTTGATGAAACTATCGAAGAAAGCCTGAATGTAAAGCAACTCGAGATAAAAGTGGGGAAATTGCTTTCAATTGAACCGAAAAAACCAAAGCCACGTAGAAAAGCGATTAGTAGAGATATGAGAATCGCTATGAATACGATAAAAGAATCATTAAACATGGTCACCAAAAGTGGGATTGATTTAACTACAGAAGAAGAAGAACATGAAGAATATTATCAAATCACAGTGAAAATTCCTAAGAAAAAATCATAAAAAACTCTTTCCACCATGGAAAGAGTTTTTTTACGAGTAATAACATCGTATTGTTGAAAAATTTTGATACAATAGAAAAATAAGAGCAGTAATAAGTTGAAGAGCTGATTTTATCAATCCATATTCTGCAAAGCTATGTATTACGAGTGCTAAAATAGCTAAAGTAAAGAATTCGCAGTAAAATAAACTAAGTAATAAAGAAAGTTGGTGCAAGTGTGGGTAGAACTATTGCGATCGCCAATCAAAAGGGCGGCGTAGGAAAAACGACTTCTTCAGTAAACTTAAGTGCCTGCCTTGCTTATTTGGGCAAAAAAGTTCTGTTAATAGATATTGATCCTCAAGGAAATGCTACTAGTGGGGTAGGAGTAAACAAAGGGGATGTCGATAAATGCATTTACGAAGTATTAATTGACGATGTAGATGTAAAAGACACAATTATGGAAACAAAAGTGGAAAATTTATACGTAGTTCCCGCTACTATTTCTTTAGCTGGAGCTGAAATTGAATTGGTTTCGACCATTTCAAGAGAAGCTCGTTTGAAAAATGCATTAGCAGAAGTCAAAGATATGTATGATTACATAATCATTGATTGTCCACCATCTTTAGGATTATTGACATTGAATTCATTGACAGCTTCTGATGCAATTATTATTCCAGTACAATGTGAATACTATGCATTGGAAGGACTAAGCCAATTATTAAGTACAATTCGCTTAGTGCAAAAACACTTGAATCATGACTTGATGATTGATGGTGTATTGCTCACTATGCTTGATGCACGGACAAACCTTGGCGTTCAAGTAATAGAAGAAGTGAAAAAGTACTTCCAAGATAAAGTTTACAAAACTATTATTCCGAGAAACGTCAGATTGAGTGAAGCACCAAGCCATGGAGAGCCAATTATCATCTATGATCCAAAGTCCAGAGGCGCAGAAGTATACTTAGAATTGGCGAAGGAAGTGATTCATAATGGCTAAAGGATTAGGAAAAGGCATTAATGCATTGTTTCCGGGTGAAACAATCAATGATACAGACAAAGTAAATCAACTCAATGTAGGCGAAATCCAGGCCAATCCGTACCAACCACGTAAAAATTTTGATCAAGAAGCTTTAAATGAATTAGCAGAATCCATTAAAGAACATGGAATTTTGCAACCAATTATCGTTAGAAAAACTGGAGAAAAATACGAAATTGTTGTTGGAGAACGCCGCTTCCGTGCAGCAAAATTAGTTAAATTAAAGAAAGTTCCAGCAATTATTAAAGAACTAACAGATCAGCAAATGATGGAACTTGCTATACTAGAAAACCTTCAACGTGAAGATTTAACACCAATTGAAGAAGCAGAAGCGTACCAAAAATTAATGGAAGCGTTGAATTTGACACAAGAACAACTAGCTTTCCGTTTAGGCAAAAGTCGTCCTCATATTGCCAACCATATTCGACTTTTAGCGTTGCCTGAAAATGTCCGCAAACTAATTTCTGACAAAGAATTGTCAATGGGTCATGGGCGTACATTATTGGGATTAAGAAGCAAAAAAATCATTCCAGAAACAGCAGCTAAAGTTGTTAGAGAAAACTTGAATGTTCGCCAATTGGAAAACTTAGTTCAGCGACTAAACGAAGATGTTCCACGTGAAACAATTGAGAAAAAGAAAGATATTTTTATTGAAGAAAAACAATCTGAATTGAGAGATCGTTTTGGTACAAAAGTTCAAATTAAGAAAAATAAGAATAAAGGGAAAATAGAAATTGAGTTTTTCTCGGAAGATGATTTAGAGCGAATTCTAGAATTACTAAGCTGACGAGTGCCTATTTCCTGGGAAAAGGGAATAGGTTCTGTTTTTTGATAAATAAAAATTAACTAGTGCGCTCAAAAGAGGGAGAAGAGGCCCTTAAATAATATAGAGGCACGCTGTGGAGGAGAGATGCAATGGTTCTCTTAGGAACATTAATAAATGCTATTTTAATTATTGTGGGAACCATTCTTGGACGAGCTCTTCGCAACATTTCAGACAAAATGAAAGAAACGGTTATGTATGTCATTGGGTTATCGGTTATTGTACTTGGCTTGCAGATGGGGTTAGGAAGTCAGAACTTTGTCATCGTCATTATTAGTTTGGTGCTAGGAGCAGTTATTGGGGAATGGGCTCAATTAGAAGAAAAGCTCAATGATTTTGGCCATTGGATAGAGCGTATGCTCGGTGCAAAAGAAAGCAAAGGCAGTCTCGCTCAAGGATTTGTGACAGCAACGTTAATATTTGTTATTGGAGCAATGGGGATTATTGGAGCAATGGAAAGCGGGTTGAGCAATGAGCACGGCGTTTTAATTTCCAAAGGAATTATTGATGGATTTACTTCTATTATTTTAGCTTCTACATTGGGATTTGGCGTTATGTTAGCTGCAATACCTGTATTTGTTTATCAAGGTTTGATTGCTTTGTTCGCTACTCAAATTAGCTTAGCAATTCCAGCAGATGCACTAGATATGTTTATTTTGGAAATGAGTGCAACTGGTGGCGTTATGATTGTTGCAATTGGTTTAAATTTGATGGGTGTAACAAAAATTAGAGTGGCAAATCTATTGCCGGGTATATTGGTGGTTGGTATTGTCGTTACCGTGATTTATAAATTTAATCTGATGTAAGTGCTAGGAAGGTGAAAGAGTGAATGTTGAAAAAATGATTGAAAAAATTGTAAGCGTACTTTCGGATGAAGCCATGTGGGTAGGTTTGTTTCTAGTGTTTCTAAAAGTAATTTTGATAACGGTAGCTGCAGTTGTGCTAGTAAAGGTATTGCGTATATTGATTCGGAAAACTTTTTCTGTACGTATTAAAGGTCCACTTCTTTATAATGAGCGAAGACAGCAAACTTTATCGAAGTTATTGTCGAACGTGGTAGCATATGTTGTGTATTTTATAGCGATTGTTTCTATTTTAGCTGCGTTTACGATCGATATTACAGGGATTATAGCAGGTGCCGGCGTTTTAGGTCTAGCTGTTGGATTTGGGGCTCAGAACTTAGTGCGCGATATAATTACAGGCTTTTTTATTATTTTCGAAGATCAGTTTTCTGTAGGAGATTACGTCCGAATTGGCGCTGCTGAAGGAACCGTTGAAGAAATTGGGTTGCGAACAACAAAAGTAAAAGCCTGGACGGGTGAGTTATTTATTTTTCCGAACGGCAATATAATGGATGTCGTAAACTTTTCAATTCATAATTCTATTGCTGTAGTGGATGTGAACATTTCTTACGAATCCGATATAAAGCGTGTAGAAGTGTTGATTATGGAGTTTCTTGAGAATTTGCAAGACAGATATGAACAAATTATCAAACCTGCAGAGTTGCTTGGCGTCCAAACTTTAAAGACCACTGAAATTGTTATGCGGATTACCGCAGAAACGCTGCCCATGCAACATTTTGCTATTGCGAGAGAAATGCGCCGGGACTTGAAGGATTTCTTAGATCAACGAGGTGTAGAAATTCCGTATCCGCGCATGGTAATGATTCAGCGTTCACCAGAAGATGCCATGATGCTCAAAAACGCACGAAACGAATAAAAGGAGGCAAATTCATGGAAATGAAGGGTTTTGGACTGAATGACATAGTCGAAATGAAAAAAGGTCATCCATGTGGCACCAATTCGTGGAAGATTATTCGTATGGGAGCAGACGTCCGTATTAAATGTGAAGGATGCCAGCATAGCGTTATGTTGCCGCGTATGGAGTTTAATAAAAAGATGAAAAAAGTTTTAATAAAAGCCGAAACAGAATGAAAAATGGACAATTTGACGTTTCGTTCTTATAATGAAACAGTTGTGAAAAAAATAATTCGTTTTATATAGAGGAAAGGTTGTGCATCCTATGGCATTAACTGCAGGGATTGTAGGATTACCAAACGTGGGGAAATCCACATTATTTAATGCAATAACTAAAGCGGGTGCCGAAGCGGCAAACTATCCGTTCTGTACAATAGATCCAAACGTAGGAATTGTTGAAGTTCCGGATGAGCGTCTTGATAAATTGACGGAATTAGTAGATCCGAAAAAAACCGTTCCAACGGCTTTTGAGTTTACCGATATTGCGGGAATTGTAGAAGGTGCAAGTAAGGGAGAAGGACTAGGAAATAAATTCTTATCCCATATTCGTGAAGTTGACGCAATTTGCCAAGTTGTTCGTTGTTTCGCGGATGACAACATTACGCATGTAACAGGCAAAGTAGATCCGATTTCAGATATTGAAGTCATCAACTTAGAACTAATTTTAGCTGACATGGAAAGTATCGAAAAGCGCATTGCACGTGCAGCAAAACTAGTAAAACAAAAAGATAAAGATGCGGTTGCAGAAGAACCTGTCCTTATGAAGTTACGCGAAGCTTTTGAAAATGGCCAATTGGCACGTTCAATCGATTTCACAGAAGATGAGTTGAAGATTGCACAAGGCTTGAACTTATTAACGATTAAGCCAATGCTTTACGTAGCAAACGTAGCAGAAGATGAAATTGCAGATGCAGACAGCAACGAGTATGTCCAAGCTGTACGTGAATTTGCAGCGAAAGATAATGCAGATGTTATTGTGATTTGCGCGAAGATCGAAGAAGAAATGGCTGAACTCGAAGACGAAGAAAAAGAGATGTTCCTTGAAGAGTTGGGCATTAAAGAATCTGGGTTAGACCTATTGGTTAAAGCCTCATACAGCTTGCTGGGACTAGCAACGTATTTCACAGCAGGCGTTCAAGAAGTTCGTGCATGGACATTCAAAAAAGGCATGAAAGCACCACAATGTGCCGGCGTTATCCACTCTGACTTCGAGCGCGGATTTATCCGTGCCGAAACAGTTGCTTACGACGACTTGGTCGAAATTGGATCAATGGCAGCTGCAAAAGAAGCAGGAAAAGTACGTCAAGAAGGCAAAGAATACATCGTCAAAGACGGCGACGTAATGCTATTTAGATTTAACGTCTAAAAGCGGAAACGACCGTTATGCTTCGACAGGCGTAAGACGATCTGGCGAAGCGGCGCTCTTTGTCGCACAGCCAGAGTGGCTTACGACCCGAGGAGCAGGTCGTTGCACTGGATAAGCCTAAAAGCGAGGATGGCCGTTAAGATTCGACAGGCATAAGGCGAACCAGCAGAGTGGTGCTCTTTGCCACGTCGCTGGGTTGACTTATGACCCGAGAATCTGGCTACCGCAGCTGGATAAGCCTAAGAGCGGAAACGACCGTTAAGCTCCGACAAGCGTAAGACGATTTGGCGGAAGTGCAAGACCAAAAACTAAAAAAACAACCGGATGCTCCAACGCATCCGGTTTTTGTATGGAGGAATTGAATATGTTGTTATTTGCATACGGAACGCTCAAGTGTGGCGGGAAGTATCATGATTATTTGGAAGAAGCGGAATTAGTGGAAGACCGAGCGACAGCTAAAGGAACTTTGCACGACACCGGAATGGGGTATCCCGCACTGGTGTTATCGGGTACTAGCTCAGTGGAAGGGGAAATTTACGATATTCCCGACGTTTTATGGCCCGCGTTAGATTACCTTGAAGATTACTCTGGAAATCCTGAAGAGGATTTGTACGACAAAGTGACGATTCAAGTAGAGGCAGAAAATAACGCCTATAAAACTATTGTTTACATCGCCAAAGACAAAAAGTTGTTAAAAAAACAAATTGCATCAGGTAAATGGGAAGTTGCTCATTCTGTAGTATAAAAAAAGCACCGATGTTTAGTCGGCGCTGTCAATTCTAGGATATTCACTGTAAACATGTAGGCGCGGCAGCGAGGGATCATCAATAATCCATGCCGCGTTTTTTTCTTTGCGCAATTCAGCGTACATGATAAAGTCGCCAAAAGCTCCCGCGGTCAACATAGCACCTAATAAGACCAGCACTTGGCTGTCAATCCAAAAACCGATAACCGTTGGAATAAAGGCCGTTATCCAAAAAGGTAGTAACAATACTTTGCGCATAGCATGATTTTGAACAGGTTGATTGGTCGTAGCATAAGCGATGCCCATTTTTAAGTTGACGCCATAATTCAAAGAAGAAATCAGCACTTTTCCAAACAGCACAAAGCCGATCAAATGAAATAATTCGTGCACGACTATCAAGACAAAGTAGCCGATCACAAACAATAAAGTAGCACTCAAAGAAAAGCGGAAAGACAAAGGTTCATTGAAAAAATGATAGGTGAGTGCAAACAAGACGACTAAAACCACATTAAACCAAAGAGCTTTTGGTGCTATTTCATCCATTTTTAATTCGATTATACGAGTGGGTGACATGGTTTCACTTCCTTTGAATCTATAGTAAAAGTATAATGCATTTCAAATAAAAAAACATACTTGCGGGTTGATCATGTATGTGATACAATACTGTGATGTGAGTAATAATTATGAATTGCTTGCTCCTTGCCCGCTGGATACAGTAGGGCCCAAGTCCATGAGGAGGTGACAACACGATGAGAGAATACGAATTAATGTATATCATGCAGCCTGCGATTGAAGATGAAGCGAAAAAAGCTCTAGTTGAGCGTTTTAACAACATGCTTATTTCTAACGGTGCTGAAATCATCGAGTCGAAAGAGTGGGGTAAACGTCGTTTAGCTTATGAAATCAACGATTTACGTGAAGGTTTCTACCAAATCGTAAAAGTAAACGCTGGTACAGAAGCAATCAACGAATACACACGTCTTGCGAACATTAACGAAGACATTATTCGTCATATCGCTGTACGCAAAGACGCGTAAACAGGATAATGGCACTGAAATTTTTTTGACTTGAAGGAGGTTGAATTCTGATGATTAACCGAGTTGTTTTAGTCGGAAGACTGACAAAAGATCCAGACCTTCGCTATACACCAAGCGGCGCGGCAGTTGCTCGTTTTACACTTGCTGTAAACCGGACTTTCTCGAACGCTCAAGGTGAACGCGAAACTGATTTCATTAATTGTACTGTTTGGCGCAAACAAGCTGAAAATACAGCGAATTTCCTGAAAAAAGGAAGTTTAGCTGGCGTTGAAGGCCGTATCCAAACTGGTAGCTACGAGGGACAAGACGGGAAGCGCGTCTATACAACAGAAGTAGTGGCGGACAGTGTTCAATTTCTTGAACCCAAAAGCGCCAATGCGGACCGTTCACAAGGGCAACAGCCTTCCTATCAACAGAACCAATCACCGAGCCCAAGTCAGCAAAACCAAACTCAGCAAAACCATACTCGTGTAGATGAAGATCCATTCTCAAGCGGTAGCGGTCCGATAGAAGTATCAGATGACGATTTACCGTTCTAAGATGGACTGAACCTGACGAACAACTATTAAGTAAAGGAGGTAATTCGATATGGCACCACGTCGCGGAGGAAAGAAACGGAAAAAGGTTTGTTACTTTAATTCCAACAACATCACGCACATTGACTATAAAGATACTGATCTTTTGAAGAAATTCATTTCTGAAAGAGGGAAAATCTTGCCACGTCGTGTTACAGGCACTAGCGCTAAATGGCAACGTAAGTTGACAATCGCTATTAAACGCTCACGTATCATGGCACTTCTACCGTTTGTTGCGGAAGAAAGATAATTACAGAAAAGCGAAAGTATCCGTCGAACTTGCACGGGGCTGGAGTCTAGACATAAAAAAAGACCGGGAAACCGGTCTTTTTTTTATGTGTTAAAACGAGGATAAATCTTTGAAAAAGAGAGCCACTAAAGCAGTAAAGTGATTGCACCTTTTTGTTGGAGGGCCGTTATGGCTTGTAAGGAACCGCTCCTTTTGTTCAGGTTCTTGAATCATGGTACAATTGCAAAGATGAAATCTACCCGAAAGAAGGGGAAATACAGTCATATGCAAAATCAACAAACGCAACAACTTACCAGCGGCGCGCTGATGGCAGCTGTATTTATAGTGCTTTTGGCAATTTCGGTTTATGTGCCGGTTTTAAGTATAATAAGTACATTGTTTTTAGCAGTACCAGTTGCCTGGTACAGTGCAAAATATCCGTGGAAAGCTTCAGTGCTTTTTTCAACAGTCTGTCTAGTGTTATCGTTTATTATTGGCGGTCTTTTGTCTTTGCCACTGGCGTTGATTCATTTGCCTTTAGGATTGGCAATTGGTATTTCAATCTATTATAAAAAAAGTAAGTTATTCATGTTCATGAGTGCTAGCATTGTGTTGTTAGTATCTTTGATGGTTCAATACGTAGCTTCTATTGTACTGTTTGACATCAATGTGCTGAAAGAATTTACAGCAAGTTTCGATCAATCATATGAGAAAACAAGCGCATTTATGGAAACACTGGGTGCTTCTGAAGCTTCTATAGCAGACTATAATGAACTCGTTACGCAACTGCAGTTTTCATTTGAAACTTTGCTACCCGTGCTCTTGATATTAGGTGTTTTTGCAACGGTATGGGTCTTATTACTAATCCTTCTTCCCATTTTAAAGCGTTTTGGCGTTATGGTTCCTAAGTTTCCACCTTTTCGTGACATGAAATTACCGAAATCCGTTTTATGGTATTATTTAATCGTGTTGCTTGTGTCGTTGTTATCGGAATTTGAACCTGGAACGATGGCGTATATGGTTTTTGCCAACGCTTCTGTACTACTTCAATTCCTATTGTTCTTGCAGGGTGTGTCATTTTATCACTTCTACATCCATCAAGAGGGTTGGCCAAAATGGGTCATCGTGCTAGTAACCTTATTAGCATTCCCACTGCAGTCATTTACAAGCATTGTCGGAATTGTAGACCTTGGATTTGATATTCGAGGTTGGGTCAAGCGAGCACACGATTTTAAAGGAAAATAAGGAGCTGAAGAATAATGTCGGCTTTTTTCAGAAAAAGAAAACTGCGATATCCACTGATAGCATTGCTGGTTCTTGGTATGGCCGCGGCGATTATGATTTTACTGTGGTCAGAATGGGCAGCTGGTATCTTCACATTGCTTTTCGTGCTGGCTTTTACAGCAGCATGGGTGACAGAAAAAAGAGTTTACGAAGAAACTGAAAAACACATTGAAACCTTATCGTACCGAATGAAAAAAGTTGGAGAAGAAGCCTTGTTGGAGATGCCAATTGGCATTTTGCTAGTTAATGAAGAATTTGGCATTGAATGGGCAAACCCTTATATGACTTCAGCACTCGAATACGATACCTTGATCGGTGAGTCGCTTTTTATGCTGTCAGATGATTTTCAAACATTTGTGAAATCAGAAGAAGAAAAAGAGATGACCATCGCATTAGGCGAGCGAAAATACCGTGTGTATTATAAGGCAGATGATCGCTTGTTTTACTTGTTTGATATTACTGAACAAGTAAAAATCGAGTCGCTTTATTACGCAGATCGATCGGTTCTCGGTATTTTATTCATCGATAATTACGATGAACTTGCTCAAGGAATGGACGATCAAACACGTAGTAATATCAATAGTGTAGTAACATCACTCATTAACAAATGGGGCTCAGATCAAGGGATTTTCGTGAAGCGTGTTGCTTCTGATCGGTTTATGGCAGTGTTTAATGAATCGATTTTAGAAAAGCTTGAGCTGTCGAAATTCGCTATTTTAGATGATATTCGTGAAGTGACATCTAAAGACAATGTAGCGTTAACTCTCAGTATCGGTGTTGGGGCAGGTTCTGCTTCATTGGTAGAACTGGGTAGTCTAGCTCAGTCTGGTCTGGATTTGGTTCTTGGTCGTGGCGGAGATCAAGTGGCGATTAAGCACCCGAGTGGAAAAGTAAAATTTTATGGCGGGAAAACCAACCCGGTTGAAAAACGAACACGTGTCAGAGCGCGCGTCATATCGCATGCATTGCGTGATTTGATCCAAGAAAGTGATCAAGTGTTTATCATGGGGCACAAAATGCCGGATATGGATTCGATTGGTGCCGCAGTTGGGGTAGCCAAAATGGCAGCTATGAATAAAGTCAAAGGTCGAATCATTCTTGACTTTGATGAGTATGATCGCAGTGTGATGAGATTAATGGAAGAAATTGAGTCAGACCCAGAACTGTTTGCTCAGTTTATTACACCAGAAGAAGCGCTAGCAGAAATGACCGAGAATTCACTACTTGTTGTCGTTGATACGCATAAGCCTTCAATGGTTATTGATGAGCGAGTGCTACAGCGGATGGAACGTGTTGTGTTGATCGATCATCACCGGAGAGGTGAGGAATTCATCACCAATACCATGCTCGTCTATATGGAGCCTTATGCTTCGTCGACGGCAGAATTGGTAACAGAGCTTATCGAATACCAACCAAAGCATGAAAAGCTATCTATGTTAGAAGCAACAGCTATGTTAGCCGGAATTATTGTAGATACCAAGAGTTTCACATTAAGAACCGGTGCTCGGACATTTGAAGCCGCATCTTATTTGCGTTTAAACGGAGCCGATACGGTGCTTGTTCAACGCATTTTAAAAGAAGATTTAGAAACTTATGTTGAACGTGCAAAAATCGTTCAAACGGTGGAGTTTGCTGGCAAAGGCATTGCCATCGCAAAAGGCGAGCCTGACCGTCTCTACAGCCCGGTGTTGATTGCGCAAACAGCTGATATTCTTTTAACGATGAAAGACGTTAACGCGTCCTTTGTGGTAGCTGAACGCACAGAAAGCACTGTCGGCATTAGTGCTAGGTCACTTGGTGAAGTGAATGTTCAAGTGATTATGGAAAGCCTAGGTGGCGGTGGTCATTTAACCAATGCTGCCACGCAAATGTCAAATACCACAATAGAAGAAGCTATTGAACAACTAAAAGCAGTCATTATGGAAGATTATGAAGGAGGAACAACAGAATGAAAGTAATATTTTTAAAAGACGTAAAAGGTAAAGGTAAAAAAGGTGACATCAAAAACGTAGCAGACGGTTATGCGCACAACTTCTTATTAAAAAATAATTTAGCAATCGAAGCAAACCAAGCAACGATCAGTAAATTAGATGGTCAAAAAAAGAAAGAACAAAAAGAAGCAGACCAAGAGCTTGAAGAAGCAAAGCAGTTAAAAGAAACGCTCGAAAGCCTGAAAATTGAATTGACGGCTAAGTCTGGAGCAGACGGACGTCTTTTTGGTTCAATCACAACAAAACAAGTAGCGACAGCTCTTGAAAAAACGCACAACATTAAATTAGACAAACGCAAAATGGAATTGGACGATGCCATCCGAACGCTTGGCTATACGAATATTCCTGTAAAACTGCATCATGATGTGACGGCTACACTTCGAGTACATGTTACTGAAGAAGCGTAAGGTGAGAGACCGATGAACGAAACGATAGATCGTGTCCCTCCACACAACCATGAAGCCGAGCAATCGGTCATTGGCGCCATCTTTTTAGAACCACCTTCTCTCATTACGGTTGCTGAAATCGTCATGGCGGAAGATTTCTACCGGATTGCCCATCAAAAGATTTTCCAAACGATGCTCAATTTATCGGATCGAGGAAAAGCAATTGATGTCGTGACCGTGACAGAAGAGCTTTCTGTTAAAAAAGAACTAGAAGACATTGGTGGGTTATCGTATTTAACGGAAATCGCTAATGCCGTACCAACGGCAGCTAACGTTGCACATTATGCGCATATTGTTGAAGAAAAAGCCTTACTGCGCCGACTGATTCGTGTCGCAACGACCATTGTCGAAGATGGCTTCACACGTGAAGATGAAGTGGAAACACTGCTTGCGGAAGCTGAAAAGAAAATGATGGAAGTATCCAGTCGCAAGAATGCTGGTGACTTTACGCATATTAAAGATGTCTTAGTTAAAACCTATGACAATATCGAGTTGCTGCATACTCGTAAAGGAGACGTCACAGGGATCCCTACAGGCTTTCGAGACCTCGATAAGGTAACTGCAGGGTTTCAACGAAACGACTTGATCATCGTAGCGGCACGGCCATCTGTTGGTAAAACGGCTTTCGCTTTGAATGTCGCGCAAAACGTGGCGACCAAAACCGATGAAAATGTCGCCATCTTTAGTTTAGAGATGGGTGCCGAACAGTTGGTCATGCGTATGCTTTGTGCTGAAGGCAATATTGATGCACAAGTATTGCGTACAGGAGCTCTTCAAAACGAAGACTGGCGCAAGCTGACAATGGCCATGGGCAGTTTATCCAATGCTGGAATTTTTATCGACGACACGCCGGGAATTCGTGTAAATGATATTCGCGCAAAATGCCGTCGCTTAAAACAAGAGTACGGACTTGGCATGATCATGATTGATTACTTGCAACTGATTCAAGGACCTGGACGTTCTGGAGAAAACCGTCAACAAGAAGTATCGGATATTTCCCGTTCGTTAAAAGGCTTGGCTCGTGAACTCGAAGTACCGGTTATTGCGTTGTCTCAGTTATCTCGTGGAGTCGAACAACGGCAAGATAAACGACCGATGATGTCGGATTTACGTGAATCCGGAAGTATTGAGCAAGATGCCGATATTGTGTCGTTCTTGTATCGTGAAGATTATTACGATAAAGAAACAGAAGATCAAAATATGATTGAAATTATCATCGCAAAACAACGTAATGGCCCGACTGGTACAGTGAAACTAGCTTTTGTGAAAGAATATAATAAATTTGTTACCATCGACTGGAGTCAACATGAATCTGGCGGAGACTTTTAAACACGAACATTAAATGTGGCAACACATTTATATGTTCGTGTTTTCTTCTGTTTTATATTGACGGTAATGTTTTTGCTTGGTATAATAAACACTGTTTGAGATAGGGCATATGCCTAACGGAGGTGCGGAATTATGACATCAGTCGTAGTAGTAGGAACGCAATGGGGAGACGAAGGAAAAGGAAAAATCACAGATTTTCTATCAGAACATGCAGAAGTAATTGCACGTTACCAAGGCGGTAATAACGCTGGACACACTATTATTTTTGGTGGAGAAACGTATAAATTGCATTTGATTCCTTCAGGGATTTTCTATAAAGATAAAACATCGGTAATCGGAAACGGCATGGTTGTGGATCCGAAAGCACTTGTAAAAGAATTGAAAGGTCTTCATGACCGTGGTGTAACAACTGAAAACTTGCGTATTTCAAACCGCGCACATGTTTTATTGCCTTACCACATCAAGCAAGACGAAGTAGAAGAAGCAAGACGCGGAGCAAATAAAATTGGAACAACAGGTAAAGGCATCGGACCTGCTTATATGGACAAAGCAGCGCGTGTCGGAATTCGTATGGCGGATTTATTGGACCATGTTGTGTTCGAGGAAAAACTGCGCATGAACTTAAAAGAAAAAAATCGTCTGTTCGAGAAATTCTATGAAACAGAAGGATTCACTCTAGAAGAAATTATGGAAGAGTATTATGCGTATGGTCAGGAAATTGCTAAATATGTAACAGACACTTCAAAAGTGTTAAACGATGCGATCGATAATGGTCGTCGCGTATTGTTTGAAGGCGCTCAAGGTGTAATGCTCGACATCGACCAAGGAACTTACCCGTACGTAACGTCATCTAACCCAGTAGCGGGTGGGGTAACAATCGGTGCAGGAGTTGGTCCAACAACGATTCAACACGTAATCGGCGTATGTAAAGCGTACACTTCACGTGTTGGTGACGGACCGTTCCCAACGGAATTATTCGATGAAGTGGGTCAACAAATCCGTGAAGTTGGTAAAGAGTATGGAACAACTACAGGACGTCCACGCCGCATTGGCTGGTTTGACAGTGTGGTTGTTCGCCACGCAAGACGTGTTAGTGGATTAACAGACTTAACCGTTAACTCGATTGACGTTTTGTCGGGTCTTGATACAGTAAAGATTTGTACAGCTTACCGTTACCAAGGCGAATTAATCACAGAATACCCAGCAAACCTGCGTATGCTTGACGAGTGCGAACCTGTCTATGAAGAGCTCCCGGGCTGGTCTGAAGATGTAACAAGCTGCAAATCACTAGATGAGCTTCCAGACAACGCACGCCATTATCTTGAGCGCATTGCGCAATTGACAGGCGTTCAAATTTCAATTTTTTCTGTCGGTCCTGACCGCAACCAAACAAACATTGTTACAAGTGTTTGGAGATAATTTTGAGTAGGATGGAAGAAATCATTGCCTTTTGCTCTTCCTTCTAAATGGGCTAGTCCCAATCAATTGGATATCAATAAGTCAACGAAAAGTACTAAGAAAGCAGTCGCCTTTGGGTGGCTGTTTTTTGCTGTTTTAGGGCTGACACTCTATTTTTGCGCTACCGAGATAGTGCAGCGTTTAGCTATTGATAGATGCGAAATAGCGTAAACAATGATAAAGTAAAGGGTAGTAAAGAAGATGCAACGGTAAGAACAAAGGGTGTAGACGAGATAGAAAAGGGGAGAAAATGATGAGTAAAACCATATTAGTTGTAGACGATGAAAAACCAATTGCAGACATTTTGCAATTTAACTTAAAAAAAGAAGGCTTTAATGTGGTTTGTGCGTATGACGGAGACGAAGCGATTAAAATTGCGGAAGAAATCCAACCAGACTTGATGTTATTAGATATTATGTTGCCGAATCGTGATGGCATGGAAGTGTGTCGCGAAATTCGAAAGAAATTTGATTTTCCCATCATCATGCTAACAGCAAAAGATTCGGAGATTGATAAAGTACTGGGTCTGGAATTAGGTGCAGATGATTATGTAACAAAACCTTTTTCGACGCGTGAATTGATTGCGCGTGTTAAAGCGAATTTACGTCGCCAAAACATTGTGCCTGCTGAAGATGAAGGGCAAAACTCGAATGATATCCAAGTGGGGGCATTGACGATTCAACCAGATGCTTATCTTGTATTAAAACGTGAAGAAACAATTGAATTGACTCACCGTGAATTTGAGCTACTTCATTACCTTGGTAAGCATATTGGACAAGTTATGACACGTGAACATTTGCTACAGACGGTATGGGGATATGATTATTTTGGTGACGTTCGGACAGTTGATGTTACCGTACGACGCTTACGTGAGAAAATCGAAGATAACCCAAGCCACCCAGCATGGATTGTGACACGTCGTGGTGTAGGTTATTATTTACGAAACCCTGAACAGGAGTAGCTGAATGTCAAAAGTTAATTTTTTAAAGTCGATTCATGTGAAGTTTGTCTTGATTTATATTTTGTTGATTTTACTAGCGATGCAAATTATTGGTTTGTATTTTGCTCAACAGTTGGAAGAAACCTTAAAAGGGAACTTTGAAAGTTCTATTGAAGACCGGATGGAAATTATCGAATTTAGTGTGCGAGAAGAAATGATTAAAGAGCGGACAGAAGAAAGTTTAACGCTTGAACAAACATTGCGTACCGTATTATACGGGTTTAAATCAGATGATATTAGTGAAATCCGTGTTATAAACACAAGGTATAGTATTTTGGCGACTTCTGTTATTGAAAACCAAATTTTAGTGGGCCAACGTTCTACAAATGATTTAGTGCGGCAATCCATTATTGGAGAAGTTCCTCTTGAGCAGACATATGTCGACCCGGAAAGCGAAGAGCGAATTTGGGTGAGGACATTGCCAATTGTTGGAGCAGGGGGCAAGTTGCTTGGTACATTATATGTAGAAGCAGAAATTGAAAATGTATACGATCAAATGGATGATATTAACTCCATACTTGCTGTAGGTACGGCCATATCCTTAGTTATCACGGCCATATTAGGTATCTTAGTTGCTCAAACAATTTCTCGGCCAATTGCTGATATGCGAAGACAGGCACAGGCAATGGCAAAAGGGAATTTTTCACGCAAAGTCAGAGTGTATAGTGATGACGAAATTGGTCAGCTTGCCCGTGCATTTAACCATTTAACAAATAGGCTACAAGAATCTCAGCAGTCTACAGAAAGTGAACGGCGTAAACTAGCTTCAGTTCTTTCGAACATGACAGACGGCGTATTATCGACAGATAGACGCGGTCGAATTATTTTAATCAACGATCCAGCGCTTCAATTGCTAAATGTTTCACGTGAAACGGTCATTAACCAACCAGTGACAAGCGTATTGGGATTAGACGAAGAATATACATTCGAAGATTTGATCGATATGAAAGAAGCTATAACACTTAATTTAAGTTCGTATGAGCAAAGTACATTACTACGAACGACTTTTTCAGTTATTCAAAAAGAAACAGGCTTTGTTAATGGATTGATCGCTGTTTTACATGACAATACAGAACAAGAAAAAATTGATATTGAACGCCGTGAATTCGTTGCCAATGTATCTCATGAATTGCGTACGCCGTTAACTACAATGCGCAGTTATTTAGAGGCATTAGCCGATGGCGCATGGCAAGAT
This sequence comes from Caryophanales bacterium, assembly GCA_038243515.1. Taxonomy (GTDB): domain Bacteria; phylum Bacillota; class Bacilli; order Bacillales_A; family Planococcaceae; genus Planococcus. The sequence goes on from JBBSRA010000011.1 coordinate 33,803, forward strand.
CCGGACTTAGCACCAAACTTTTTGAACGTTACACAAACAGAAACCGAGCGGATGATTCGATTGGTTAATGATTTGTTAAAACTATCAAATATGGATTCTAGTGAAACTGAATTGAGCAAAGAAATGGTTGAATTTAATGTCTTCTTTAACCGTATTATTGATCGTTTTGAAATGGCGAAGTCACATAAAGTAATTTTTGAGCGTCATTTGCCTAAACAGCAGTACTTTGTTGAAATTGATCCGGATAAACTAACGCAAGTGATTGATAATATTATTTCAAATGCGTTGAAATATTCGCCAGAAGGCGGAAAAGTCCGCTTTGACATGACTGTAGAAGAAGGCTTCTTATTGATTCAAATTAGTGACCAAGGCATGGGAATTCCAAAAGAAAATGTTGATCGTATTTTTGATCGTTTTTATCGTGTTGACCGTGCTAGATCACGCGAAATGGGTGGTACGGGATTAGGCTTAGCCATTTCAAAAGAAATGATTAATGCTCATGGAGGCGTCATCTGGGCAGAAAGCAAGTTTGGAAAAGGAACAAGTGTTTTCTTTACATTGCCATTTGAAGAAGATGACGGGGGTGAATGGGATTGAAATATGTAGAGCATATTAAGTCGATTGCATTATTTTTGCTGATTCTGCTTAGTTTAGCATTGACCTTTACGATTTGGACTTTCACCCCTACACATGAAACAATTGAACCATCAACGACAGTGGATGAGCCTATATCCGAAACCAAGAACACTGAAGAAATCATCCGACCGGTAAAACTGCTATTTCACACAGAAGAAGTCGTCACAGGAACGACCGATCAAGATCATATTGAAGTACTCGTAGACGAATTACAAAAGTGGCAAATTCAAAATATCAGATTGGTTCAAGATGAAGCCACTCCTGGAACGATTAAATCGTATATGCATAGTTCAAACAGGGCAGTCGTGTATTACCCTGGACTGGTACCGTTACCAGTATTTGATTCGATGAATACGATTATGAATTCGACAATTCCGGAATCTTCATTTGACCGACTGATTATCGAATGGGAAGCACCTGCGAATGATCGTCCGTCTTTGTATTTCATCAATACGGTGTCCGGTAAAATCTATAAAGCAGATATCCGCATCCAAGACTTGAAACAGTTCCAAACAGATATCGCAGCTCAAGCTGTGGATTATGAGACGTATGTGACAGATGAAAAAATTGGTACGTTGCCGATTTATGTACAAGAAGGACAAGTTGCAAAAGAAAGTTTTGTTTATTTGCTATCGAAAATCTCTTCGAAAAAGCTCGCTGAGGCATTGTTAGACAGTCCATCGCTGACATTATCAGCTGATTTACTAACAGAAGAGTATACAGACGATACCGGGGCATTAATGAGGGAAAATGAAAATAAGAAGAGCATCAGTTACATTCAGCCAAAAGCGGAAACAACAGATCCTGCAATTCCGTCAGACTTGTTATTCGATTCTCTTAGTTATGTGAATGCACATGGTGGTTGGACCGATCCGTATTTCTACGCAGGCATGAATTCAGTAAACCAGCAAGTTCAGTATCAATTATATGTAGATGATTTGCCGGTTTTTAGCAATTTTACGACAACAAGCCTCGAGGTCATATGGGGAATAGATGCAGGACTCGAGCAAGTCTATAGTTACATTCGTCCCGCTTATCAATTAGAATCTGAAGCAACAGACAAAAAAATGACCATATTGTCTTCAGGAGAAGATGTATTAAAAGCTCTTGGGCAATTGGATAAACAAGAGCGATCTGCTATAACAGATGTTACACCGGCTTATCATTTGACGAGAAGTGAAGGCAAAAGTACTGATATCGTTCTAGCTACATTTGATCCAACTTGGTATTACAAAACAAATGGTATTTGGACAGAACTACCAACTGAATTGACAGGAGGGCTAAAACTTGGATTGGAATAAAACCAAGACCATCTTTATTATTGTCTTTTCTATTTTAAATGTCTTTTTGTATTCCTTGTATTTGGATCGCTATACAGAAGCGAAAAGTGTAGAAGTTCTTTCAGAATCCTCAGTAGATGAGAAGTTACAGGCTGATAAGATCACGTATTCGAATCTCCCTGAAAATAGTGAAGGAATGCCTTATATTCGTGGAGAAACAAAAATATTTACTGCAAAAGAAGCACCTAGAGAAAATGTGCAAGTGAACATTCAAGATGGTAAAAAATTGCAAGTTGCTTATGAAAAGCCTATTGTATCTGAAAAAGACATTGAAAGTGACGAAGGGTTAACTGCCTTTCTTGAAGAGCGTATTTACGAAGGCTCTTCGTACGAGTTGTGGGAAATCGATGAAGACTTAAACAAAGCTGTCTTTTTTCAAACCTTTGATAGCGACATTCTTTATTTTAGTGACGATGGAAAAGTGACGGTTTATTGGAATAATGAAGGAGAAGTCGTACGCTATGAGCAAACGATGTTTACGGATATTATTGAAAACCAAGAACCTAAAAGCCTAGTGACGGCAGTTACCGCTATTCATACGCTGTACCAAAAAAATATGCTAGAACCGGGTACGAAAATTGTGAAAACCGAACTGGGTTATTCTGTTCATGTACAAGTATCAAAAGAGCGACAAATGTTTGTGCCGACTTGGCATGTTCAAGCGGAACTGTCAGATGGCGAACGAGAAGATTATTTTGTGAACGCAGTAAAAGATGGTGTCATCGAATTAAATAAACAACCAGAGGAAGTAGAGTAAGGAGATTTTTACTATGCAATTCAGTGTATTAGCTAGCGGTTCAAGCGGCAATGCTACCTATATCGAGAACGGCGAACATTCTTTTTTAGTTGATGCGGGACTCAGTGGGCGTAAGATGGAAGAGTTGTTTGCTGCAATCGGCAAAAAAATGAGTGATTTGGATGGTATTTTGGTGACGCATGAACATAGCGATCACATTAAAGGGCTTGGCATTGTGGCACGTAAACACAAGGTACCGATTTATGCGAATGCAAAAACATGGACAGCCATGGATGGGTTAATCGGAGCGGTTCCTGTAGAGCAGCGATTCCATTTTGATATGGATACCGTAAAAACTTTTGGTTCAATGGATATTGAATCGTTTGCGGTGTCACATGATGCGGCAGATCCTATGTTTTATGTGTTTCATGCAGGTGGCCGGAAGCTGTCGTTGATTACGGACACGGGCTATGTCAGCGACCGAATGAAAGGCATCATTCAAGCGTCAGATTCGTATGTGTTTGAAAGTAATCATGATGTAGGAATGCTGCAAATGGGGCGTTATCCATGGTCTGTCAAACGCCGGATTTTGAGCGATGTGGGTCATGTGTCAAATGAAGATGCAGCGGTAGCAATGAGCGAAGTACTTGCTGAAAAGCCTACGCGTATTTATCTTTCGCATTTGAGTAAAGACAATAATATGAAAGACCTTGCGCGTATGAGTGTCGAGCAAACCCTGCAGTCAAAAGGGATTATCGCGGGAGAATACGTCAATCTTTTTGATACCGATGCCAATGTACCGACTAAATTGATTGTTGTGTAGAAGAAGAGCTATTCAGAAGTCAGGTTGATGACTTTTGGATGGCTTTTTTTTAGTTTGAAAGCGAAGAAGTTATTTAGTGGAAAGCTCTACGTTCCAGCGCTCGCTTTCCGCGGGCACGGCCTCTGCCGCTTCCCTCGCGTTGCTCAGTCCATTGGCTCCGGCTTGCGCTGTTCCAGGAGTCGAGCGCTTGCACTACAAGCTATAGGTAAGGGGAAATAAAAAAAGCATATTAAGTAAACCTAATAAATTTTGCCTTAGAGGATCATTCCTCATGGTAAAACGAAAAAAATTTACAAAGCTGTGCCGTCGTTTACTCTATATTCTAGAAGTCTCTAAACATTTCACAGTATCTTGTGAAATGTTCGTAGCAGAAGCGTGCGTGTTTTAAATGAGACTGCATCGATAGATAGTTGCTACAACTTGCTTTGAATGCTTGAAATTTCTAAACTAATAGTAAGAGTGATTGCTACCAGTATGGTATTAGGAATCATCAAAGCAGGGTAAACAAATAGAAGAAAAGAGAGGGTGGATGCAATGGGGTATTATAATCAAACACCGAATGGCAGACAGAAGCCAAGTCGGTTGGGCACATTTGCTGCAGCGATTTCGGGAGTGATAGTTGGTTCTTTATTGGTATGGTTATTATTTTATTCGGTACCGGAATTGAGACCAGATAGTGGCAGTGAAACGCAGATTGTTCAGCAAGAAACTGAAGGACAGTCTGAATCGGTGTCGGTTGATATTACGACAGATGTGACAGAAGCAGTTGAGATTGCGGCGGATGCGGTGGTGGGAGTTACCAATTTGCAAGCGACTGAGGATTTTTGGTCTCAAGCACCTCAACAAGAACAAGCAGTTGGAAGTGGTTCAGGTGTTATTTACAAAAATGATAACGGCAAAGCATATGTCGTTACGAATCATCATGTCATTGATGGCGCGACTGGCGTAGAAGTGACTTTGTCGGATGGCTCTAAAGTTGAAGCAACGGTGGTTGGTAGTGATATTTGGACGGACCTTGCTGTTCTTGAAATGGATGGAGCTAAGGTGCAGGCTGTTGCTCAATTTGGTGATTCGGATGCGTTGAAACAAGGCGAGACGGTTATCGCTATCGGTAACCCACTAGGACTCGATTTTTCAGGTTCAGTAACTACAGGTGTAGTTTCAGGAACGGATCGCGCAGTTCCGGTTGATTTAAATGGGGATGGTCAGGAAGATTGGCAGGCAGAAGTGCTCCAAACAGATGCTGCCATTAATCCGGGTAATAGTGGAGGCGCGTTGGTTAATTTGGCTGGACAGTTGATCGGCATCAATTCAATGAAAATCGCAACATCATCAGTGGAAGGCATCGGCTTTTCGATTCCGATCAATTCTGCGATACCGGTCATCAATTCTCTTGAAGAAAAAGGAGAGGTCATTCGCCCATCAATGGGTGTTACCTTACTTGATTTGGCTCGTGTGCCTCAGGTGCATCGTCAAGATACATTAAACCTTTCTGAAGACGTTATTGCAGGGGTAGTAGTTGAATCAGTGATAGAAAATTCTGCAGCTGCTAAAGCTGGTATGGAAAGGTTTGACGTGATCGTGGAGATGGATGGAGTTGCAGTAGAAGATATCATTGAACTACGTCAGCATTTGTACAATGAAAAGAAAATTGGTGATTTGTTGAAAGTGAAGGCTTATCGTAACGGAGAACTAATGGAGTTTGAATTAGAGCTAGTTGATAATTCAGCTTTATAAAATAGAAAACCTGCAGAGAAGTTTCTATGCAGGCTCAGAGTATAGACTGTAGACAAACTCGATTTATTTGAGGTCTGCAGTTTTTTTATTGGAATACATCGCTCCGGTCGCTTTACTTCCTCCGTAGACGCGCCTTCGCCAGTATAAGGTTCTTTTTAAAGATAGGAAAATCCCCTCTTTTGTCTCTAAATCCACTTATTTTAATGAGTAGCCGCCATCTACGACTATTTCTGTACCGTTTATATAGGATGCTTTGTCTGAAGCTAAGAATAGAACGACTTCTGCAATCTCACTCGGCTTCCCGTAACTTCCTCTAGGGTGTCCCTTGGATTGTTTCTCATAATTCTCTATTCCACCATATGCATTAATGGCTAGGTCGGTTTCTGTAGGGCCAGGGGATATGCAATTTACTCGGATTCCCAGGTTAGCAAAGCGAAGTGCAGTACTTTGAGTCATCGCGACAACTGCTGCTTTTGTCCCGCTATAAGCTGGTAGCATAGGATTAACCTTGTCGTTTCCAAGGATGGCTGCATTATTAATAATGACCCCATTTCGCTGCTTACTCATGACTAGTAAAGAATATTTCATGTAAGCAAAGACAGCCGTTTGATTGACAGCGATTAAATGGTTCCAGTCATCTAGTTTTACTCGCGACAAAGGCCCCATTGCTGTAGACAAAACACCAGCATTGTTGAATAGAATATCAACATGATGTTCGTTATTTTCAAGTGTTTTAAAAAAGCTTTCGATTTCTTCCACGTTTTCGTTATGGACTTGGTAAAAATGAGCCCTTCCGTTGCATTCACTCTCTACTTGAGAGCCTTTGTTACGATCTCTTCCAGTAAAATGAACGGTAGCCCCTTCTTTACAAAAGAAATAGACCACTTCTTTACCAATGCCATCCGTTCCACCATTAACAATCACTACTTTGTTTTCGAACATCATGAGATCTCCTCCAAATATCATAGTAAAGTTATAAGTATGTGAAATCAGTATATAACATTTGTATAACCAAAGGAAATCTAAGTACTCTCTACTTAAGAGGACATGAACCTCGTCTTAATAGGAAGGATTCAATCCCCGAATGGCTTTTTTAATTGTCTAGCTAATTTTCACAATCGGTGTTTAATGAAATTACTCCAGGCGGTCGCTATCTTCCGTTCCTTCATTGTCTTGAACTAATACTATTCGAATATCAAAATCTGAAATGTGGAGGAGAAGGAGAAGCGTTTGGAAAAGTGAAAATGGAATGTGGATAACTTTTCATGAGTAAATTTATTGTTAACAGTCCACAAGAGGATAAAAGCTCCGCTATCCGGAACTCTTATGGTCTGTTAAAATAGGGTGTGGATAAAGATAGACGAAATGTGTATAACTATGTGGAATATTCGGAAATCGAAAGAGGTGAAAATAATGGAGATAAAATGCTGCAAAACCCATGTGGAGCATGCATTAGACGTGTTCGTGGCAGAGACGAAAAACTATCCCATTCTAACAGAATTATCAGAAACAGAAAAGTTATCCACAATGTGTAACTACTGTAAAGAGGCTGCAACGTATCTTGTGGCAAATGCCTAAGTGAGCACAAGATGTAGTTTAGACTTGTGAGTATGTGTATAACTATTGTGTATAACTTGTTTGTAAATTTAATGTGAGGGGGGATAAGTTGTGAATATCTCAATTATCAGTGTAGGAAAGTTGAAAGAGAAATATTTAAAATCAGGTATTGAAGAGTATATAAAAAGACTTGGAAGCTATTCAAAAATCAATGAAATTGAAGTAGCGGACGAAAAAGCACCAGAGCAATTGAGTGATGCGGACATGGAAATTGTCAAAAAGAAAGAAGCCGACCGAATTATGGCGAAAATTTCCGCTGACGCGTACGTAATTGCCTTAGCGATTGACGGAAAGATGAAAACCTCGGAACAGCTAGCAAAAGATATCGAATCCTTAATGACTTACGGACGCAGCAAAATTGTGTTTGTCATTGGCGGATCGCTCGGTTTACACGATGAAGTGTTAAAGCGGGCGGATGAGAAATTATCGTTTTCGAAGATGACGTTTCCACATCAATTGATGAAGTTGATTTTGGTGGAGCAGGTTTATCGGGCGTTTCGGATTATGAAGGGTGAGCCCTATCATAAGTGAGTGAGGTTTTTAAGTTGTCGATCATGTTCCAAACAACCGTATTTTCCGAAGCTTATTGCTCGCTTTCCGTGGGGCGGGAATCGAGCCTCCTCGCCCTTACGGCCTGCGGGGTCTCTCAAACCCGCTATTCCCACAGGAGTCGAGCAAACGCTTCTACAAATACTCAGACTGTGCATTTGTTTTTGAAACAGTCATACAACTTTTTTAAGTAATCAATTCCAAAATTGATACATGAAAAGCGATTCCGCTTAAAATGGAATCGCCTTTTAACGTGCGTTAATTTAAAACTAAGTAAACGATGTACAGCGGCACCAAAACAATCGTCATGTACTTTATCAAGTAAAACGAACTCGTAGATAGGCATTTTACTTTGGTGATTAAGGCTTCTTTAAAATCGTTTGCCATGTCGGACATTGTGTCTGCCTCCTTTAGTAAGTAAGATTAGTATAAAGCAGAGACTACTTAAGTAGTGCTTTGCTGTTTTCTAGTTTTGGATCGCGCATCCGAATCGCGGAAGGAGGTTTTGCATGAGCTGTTTTATTGGCCTTGTCGCAAGTATATTCTTACTAGTCACCGGATGCAGTCAGGAAGGGGAAAATCATATGAAGCAAAACGCAGGCAGACTGATTCAAGCAGTCGAAAACAACGAGGTAAAAAAGGTTCAGGAAATTTTGCAGGATCCATCTTACCCACTAAACGAAACAAATTCGAAAAAAGAAACGCCGCTATTAATTGCGACGCATAACAACCAAACCGAGATCGCAAAACTGTTAATTGATGCAGGAGCGGACATCAATCAACAAGATGGGATGCAAGATAGTGCTTATCTTTATGCCGGTGCACAAGGAAAAACGGAGATTTTAACGTACATGATTGAGCAATCAGAACCCAATCAAAAGATTGTAAATCGCTATGGTGGCAATGCATTAATACCCGCTGCTGAAAAAGGACATTTACCCAATGTGAAGCTACTTTTAGAAGATGGTCACGTAGATATCGATCATCAAAACAACTTTGGCTATACGGCATTGATTGAAGCGGTCGCATTAACGGATGGTTCAGAAGTGTATCAGCAAATTGTACAAGAATTGCTCACATTTAATGCCAACAAAGAGCTTCGTGACAACTCAGGTAAAACAGCACTCGATTATGCAAAGGAAAAAGGCTATACCGCAATGATTAAAATGTTAGAAGAATAAGAGAGAAGCGGGTATAGCGATTGTGCATATCCGTTTTTTCATTTATAGGGTAATCACTTTCTTTGATGCAATTTGGTGAACTTTATTAAAAGTAATACTTGGGTTAATATTGATTATACTAAGACATAAGAACACAATCAGAAATCTTAAAAAGGTGGTCTATTCAATGACTAAATTACCAATTATTATCGACACAGATCCAGGAATCGATGATGCGATGATGCTAACTTTAGCATTTGCTAATAATGAAGCATTAGACGTGCGACTTGTCACAACGTGTTCAGGTAATATCTCACAAGACAAAACAAACTACAACGCACGTGCTTTCTTGAGTTACATAGGAGCGGATGTTGAAATTGCACGTGGATTAGAACAGCCCATTTTCCGTGAACTCCAAGTAGCGGAAGAGATTCACGGGGAAAGTGGCTTTGGCAATGTGCAATTTCCAGCACCGACCTTGCCCGTAAGTAAACGTCCAGCCATACTAGCGATGCTGGAAACGATTATGACAAATGATGAGAAAATCACCATTGTTGCGACAGGCCCCCTAACCAATGTAGCTGCGTTATTGCTTGCGCACCCTGAAGTAAAACCAAAAATCGAACGGATTTCTTGGATGGGCGGAGCGGCAGTAGGTGGCAACATGTCTCCGACAGCCGAATTTAATGCGTACGTGGATCCGCACGCAGTGGAGATTGTATTCCGTTCGGGTATTCCTGTTGTCATGAGTGGATTAGACGTCACACATAAAGCATTTGTCACAATTGACGAAGCGAAAAGCATTTTGAACATTGGCACGGAGTTTGCGGAGAAAGCCTATCATCTTGTGACGTATTATTTGGATGCTATTAAGAGAACCGCGTTCCATGAAGAAAATTACGATCAAGTGCTGCATTTCCATGATGTTTGCGCTGTTATGTATTTATTGAAGCCTGAATTATTCGAAGGCCAAGACTGTTATGTAGAAGTCGCATTAGAAGGCATAACAGCAGGTGCAACAATAGTTGATTATACGAATCGTTCAGGTAAGACAGCGAACGTGCATGTTCTTCATAGCGTTAACCGTGAAGAATTTGTTAAAGAATTTGTGAAGGCAGTAAAGATTATTTCAGAACGACTTAAGTAAGTTTAGTTGACGTTATTTTCTTCACATTTTATAAAGATAATGTGTTGCTAGTTAGAGGCTATCCCATAAGCCTCTAAAACAAAACAGACGGAGAAAAAGATTTCCTTTTTCTCCGTCTGTTTTTTTAGATTCAAAATGGCTGATGGGAATGGAGACGGCGACTCCTGCTTGAACAGCGCGTGGTGAAGACGGTGCAACCGGCTGAGGCCGTGCCCGCGGAAAGCGTCCGTCGCAATGGACATCAGCTCTTTTTGTTAAATAGTTAAGATAGATTGATTTTTAAACGAAAACAGGGTATACCAATCATAAGAAAGCCAGGTGAAAAAATGAAAATCATCGTATTTGGTGCAACGGGTGGCGTGGGGCAATCGGTAGTGAAGCAGGCAGTTGAAAAAGGGTTTGAGGTAACGGCGTTTGTACGGACACCAACAAAACTAGAAGTTACACACGAAAATTTAACGGTTGTTCAAGGAGATGCCTTTGACTCAGCGGAAGTTTCAGCAGCCATCGCAGGTCATGATGCAGTTGTGTCATGCTTAGGCTCTAGTCAAGGAATGAAACAATCAACGGAACTCGAAGAAATGACTAAAAATATCGTCACGGGTATGCAAGAGCATGGTGTAAAACGAATTGTCTACACGGCATCTGCAGGCGTTCACAATGAATTAACAAGCGTGAGCGGGAAATTGATTATGAAGATGCTTAAAAATGCGCTAACTGATCACCGGGCAGCTACTGATTACATTAAAGCACATGGACTGACCTTTACTATTGTTCGACCGATGGGGTTAACGAATGGTGATTTTACAGGACAGTACAAAGAAGCTACGACAGGCGTACCCCCAAAAGCGAAGTCCATTCCGCGTGCGGATGTTGCACATTTTATTGTCAAAGCATTAACGGATGCGCAATATGAAAACGCATCGATTGGAATTTCTAGTTAACTAGATATCACTAGTAAGGAGGAGTAAACATAATGAATGAAAAGGATTTAACCTATTTACGACGTTGCGTAGAATTAGCAGAAACAGCACTTGAAAAAGGTGATGAGCCGTACGGGTCTATTCTCGTTTCAGCGGATGGCACTGTTCTTTTCGAAGACCATAACCACGTAGCAGAAGGCGACCATACCCAGCATCCTGAGTTTGCGATTGCACGCTGGGCAGCAACTAACGTGCCACTTGAAGAACGAAGCAAAGCAACGGTTTATACGTCAGGAGAGCATTGCCCGATGTGTGCAGCAGCTCATGGCTTGGTAGGCTTAGGAAGAATCGTCTATGCAAGTTCATCAAAGCAAACAGCCGAGTGGTCGAGTGAAATGGGTGCGACGGCGCCATCGCGTGTGCGAAATTTGGCCATCGAAGATGTCATTAAGGATACAGTGGTCGACGGTCCTGCGCTTGAACTGGCAGAACAGATGCGTGGACTTCATCAGCGCTCGTTTGAAGCAAAACAGTGATTTTGGAATTTGTTTACTAAAAGAGATGACTGTATTCGATGACTCAACTCAATTCTTGTTATACTGAAAGAGTGTCAAAAGCTAAAGTTTTGCTTTGATACTCTTTTTTTGCATGACCGTGATTTTATTAACCAAGGAGTTGGAATGACAGATGAACAAAAAAGATATAGCGGATATTCGTAAGCGATTTAAATTGGATACAGAGTTATTAAAGATTACAGATATTTACAATGTATACATTCAACAAGAAAGTAGTGAAATTTATCACGAAGAACTCCGCGCGTTTTCTTTATTAGACCGGGAGCAGCAAGAGTTGTTTCTTGCCAATTTTAAAAAAGTATTAGGTGGCAAGTTGGACATTAAGCTGTTTGAAGTGAAATTCCAACCGCAAGAAGAAGGACAAACTGACCATACGCAACACTTGTTATACGAAGGACTAGAAGCAGGTCAAGTTGCAGATTGGAAAGAAAATATGCAAAAAATTGCTTTGAAAATGGTTCAAGATGCGCAACACGAGAAAGATGTCGTCGTAACGTTTATTCGCGGGACCTATTTTAAAACAACAAAACGCAAATCAGATGAATCGGAAATGGATTTCCGAGATGAAACGTATACGACACCGTTTATTTTGAGCAGCATGAACCAAACCGAGCTGCCAAAAAGTTCATTAGTGTTTGATTTTGTTGAGAAAGAATTTAAATCGAATGTGTTAGTTGATCCTGTTATTAAACTTTCTTCGCCAGTAGGAGGTTTCTTATTCCCAAGTTTTACAGACAACGCAGCTGACATTAACCGCGTGTTGTATGCCGCCAGCAAAGCCAATAAACCAGATTTTCAATTTATCGAAAATGTCTTGAATGGCGATGAAATCATCACAGCTGAAGAAGACAAAGCCGTCTTTGAAGAAATTGTCAAAGCAGTTATTGGAGACGAAGTCAATTCACGAACACTTGCGGGTGTATATGATGAAATCAATCAAATGTTACTAATCGAATCAGAAAGTGATGACGAAGATGAAGAAACACCTATGATGGATGTGAAAGAAGTAGAACGTGTATTAAAAGCGAGTGGCATGAAAGACATTAGCACGGAAAAAGTAGAAAGAGCTTTTCAGCAAGTAGTTGAAGACAAAACTTATGAAATGAAAGCTAGCCATATTGTGCCAAGTTACACATCGAAATCGATTAAAATCAGCACAAAAGTAGCGGATATTGCGATTAATCCTCAAGACTTACGTTACGTTAAACAAGTGAATTACAACGGCAAACGTTGTATTTTAATTGAAGTTGAAGAAGATACCATGATTGAAGGATTTAAGCTAATTTCGGAAGAACTGTTGGAGTAGAAGAAAGAGGTAGTGCTGCTTTAGCGAGCTTTCTAAAAGAGGAGTAAGAAATAAACCGCATTTATGCTTACTTCGAAGAGTCGTACCAGAAAGAATAGAAATACCGTTGCGGTCAGATAAGCATCCGATTGGATATTATGGAGGAACCATTCTTGTTAACTTTAGTCAGTGATGTGTTTGTAAATTTATGTGTATTAATTTCGTTGATTTTTGTTTATTTGCAATTTCGGCGAAAAATTAAGTTAACTGAAAAACCTTACAAAGTTTCTGTACTAATTGATGGGTTATTGGGGGGACTTTTAGGGGTTTTGCTAATGTACTTCTCTATACAAGTAAGTACAGAAACAATTGTTGATTTACGCTTTGTTCCGGTCGTGTTGCTCATCCTTTTTCTGGGAACTCCACAAGGTATTATTAGCGCCTTAGTTATTATTATGGGGCGATTTACATTTGGCATAACGGTATCGGCTATAGCGGCAGCTACGTTAATGCTTATTTTGATCATCGGGTTTATCCTTATTTCTGAATTTTTCAAACGATTTGATACAGATGCGAATTCATACAAAAAAGGCTTTGTTATGATTTTATTTTCAAACGTAGTATTCAGCATAATCATTAGCTTAATTATTCAAGATGTAGAAATCTTGACAATATTAATACCGATGTATTCGATAATTTCCATCATTGGTGGAATTACTGCTATTTTCTTTGTTGAATATATACTTAAAACGCAATACCTCTTAATGAAATATGAAGAAGAATCCACTACAGACTTTCTCACGGGTTTGAATAACGTTCGTCAGTTTGATACCGTTTGGAACACGTTAATTAGTGAAGCTGCTGAAAAAAACGAGAGACTGTCATTATTGGTTATTGATATTGATCATTTCAAACATGTCAACGATACATATGGCCATCCTGTTGGTGATAAGATTTTAATCGAGCTTGGCAAAGTGTTAAAAAGCGCAAGTCGTTCTTTTGATATCGTTTCAAGAAATGGAGGAGAGGAATTTTCTGTAATTTTGCCGGATTGCCAACAAGAACAGGTTGTGAAAATAGCGGAACGAATTAGAAAATCCGTAGAAATTCATCCATTTAAGATATCTTCTACAGAGACTATCAATATCACCATCTCGATTGGCGCAGCAACTTATCCTGAAACAGTAGCTGACACTTCTCGAATCGTTGGCATTGCTGATGAATGTTTGTACAAGGCAAAACGAACAGGCAGAAACAGAGTTTGCGCTAGTTATTAAAATAGACAAAAAGAAAAAAATACTGTTCGATTGACTGGCTTGTTTCTCGCTAATCGAACGCTATTTTAGTACAATTCTAATGTAAGATCTACCATCCTTCTTTAGGAATACCCAGGAATAATGACGTTAAATAGAAATTTACTATTTCGATTAGCATTTAGGAGGGTTTAACAGATGGAAAACAATACACATGAGCATAACGAAGAAAGGCGCCATACAGCCGCAGGAGATGCACAATGTCCAGTAACAGGTGGTCATAAAGACAGTGCCATTACGACATCAAACAAACCAGGTAACTCGCAAAACAAAGACTGGTGGCCAAATATGCTGAATGTGAACATTCTCCATCAGCATGATAAAAAATCGAATCCTCTAGGGGAAGACTTTGATTATAAAAAAGAATTCCAAAAGCTAGATTATGATGCATTAAAACAAGATTTGCATGACTTAATGACGGATAGCCAAGACTGGTGGCCGGCGGACTATGGTCACTACGGCGGCTTATTTATCCGTATGTCGTGGCACGACGCAGGTACTTATCGAACTGCAGACGGCCGCGGGGGCGGTTCTACCGGAAACCAGCGTTTTGCGCCACTCAACAGCTGGCCGGATAACGTAAACTTAGACAAGGCACGTCGTTTGCTATGGCCAATCAAGCAAAAACATGGCAACAAAATTTCATGGGCTGACTTACTACTCTTAGCAGGAAACGTCGCGATTGAATCGATGGGTCTGAAAACTTTTGGATTTGGAGCAGGCCGTGAAGACGTTTGGGCACCAGAAGAAGACGTTTATTGGGGCAACGAAAAAGAATGGTTAGAAGATAATCGGTATTCGGGTGATCGCGATTTGGAAAACCCTCTTGCTGCGGTTCAAATGGGTCTTATTTATGTAAATCCAGAAGGACCAAACGGCAAGCCGGATCCTCTTGGCAGTGCTGTCGACATTCGCGAAACCTTTGCTCGTATGGGGATGAATGATGAAGAAACAGTTGCGCTAATTGCAGGTGGGCATACGTTTGGTAAAGCTCATGGAGCCGGAGATCCCTCTCAAGTGGGTGACGATCCAGAAGCATCTGTAATGGAAAACCAAGGAATTGGTTGGAAGAGCACATATGGTTCAGGTAAAGGCCGCGATACGATTTCAAGCGGTGTTGAAGGTGCGTGGACTGCTAATCCGACACAATGGGACAATGGCTATTACGAACAATTATTTGAATACGAATGGGAGTTAACGAAATCTCCTGCGGGTGCGTACCAGTGGACTGCAAAAGATTTGTCAGAACACCAAATGGCACCCGATGCAGAAGACGCTTCGATTAAAGTGAAAACAATGATGACAACGGCTGATATGGCACTTCGTATGGATCCAGCGTATGAGAAAATTTCTCGTCGTTATTATGAGAACATAGATGAATTCGCCGATGCATTTACGCGCGCATGGTTTAAACTTCTCCACCGTGATATGGGACCAGCAGCACGTTACTGGGGACCAGAAGTTCCAGAAGAAGTATTGGTTTGGCAAGATCCAGTACCCAAAGCAGCGCATACGTTAACAACTGAAGAAGTAGACGAACTGAAAGCGAAGGTTTTGGAAAGTAGATTAACTACGTCACAGATGATTAAAACTGCTTGGGCTTCTGCTAGCACGTACCGAGGTTCAGATAAACGCGGTGGTGCAAATGGAGCGCGTATACGCTTTGCTCCTCAGCGCGACTGGGCAGTAAATGAGCCAGAAGAGTTAGCTAAGGTTCTCGAAGTTTATGAAAACGTAAAAGCTAGTACTGGAAACAAAATAAGCATGGCTGACTTGATTGTACTTGGAGGAAATGTAGCACTTGAACAAGCTATTAAAGCGGCTGGGTTTGATATGGCTGTTCCATTTACACAAGGTCGTGGAGACGCTCTCGAAGAACAAACAGATACAGAAAGCTTCGATGTGTTGGAGCCAATTTCAGATGGCTTTAGAAATTACCAGAAGAAAGAATATACAACAAGTCCAGAAGAAATGTTGATTGACAAAGCGCAGTTACTTGGCTTAACAGCGCCAGAACTGACCGTATTAATTGGTGGTATGCGTGTATTAGATGCAAATTATCAAGGCGTAAAAGAAGGAACTTTTGCTGATACTAGCGGCGCATTAACGAATAACTTTTTCGTTAAACTATTGGACATGAACATCGATTGGACGCCAATGGAATTTAACAAATACGAAGGTAAAAATCATGCAACAGGTGAAACCTTTGGTACAGCCACACGTTTTGACTTGGTGTTTGGTTCGAATTCAATTCTGCGTGCAGTTGCTGAAATGTATGCACAAAATGATAGCAACGAAAAATTCGCTCGAGATTTCATCAAAGCATGGAACAAAGTGATGAATGCCGATCGTTTCGATTTAGAAAACTAAGTAAAGAAAACCCCAATCAGCAGCGAATGCTGCTGATTGGGGTTTTTTTGTGCATTAATGTGAATAAATCATAATTTTTTCGCCGTTTTCATCGAATTTTTCTGCAAAAGAAAAACCAAATTTCTGATATAGATGGATGGCTATTGTATTATGCTCAAAGACACTTAAATATATAAGCTGATTAGGATATCGTTCGTTTAAATGATCAACAAGCGCACGAAGGAAGTAACGTCCGAGTCCTTGTCCTTGAAAGCGTTCATCAATTAAATAACGATCAAGCCAAATTTCTCCAACGAATTCTCCATGCATCGAAAAGCCGATAATTTCATCCTTTTCATATAATTCCAAAGGAATGTAACGCGTATCTCTTTCGGCATCTAGCAAACATTGACTAACTGATTCGATAAACGCTTGTTGTTGCTCTGCCACTTTTAACTTTAATACTTCTTTTTTATTCAAATTTGTAATCGCTCGAATTTCAGTGAACATTCTGTCAAAACCTTTCAACTCTTTGTATAATTAAAAGTTAAAGTATATAGTAGCTATACAGTCAAGAAAGGAGACTTCAGGTGTCTGAAAAATATTTAACAACAGGAGATTTTTCGAAATTATGTAACGTTAACAAGCAAACAATTATGTATTACGACCAAATTGGTTTACTGAGACCGGCCTATCGCAATCACAAAGGATACCGCTTTTATTCGTTTCGACAATTAGAATTATTTAATGTTATTTACTTATTAAAAGAACTTGGAATGTCTTTAGAAGAAATTAAAAGCTATATGGAAAAAAAGTCACCTGAACTGTTTCACTCGTTAATGATCAAACAAAAAGAAAAAATTCAGACGAAAAAAAGAATACTAGATAATTTAGAAATGATGATGGATGTGAAAATCAACTTACTAGAAGAAGCGGGAAAAATCGATTTTCAGCAAATTAGCTTTCAATCTTTACCAGAAACTTTTTTGTACTTAAGCTCGAATATAAAAGATATAACCGACGACGACTTTGCAAAGGTCGTCACTCAATTCATTAATAAACTAAATGAACAGAATCTAGACACAGGCTTTCAAATCGGTGGAATGACTTTGCGTGAACAAGTACTAAAAGGGGAGTATACGAATTATAGTCACCTCTACATGAAGCAGCCAAAGCAAAAGAAAAGTCAATCATATTTCAAAACAGCGACAGGAATGCATGCAATTGGCTATCATGTAGGAACAGAAGATACGATCGCTTTTACATATGAAAGGCTATTTTCAGAAATTCATAGTAATAAGTATGAAATTGGTGATTATATAATGGAAGAATATATTTACGATGGGTTAGTAAAAAAGAGTGAGAATTATTATATAACAAAGATTCTTGTTCATGTAAAACGAAAATAGGACAAAGAATCGAATATCTAGTTGGAAAGAGATTGTTAGATAAGTTTTGAGTGCTAAAACGATATGAAATATAGAATACTCAATGATACCACCAGCGCACCATTAGATCGATTTAAGAATCGACAACCATAACCCAAAAATAAATAGAAAAAGTACAATGTCTCGTACTGTTTCTACTTTTTAGATGGAGGAAAAACATGAAAAAACAATGGATTATCAACGTGCGATTAGAAAAAGGCTTTAAAAAGGATGGCCATCGAATTACTGGAACAGAAACAGAAATCGTCCATTTAGAAATTGAAGACGGTAAGATTAAGTCGATCTCCAAAGAGCTACCGAACGACTTTTCAGAAACATACGATGCTGAATATCAACTTCTTTTGCCATCTTTACGTGAAATGCATATTCATATCGATAAAACTTTTTACAGCGGACCATGGAAAGCTTGTACACCCATCACAAAAGGCATTTTTACTAGACTCGAAGAAGAAAAAGAGCTATTACCTAAATTATTGCCAACTGCACAAGAACGAGCGGAAAACATGATCAAGTTGCTCATACGCAATGGTCATACGCATATTCGCACCCATTGCAACGTCGATCCAGTTATCGGATTGAAAAATCTTGAAGCGACAACGCGAGCGCTTGAAAACTATAAAGACAGCATCACTTACGATATTGTCGCATTTCCGCAACATGGCTTGCTTAGAAGCGATTCCGTAGGATTGGTGAGAGAAGCGATGAAAAATGGGGCTACTTTAGTGGGTGGCGTAGACCCAGCAACCGTGGATCGTCATATCGAACGCTCATTATCAACAGTCTTCGATATAGCTGCCGAGCATAACGCAGGCATTGATTTGCATCTTCATGATCCAGATACACTTGGAGCTTTCACGTTTAGTCGACTGGCTGACTATACAAAACAAGCAAGCATGCAAAGACGTGTCACGATAAGTCACGGCATAGCGCTTGGCGACTTACAAGGGGACATTCTTGCATCAACACTTACCGAATTACGGGAAAGCCAGATTGATATAACGACGACGATTCCCATTAATCGTCCAACAATTCCAGTTGCAAAAATCGATCAGGCAGGAATTGGAGTCTCACTTGGCCACGATAGCATTACAGATCACTGGTCGCCGTTCGGCACTGGAAACACGATTCGGAAATTAGGTGTTCTTGCTGAGCGTTTTAAATGTATTGATGAATTTTCGCTAAACCGTCTGTTGAAATATGCCACAGGTGGAATAACGCCTCTCGATGAAAAAGGACAAAGAGCATGGCCACAAGTTGGCGATACTGCGTCAATGATTTTAGTTAATGCCAGCTGTACAGCAGAGGCAATCGCTAGAAGAGCTGATATAAAAGCTGTCTTTTTCAAAGGTCAAGAAATTAAAAACAAGTTGTCCCAGATGGAGTGAATAGCTAGGAGGAGGAAATTTGATGAGTACAGCAGTATGGATAAAAAACGTACTTTTAGAAGAAGGACTGAGTACAGGTTTAAACAACTCAGTAGAAACACAGACGTCCCTTTATCATTTAAAGATTGAGAACGGAAAAATCACAGAAAAGAAACTAGCGATTGAGACGGTCGAAACAGGTAGTGAAACGATGGACGCTAAAGGGCTACTCGGTTTGCCTTCTTTTAAAGAAATGCATAATCATTTAGATAAAACCTATCTTTCACTCGACTGGAAAGCTTGCCAGCCTGTTTCAAGTTTAAAACAGCGATTGAGTTTGGAAGCTAGTGAACTAGAAGAGCTTTCCGAAACAACAGAGCAACGTGCCACAGCAATGATTCAGTTACTTCAATCAAAAGGCGCGACTCATATCCGAACTCACGTAAACATTGATCCGTACATTGGACTTAAAAATCTAGAAGGCATCCGCTCGGTATTAGAAGCTCATTCCGATCAGCTCAGTTATGAAATTGTGGCATTCCCACAACATGGCTTGCTGACAAGTTTGGTTCCGGAAATGATGAAAAAAGCCATGCGTTCTGGTGCAACAATAGTAGGTGGATTAGACCCCGCTGGCATCGATAGAAATATCGAAAAATCACTCGATACGATGATGAATATAGCTACTGAATTCGAAGCGGATATCGATATTCATCTACATGATAGTGGGCAAGTTGGTTATTACACGACTGAAAAGCTGATTGAATTGACAAAACAAGCAAATTGGCAAAATCGTGTAGCTGTCAGTCATGCATTTGGTTTAGGAGAAGCAAACAGTGCACAGCAAGAGAAGATAGCAAAAGAACTGGCAGAAGCCGGCATGGCCATTATGTCGACTGTGCCAATTACAAACACAATGCCGCCAATAGGTCTGCTTGATCAAAGAGGCGTTAACGTTCATTTTGGGTGTGATGGATTTTATGATTCCTGGTCTCCATACGGTTCAGGAGATTTGCTGGAAAAAGCCTCACGATACAGTGAAATTTACGGAAAAAGCGATGAACGTGGCTTAGCTAATTCATTGAAGTTCATAACAAATGGTATCACCCCTTTATCAGATACGGGAGACGTGTTATGGCCAACTATTGGCGACGATGCGGATTTCGTTTTCGTAGAAGCTTCGTGCTCTGCTGAAGCAGTAGCTCGTACACCAAAGCGAAAAGCAGTGGTGTTCCGAGGTAAGCTAGTATATGGAGAACTTTAAAGAAAGAGTGGGATGAAGAGATGACGATCGATTCTAGCAACAAACAACTCTTGTCTGCAAGTACTTCAGGAGACTTGGAACAAGTAAGAACTTTACTAGAGCAAAAAGTTAGTATTCAATACAAAAATGAATTTGGCCAAACTGCCTTGATGCAGTCTGTTCTCTCTAATCATATAAAAATAACTAAGCTTCTTTTAGAAGAAGGTAGTAATCCGAATTATAAAGATTCTACAGGGTTAAGCCCATTCATTGCAGCAGGAGCAAATGGTTTTTCAGACTCGTTAAAACTAATGACACAATACGGTGCAGATGTGAACAGCGTAAACCGCTTTGGTGGAACAGCACTACTGCCGTCCAGCGAAAAAGGATATGCAAAAACAGTTCAATACTGTTTAGAATCAGGTGTTCCAGTAAATCACGTAAATAGACTGGGATGGACTGCTTTGCATGAAGCTGTGATTTTAGGAGACGGAGGTTATTTATACACATTAGTCATCCAACTTTTGATAGAAGCTGGTGCAGACAAGCATGTCAAAGACAGACAAGGAGTAACGCCCTATGAGCATGCTAAGCAAGTTGGTCAAACCGCAGTAATTCATCTTTTTGAAGAAGAGTTGGTAAATGCTATGACACTAGAGGACAAGCTGTTCGCCCTCTATAAAGAAGAACACTATGACGAAGCGTTAGTGATGATACAAGAAGCTCTTTCTAGAGATAAACAAAAAGGCAGTCTGCATTTCTGGAAAGGATTCATACTGCAAGAAGCAAAAAACTACAAATCAGCAATCATTGCTTACAGAAAAGGGCTAGAGTTGGATACTGAAGACATCCAGTTTTATTTCTATATAGCAAATTGCTACCGTTTAATGCAGCAGCCAGAGGATGCATTAAAAACATTCGATATAGCAATAGAAAAAAATCTAAAAGCTTCTTTTTTTCTGTATCATAAATCCAATTATTTACGCGAACTTGGCAGACATCAACAAGCCATTGGTGTGATGGAGCAGTTAGTGGACAAGTCACCTAACCGCACCGATTACTTGTTTCACAAAGCGAACAGTTTGCGCGCTAGTGGCAGACATAGTGAAGCTATTCAAACGATAGATGTAGCGATTGTGTTAGATAGAAACAGTGAGCTCTTCACAGAACATAAAAATCGATCGCTAGAATTAATGAAAAACTAGATAAATTTTAGTATAAGTAGACATCTCGCTAATGCAATTGTGGCTACACTAAAAGTACTTCGTGGACTCGCAGAAAATAGCGAGTTTACGAAAGAAGGAGCTCGCCGTTATAAAGCATTATAAAAACAAGTGTGAATAAAATTAAGTAGAAAAGACAGCTGCTTTTAAAAGTAGTTGTCTTTTTAGTATCGGAAAGAGTTCATTCTTTTGTACAGACTCCAAATGAGGTATAATTGACAGGCAAAAGCAGATAGGTACAATTGAAAATTATGATATAATTATATAATTAAAGCAGAAAAGATGTGTAATGGTTGAACCTGGCTTTTTGTATTATTTGATCAGGAGCAAGCTGCACCTATTTGCAAATATACAGGATAAGGAAGGTTTTAATGGACAACCAACAGACAAATAAAAATATCATCTTAATCGGCGCTGGTGTGAT
Organism: Caryophanales bacterium; assembly: GCA_038243515.1. Taxonomy (GTDB): domain Bacteria; phylum Bacillota; class Bacilli; order Bacillales_A; family Planococcaceae; genus Planococcus. Next base: position 55,695 of record JBBSRA010000011.1, read on the forward strand.
GAGCGCAACTTTGGGCGCAATGCTTAAAGAGTTAGCTCCGAACTGGAATATTAAAGTATTTGAAAAACTTGAAAAAGCAGGCGCTGAAAGTTCTAACGAATGGAACAATGCAGGGACAGGTCATGCTGCACTTTGCGAGCTAAACTATACACCTGAACAAGCTGACGGTTCGATCGACATTAAAAAAGCTAGCAGTATCAATGAGCAATTCCAACTTTCAAGACAATTTTGGTCGTTCCTTGTCCAAAATAAACGCATTGAAAATCCTGAAGACTTTATCATGTCGATTCCGCATATGAGCTTGGTTCAAGGAGATAGCAATGTGCAGTTTTTGAACAAGCGATTTGAAGCTTTATCGAAAAGTCCGTTGTTTAAAGGAATGGAATATTCCGCTGATCCAGCGAAATTGAAAGAATGGATTCCGCTTATCATGGAAGGCCGTACTTCAAATGAAGCGATGGCAGCAACGAAAATCGATTCTGGGACAGACGTTAACTTTGGCGCCTTAACTAAAATGTTGTTCGAGTACTTGGACGAAGAGCAAGTTGAAGTGAATTACAATCATACCGTTAAAGACATTAAACGCAACGATGATAGCACGTGGGAAGTAAAAGTACAGGATCTTGAAAACAACAAAATCGAGTACCATAATGCAGACTTCGTCTTTATCGGTGGCGGTGGCGGAAGCTTGCCGTTGCTACAAAAAACAGGTATTCCAGAATCCAAGCACGTAGGTGGATTCCCAGTTAGTGGACTATTCTTAGTTTGCAACGATTCTGAAATTGTTGAGCAACATCACGCAAAAGTATACGGAAAAGCAAAAGTTGGCGCTCCGCCAATGTCAGTACCGCATTTAGATACACGCTTTATTGATGGCAAGAAATCATTGTTATTCGGCCCATTTGCAGGATTTTCACCGAAGTTCCTAAAAACAGGATCGAATATGGACTTGATCGGCTCTGTAAAACCAAACAACGTCTTCACAATGCTAGCTGCAGGGGCAAAAGAAATGTCTTTAACAAAGTATTTGGTTCAACAAGTCTTGCTATCCAATGAAAAACGTGTAGAAGAATTACGTGAATTCATCCCGACTGCAAAACTAGAAGACTGGGATGTAGTAGTTGCAGGACAACGTGTACAAGTGATTAAAGATACAGACAAAGGCAAAGGAACGCTTCAGTTTGGAACAGAAATTGTCACAGCTGCCGACGGTTCAATTGCTGCATTGCTAGGCGCATCTCCTGGTGCATCTACAGCGGTTCATGCAATGCTTGAAATTTTCCGCAGATGTTTCCCAGAACAAGTAAGCGAATGGGAACCGAAGATCAAAGAAATGATCCCTTCTTATGGCGTCTCCTTGTCTGAGAACCCTGAACTTCTTAAAGAAATTCATGCGTCAACGGCAAAATCGTTAAAATTAGACGAAAAAAACACAATCGAAATATAAACCATGATTTTCAAAAACCCCTTTCATCTTTAATGATGAAAGGGGTTTTGTCATTCTTGAAAAAGATGTTACTTGAAAAAAGGTGTTTTCTTTAATGCAATCGCTACAGGAATTGCGATGATTAATCCAACTATGTTTTGAACGATGTTTCCTGGAATGGAAGCGGCGGGAATGATCCAGCTACTAAAAATAATGGCTTCGCCGACATAGTAAATCGCGATCATGAATGGAATGGAAATTGTGGCGGCTATAATATTAAACGTTGTACTGCCGCCATTTCTATTACCAGACCAAGCAATTTGGCCAACCATATAACCTTGCAGACCACGTGCCAAAATCGTGATAGGTGCCCATAACGTCCAACCTGAAACTAAGTCAAACAAGCCCATACCAACTGCGCCGGCAATCAATCCTTTTTTAGGCCCAAACAAAATCGCGATGATGAACAGCATAGCTGTACCTAGATGGACAAGCCCGCCATTCGCAGCAATTGGAAGACGAATATTTAACAATAATGTAGCGACAAAGACAAGTGCAATGGCCATCGAGCTCAAAATCAAATCAAGTGTACGGGAATTAGCTGCAGGTGAATAGCTAGTTGTTTTTTGCATAATGAGTACCTTCCTATCTTTTCTTTTTCAAATAAGAATAGCAGACGGGTGGACTAGTTAAAAGCATCAATTTCGAACAAAACTTAGGGGTCAGATTAACTAGATATAAAGCCCGAACGCATTTGGAGATTGTCCAAATGCGTTCGGGCTTTATAGATTGCTGTTACATCAAACGACGGATTCGCTATTAATAATTTTTACGATGTCCGTATCTTTAGCCACAACAGCACCAGATTTCTTAAGTTTGATTGATTGTCTTTCTTCAAAATTGGTAAAGACGATAGTTGTAGTGATCGATGCTGCTTTCGTTGAGTTTAGAAAAAACTCGTCGTATACTGAGAAGTATTATGTGTAGGCAGCAACAGGAGGGAATAGAGTGAGTGTTAACCCAAAAGCCGTCTTTTTGGATATGGACGGAACGATTTTGACGCATCAGAACAAAGTGACGATTGAAACAAAAGAAGTTATAGACGAACTACGAACTAAAGGCATTTTTGTTTTCATTGCAACTGGTAGATCGGCAGATGAATTAGCAGAAATGTTGCCAAAAGACTTTGCAGTAGACGGCATGATTACCGCAAATGGTATGGCCGGCTATATTGGCGAGGAAATTGTCTTTGAACATGCACTCTCTCTGGAATTGGTAGAAACCATCATTGAAAAAGCGCGTCAACACAAAATATATTACGAGCTTTTCCCACATGGCCATTCACGAATAGTGCTAAAACAAGATAAAGCATTTGTCGAAGCTGCAATTCGGGAGCCTAAGCCTGACTCTGTTCAGATTAACGAATGGATTTCGCGGCAAAAAGCTGTAAAAGAAGACATTAAATGGACATCTGAGATTACAAGAAATCACTTTTCCAAGTTTTATTTTTTTGCTAGAACTCGTGACGAGATCGATGCATGGAAATCCGAGTTGGCAGATTTGCAACAAGATATGAAGTTTTCGATGACACCTTCTTCTCCGCACAACGCAGAAGTTATGGTTGCAGATGTCAATAAAGCATCAGGCATTGAGCAAATGCTGGAGCGGTTTGACTTAACAGGATGCGAAACCTTAGCTATTGGAGACAGTGATAACGACATCAAAATGTTTGAATATGTAAATCATGCTGTAGCAATGAAAAATGCATCAGATCACATTAAAGCTCAAGTAGATGAAGTTACGGAATTTACATGCGATGAAAATGGTGTGTACCATTATTTAAAAACGTCTGTATTAGCATCTGTCGCAAAAGCAGTAAAATAATGAAGAAATCAACAGAAAACTCAATCTCGAGAGTTTCTCTAATAGCTTTGGCGAAAGCACAAAACCTCGAAGCGATAAAATATATGCGTTATGTATAAAAACAACCCAAACCAGAAGAGTTTTCTTTTCTGGTTTGGGTTGTTTTTTTGAAGGAGTTACATAAAACTTTAAATTATTGTTTGGCTTTAGTCGAGATATGAATCTATGTATTGCCACTAACATCGTTAACCGGAGGTATTTTTAACTAAAATGAATGTGCTAGTTTAGGTAGGCGGAAGCTGGAGTTATCGAAGATAGGTATTCTGTTTTTCTTTCTCAATTTATTATAGTTTTTTAAATATTCCGTTTAATCTAGTTTGAGAAGCGAAATATAGTGGTATAGTTGAAATGTTGTGCATACTCGCTCTAGCTTTTAGTAGGACAAGTGACTTTTTTAAAATTTGAAAAGAATAGAAGGCGCGGTTTAAAATGTATGGACGTTATTCAAAGCAAACATTGCGAAGCTCTCAAGTCAATTATTACCGAAACGTTCTGACATTCATTTCTTTACATATCCTTAAACAGATCGACTTTCCAAAATAGAATCTATTGAAAGACAAATTTTCTTATATTTTTACACTGATAAATGTAGAGTGTTTTAAAATTTTTTTCTTTTTAATTAAACTAAATGTTCTTTTTACTTAAAATCAAGTGCTCTTTCAGAAATGAAAGGAGGTGAGATTATGTCGACAAAATTAGAAAACTTGTTTGCCAATGTATTAGACGGCACAGAACAAGTATTGAAAAAAACGGAGCCTTATGATCACCCACTTCTAACGCTGACTAGAGAATCTTTAAAAGAACAAAAAGAAAATTTGGAAAAACTATTGCCCAAATTGAAAGAAGATGAAGAAGAAGCCGAACTCGAAAAAGTAAAAGAACATATTACAATCGTTTATCATGATCATGAAATCGCGGAACCCTTGTTTAGATCCTGGAAAAGAGCAAGTGACTGGATGGATCTTCCATCGAAGTCGGTAACCGGACAAATAGAACCATTATTTGAAAAGATGAAAAAAGACTTGGAAGACGCAGCTGTAGAACTTGAAGAGATTTACGGAGATGAAAATATTAAATTTGTTGTACCATCTTTTTATAATCCAGTAATCCGATAGGAGGACATGAAAAATGGCGTGGGAAAAAGAACGAATTGACCAAAACATATACAGTCAGGGAGAAGTAGATAAATGGGTCTACAGCACATGTAATATTTGTTCAGTTGGTTGCGGCTGCTACACGGCTGTAAAAGACGGGAAAATCGTCGGTATTAAAGGGAATGGAGATCATTCGATTAACCGTGGTCGATTAGGACCAAAAGGAGAAAACCAATGGTATGCCAATAATGCGCCAGATCGGTTGACAACACCGCTCATTCGAGATGAAACGGGTAATTTAGTGCCTGCCTCTTGGGATGAAGCGATGAACTTAATTGTTAAAAAAGCCAAACAGTCACTGCAAGAAAAAGGGACGAATAGTATCAGTATCTATTCGACAGGACAAGGTTTTCTAGAAGATTATTACGCAACCGCTAAAATAGGCCGCGCAGGATTACAGACACATTTGCTCGATGCCAATACTCGTTTGTGCACAGCGACAACAGAGTTTTGTTTATTACAGTCTTTCGGCGCTGACGGAACGCCGGCATCTTATGATGATATAGATAAGACTGATACATTAATGCTTTTCGGTCACAATGTTGCTGAAACCGGGACAGTTTTATTTGAACGAATTATGGAACGTAAGAAAAAAACCGGGAAGCCGTATATTATTGTCGTAGATCCAAGAAAAACTCTTACAGCAAAAGAAGCGGATTTGCATCTTCAGTTGCGTCCTGGAACAAATGTAGCTTTGCTAAATGGCTTGTTAGCTGAAATAGTGAAAAAAAAGCATATTGATACCGACTTTATTGCTAAATATACAATTGGGTTTGAAGAAATGGCAAATTCTATTGCGGACTGGCCACTGGAAAAAGCGGAAAAATTAACTGGAATCCCGCTTGAGACTTTGCAGCGAGCTGCCGAGCAATTAGGCACAACTTCTTCGTTGGTCACGACAACACTACAAGGAACTTACCAAAGTGCAGATGCTACTACAGCTTGCGTGGCAATAAATAACTTACACTTAATTCGGGGACTGATCGGAAAGCCGGGTTGCGGACCGTTGCATATGGCCGGACAGCCAAGTTCTTCTGCCAATCGAACAGCAGGAGGCGTGGGCACATATCCAGCGCATCGCAATCACTCGAACCCTGAACATATAAAAGAAATGGCAGAATTGTGGAACGTTGATATGAAAATCCTTCCTGTTGGACCGGAAAAAGGAATTGAAGAGCAAATTTCGATGATTGAAAAAGGTGAAATCGGTCTTTTTTGGAATATCGGTACGAATTCGATGGTATCGCTTCCGAATCGCCAGCGAGCTAAAAAGGCTATGGAAAATACGTTTGTCGTCGTTCAAGATCCGTTCTTAAATGAAACAACCACTATAGCAGATGTAGTGCTTCCTGCTGCCATGTGGGGAGAAAAAGAAGGAACAATGGAAAATGCAGATCGTACCATTAATATCCTTCGAAAAGCAGTAGAGCCGCCAGAAGGAGTTAAAACCGATTTCGATATTCTTCTCGACTTCGCAAAACGGATGGAGATGAAAGACAAAGATGGACAGCCGTTAATTACATTTACAACTCCAGAAGAATGTTTTGAAGAATTCAAACGTGTTTCCAAAGGACGGCCTTGTGATATGACGGGCATCACATATGACAGGCTAGAAAAGCATAATGGCTTACGTTGGCCGGTGGCAGATGAAAATTCCCTTGGTACGCCAAGGCTTTATTCCGATTTTAAATTCCATACAAATGTAGATTACACACAAAGCTTTGGAAAAAATCAATTTACTGGGCGTGCGTTGACGAAAAAAGAATTTGCAGATAAACAAGCGGATGGTCGAGCCATTTTACACCCAACTCGATTTTTACCACCTGCAGAAGAGCCGAACAAAGATTATCCAATGTGGCTAACTACTGGCAGGTTGGTATGGCATTGGCATACACGAACGAAAACAGGACGCTCGCCAATTTTGCATATGGCAGCTCAACATGGTTATGTTGAAATCAATACAGCAGATGCGGAAGCTTTATCAATCGTCGAGGGAGAATCGGTCCGCATTACTTCACCACGCGGTTGGATTGAAGTTCCTGCTCGAATAGGAGATGCTGTGCAAAAAGGATTAGTGTTTGTGCCATTCCATTTTGGAAGCTGGGAGAAAAAAGAAGCAGCGAATGAATTGACAGCTGACTTTGTCGATCCACTTTCCAAACAGCCCCAGTTTAAACAGTCTGCTTGTAAAATTGAAAAAGTACGGAAAAACCATGAAGTAGCAGATGGAGAAACACTGGAATTTATCGCAAAAGAATACGGCATGTCACTTGAAAATCTGAAAAAAGCCAATAAGTTAACATCTCCTTATGCTATTCAAATGGGTGATGCGCTAGAGATTCCACTTTCAATTGTAAATGTTCCAATCCAGCCGTATATGCCCTACAGAGGAAAGGTTTAAAATGTGGAGACAGAAAAAAGTGAGATAATCATCAATTGATAGCTCCTGTAAATATTCACTTAGCGGTGGATATTTACAGGAGTTGTCATTTTTCTATGGAACGCTCACGAAACGTATTTGAAAAGACAACACCAATCGGAAAGAGAAACATTCCGGATTGGCGTTGTCTTTTTGTTGAAGTTGTAAAATTTGTAAAACTACTTTTTATCCTCGCTCGAAATATTGCTCCATGTATCAATGCCATCATCGTCATCAAATTCAATAATAATATCTGTTACATTGTCCACACTTTCGGTAATTTTTTTCTCAATGTAATTTCGGATTTCGTCTGCTTGTTTAATCGTCATGTTCGGATCTACTTCCACTCTTAGTTCAACATGAAGACTATCACCTTCTTTAATGACATCCAAATCTTGGATATCGGTAATATGCTCGTGTTGCAAAATACGTGCACCCATTCTTGCTTGCATTTTTACATCAGCCACTCCTAATGCACCTGCAGCATTATCTAAGAATATACGACCAACTACAAAAATAAGAGCAACACCGATGATGACGGACGCATAGCCTGTAGCACTGTGAAACGGCGTATAAGTCGCGATAATAATAGCCAGCATCGCGAGTAGTGCACCACCAACAGCGACGTTATCTTCTAAAAACACTAATTTTGTAGCAGGTTTAGCTTCTTTTACATGCTTGTAACTGAGAGGGATTAACTTGAGCCCTTTTGTTTGTTCTTTAGGCAAGTGTTCTGTAATTTCTCTCATCGCTTTATAAAGCACTCCTGCTTCTAGTAACGCTGAAGCTCCAAGAACGCCAACATTTAACCAAAACCAATCTTCGGAATGGGTAGCGTTTGAAATATGACCAATACCTTCTATAATGGTCTCATAAGCTAATACACCGACAATCAGTACAGCGCCGAGTAACACAAGATTAACCAAACGACCAAATCCGCCAGGAAATCGTTCTGTGGGTTCTTTTTTACTTAATGCAGAACCGATAAAAACAAAAAACTGATTAGCGGCATCTCCGAAGCTGTGCATCATTTCAGCAAACATTGCCACGTTTCCAGTAATTAAATAAGCAGCTGTTTTAATGATTGCAACGACTGTATTAATAACGGCTGCCCATAAGGCGGATTTCGTTCCGAATTTCATCAAGCCGAAAAGCTCTTTCATATGGTTTTCTCCTCTCTTTTAAGAAATATGACTAATTTCAGCAATTCCTAGTATTATTCCCTTGTCGCCTTAAAATTAAAACACAGAGATATTGAAAAAGCTATGAAAATAGCGCCTTCTACAATTTATTAGCTATTATGCAACAAAGTAAGCATTTAAAAAGCAAGTACTCAAAAAAGAAAACCATTCCGCATGAGTGTATACTGAAAGAATACGTAAAACAAGCGCGTGTTTGGAGGAAAATAGATGTTCAACAATATTGAAGTGACAGAGTTAATTCCTTTAAGTGAAAAAAACGAAATGGTGTTAATCGATGTCAGATCGCCATCTGAATATAAGAATTTCTCGATACCAGGCAGCATCAATATTCCTTTTTTTGATGATGAAGAGCGAGCCGAAATAGGTACACTTTATAAACAAGCAAGTATAGAAGCGGCTAAAGTACGTGGTCTTGAAATCCTATCCGCTAAATTGCCGGAATTTGTTCATCAGTTTAAACAAATCAACGGTCATAAAACTGTCTTTTGTTGGCGTGGTGGGATGCGTAGCCGAACAACAGCTACACTTTTGTCGTTAATGGATGTTCATGTCAGCCGGTTAGAAGGCGGAATTCGCGAATACCGCAGATGGGTGCTTGAACAGCTTGAGCAACCCGAAGCACCTTTTATAGCTTATGTACTAAATGGGTTAACCGGAACAGGAAAAACCAGAATTTTGAAAGCACTAGAAAAACAAGGCTATCCTGTGATTGACTTAGAAGGTTTGGCTAATCATAAAGGTTCTATCTTTGGTCATATAGGTGTCGAGCCTCATAACCAGAAAGTATTTGATTCGTTATTGGTTCAGCAATTTCGAAAGCTTCAAAAAGCACCATTTGTGCTCTTTGAAGCGGAAAGTGCGCGAATCGGCAAAGTTGTCATCCCGTCTTGGGTAATGGAGTTAAAGGCAAATAGTATCCAGTTGATCATTGAAATGCCGATCGAAGAACGGATTAAAGAGATAATTGAAGATTACCGTCCAGTAGAGTATCAAGTGGAATGCATAGCTGCGTTCCAGCGAATCAAAACGCGTATGCCTTTGGAAGTTTCTAAACAAATTGAATCGGATTTAGAAACGAGTGAATTTGCCTCTGCTGTGCGTTTATTGCTAGAGTATTACTACGATTCGCGTTACCAACATACCAGTCTTCAATATCCTGATACACAAAAAAAGGTCTTGCACGTTCGCAATCTTGAAGAAGCCATCAAAGCAATAAAAGAACAGATACCTGAGCTTGAGAAGTCTCAAGTCATTTGAATTTTTAATATACAGAGCCCTCCTCAACATTGTTGAAGAGGGCTTTGTATCGCAATCGTTGAATAGCTCCATGCAGTCAGAGATAATAGAGAGAATTAGACTCTTCGAAAAGGTCTCCGGTATTTTAACGCAGAGAGGAACTCATCTCATGAATTTTTCACTAAACGACTCAAAAATTAAAAAGTTATGCGGACAGGCAGCTTATAAAAAAGGAAAGTCTTTTTTTCTAGCAGGAAAAATCCGACTGATGCCAGACATGAGTGACGACCAGCTCATAAAAGGTCTTGTTACGGGGCGTCATGAATTTCATGTCAGCGTGAAGCAAGCAGAAGATGGTGAAATTCTTGCTTCATGTAGCTGTCCGCCTGTCGGGTTTGTCACGACCTATTGTCATCATATTGCGGGAATGTTGCTTGCGATTGATCACATACAACAACGCGAAAACCCAACAGTAAAAATGTTGGAATTGTTTAGCCGAGGAGCAGAAGAGACCCAAGGCAAACGCCGATACTTCGATCAACGTCAAATGCTTGAAGTTGAATTTAGTTTATTGCCAGTGTTGCTGAGTGAAACAGCATACCTTGGTTTACGAATAGCTATAGGAACAAATGAGCTAGAACCTATTGGTCATATCAATGAATTTTTAAATGCGTGGCAAGCGAACGAAGCATACGAGCAACTAGCTGGCGTGTATTATTCTCCACAAGACCACTGTTTGAGTGATGAATCCGAAAAAATTTTCGCATATTTAGTGAAAACTCGAATTGCAGGTGTGATAAAAACAGAACAAGCAGAAGACATGGTCGTTATTGCAGCTTCAGATTGGGAGCGACTATTGCCTTTATTTCAAGACGCCCCTAACGTTAAAGTTATTGGGGATGGGAAAATGACAAAAGGCATCGACATTAAAAAGGAATTACCGCTATCTTTTCATTTTAATGAACACCGTTCCGGAGGTTTTCGGTTAGATGTTGAAGGGCTTGAAACCGTACTAATTCTTCAAGCATACGAATTGGCATTTGCAGATGGTGTACTTGTCTATTTAGCAAATAAAGATGCCAAGCGATTGGCAGAACTAAAAGATTTACTGCCAAAGGGACTAGACCGATTGCTGATTCCAGCAGAAGAACTGGATTATTTCATGGCTACTGTCGTACCAGGATTAGAACGTTTAGGTAATGTGCAGATTGCGGATGCAGTTGCAGAGAGACTTGTAGAAACACCTCTTCGCGCCAAGCTTTTTCTCGATCGCATTAAACATCGCTTACTAGCAGGTGTTGAATTTCATTATGGTCATTTAGTTATTAATCCCTGTGAAGAACCAGAAGATGAGGTTCGTCATTATCCAGGCATACGCAGACAACTCCAACAAGAGCAAGATATGTTGCGCATCATGAAAGAGAGCCAGTTTACACAAACCGATGGCGGTTTTTATATGCAAGACGAAGAAGCAGAATATCATTTCTTGTATCACGTCATTCCTGTGCTCGAAGAAATGATGCAAATTTACGCAACCATTGCTGTTAAGCTGCGTGTTCAAAAAAATTACGGCGGTCCAAAAGTAAAAGTTGAAATTAGTGAACGCACAGACTGGCTAGAATTTCGTTTCGATATGCAAGACGTTGCAGAAACAGAAATTAAGAAAATATTAGCAGCATTAGAAGAAAAACGTCCTTATTACCGGATCCCTAACGGTACGTTAATGTCTTTAGAAACACAAGAATTCCTTGATTTGAGTAATTTTCTGCGGGAATTAGATATCAGCTCAGCTAATTTTGGCAGAGAGGAAATTCGGATTCCATTAATTCATGGACTGCAGATAGTAGCTTCATTAGATGAAGGACAGCTGCTCGATTCAGGTGCGAGTTTCACAAATTTATTACAGAATTTAGATCAGCCAGGAAAACTAGAGTTTGCTGTGCCAGAAAGCCTAAACGGAGTCTTACGCGATTACCAAGAAGCTGGATTTCGTTGGATAAAACTACTGGCAAAATACAAATTTGGCGGTATTTTAGCGGATGATATGGGGCTTGGGAAAACCTTGCAAAGCATCGCATTTATTGTCTCGGTACTCCCCGAAGTTCGTAAACAGCAGCAACCTGTACTAGTGGTCGCTCCCTCGTCACTTGTTTACAATTGGTTCAATGAACTAAGCAAATTTGCACCAAGTGTTAAAGCAGGAATTATTGATGGCAGTAAAGCGCAGCGAATGGCTCTGATTAAAAATATAAACGCGTTAGACGTGGTTATTACATCTTACCCATCTTTGCGCATGGACCAAGTATTGTACCGAGATCAAACTTTCCATACCGTATTTTTAGATGAAGCACAAGCGTTCAAAAATCCAGTTACCCAAACCGCCAAAGCAGTTAAAAGCATACGAGCTGATTACCGATTTGCATTAACGGGTACTCCCATCGAAAACTCACTAGACGAGTTATGGTCAATTTTCAATGTGGTGTTTCCAGAGCTACTACCTAACCGCAGGCTATTTAGCGAAATGAGACGTGAAAGTATAAAAAAACGAGTGCGACCTTTTATTTTGCGGCGCATCAAAGCCAATGTATTAACCGAACTCCCTGAGAAAGTAGAGTCAATTCAATTTTCCGAGCTGCAAACAGCACAAAAGAAACTCTATGCAGCTTATTTAGCTGAATTAAAACAAGATGCTTTCAAGCATTTGAATAAAGATAGCTTCCAAAAAAATCGCATCCGTATCTTAGCTGGACTGACACGTTTGCGCCAATTATGCTGTCACCCAGCATTATTTGTAGAAGGTTATGATGGAGGTTCTGCCAAGTTTGATCAATTGATGGAGTTGTTGGCTGAATGCCGTTCTTCGGGACGTCGCGTACTCGTATTTTCGCAGTTTACACAAATGCTTGGGATTATCGGCAATCAATTAACGAGAGAAAGTGTTTCTTATTTTTATTTGGATGGTCAAACACCACCTGTAGATCGAGTAGACCTTTGCCAGCAATTTAATGAAGGACAAGGCAATTTGTTTTTAATTTCGTTAAAAGCAGGAGGTACCGGCTTGAATTTAACTGGTGCCGACACGGTGATCTTATATGATTTATGGTGGAATCCAGCTGTCGAACAACAAGCAGCGGACCGTGCACATCGCATGGGCCAGAAAAAAGAAGTTCAAGTTGTTCGGCTAATTGCGAAAGGCACAATTGAAGAAAAAATTAATGAGTTGCAGTTAAAAAAGAAAAACTTAATTGATGATGTTATTCTTTCGGGAGAAGAGCCATTAAAAGCAATGACCGAAGAAGATATACGAGAGATTTTGACAATGTAGTGCTTCAAAGGACTTATTTCGCTAAGTTTGATAAAATGGATAGAAGAAATGAGGTGTTGATATGGATCCAAAACAGGTGCTTGAAAAAATGGGAAACCGAATTCCCGAAGTAATGGGAAACAAGGATTTTTCAAAATACGCAATTCTTTTGCCTCTTATCGAAAAGGATGGAGAAATCCATGTCCTCTTTGAAGTTCGTTCATATGATCTCAGAAATCAGCCAGGAGAGATTTGTTTTCCTGGAGGAAAAATTGATTTTCAAGACAAAACAGAAGAAGATACTGCAATTCGAGAAACTATGGAAGAACTAGGGATAGAAAGAAACGCTATTTCGGATATTTTCCCATTGGATTATATCGTTTCGCCTTTTGGTATGATTGTTTATTCATTTGCGGGTGTCATTGATTCGAAAACTACGTTCAGTCCCAATCCGCCAGAAGTTGATCGCATTTTTACAGTGCCTTTATCGTTTTTTATGGAAAAAGATCCAAAGATTTATCGTATTAATTTTGATATCCAACCAGAAGAAAGCTTTCCATATGATTTAATTGCAGGTGGAGAAAATTATAATTGGCGCACACGCCAAGTCGATGAGCATTTTTATATTTATGGTGACAAGGTCATTTGGGGCTTAACTGCTAAAATTCTTGCCCATTTTGTTGAGGTCATTCGCTGAATGATCTTTTTTTATGGAAAAGAACAGGTCTTTTATCGTGATTTGTGAATTATAGAGAGAAGAGCTTTAAAAAACGGAATAAACGTGTATAATTATTCATATAACTGATAATTTAAATTATAATTACAAAAAAGGAGTCCTGATGATGAATACATACCAGCTAGAAGTTGTCGAAAACACTAACAAAAAAGAAAAACCGGTGAAAGATCAAGTGCCATTTGGAACTACGTTTACAGATCATATGTATGTTCTTGAATACGAAACTGAAAAAGGCTGGTATGATCCGAAGATTGTTCCTTATGGACCGATTAGCTTAGATCCTGCAGCAATGATTTTCCATTATGGACAAACAGTCTTTGAAGGCATGAAAGCATATCATACTGAAGACGGACGTATTTTGTTATTCCGACCAGAAAAGAACTTTGAGCGCTTAAATCTTTCTAGCGAACGGTTAAGCATTCCAGCAATTGACGAAAAATTAGCGCTAGAGCATTTAACTAAACTAGTTAAACTAGAAAAAGATTGGGTGCCGAAAACACCTGGAACATCTCTTTATATCCGTCCTTATATCATTTCAACAGATGCAAATCTTGCAGTCGGACCCTCTCAAACTTATAAATACATGGTAATCTTGTCACCAGTAGGCTCTTATTTCCCAGGAGGTCTTCAGCCTGTTGTTATTCATGTAGAAGATAAATTCACGCGAGCCGTAAAAGGTGGAACGGGTATGGCCAAAACAGCCGGAAACTATTCTTCTGGTTATCAAGCACAAGCTAACGCTAAAAAAGAAGGCAATGCAGATGTTCTTTGGTTAGATGGCGTTGAGAAAAAGTACATTGAAGAAGTTGGCAGTATGAATATCTTCTTCAAAATCAACGGAGAAGTCTTCACACCAGAATTGAACGGCAGTATCTTAAAAGGTATTACGCGTATGTCGATCATTGAACTGCTTGATACGTGGGGAATTAAAGTAACAGAAAAACGTATTTCCATTGATGAGCTTTACGAAGCATATGATGCGGGTCACGTCGAAGAAGTCTTTGGTACAGGCACAGCAGCCGTTATTGCTCCAGTAGGAGAGCTAAACTGGAAAGGCAAAAAAATGATTGTAAACAACCATGAAATTGGTGAATTGTCACAAAAAATTTACGATACGATCACAGGAATTCAAACAGGAAAAGTTGAAGATACACTTGGTTGGACTGTGGAAGTAAAATAAAATCTAGTTAATGGTTCGATGTCAGCCCGCAACTATCAGTTTATCCATTGTGATAAACTAATAGTTGCGGTTTTTTGTTATGTTAACTAAGTAAAGTAAAAGATAGAAGAGCAAAGAAAGAAAAGAAGGTGCAAAGAGAGTGGAAAGTTCGACAGGTCTAAAACGTATTCATTTTATTTTATTGGTAGGTGCTTTAACTACTTTAGTTCCGTTTACGATTGATATGTATTTACCCGCATTCCCAATTTTAGCAGACGTTTATAAAACAAATGCCAGTCTTGTTCAGTTGAGTCTGACCACATGCTTGTTAGGGCTAGCGATTGGTCAATTGGTTGCGGGTGCATTCAGTGACATGCACGGAAGACGTAAGCCTTTATTAATTTCCTTAGTTGCTTATATTGTGGCATCAATTGCTTGTATATTTGCGCCAAATATCTACATATTTGTATTTCTTCGTTTTGTTCAAGGCTTTGCGGCTTCAGGTGCGCTCGTTATTTCCCGGGCAATAGTGCGTGATGTCAGTTATGGTCCAGAGCTTACGCGGTTGTTTGCTTTACTGATGGTAATTGGCAACTTGGTGCCATTAATTGCCCCTTCAATCGGCAGTGGGGTATTGTTGTTTGCGGATTGGAAAGGGATTTTCATGCTATTGACGGTGCTCGGAATCATGTTGCTTGTACTTTCTGCTTTCCGACTAAAAGAAAGTTTGCCACCTGAAAAACGTGTGCCGAGTAACTTGAAATCAACCATCGGCAATTTTACAGGCATTTTAAAAAATCGCCAGTTTACAGGGTATGCATTAGCGCAAGGGTTTCTGATTGGTGGCGTTTTTGCTTATGTATCCGGGACACCTTTTATTTATCAAAATATTTACGGCGCCTCTCCTCAAATGTTCAGTTTGCTGTTTGGTGTGAACGGCATTGCGTTAATTATTGGTAGCTATTCAGTTGGTCGATTTACGCATATTTGGTCTGAAAAAAGATTTTTAGAAACTGCTCTTTATACAGCGACGGTAGCAGGAGCCATCCTATTAGTTGTAGTGCTGATGCAAGGGCCTTTATGGGCAGTCGCGATTCCGATTTTCTTTTTCATCATGTCTATTGGCGTTGTCGGGACATCTTCTTTTACGCTTGCAATGGAAAGTCAAGGACATGTTGCAGGAAGTGCTTCTGCGTTACTTGGATTGTTGCCTTTTATCCTTGGAGCTGCGACAGCGCCACTCGTAGGAATAGCTGGAGAAAATACAGCGGTCCCGATGGGCTTGGTTATTTTTTCGATGTGTTTGATTGCGTTACTCGCTTATTTACTACTAGCAAAAAACACAACTTCATCTACTGCTCTTTAACTGTGCTAACCCCGAAGACTCCTGAGCCCCCGGGGAGCAGAGTGGACAGATCGGTTGGGTTATAACCTCGATTCACGTTGTCTACAGTCTAAAGCAGGCTCATTGAAATGAGTCTGCTTTTTACATTTGTTAAAATTAATTGATAAAATCTCAAATCTTCAAAGTGCAAAACAGTCTTAATTTACAGATTAATTTTGAAAAAGTCTAAAGTTAAGGTGTATGATGAAGATAATGAAGCGTACCAACTCATGTTTTAAAATTTGAAAAACAAGTAGAAAATAGATAGAGAAATTATAGATTTTAATAGAAGGGGGGTGTTTTCCATGGAACTGATCGACTTGTACGTGATGGAAGTCATAGAAAGGCTTCCTGAAAAAAGACAAAGTGAAATAGCAGAGCAATTGCGGTCGTCGATCGAAGGCATGCTGGCTAATGACTATTCAGAACAAAACGTTAAGAATGTTCTGGCTGAGTTAGGTCATCCAGCGATTCTAGCGAGCCGTTATGCAGAGCGGCCAATGTATTTGATCGGCACACGGTATTACGATCTGTATCTTCAATTGCTAAAGCTCATCCTACCGATTGCTATTGCTGTGACTACGATTGTTATTTTTATTGTCACAATTGTGTCGAGTGCAGGAGAAGAAGGGATTTTAAGCATTATTGTATCGATAATTGGAGGAATTATTTCAGGAATTATCAATACAGTGATTCAAGTATTGTTCTGGCTGACTTTAGTTTTGGTAATTGTTGAGCGAGCCGAGCATTCAGCGTCGCAAAAACCACTAGCACTAAACTTCGAAGAATGGACACCAGATAATCTGAAGAATTTTAAGAAGCGGTCTCATCTCTCAAAAGGGAGAAAGATTTCTAGAAGCCAAGTGTTCGGAAGCTTAATTTGGACGGCAATCTGGACAACCGTTTACTTTAATGCGGATAAGTTGCTCGGAATTTACCAAGAAGGACAACAAGGAAGCCTGGAATTCACAACCCCCATTTTCAATCAAGAAGTTCTGGTATCC
>JBBSRA010000012.1:0-72013 GCA_038243515.1 Caryophanales bacterium
CGGAGTGAATTCATAATTGACACCTCACAAATCGTGGTTTTCAGATAGCGATAAAAACGCACGAGTAATATTCGTTTTTGTTAATCTACCGACAACTTTAAAACCGTCCGTTTGCTCTTCTACTACGGGCAATGCATCGATTTGTTGATTGATTAAGCGATGCGCCGCTTGAATAAGCGATTCGTTTTTCACACAGTAGGTGATGTTTGGCATACGTGTCATAATGATATGTACGGGAATACTCATGAGGTCTTGACTACCCAGACTTGCACGCAGCAAATCTTTTCTAGAGAGAACTCCTGTTAAATACGACTTTTTATCAACAACAAAAAGTGTTCCGACATCATCCAAGAACATCTGGCTGATGGCATCATACACGCTAACATCTTCTCTAACAACAACCGGAATCGACTGGAAATCCTTAACTTTCATATTGTTCATCGTATCGGTAACATCTTGACCTGGTTTTTTACCCGAATAAAAATAGCCAACACGCGGACGGGCATCTAAAAAGCCTGCCATTGTCAGGATGGCTAAATCAGGTCGTAATGTCGATCTTGTTAAGTTTAAGCGATCAGCTATTTGCTCGCCAGTAATTGGACCATTGCCTTTAACAATTTGCAAAATTTCTTCTTGTCGTTTATTGAGTTCGATTGGACTCACCGCCTCAAAAAATATATATGTTATACTCAATATCAATTATTATATACTAATAAACACGATATTGCGAAGAAAACATTAGCATGGTATAATATGAACGAACTGAACAAAGGCAACGACGGATAGATAAGTACTGTAACTTAGAGCGAGCAGTGATAGTGAGAGTCTGCACCTACAGGAAACGGCGATCCAGAGCCATTTTTATTTTAAAGCGGACTGTATACTTACAGTCAATCGAGGTGGAACCGCGGGTCTTAACGTACTCGTCCTCGGACATGTCTACATGTCCGAAGACGCGTACGATTTTTTATTTTATGGAGGTAATTTTATGTCGATGGAAGATGTAGTAGCATTAGCAAAACACAGAGGCTTTGTATTCCCAGGCTCTGAAATTTATGGTGGATTAGCGAATACGTGGGATTATGGTCCACTTGGCGTCGAACTAAAAAACAATATTAAAAAAGCATGGTGGAAAAAATTCGTTCAAGAATCCCCTTATAACGTAGGACTCGATGCAGCGATTTTGATGAACCCGAAAACTTGGATAGCTTCAGGGCATGTCGGTAACTTTAATGACCCGATGATCGACTGCAAGAGCTGCAAAACTCGTCACCGCGCAGATAAACTAATTGAAGATGCACTCGATGCCAAAGGCATTGAATTAATCGTTGACGGTTTATCATTTGATCGCATGGCAGAATTGATTCAAGAACACGATGTAAAATGTCCAACATGTGGCGCGAAAGATTTCACAGAAATCCGTCAGTTTAACTTGATGTTTAAAACGTTCCAAGGCGTTACTGAAGCTTCAACAAACGAAATTTTCTTACGTCCAGAAACGGCACAAGGAATTTTCGTTAACTATAAAAACGTTCAACGTTCAATGCGCAAAAAAATGCCTTTTGGGATTGCTCAAATTGGTAAAAGTTTTCGCAACGAAATCACACCAGGTAACTTTACATTCCGGACGCGTGAGTTCGAACAAATGGAACTTGAGTTTTTCTGCAAACCAGGTGAAGATTTAGAATGGTATGCTTACTGGCGCGATTTCTGCAAAAACTGGTTGTTGGATTTAGACTTAACAGAAGGCAATATGCGCTTGCGTGAGCACGATGCAGATGAACTTTCTCATTACTCAAATGCGACAGTCGACATCGAATACAAATTCCCATTCGGCTGGGGCGAGCTGTGGGGCATCGCAGACCGCACAGATTTCGATTTAAAACGTCATATGGAACATTCAGGAGAAGATTTCCACTATATTGACCCAGCAACGAACGAACGTTTCGTACCTTATTGCATCGAACCTTCTCTTGGAGCTGACCGTGTCACACTAGCATTCCTAGTAGATGCGTTCACTGAAGAAGCACTTGAAAACGACGAAAAACGCACAGTTTTAAAATTCCACCCTGCTTTAGCTCCTTATAAAGCAGCTATTCTTCCTTTATCGAAAAAGTTAGCAGAAGGCGCTACTGGCGTATTCGCTGAACTAGCTAAGCATTTCATGGTGGATTACGATGAGTCACAATCCATCGGTAAACGGTACCGCCGTCAAGATGAAATCGGTACACCTTTCTGTATTACGTACGACTTTAATTCTGTCGAAGACGACCAAGTAACTGTACGTCACCGCGATTCTATGGAACAAACACGCATGCCCATCGCTGAAGTACAAGCTTATATCGAAAAGCATATTCAATTTTAAGAAGAAAAGCGGAAACGGCCGTTCAGCTCTGACAGGCATAAGACGATCTGGTGAAGCGGCGTCTTTTGCCGCATAACCAGAGTGCCTTATGTCCCGAGGAGCTGGCCGTTGGAGCTAGACACTGAAAAGCGGAAGTGCTTGGTCAGCTCTGACAGGCAAAAGGCAGATCAGCAGTGTGGCGTTCTTTGCCACACAGCTAAGTTGACTTATGTCCCGAAGAGCTAGGCACTGGAGTCTGGACACTGAAAAGCGGAAGTGCTTAATCAGCTAGGAGATATTATTAAATAAAAAAGAAGAGCTGCACAAAAGACTATTCGTCTTTTGGCAGCTCTTCTTTTTGAGGTAAAAATTCAGGCGTTCGCTCTAATTGTTCGAGAAATTTTCTCGACTTCAAACGAATACCCGCTTTCTCCTCGTAAATGGTCCGAACAATTTGCTTGAGTAAGCTCTTGGATTCTTTTTTTAACGTCAACGACCCTACTCGTTCAATTGGCACAAAATAGAAAGTGCGAATCAATTTCACCAAAGCTGGGCTTAACCGAATGATATACGAATCGATATGGAAACAACGGTGACACAAAAAACCAAGTTCTTGAAAAGAAAAAGCGAATTCTCCTTCGGTCGATCCACAATTTGCACATTCATGAAGCGTCGGCGTAAGGCCAGCCACTTGTAACATTTTCCACTCAACAAAAAGCGTAATTGCTTCAGGATCGTAGCCATCGTTTATCGCATGAAGCGCCTGGTACAAGATTTCAAAAATCGCGGGTTGTGGCTCATCTTGTTCAGTGAGCCGATCAATCAGCTCTGTTACATAACTTGCATAGGCAGTAGACATGATGTCTTCGCGAATATGTCGAAGCGATTCTAGCGGGTCTCCTGCTTGTAAAGTACCCATGCCTTTTCCTTTATAAACGGAAAACGTGCCATGTGTAAATACTTGAGTAATGGCCGCTAATCGACTAGCGGGTTTTTTTGCGCCTCTTGCCATACAAGTGATTTTCCCTGCTTCTCTTGTAAATAACGTGACAATTTTATTATTTTCGCCGTAAGGCATTGTGCGAACAACAATTCCCTCTACTTGGCTTTGCATGCGAAGGTCTCCTTAGTATTCGTCTTCTCTGAAGCCGAAATCACGTAAATGCATCGCTTTATTGCGCCAATCTTTTTGCACTTTTACCCATAACTCTAAATAGACTTTCGAGCCGAGCAAGTTTTCAATGTCTTGACGTGCACGTGTGCCGATTTGTTTAAGCAATACACCTTTTTTACCGATAACAATGCCTTTTTGGGAATCGCGCTCGACCATGATGGTTGCTTGAATACGAATCATGTCTTTGTTTTCTGAATCAGGTGCAATTTTTTCAATTACTACAGCAATAGAGTGCGGAATTTCTTCGCGTGTTAAATGCAGTGCTTTTTCACGAATCAACTCAGAAATGATAAAACGTTCTGGGTGATCTGTAATTTGATCAGCTGGGTAATATTGTGGTCCTTCTGGAAGACGCTCATTAATTTTTGTCAATAATGTCTCGACATTATTCCCTTCTAACGCTGAAATAGGAATTGCTTCTGCAAAATCAAATTCTTTGCGGTATGACTCGATAATTTTCGGTAAGTTATCGGGATGCACTTGATCAATTTTGTTGATGACCAAAAAGACTGGCACATCAATATCTTTCAACATTTCAAGCACGTAACGATCTTCTTTTCCGACACGATCAATGCCACTTGCAACAAATAGTAATACATCCACTTCGCGGAATGTATTTTTAGCCACTTTTAGCATAAAGTCTCCTAGTTTGTGACGAGGCTCATTAATGCCAGGTGTATCAATGAAAATCATTTGGCTGTCATTTGTTGTGACCACACCTTGTACTTTATTTCGTGTTGTTTGCGGCTTATCACTCATAATGGCAATTTTTTGGCCCACTACTCGGTTAAGAAACGTTGATTTACCAACGTTTGGTCGACCGATAATTGAAATGAACCCTGATTTAAATCCTTTATTGTCTGGCTGCATAGTTTAAATCCTCCGTTGTAAATGCGCCGGGAAGCAATTCACTGATTGTCGTTTCCTGCACGTCACCTTTTAAATTTGTTAAGTACACGGGCATGTCTGGTGCACAGAATTCTGCCAACACTTGTCTACATGCTCCACAAGGCGACACAGGGCCTGGAGTATCAGCTGATACTGCTAATGCCACAAACTCTTTTTCGCCTTCAGAGACTGCTTTAAACATAGCTGTACGCTCTGCACAATTCGCTAGCGAGTAGCCTGCATTTTCTATATTGCAGCCGAGATATACGTTTCCAGCAGCTGTTAGTAATGCTGCACCAACAGGGAATTTTGAATAGGGCACATACGCATTTCCACGTGCTTCTATTGCTTGTTTCATCAATTGTTCTTTTTCCATTTTTTTCACCTCTGTAAGTTAAACCCATTTGGGTAGAAATATGATTAATCCAATTATAGCACTTGCTGTTGCAAATACCAAAACAGCGCCTGCTGCCATATCTTTTGCTTGCTTTGCAAGCGGTTGAATTTCAGTGGTTGCTAAATCCACAACGCGTTCAATAGCTGAATTGACCAGCTCTAAAGCAATCATGCCGCCGATTAATAATGTAACAATAAGCCATTCTGTATAAGATAAGCCTGTAACCCATCCAGCAAGCGCTACAATGATAGCTGACGCAAAATGGAATCTAATATTTTGTTCGTGTTTTAAAGCGATTCTTATTCCTTCAGCAGCAAATCGAAATGAACGAAAAAATTTACGCGTCTTCATGCTGATCACGTGTAATACCTAGTGACAGTAAAATTTCTTCTTGTCGAGCAGACATTTTTTTCTCATCTTCTTCTGTCATGTGATCATAGCCTAAAAGATGCAAAAAGCCGTGTACAGCAAGAAAACCAAGTTCTCTTTCGAACGAATGACCATAATCAGTCGCTTGTTCTTTTGTACGATCAAGTGAAATAATAATATCTCCGAGCATGCGGGGTTCAGTTGAACCAACAATTGCTATTTCCCCTTCGCCTAATTCTTCCATCGCAAATGAAATAACATCGGTTGGTTGATCTTTGCTTCTATATTCGCGGTTGATATCCCGAATCATTTCATCTGTAACAAATGTTACAGATACTTCGGAATCAGAAACTTCTTCCTTTTTAGCAGCATGTTCCAATATTTGTTGCACAAAGTCTAACTCTTTTTGTTGTAAAGTTTCTGTTTCGTCCATAAAATCAACGGCTATCATAAAAAAATCCCCCTATCATTTTGGCTCTTTCGGATATTCAATGCGAGAATGAAAAATACCGTTTAAGGTTTCACACATAATGTCTTTTACAGTCTTAAGTTCTTTTAGCGATAAGTCACATTCTTCAAATTGCCCATCTTTTAGTTTATCCTCTACAATTGAATCGACCAATTTTTTTATCTTTTCTGATGTTGGTTCTTTCATCGAACGTACAGCCGCTTCTAAACTGTCTGCTATACAAATAATCGCAATTTCTTTTGTTTGCGGCTTTGGACCTTGGTAACGGTAAGATTCCTCATCGACGTCTGGATTGATTTCTTTTGCTTTGTAATAAAAGAATTTTAATAAGCTGGTGCCGTGATGTTGTGCCGCAACATCGATAATTTCTTTTGGCATTTTATGCTTTTTCAATAATTGAGCACCATTTATCCCGTGCGCTAAAATAATATCCCGACTTTTTTCCGGCGGCAAACGATCATGTGGATTGTCAATATTCACTTGGTTTTCAATGAAGTATTGTGGATACTTGGTTTTGCCAATATCATGATAATAACACCCGACTCTTGCCAGCAGTCCATTTGCTCCAATGGCTTCACATGAAGCATCGGCTAGATTGGCAACCATCAAACTATGATGATACGTGCCAGGTGTCTCTGTAAGAATTTTCTTAAGTAAAGGATGGTTCGGGTTAGACAACTCGATCAAACGCATAGTCGACAACATACCAAATGCTGATTCAAAAAATGGCAAGAAACCAATTGCTAATGCTCCTGATAAAAGCCCTGACACGATAGCTGCTGTAAAGTAAAACCCGATTTCAGTCCAATTATACTGTGTTTGTCCAAGCAAAAGATAAAAAGCGATAAATAATGTGTTCGCTCCAGCTACAGCTAAACTGATTTGTAAGAGACGCCCGCGACTACCGTCTTGTTCAATCAAATAAATTGCCGTTAATCCACCAAACAGAATATAAAAAGCAACATCAACTTGCAACGATGACGAATAACCACTTGGTAACATCATACCCGCTGCTGCACTGATCAAAATTGTCACAAAAACAGCTGCGCGTTCATTTACTAACAAACGAACGATTACTCCTGCTAACGCTGTAGGAAAAATAAAAGAGATAACCATATCAAAATTCTCACTAACTTCAGCAATCAATTTCATCAAGACTAGTGAAATACTGACTGTTACTAAAACTATCAGTAGTTCTACTACTTTATTTTTATCGTCTTTTCGTGATCGAGTAATAACTACTAATAAGAGTCCTATCGCAATTAGTACAAATACTAACAAGCCAAGTAACGGTTTGTAACTAAGCTGATCTTCTGTCATTCCTGCAAGTTCTAATTGTCGGTACACTTCTCGGTCAATCAACTGACCTTCTTGAACAAGTACTTGTCCTTGCAGGATACGTGTGGGTTCGACACTATTGCGCACTTGTTCTAGTTGGTTTGCAGTTAATTCTTCATTAACCAGTTCTGTTGCAATAATACCAAAACGACCAATCGTTACAGCAGCTTGAATAATATCGTTAGGTATTTGTTCATTGCGTCGAATTTCTTGTTCAATCTCTGTTCGTGTTCGTGCTACTTCTTCGGTGCGAATCGGTTCATTTAAATAAGATTGAATTGTTTTATTTAACTGTTCTTCTACATTCAGAAGACGCTCATCAGAAAGAGCTAGTAGAGAACTCAGCATATCGTCTGTTAAACGCAATCCATTTTCACTTGTCTCGAGTAAACGTAAATCTTCTCGCAGTTGCTCGATCATTTCTTTTTCAGTAAGTTGGTCTTGTGCTTTTTCAGGTGCAGCTTTAACTTCTGAAATGTAACCAAAAAGCGATGCTACCACTGCTGTTTGATTATCCACAAACTCTTCCATAAATTGATAACTGGGTGCGACTTCTTCTGCTAGCCGTTGTCTTTCTTGCTCGGTTTTAACTGGATCTTCTACTGTTTTTTCAGAACGAATGGTTTCAGTTGATAATTGAAATAATTGTATATCGTATGTATCGCTTTGGACAGAGTCCGCAAGAAACGCGTATAAAATGAGCCCTGTCAATAAAATGCTAACCATCATAATTTTTCGATACCCTAGTTTCTCAAAAAGAGTTTGCGCTTTTTGACGCATGCTTACACCCCACATTTCCTATCCTTATCATAACAACTAAAGAAATAGATTTCACCGTGTATTTCTACTAATTAGAAATTATCTCCATATTTATCAGGATAATTGAAAATCTCTTTACTGAACTTCTAATTGTATAGAAAAAAGGTGCAAGGAAGTTATCCTTGCACCTTTTTATAAATTGTTTACGTTGGTTGAATTTCGTAAGCTTCAATAATTTTTGCAACTAATGGGTGACGCACAACATCTCCACTTTCAAGATACTGAAAATGAATATTGCGGACATTTTTCAAAATAGATTCTGCTGCAATTAATCCAGATTCCGCACCACGAGGCAAATCAATTTGAGTTTTGTCTCCGGTAATAATCATTTTCGAACCAAAACCAAGACGCGTTAAAAACATTTTCATTTGTGCTTTAGTCGTGTTTTGTGCTTCATCAAGTATGACAAATGCTTCGTCTAATGTGCGACCTCTCATATAAGCAAGAGGTGCGATTTCAATCGTACCGCGTTCAATAAAGCGATTGGTTTGTTCAAGACCTAATACGTCGTGCAAAGAATCATACAATGGACGCAAGTAAGGGTCTACTTTTTCTTTTAAGTCCCCCGGTAAGAATCCAAGGCTTTCACCCGCTTCTACTGCAGGACGTGTCAAAATAATTTTTTTTACTTGGCCATTTTTAAGTGCTTGAACTGCCATAACGACAGCAAGATAGGTTTTTCCAGTTCCGGCAGGACCGATTCCAAAAACCAAATCTTTACTACGTATCGCTTGAATATAGTAACGCTGACCAATCGTTTTTGCACGGATAGATTTACCGTTCGCGGTGCGAGCCACTTCTTCATCATATAGTTCAGCAAAGTACTCAATGGTACCGTTTTTGGCCATTTCAATAGCCGATACAATATCACGCTGGTCGATATTGATTTTTTTACGAATTACTTGTAGTAATTGTTCTATTAATAGTTTGCCCGTTTGCTTGCCTTCTTCAGAGCCAGACAATTTGATGACGTCACCACGAGTAATAATTTGAATATCAAAAGCTTCTTCAATTAATGTTAAATGATTATCTGAGATCCCAAGTAGCTGAACCGCTTCATTGGGGTCTTTCACATGTAATTCTAGCAGGTTATTTTCTGTCATGTGGACGCTCCTTAGGATCGAGTATTTGCTACTAATTTCACTTTATCATTAAAGAGATTCACTTGTAAAATATTTGTCTGCTATAAGTCTACTGTGCAGTGGTTCATTACGATTCCGGCTTGCGAAGCTACTAAAGATTTTTTATGGCTTTCAATAGATCGGAATTAGTTTACATAATAAAAATATTAAAAATAAAAAATCAGTCAGTTTAAACTGACTGATTGCTACTATCTTTTTGACTTTGGAGGTAATAGAATTTCCGCCATAATAATCCCTCTTCGAACATCTTCAGCACCCAGTGGCAACAGTTCATCTGAACTTTCTTCCGCTTTTTGAACAACTGGTCGATTTCGAATCGATTTTGACTGACTCGATGAAAAGCGATTTTGAATTTCATCTTGAATTTCGTGTCGCGATTCTCTTGTCGGTACTCGGCGTGCTACTTCTTCTCTTGCTTCACGTAGAGGTGCACGTTCTATTACTTCTTCAGCTTTTTGTTTTACTTGTTCTACACGTCCAGAGCCTTGAGTTTTTTGAGTTTGCAGTTCACCATAAATTTCGCGTGCATAGTCCTCTACTCGTTTAAACGTGTTTTGCCCCGATCGTCCGTCTCTAGAAGTTGATGCATTTGTCGAGACCGGTTTTGCAGGAGTATTGTTAGCAGTGGCCGTTTTTTTCTTTTCTTTATTGAAAAAAGCACCTACTGCCATGATGACAAGTCCAAATATGAGAGCCTCCATACGACAAACCTCCCTTATGGTCAACGCTCATTAGTTATCGTTGGCTTTTTCTGTACTTGATTTTGAAATCGACTCGCGCATACCCGTATCTGCTTGGACGTTTTTATAATTCACGTAATCCATAACGCCGATATTTCCGCTGCGAAGTGCTTCAGACATTGCCAATGGAACAGCTGCTTCAGCTTCAACAACTTTTGCTCTCATTTCAACAACTTTCGCTTTCATTTCTTGTTCGCTTGCTACTGCCATTGCACGGCGTTCTTCAGCTTTCGCTTGAGCAATTTTCTTATCTGCCTCAGCTTGTTCTGTCTGCAATTCTGCACCAATGTTTTTACCAATATCAACGTCTGCAATATCAATTGACAGAATTTCAAACGCTGTACCTGAATCTAGCCCTTTAGACAAGACAGTTTGAGAAATCAAGTCTGGGTTTTCAAGAACTTTTTTATGACTTGTGCTTGAACCAAGTGTAGAAACAATACCTTCACCAACACGAGCAACAATTGTTTCTTCGCCAGCACCACCGACTAAACGGTCGATGTTTGCACGAACCGTAATCCGAGCTTTTGCTTTGACTTCAATTCCGTCCATTGCCACACCTGCGATAAATGGTGTTTCAATAACTTTCGGGTTAACGGACATTTGAACAGCTTCTAATACGTCACGACCTGCAAGATCAATCGCTGCTGCACGTTCAAATGGCAATTCAATATTTGCACGATGAGCGGCGATCAATGCGTTAACAACACGGTCAACGTTACCACCAGCTAAGTAATGACTTTCCAATTGGTTAATTGATACAGTTAATCCCGCTTTTGAAGCTTTAATTAACGGATTAACAATACGTGATGGAATAACACGACGTAATCTCATTCCTATTAGAGTGAAGATACTAATTTTAACCCCTGCTGCTATCGCCGATACCCAAAGCGTAATGGGTACGAATGTGAAGAAAATTGCTAACAGAACGATAATCCCAATTATCGCTGCACCTAAACCAAGTGTTTCGATTCCCATTCTTCTATTCCTCCTCTTGTTTTTCAAGCTCGCGAACTACGATACGCGAACCTTCTACCTTGATTATCTTAACATCTTTCCCGTTGTCGATAAACCTGCCTTCAGAAACAGCATCAATTCGCTCATCTTCTAACTTAATGGTACCAGATGGACGAAGCGCTGTAACTGTCTGAGCAATTTTACCGACAAGTTCCGGACGATTGGTAGTTGAGACATACCCACTTTTTGTATCAGTAGAATCTGTCAAAATAATTCGTTTAAATAAATCAAGTCGCTTGCCAAAGAATTTCACTACAATCACCATCCCCACTGTCGCTACTATCATTGCAATAAGTACTGCTATGGCGGTGGTCTTCAAGTCTCCTCCCGCCAATAAAACGCTACCGAGAATCGTTGCAATGCCCAAGAGCCCCACTACACCGCCCGGTATAACGAATTCAGCCATTAACAGTCCGAATCCGATGACCAGTAAAATAATGGATTCGTAACCCGCTAGACCTGCCACTAAATGACCGTAAAAAAACAACAGCAAAAAGGAAAGGCCGATAAATCCTGGAACACCAACACCAGGTGTAAACAACTCAAGCAGCAATCCTAGAGCTGCAATTGAAAGAAGAATCGGTACAACAATCGGATTGGTTAAAAATCGAGCTAAGCTTTCTGAAAATGTCTCATCGACAGTTACAATTGTTGCGTCTTCATAACCTTTCAACGCAAGAAGCTCATCTAAAGAAGAGACTGTTCCTTCAGAATAACCGACTTTTTCAGCTTCTTTGGCATTCAAAGTTAGCAATTTCCCTTTAGCAGCTCCAACTTCCGGAAGATCAATCGAAGTATCCGCCATCGCTAAAGCGTACTGAGGAACGCGTTTAGCTGTTTGAGCAGCACTCTTCATAGAAGATAGCCAAGCACTGTTTGCTTTATCAGCAGCAGCGTTACCGGATTGGTCTATCACTTGTGCCGCTCCCATGCGCCCATTTGGATGCATGTAAATTTCGCTGTTGTGCAATGCGAGAAATGCACCAGCAGACAAAGCGTCTTGATTGATAAATGCTATTGTTGTCAGTGATGTTTTATCCAATAGACGGGCAATGCCGTCTGCTGCGTTGACAAATCCACCTGGTGTATCGATTTCAAATATAATCGCTTCGGCGGACGCATCTTCTGCTTCTTCAATGCCTCGTTCAATAAAAGATTGCAATCCTCTTTCAACTTCATCTTCAATAGGAATCACATACACTGTCGAAGTATCTGCTTGGATTGCAGGAAGCACGAGCAAAAAGGATAACAGCAACAGTCCAAAACCTATACAGACTTTGACTTTGCTCAACAGGATCTCTCCTTTCACATAGTAAATTTACTAGTTATCTATATACGGATGAAAAAGAAATAAGTTTCAATGTATGTCTTTCTATTATAAAGCAAGTGTTCTGCAATAACGACAGAATGCGCTTACAAATATGGCAAATCAAAAACCGCTAACACAACAATCGTGTTAGCGGTTCAAGCTGGTCGTTCATATTTTTTAAAAGTCATTATATTGCTTAAAGTCAATTAAAATTTACGTTTACGCGCAGCTTCTGATTTTAGTTTACGTTTCACGCTCGGCTTATCATAGTACTCGCGCTTTCTTACCTCTTGCATTGTTCCAGATTTAGAAACAGTGCGTTTGAAGCGGCGAAGAGCATCTTCAATAGATTCGTTTTTACGAACTGTAGTTTTTGACATCTCTTTTTCCCTCCCTCCGAACACACGTTGAAGCGAAGAACAACAAGTGTTATATACTCAAAAATTATATCGTATTATCGACGAAAGGTCAATAGTTAATAATCAGAATCCGAAGATAGACCTTGCATAATTTTGACACCAGAGCTTGCACCAATGCGAGTAGCTCCTGCTTCAATCATTGCTTTTACATCTTCTAGGCTTCGAATGCCACCTGAAGCTTTGACACCTAACTCATCGCCGACAGTTTTGCGCATTAGTTTTACGTCTTCAATAGTAGCTCCGCCAGTTGAAAAACCAGTAGAAGTTTTAACAAAATCAGCTCCCGCTTCTTTTGATAAACGTGAAGCTGTTTCTTTTTCTTCGTTTGTCAGCAAGCACGTTTCTAAAATTACTTTAACGATAGCTTTGCCTTTTGCAGCATTGACAACTGCTTCAATATCCTTCTTAACATGCGCTGTATTACCACTTTTCAATGCGCCGATGTTTATTACCATATCAATTTCACTGGCACCTTTTGAGATTGCATCTGTCGTTTCAAATGCTTTTGTTTCAAGAGTTGATGCGCCTAGTGGGAATCCAATTACTGTGCACACTTTTACTTCGCTGTTTGCTAATTGCGCTGCAGCCGTTTCAACCCAAGTAGGATTTATGCAGACAGAAGCAAATTTGTATTCGGCTGCTTCTTTACAAAGTTGAACAACTTGGCTTTCCGTTGATTCAGGTTTTAATAACGTATGGTCAATATATGTTGCTATGTTCGTCATGATTAAAATCCCCATTTCATTTAAAGGTCATTTTTTGTAATCGCAATTCCTTATCTCAAAATAACATTATCTTTTATTCGAACTCATATGAAATTGCAGCCAGTGCATACAAAGGTGCCGTTTCTGTTCGTAAAATCCTTGGACCAAGCGACGTAAAAAGAGCTCCCGATTTTTTAAGAGCTGTTACTTCAGATTCAGAAATTCCACCTTCAGGACCAAAAACAATAAGCACTGAATCTTTATCATACAGTGATTTTAAAATTTCGGCAAACCGCTTTCTATCCCCTTGTCGCGCTTCTTCTTCATAAGCAACGATAACCGCATCATAGGACTTTGCACTCGTCAGCAGTTGCTTAAAGTTGTGTATTGGAAGAATTTCTGGAACGTGCGTCCGATGTGATTGCTCAGCAGCCTCTTTGGCGATTTTTTGAAGACGCGCAATCTTTTTCTCACCTTTAGCAGGGTCCCATTTCACAATTGAACGCTCAGCGGAAAAAGGAAGCAAAGCGTACATGCCCAGTTCTGTTGATTTTTGCGCAATTAAATCCAGTTTATCGCCTTTTGGCAATCCACATGCAATTGTGACTTTTTTCGGTAGTTCAACTAACGCTTCTAGCTTGTCGCCCACTCTGATTTCAATATCAAAGTCCGTTGCTAAAATCTCTGCTTTATAGGCTCTATCGTCTATAACTACAATTAATTTGTCACCGACAGTTTGGCGCATAACTTTAGCGATGTGCTTTGCATCATCGCCAGTTATTGACACTCTTCGATCTTCAGGCATTTTACCTGCTAAAAAATATCGTTGCATTGTGACACCTCGTTATTCAGGTTTTTTGGAAATGATAGTGACCCAGTCTTCCATCATCATAACGTCTTCAATGATAAAGCCAGATGCTTCTAAAGCAGCTTTAACATCGTTTTTCTTCGACTCAATAATACCTGACGTAATATACCAGCCACTTGGTTTAACGATTTTAAAGGCATCGTCTGTAAACGATATAATGACTTCTGCTAGGATATTTGCGACCACTACATCTCCAGCTTCGCTGACTTTATCAGTTAAATTGCCTTCTTCTACGGTGACAACATCTTGAACATTGTTTAATTCGATATTGCTTTTGGCAGATCTGACAGCAACTTCATCTAAATCTAATGCGTACACTTCTTTCGCAGACAACAAAGCTGCTCCAATTGCTAATACGCCTGATCCAGTCCCAATATCAATAACACGGTCGGCTGGTTTAACCATTTTCTCTAAAGCTTGGAGACTCATTACTGTTGTCGGATGAGTTCCAGTACCAAATGCCATTCCAGGATCTAATTCAATGATTAACTCGTCACTCGAAACCGGGTGATATGTTTCCCACGTTGGCACAATGGTAAAGCGTTGTGAGATTTTTACAGGGTGATAGTATTTTTTCCACGAAGTGGCCCATTCTTCTTCATCTACTTCATTGATTGACACTTCATTTTTTCCTAAATCAATACCAAACGACACTAAATTATTGATGGATACTTTAATTGCTTTAATTGTTTCTCCTAAAAAGCTGTTTACAGGTAAATAAGCTTTTAAAACGACACCATCTACAGGAAAGTCACTTGGATCTAATGAATAAATTTCACCAAAACGATCTTCTCGCTCTTTTGTCAAGTCCTCTGAATCTTCGATAACGACACCACTTGCTCCTGCTTCGTGCATAATGTTAGAAACTGCTTCAATTGCTTCGTTTGTCGTGTGAATCGACAGTTCTGACCATTTCAATTCCGCCCAGCTCCTTTTCCGCTTCTACAGTTAGTAAGACTCTTGCTTTCGCAAGAGTCTTGTTTGTGTAAAATTGAATTGTATTAGCTGCCAATGAAGAAGGAAGCCTCTGTCATTTCCAGTTGATTTTAGTCACCTTTAATTGTGCGTTTGATTTTTTCAAAAAGTGAACTGCTGTGTTCTTCGGGAATATCGCCACTGATTTCAGCAAATTCACGTAATAATTGTTTTTGTTTCTCGCTAAGTTTTGTTTGTACTTTCACGCGAATGATTACATGCTGATCGCCTGTTCCGTAGCCGTGGACATTTTTAACCCCTTTGCCTTTCAGACGGAAACGAGCTCCACTTTGAGTACCAGCTGGAATCTTTAATTTTACTTTACCTGAAGTCGTTGGTACTTCAATTTCGTCACCTAACGCTGCTTGCGGATAAGTGATTGACATGTCCAAGTAAATATCATCGCCTTCACGCTGGAAATCTTTGTGAGGTTTTACGCGGAAAACAACATATAGATCTCCTGCAGGTCCTCCGTTAATTCCTGGTCCACCTTGACCGGTAACACGCAATTGCTGACCGTCATCGACACCAGCGGGAATTGTGACTTTGATTTTGTTTACTTTACGGACTTTTCCTTGGCCGCGACAAGTAGGGCATTTTTCTTCGATAATTTGTCCTGACCCTTCACAATGATGACACGCACGGCGATTGACCATACGGCCAAAAGGTGTGTCCTGTGTAACATTTAGTTGACCAGAACCTTCGCAATATGGACATGTTTTTTTCTTTGTTCCAGGCTTAGCACCTGTTCCATCACACGTTTCACATGTTTCATCTCTTGGAATTTCAATTTCTGTTTCTTTACCAAATATGGCATCCATAAATTCAATTGTCATGGAATACTGCAAATCGTCACCTTTACGTGGCGCATTCGGATCACGACGTCTTCCGCCGCCACCAAAGAATGTGCTAAAGATGTCATCGAAACCAAATCCATCAGCTCCACCGCCACCAAACCCTTGGTTCGGATCTTGATGTCCAAATTGATCGTATTGAGTACGTTTTTGATCGTCACTCAATACTTCGTAGGCATCTTTTACTTCTTGGAATTTTTCAGAAGCATCATCATCTTTATTAATATCTGGATGGAATTTCTTTGATAAAGTCCGGTATGCTTTTTTAATCTCTTCTTTGGAAGCAGACTTGGATACACCCAGTACTTCATAATAATCTCGCTTGTTCATAAGTCACTCTCCCTTAGCATCAACTGTAATTGTACACGGTTTAAATCTTCGTTGCAAAACCATTGAAAAAGCCAAAGCATGTTGCTTTGCTTTGACTTTTCAATGACTTACTTATTATCGTCGTTTACTTCTTCGAAATCAGCGTCAACTACATCATCGTTGCCTGGAGCTGCATTTCCTTCTTGCTCTGCTTGCTGTGCTGCTGCTTGCTCGTAAGCTTTCATTGAAAGGCCTTGTAAAATTTCTTGAAGTTTATCTTTTTTCTCACGGACGTCTTCAATGTTATCTGACTCTAATGCCGCTTTTAGTTCATCACGAGCATCTTCCGCTTGTTTTTTCTCTTCTTCAGTGACAACTTCACCAAGATCAGTAATTGTTTTATCAGTTTGGAAGACAGCTTGATCTGCCTCGTTGCGAAGTTCTACTTCTTCTTTCACTTTTGCATCTGCTTCAGCATTTTCTTCCGCTTCTTTGATCATGCGTTCGATTTCATCATCTGATAATGACGTATTCGATTGAATCGTAATTGTTTGTTCTTTTTGTGTTCCAAGGTCTTTTGCTTTAACACTTACAATCCCGTTTTTGTCGATATCAAAACTTACTTCAATTTGTGGAACGCCACGTTGTGCTGGTGGAATATCCGCCAATTGGAAACGACCAAGCGTTTTGTTAGCTGTTGCCATCGGACGCTCACCTTGTAATACGTGAATATCTACAGCTGGCTGGTTATCAGCAGCGGTTGAGAATGTTTGAGATTTTGATGTTGGAATCGTTGTGTTACGCTCGATCAATTTCGTGAACACGCCGCCCATAGTTTCGATACCAAGAGATAATGGTGTTACATCTAATAACACAACATCTTTTACGTCTCCAGTTAATACGCCACCTTGTACAGCTGCGCCCATTGCAACAACTTCATCCGGGTTAACGCCTTTATGAGGATCTTTGCCTGTTTCTTTTTTCACTGCTTCTTGTACAGCCGGAATACGAGTAGACCCACCTACTAAAATAACACGGTCAAGTTCTGAAGCTGCAATTCCAGCATCTTTCAACGCTTGACGAGTAGGTCCCATTGTACGTTCAACTAGTGAAGAAGTTAGCTCGTCAAATTTCGCGCGGCTCATGGTAATTTCCATGTGAAGCGGGCCTTCTGCTCCAGCAGTGATAAATGGTAGTGAAATTTGAGTTGAAGAAACGCCAGACAAATCTTTTTTCGCTTTTTCAGCAGCATCTTTCAAGCGCTGAGTAGCCATTTTGTCTTTCGACAAGTCTACACCGTTTTCTTTTTTAAATTCTTGTACCAAATAATCAATGATCAATTTGTCAAAGTCATCTCCACCAAGGCGGTTATCGCCGGCAGTTGATTTTACTTCGAAAACGCCATCGCCAAGTTCAAGGATAGATACGTCGAACGTACCGCCACCAAGGTCATAGACAAGGATTGTTTCGTCTGTATCCGTTTTATCAAGACCATATGCTAATGCTGCTGCAGTAGGCTCGTTAATAATACGTTCTACTTCAAGACCTGCAATACGACCAGCATCTTTAGTTGCTTGACGTTCTGCATCATTAAAGTATGCAGGCACTGTAATAACCGCTTTTGTTACTTTTTCGCCTAAATATTCTTCAGCATAGCCTTTAATGTATTGTAAGATCATTGCTGAAACTTCTTGAGGCGTATACTCTTTGTCTTCTGCTGTTACTTTTTCTTCTGTACCCATCAAACGTTTAACTGATTGAATAGTGTTTGGGTTTGTGATGGATTGACGTTTTGCTACTTCGCCGACTTGGCGTTCGCCGTTTTTGAATGCAACTACTGAAGGTGTTGTACGGTTACCTTCTGGGTTTGGAATGATTTTTGGTTCGCCGCCTTCTAATACTGCGACTGCTGAGTTTGTTGTACCTAAGTCAATACCGATAATTTTGCTCATTTTTAAATTCCTCCATTAATTTTATTCGTTTACTTTTACCATTACTGGGCGAAGAACACGGTCTTTTAAAATATAACCTGTTTGTAATTCTTGCAATACTGTTCCTGCTTCAGCGTTTCCGTCTTTTTCTTGCATAACCGCTTGGTGGAAATTCGGGTCGAATGGTTCGCCAAGTGCATTAATTTTTTCCAATCCTTCACGGTTCACAGCTTCAACTAATGATTTTTGTACCATTTCGAGGCCTTTTAACAAAGAAGCCGATTCTTCACTTTTTGTTGGTACAGAAAGCGCTCGTTCGAAATTATCTAATACCGGCAAAATATCTGTCAGCAACGACTGAGCTCTGAATTTATTGGCAAGTTCTTTGTCTTTTTGAGTACGCCTTTTGAAATTATCATAATCAGCTAACAGGCGCAAATATTTGTTTTGCTCGACTTCAAGTTGCTCACGAAGCTCTTGTATCTCGTCGACTGGTTCTTGCTCTTCTTCAGTAGAAACTTCCGTATCAAGTGTTTCTGCAGCTACTGCTTCTGAGTGTTCTTCTGTTTCAGTTGCTTTTACATCAACTTCTTCAGGCATTGCATGTTCTTGTGTTTTTAGTGTTTCCTTTTTTTTTGGCAATTTTGTTCCTCCTTTGTTCACGTTCCTTTAAACATCCGGTTCAACTCTTTCGATAAATCCCCACTTAATAAATCTAGTATCGAAACAATTCGCTTGTAGTCCATGCGTTTTGGACCAATTATGGCGATTGAACCGGTCTGTTCTTCACCCGCGTCATACGAGACCGTAATAACGCTGCAGTCTTCCATTGCTGTTAGCGTGTTTTCTGAGCCAATGCGAATATGAAGGCCTTGGCTACCAACTGGCAATATCATTGGAATGTGCTTTGCTTCTTCCATAACATCCATCAAATTTCTGATTTTCTGAAGATCATGGAAGTCAGGTTGTTTCAAGATGTTCAACTTGCCTCCGTAATAAACATTTTCATCTTCATGAGGCGATAAGACCGCTTGTCTAAACGTATGGAATAGCTCACCATAACGCTCAAGATGTTGCTTTAATACCGTCAATGTTTCTTGTTCTAACCGAAGATGCAAATTGTTAAGCGATACACCGACTAATCGTTCATTTAAGATATTCGTCATTTTTTCAATATCCGACGGATCGAGCCCCAGTGGAATTGGAAAAATCCGATTTTCTACATGACCGGTATCAGTGACGATAATCGCGACTGCAGTATCTGAAGTTAAAGGAACAATCGACAACTTTTTAACGATATGTCTGCGCACATCTGGTCCGAGTAAAATGGACGTATAATTGGTCAGTTCTGACAGCATCATCGCAGATCGTTTAATGACCTCTTCTGTTTCTGTCAGTCTTTCTTCAAAAATCGAGCGCAATTGCACAATGTCTTCTTTCGGCAACGGTCGTGGCGTCAACAAGTAATCGACGTAATAACGGTATCCTTTTTGAGAAGGAATGCGTCCAGAAGACGTATGTGTTTTTTCCAGAAAGCCAATTCTTTCTAACTCCGCCATTTCATTACGAATCGTTGCGGGACTAAAAGGAATTTCAGGCTTTTTAGAGAGTTGGTTCGATCCTACCGGCTGAGCTGATTGAATGTAATCATCTACTGTCACCTTTAAGATGAGCAGTTGCCGTTTTGTTAACATGATCATCACCTCTGTTAGCACTCTACGTACCCGAGTGCTAATACTACATTAAAATTAACAAATAAAATCGATAATGTCAACGCAAGAGCTTTAAGCTAATAAAAATTGTTCAAAAACCTCATTGCCAACAAAACGACCTTTGCGTGTCAACCGTACAAAATCGCTAGCAATTTCTAAATTTCCTTTAGCAATTTCTTTTTTTAAGATTTCTCCGTAGACATCTTGAATCGGTTTTTGGAATTTTGTTTGGAAATGAGATAAAGAAACTCCATTTGTTTTACGCAGGCCTAAAAACATTTCTTCTTCCATCTTTTCATGAATTGGAACTACGTGCGTGTCTAAGATTGGTCGTTCACTTAAGTCTAATGGAGACATGTATTTTTTTAATGGCCCAGCATTGGAATACCGAACGCCATCTACGTAACCGTGCGCACCCGCACCAACGCCAATATACTCCACATTGTCCCAATACAATAAATTATGATGTGATTCGTGACCTGGACGTGCGAAGTTGGAAATTTCATATTGCTTTAATCCACGCTGATCCATCTCGTTCATTAACTTTTCGTACATATCTGCTTCTAAATCTTCAGTTACGGTATTGAGCTTGCCTTTTGTCATTAAGTTATAGAAAACTGTTTTCGGTTCAATGATCAACGAATAAGCAGAGAAATGCGGCAAATCAAAAGCAAATGCTTGCTCGAGTGTATCGTCCCATTGCTGCATTGTTTGTCCGGGCAATCCGTACATTAAATCAAAACTAATATTTTCAAATCCAACAAGACGAGCTGAGTCGACTGCACGCTTGACATCTGAATTGCTATGCGTGCGGCCAAGACGTTTTAATAAATCGTCATCAAACGACTGCACACCCATGCTCAAGCGATTGACGCCGCCGTCAAATAGTACTTGCATTTTATCTTTCGTTAATTCGTCCGGATTGGCTTCTGAAGTCCATTCTAAGTTTTCAGCCATTGGCACATACTGGTGAATATACGACAGCAGTTTCTCTAATTGCGCAGGTGTCAGCGAAGTTGGTGTTCCCCCGCCTAAGAAAATCGTCTCGAGTGGTGTGCCGAGAGCACCTTGTTGTTTCCATAAAGCCAGTTCTTTTCCTACTGAATCAATGTAAGCATCTACTGGCTGATCTTTAAAATAAACTTTATTGAAATCGCAGTAAAAACAAATTTGGTGGCAGAATGGAATATGGATATACAATCCTTTTACCATTTTATTTCCTCTTTTCTAATAACAAAAGGAGGCTGAAAATTCCCGCCTCCTTTTTTTCGTTTTATTTTGATTGGTCGTCCATTTTCAAGATTGCCATGAATGCTTCTTGTGGCACTTCAACAGATCCGACTTGCTTCATGCGTTTTTTACCTTCTTTTTGCTTGTCGAGAAGTTTCCGTTTACGCGAAATATCTCCACCGTAACATTTAGCAAGAACGTTTTTGCGAATTGCACTGATCGTTTGACGAGCTACGATTTTTTGACCGATAGCTGCTTGAATTGGCACTTCGAATTGCTGGCGTGGAATCAAATTTCTCAACTTGTCGACAATAATTTTGCCGCGCTCGTAAGCAAAGTCACGGTGCACGATAAAGCTCAATGCATCGACATGTTCAGAATTCAAAAGAATATCCATTTTGACAAGTTTAGATTCCTTGTAGCCAATCAATTCATAGTCAAACGACGCATAGCCTTTTGTTCCTGATTTCAACTGATCAAAGAAATCATAAACAATTTCAGCTAAAGGCAATTCGTAAATGATGCTAACACGAATGTCATCCACATAATCCATCGTTAAGAAATTCCCACGTTTGCGCTGACAAATTTCCATAACAGCGCCGACGTAATCGTTTGGTACCATTACTGTCGCTTTTACGTAAGGTTCTTCGACCATTCCAATTTTTTGTGCATCCGGCATCATCGCAGGATTATCGATTTTCAAAACTTCCCCGTCTGTCATATGAACGTCGTAAATTACACTCGGAGCTGTTGTAATTAAATCAATTTTGAATTCGCGTTCAATGCGCTCTTGAACAATTTCCATGTGCAAAAGACCCAGGAAACCACAACGATAACCAAAGCCCAGCGCTTGAGAAGATTCAGGCTCAAACTGCAAAGCTGCATCGTTTAACTCTAATTTCTCTAATGCATCACGCAAATCATTGTATTTTGATGTATCAATTGGATACAAACCGCAATAAACCATTGGATTTAGACGGCGGTAACCAGGCAACGCTTTTTTTGCAGGGTTGTTCGCTAAAGTGATGGTATCACCTACTGTTGAATCCCCCACATTTTTAATTGCAGCTGTTAAAAACCCAACATCTCCTACTGTTAGTTCTTCGCGTAGAGTTGCGTGCGGAGTAAATACGCCAGCTTCAATGATTTCGAATTCTTTACCAGAAGCCATCATTTGAATGCGGTCACCAGGTTTAACTGTTCCTTGAACAATCCGAATATATGCAACAACACCGCGGTACGGATCATAAATCGAATCAAAAATTAATGCCTGAAGCGGTGCATTTGGATCACCCGTTGGAGCAGGTACTTTTGCAACAACTTGTTCAAGAATTTCTTCGATGCCGATTCCTGCTTTTGCTGAAGCGAGAACCGCTTCTGAAGCATCTAAACCAATAACATCTTCAATTTCTTGACGTACGCGCTCTGGGTCAGCAGCAGGTAAGTCAATTTTGTTGATAACAGGTAAGATTTCCAAATCATTATCTAGTGCCAAATAAACGTTCGCTAAAGTTTGTGCTTCAATTCCTTGCGCAGCATCGACAACAAGAACTGCTCCTTCACAAGCCGCCAGACTACGTGATACCTCGTAAGTAAAATCGACATGTCCTGGAGTGTCGATCAAATGCATAATATAAATTTCTCCGTCTTTCGCTTTATAATTAAGCTGAACAGCATTTAATTTAATCGTGATCCCACGTTCCCGTTCAAGGTCCATAGAATCAAGGGATTGTGCTTTCATTTCGCGGGTAGTCAATGCTTCTGTTTTTTCTAAAATTCGGTCCGCCAGCGTAGATTTACCGTGGTCAATATGTGCAATAATCGAGAAATTGCGGATTTTACTTTGCCGGGATAATCTTTCCTCATTATTCATTCTCTTCACTCCTATATAAACTACTATGAATTATAGCAGTACAGCAAGCATTGAGCAATGAAAGCTCGCGAATTCATTTCACTGTCAAGGGAAACTTCTTTGCACGTAACTATTGCATTCTGGTCGTTGATTTGATAAAATAACTGATGTTGTATAGAGACATTAAAGTGTTAGGATAATTCCTGCTCTTTCATATTGTCTAGGAGGTGAAAGATATGCCGAACATTAAATCTGCAATTAAACGTGTGCGCACGAACGAAAGCAAAAACGCTCAAAACTCACATGTAAAATCAGCAATGCGTTCTTCTGTTAAAAAAGCTGATACAGCTTCGACTAATAAAGACGAAAACGCTAGCGATTCTGTAAAAGTGGCGATTCAACAAGTAGAAAAAGCAGCTTCTAAAGGCTTGATCCACAAAAACACTGCAGCTCGTAAAAAATCTCGCTTGATGAAATTACAAGCGTAGAACATAAAAAAGCCGGTTCCTTGAAAAAAGAACCGGCTTTTTTATGTTCTTTTTTGTCCTGCTCGCTTCATTAAGAAAAATTCGAGAATACGCTCGCGATTGCCGCTCAGTGTTTTTAGCTCCAAATCAATGTCAGCCAAATCGCCTAATACTTGCAACAAGCGCTTTTCCGAAATTTGTTGACGTTTTTCTACAAGCAATTTCACGCGGTACGGATGCGCTTTTAATTGTTTAGAAATTTGTTGTGCGTGGTAACCTTTTTTCTGCAAATAATAAACTTGAATCATAAAACGGATTTGAGAAGCTAGTAACGCCGTTAACGCCACTGGTTCTTCTTTTTGTCGCAACAAATCATAATAGACGCTAAGCGCTCCGCTAACATTGCCATCCAAATAAGATTGCAACATTTTAAATGCGTCTTGCTCGAGTGTCCGAGCCGTCATTTGTTCCACAAGATCTACGGTAATTTCTTCATTGCTGCCACCTAAGTACAACGACATTTTTTCGATTTCCGAAGACAATTGCGTAAGGTTTGTCCCCGCCATTTCCATCAATCGTTGCGCGGCTTTTAATTGAATGCTTGTGCCGAAGTTTTTTGCTTCATGCATTAACCACGTTTCTAAATCATTGGCTTGCAATGATTTAGCTTCGATCAACACAGTGTGCTGTTTCATTAGCTTAGTCATTTTTTTTCGTTCGTCCAGCTTTTCATACGGCGCAACAAAAATTGTGACTGAACTATTCGGTGGATGTTCAAGCCACGTTTCTAAAGCTCTTATATCATGATTGATTTTTTCTTTGCCTCGTTCTGTTGCTTTTAAAAACGAAGCATTCCGCGCAATAATCAATTTGCGATCACTAAAAAACGGAATGGTGTCTGCTTCATCGATAACATGTTCAACTGGCACTTCGTCTAAATCAAAAAAAGATAATTCCAATTCGCCACTAGCCGTTAATTTATCTTTTAACAAGTCTAAAGTTTTTTCAATAAAATAGCTTTCTGTTCCTACAATGAGATAAACAGGGTCTATTTGTCCGCTGCGTATCGACTTCCACACGGAAGTAATCATCTTATCAGCCTCCCCTTCTTCTACTATATCGGATTTTTAACACTTTGTGTATTTGACAGTTATGTGTCGTCATTGAAATTTATCAATTAAAGCTTACTTCAATCTAGATTTTTATTGAGTCTTCGCTTATAATTAGAAGGAATTAGGAGGGATTTCAATGAATGAATTTGAACAGAATGTACAGTCCAAACGTAACGATGCAATCGACGCGGGAATGGGCTTCGTCGTATCCTTTGGATTTTTCGCCCTTATCTTTATCATTGCTGGAGTTGTACAATTCGCAGCACGGTAACTAACCTATAAAAAAGACGCTGGTTTTTATAACCGGCGTCTTTTTTATTTGCTTGGAAAATCCAATCTAGCAGATGTGTTCACTTTTCTTTGTTCACCGCATTGTTTCAATTTCCACTCCTTTTTTACTGTAAAGCAAGCGGATGGTTCCGTTTTCTGCGGTATTCAAAGTAGTCAAATCAGATTCGTCAAATCGCTCGACAACTTCTGGACTGGGATGTCCATAGCGATTGTCTTTGCCTGTCGAAAAAATAGACAATGCGGGATGCAGCACTGATAAAAATTCTTTGCTACTGGATGTTTTACTACCGTGGTGTCCAACTTTTAGCACCGTCAGTCCAGCAAGTTCTTTGCTGTATGAATCGAGCAATTCTTTTTCACCTTCGGCTTCTAAGTCTCCTGTAAATAAAATTCGGTAGTCTCCTGTCTTCATTAATAAAACAAGTGAATCGTTATTGCCTTCATAATTTGCATCTCTAGGTGACAAATACATGAACTGTGTATTATCCACATGCCAAGTTGATCCTGCACTTGGAAAAACCACTTCTGTCTTTTTAATGCGCGGTGCTAATTGAACCATCAAAGGGTTTGATGCAGAACCTGGCGTTACATGCAGTTTATCCACTGGGAACAAATCAAAAATCTCATCTGCTCCTTCTGCGTGGTCTGCATCAGGATGTGAAAGGATAAAAGCATCAAGTGATGAAATGCCGTTTCCTTTTA
The DNA here is from genome assembly GCA_038243515.1 of Caryophanales bacterium. Taxonomy (GTDB): domain Bacteria; phylum Bacillota; class Bacilli; order Bacillales_A; family Planococcaceae; genus Planococcus. Next base: position 25,433 of record JBBSRA010000012.1, read on the forward strand.
AATAAGGCGCAACAACTTGTCGTCCAATTTCGTAAGGTCGCTTTTTTTCTTTAAATGTTTCTGTGTCAAAACGCAACAAGCCCCCACTATCCACCAAATAAACCGCTTGTCGATAAGGCAGTTCAATTAGCGCGCTGTCGCCTTGGCCAACATCTAAAAATGTCACTTTTAAACGCCCATCCAAATAAGGTGAAGCCGTAATTAGTAATGCCGGTACTACTAAAACAAGTAACTGCGATAACCGAAATCGACGTTCAGCTAAACAATAAAATATATATATACTGCTTATCAATAAAAGTAATGCGCGTACTCCGGGTTTTCCAGGTGTCCATAGCTGATGGGGCATACTTGCTAGCCACCTCATCAGCTGGTCAATCCAACCACGTACCGGTTCATAAACGTAAAACACAAAATCTGCTGCTGGTGGGAAAACAGCAGTCAAAAACAACAGTAAAAAATTTGCCGGCAAAATTAATAATGTAAATAACGGAACAAACAAGCTATTGACTACAAATGCTGACAACGACAATTCGTAAAAATAGATTAGCAACAATGGATATAACGTTACTTGAGAGATAAAAGTAATAACAAAACCCATTTTTAGAGGAGAATGAATTTTTTCTAGTAGTTTCATGGAGTAAATAATGCCAAATGTCGCACCATACGATAACTGAAAGCCAATTTTGTACATAGCATACGGATTCCATAAAATAAAAACAATCATACTAGTTAACATAATATTTGCAAGTGGGAACTTAAACTTTAACAACTTTCCAAGAAGAACGACTGACACCATACTAACGGCTCGCCAAACAGATGGCGCACCTCCTGCAACAATGGCATACAAAGGCAAAACAATCAGTAACACAATTAGCGTCGTTTCTTTTCGGACGTGCAAACGAATGAGCAAAAAGTACAACAACCCTGAAGCAATCCCTACATGAAGTCCTGAAATTGCAAACAAATGAGAAATACCAAGCGTTTGGTACATTCGCTGATCTTCAGGGTCCATATTTTCGCGCTCTCCGATTAATAGCGCTTCCGCTTCTGTCGCCAAACTTTCGGGAAAATGTTTACGGATATGGAATTTTATCAAATCTCTTCTTTGTAATAAGTAAGTAAACCACGTACTATTTTCCACTGCACCATCTACCGACTGAATGGTCAAGAGTTGTGCCGCTCCATTATGCTGTAAGTAATTATTCATATTAAACGAATAGCGATGCGACGGCTCAGAGGGTGCTTCGAAAATACCGCTCACTTGAAAACGAAAATGATCTACCAAATTTTCTAATTGGTCTTTTTGTTCCATAGAACTTATTCGGTAACGCGCATAAACAACCGTGTTGTCTTCCAAAACTGCAAATCCTCTCAAACTATCGCCGTCGATTATAGCGCCTGGACGAAATAGTAGTCCCCCTGAATACGGTTGCGTATAGTCAAAATCATCTTGACTGCGAACATCTTGAATTACATAAACAGCACTAGCAACTAAAAAAACCACAAACACCAGTTTCAAACTTTCTCTTTTCCAGCACATCCAACTAAAAAGCAGCACCATGAACATCAGTTTATCCGCTGTTCCATGTGCTGCATATGTAGTCAATATAGTGGCTGTTGCTAAATAAAGAAAAGTTGTCGCTGTTATACTTCGATTTCTCCGAATAATTGGTTCACCCGTTCATTATAGTGGGCCAACTCTTCTTCGCTTCCGCCTTTTTCACGCAGTTTTTCGAGCAATTCGATATAAAGAGCTGATTTTTCGACACTTAAAAAGTCGATTTTTCGCTCATCGAATACAACTTGTACCACTTCAACGCCTGCTTGTTCTAATAACTCAATAGCGTATTCATGATTTTTATAGTCGGTTGCGTAATACAATCGCGCAATACCTGACTGAATAATCGATTTCGTACATTGGAGACAAGGAAAATGGCTTACGTACATATCAGCCTCATTAACGCTGACGCCGTATTTTGCACATTGCAATAAAGCATTCATTTCTGCATGGATTGTCCGCACACAATGGCCATCCACCACATAACATCCTTTATCGATGCAATGGTCTCCACCTGAAATAGATCCGTTATAGCCACCAGCCATAATTCTTCGGTCACGAACGATTGTTGCTCCAACTGCTAATCGTGTACAAGTGCTTCTAAGTGCGAGTAAATGGCTTTGTGCCATAAAAAATTGGTCCCACGTTATTCGCTTCATTTAATTGCCTCCTGCTTGTGTAGTTAAAATAAGTGTAGCAGAGGCGACAGTTTCGTCAACTGCCTTTTGGTATGCAAGGTTTCTATTTTGCGGTGATTAAGTCTTTTAATTGTTCAAAGGTTTTGTCGCCAATGCCGGTAACTTCCGTTAATTCTTCAGGTGCTTTAAAACGTCCTACTTCGTTGCGGTAGGCAAGAATTGCAGCAGCTTTAGAAGGGCCTATGCCAGGCAGTTCCATCAATTCAGTTTCTGTTGCCTGATTTATATTAATTAGGCCACCTGCATCGCCTGTAGCAGTCTGAGGCGTTGTGGTAACAACGATTTCTTCTCCAGTAGCCGGTACGTAAAGGCTAGTTTCATCGACAACGATTAACGCTAGATTGATCGCGCGACTATCGGCTTCTGCTGTAAATCCTCCAGCTGCTTGAATAGCATCTTGCATGCGAGAACCTGCTGGAAGTTCATAAACCCCAGGTTTAGCTACTTGGCCTTTTACGTCAATCATCAAAGGTAGTTGAGTTTCTGTTACTTTGTTTTCTGGGGTTTCCGTCTGCTGAGGGGATTCAGCGTTGATCAGTTCGAGTGAAGTCGCAGTAGTTGTCTCTTGTTGTCCTTGAGGAAAAACTAAATACATCAAAAACAGTATGATGGCGACCGCGGGGATCAGCAGCCATACAAACTTGTTCTGAAGTTGAGAAAGATTCACCAACATTCCTCATTTCTTCAGAAGGCAATTAAATAGAAGCTGTTTGAATTATATAATAACTCGAGTATACTTGTCTATTTTTTAAAAAGAAAGAGCCATCTGCTCTAGGCAGATGGCTCTTTTCATTATTTTTTAGCACAAAAGAAAATACGTTCACTTTCATCGTTTGGCAATTGCGTTGAAAAATCAGCCGTCACTGACTCAACCGAAAACCCAGCTGCTTCCAGCCAGTTTCTATAAACATCAATCGGAAACGTTCGTTGTTCGTGTGTTTCTTCAAATCGTTCAAACAAGTTACCTTGCTGAACAAAAAAAGTTATATCGTGAATGACACTGTGCGCGACGTCACCAGTTTCGGTATGCCAAATATACGCAATTTCTTCCGCATCGTAAACAAATGGACTGTCCATATAAACTTTATCTACTTTAAAAATAGAATGCACATCAAAAAAGAAATGGCCTCCTTGATTTAAAGCTTTGTAAACTTCTTTGAAGGTTTGTTGAACTTGTTGTTCAGTTTGCAAATAATTTAGCGAATCAATTGCAAGCGTCACTAAGTCAAAGCCAGTTAAACCTTCTAAGTTATCCATCGACAATTGCAATACCGAAATCGACTGGTTTGCTTCTTGGAATCGCTGATTGGCAACCGTTAGCATGTCATCAGACAAATCACTTGCGGTTACGTCATAGCCCATTTCAGCAAAAAGCTGTGATAATGTGCCAGTTCCACACGCTACATCCAGCAATTTGCCAGTTGAAACGTGAGAAGCGACCCACTCCACATACTCTTCGTAAGGAATATCCTCCATCAGTCCATCATAGACTGCGGCAAATTTTCCATATTTCATATTTCCATTTGTGGAGCTTCTCTCCATAAACGTTCAAGGTTATAATACGAGCGTTCGTCTTTATGGAATACATGCGCGACAACATCACCAAGGTCAACAAGGATCCAACGTGCAGAATCAAAGCCTTCCATGCTTTTCACTTCGTGGCCTTCTTCGTGTGCTTTGTCCATAATTTCTTTTGCGATTGATTGAACTTGACGATCAGAATTTCCTGTGCAGATGACGAAGTAGTCAGCCAACAACGAAATTCCCTCCATATTCAAAACAACGATATCTTCTGCTTTTTTATCTTCTGCTGCGTTATACGCTACTTGTAGTAAAGTTTCTTTAGTCATTCTTTCACTTTCCCTTTCTGTTGCACGAAGTAATGATAACACTTCAGTGAATCCGGAAATACCGGTTGATTTTTTGATTCTAAAAATTCGATGGAATGTTTAACTGCGGCTTTCATCATAACATCCAATCCTTGATCTTTTAATTGTCGCAATTCTTCAACACCTGAAAATTTACGGTTGGGTTCGACCAGGTCTGCGATATAAACAACTTTTTCTAAGTCTGACATGCTTTCTCGCCCTGTTGTGTGATAACGGATAGCGTTGAGCACGTCTTCGTCTTCGACACCAAATTCTGTTTTCGCGATATACGCGCCGACCGGTGCATGCCAAAGTTCTGTATGGTATTCGAGTAATAAAGGATCCATATTTTCAGATTCAATAATGGATTTCATCCAGTCTCGATCTGAAAATTTCGCAACGTCGTGCAAAATAGCAGCGGTTTTGGCATTGTTTTCAGAAACTTGAAATCTTTTTGCAAGTTTAGTAGCTGTTTCCATAACACCAAGCACATGACTATAACGATTTTCTGGAAGACGTTCTTTAACGGTCTCAAGCATTTGGTTGTGATCCATATAAACGCTCCTTTCGAATAAAAGCTTCTACTTTTTCCGGAATTAAGTAAGTCAACGGTTGATTACTAGCTGCACGTTCTCTCAACATTGTTGAGGACAGTGACAATTCGGGTGAGTCAATCATCATCACCGGATAAGTTGTCTTTGCATTATACCCCGGCCGTTGAACACCAATAAAGCGAATCAACTCGACTAATTCATCTATACGGTACCAAGATGACAATCCTTCCACCATATCGCCACCGATAATAAAATAGAATTCGACATCGGGTTCACGTTCCGATAGTTTTGTTAATGTATCAAAAGAATAGGATACCCCACCATTTTTGATTTCAACATCCTCTACTTTGAATTGAGCATGATCAAAAACCGCTAGTTTAGTCATCGCAAGACGCTCTTTGACACTTGCTCCCGCAACTTCTTTATGTGGCGCAATGTAATTGGGCATAAAACGAACTTCGTCTAGTTCAGCTGCATAGAGCGCTTCACTAGCCATAATTAAATGGCCGAGATGAGGCGGATTAAATGTTCCACCTAATATCCCTACTTTTTTCATCTTTTAACCGGTAGCTCAATTCGTTTATTGTTGACTGATTGCTTGTAAAGAACAACAGTGTGGCCAATTAATTGAACCAATTGTGATTTTGTTCCTTTAGCCAAAGCTTTTGCCACTTCGTCTTTGCCATCTTCATTGTTTTGAAGAATGCTGATTTTTACTAATTCACGTTTTTCTAATGCTTCTTTGATTTGAACGAGCATTGCATCACTAACGCCGCCTTTGCCTACCTGGAAAATGGGTGCAAGGTGATGTGCTTCGCTTTTCAAAAAGCTTTTTTGTTTAGTTGTTAACATAAGTGCCTCCTAGTTTTTCTGTGATCAATTGGATCATTTTTTCAGTATTTGGCTGTATGCCTGTCCATTTTTCAAAAGCGATTGCTCCTTGATAAACAAACATGCCTACGCCATTTAATGTAACGCAGTTTTTTTCTACTGCTTTTTTTAAAAAAGGCGTTTCTAATGGATTGTAAATAATATCCGCAACCAAAGTCCCTACCTTAACTCGATCTAACGAAATGGGTAGCGCTTCGCTTGTCGCTAAACCAACAGATGTTGTTTGAATCAGAACTTCAAATTCAGCTAAACGTTCTTCAGATTCATTGAGCGTAATTGCAGAAGCTTGTATTTCTGCAGCTAGTTCTTCTGCTCGTCGGTAGGTCCGATTGGTAATTGTGACGTCAATAAATCCTGCGCGTTTTAAAGCATACGCAATTCCTCTAGCGGCACCGCCTGCTCCGATTAATAATACCTTAACCGTCTTATCAACATCATGAACAAGTAGCGACCGCACAAAGCCGTCTCCGTCAGTATTTAGACCAATATGTTCGGCGCCGTCAAAACTCACTGTATTCACGGCGTTCATTTGCATCGCACTTTCTTCCAACTTTCCAAGTAACGGAACGATCGATCGTTTATGCGGAAGCGTAATGTTAAACCCACTAATTCCTAATGTTTTCATCGCTTCAAATGATTTTTCCAACTGTGACGGTTCTACATGAATCGGTAGATAAGCGGCATCCAAGCCATGTTCATCAAACCATGCTTCGTGCATAAATGGAGATAAGGAATGGGCAATCGGGTCACCGATTACCGCGTACCATTTTTTCATCAGACAACCTCCTAGATTAACGATGGACGCAACAGCACTTCTACACCTTTAGGTGCATATGCCGCTACGACAGCATTGCCATGCTGAATTGTGATCCAACCAAGTCCTGAAAACACAATATCAGTTTTTGCATCTTTGATGCTAAATTCGTGACGCACCAATTCTGGAAAATCATCTTTGTATTCTGCTGAAGGTGGAGCCAGCATATCGCCTAAGTGTTGTTCATATAAAGCGTCTGCATTGTCCAGTTTCGTCCGGTGAATTGGCAAATCATTCGCAATATGAACCGTAAACGACGAACGCTCACCTTGAATAAAGTCAAAACGCGCCAAACCGCCGATAAATAAAGTTTGTTCTGCGTTTAATTGAAAAACGCGTGGCTTGATTTCTTTTTTTGGCATAATTTGTTTAAGATCTGCCGTTTTCAAGTGATGAGCCAATTGGTGGTGATTGATGATTCCTGGTGTGTCATACAATGAACGTTTATCATCTAATGGTATTTCAATCATATCCAAAGTCGTTCCAGGGAAGTGTGAAGTCGTAATAACATCCGCTTGTCCAGTGGCTTGTTTAATAACGCGATTGATAAATGTCGATTTCCCAACATTTGTACAGCCTACGACATAAACATCTTTACCTTTGCGGTATTTTTCAATAGCTTCCATTGCTTCTGGAACTCCAGTTCCACGGTGAGCGCTAACCGTTAATACGTCAATCGGCTGCAATCCTAATTTTTTGGCTTCTTGTTTCATCCAATGAATCAATTTAGGCTGTTTAACCGATTTCGGCAACAAGTCTGATTTATTGGCAATTAGCAAAATATCATTATTCCCGACAAAACGATGAAGACCCGGAAGCCAGCTACCATTAAAGTCAAAGATATCAACAATTTTCACAATTAGGCCATCACGTTCGCCTAAGCCGTTTAAAATGCGTAAAAAGTCGTCATCCGTTAACGAAACCGGTTGAAGTTCGTTGTAATTTTTTAAGCGGAAACAACGTTGACAAATAATTTCTTCTTTCTCTAATGAAGACGGTGGCGCATAACCTACCTCTTCTTTGTTCACAGTTTGAATCTGTACACCGCATCCGATGCAAGTTGGCATTTCACTCAATTTTTTTCCTCCCACATCAATTGTCCTTTTTCTTTTAACTTCTTCATAATTCTACGTTCAACTCTCCGATTAAAACGCGTAAAAAAGCCATCTGACTGAGCTACAGGCAACACGAGAATTGTATGCATCTTATTTAAGTTGCCCCCAAAAATATCCGTCAGCATTTGATCTCCAATAACCACTACTTGTTCTCTTTTGGCTTCCATAATACGAAGCGCTTTGCGGAAAGCATGGCCCATTGGTTTACGCGCTTGAAAAATAAACGGAATGCCTAAAGGATCCGCAAACGATTTAACACGCAATTCTTTATTGTTTGAAACGATGACCACTTGTATGCCAGCATCTTTCATTGATTTCAACCAATCAATCAATTTAGGTGTCGCCTCTGGACGATCCCACTCTACAAGTGTATTATCTAAATCTGTAATAATGCCTTTAATGTTTTTTTCAATTAACGTTTCTGGTTTAATGTCAAAAACTTCTTTTACATACTCACTTGGTACGAAATTCTGATACAATGCGACTCACTCCTGTTTTCCGAACTTAATTCTATTGATTATACCATATTTCCTAACGCTTCTCCCACCTTGATCCGTTGTCCATTAGACATATCTGCGACAAATTCGATGGAATTTTTCTCGAAAAATAGCACTACTGTCGAACCAAAACTGAAATAACCCACTTCTCGTCCTTTTTGCCAGACACTTCCAGTTTCAGTCAACTTGATGGAGTTAACGAACATCGCGCCGACTTTAACTATTAACATCTTGCCAAATTCAGTTTCAAGTTCTGTAATCATGCGGTAATTCCCACTGATTGGAGTTTTTCCATAGTGTAAACCAAGTGCATTGACTGGATATGATTTTTTCCCTAAAACATATTGCTTTGTCACATTTCCTGTAGTCGGGCTGTGAATGCGGTGATAATCAGCTGGTGATAAATACAACACGGCATATTTTCCACCTTCGTATCGATCTGCCACTTTTTTTTCTCCTAAAAGATCCGCTAAAGAGTATTGCTGTCCTTTCACCAAAAACTGACTGGCTTTTTGGATATCTCCTGCGATTTCAATCTTACCATCTACTGGTGAAGTAATAGTAGATTGTGCTATTGGGCGACTTTCGACAGTTAATTTACGAACAAAAAAGTCGTGGAGTGTTGGAAAACTTTCTACTGATTGTTCGATATCAGTTGTTTCTATATGGTAAGTTTTAATGTAACTCGGAATAAACTTGCCACTTTTAGGAGAGCTGGCAAATTGACGAATCAAACTTGAAGTAAAAGCTCCGTTCGTTAGTTCAATCGAACGTTGGTACAAATATTTTTTCATCGAGATGCCTCCGTTGTTAAATTAGTCTACCATTTTTTTACCTTTGACAGTATAATAGATTGAACAAGTTTACAAAAAAGAAGGAGTGTTTTCCATTGTTGATAATAGAAAGAATGGATCACACCATTAAAAAGCTAAGGTCGCAGACCGCTAATACCATTACAGTCGGCAATATGCTGTGTGGCGGAGCTTCACTTATGGCAACTTTAAATGGAGCTTATAGCTATAGTGTGCTATTTATATTTATTGCGGCTTTTTTGGACCGCTTTGACGGTATGGTGGCAAGAAAACTCAACCAAGAATCCGATTTAGGAAAGCAACTCGATTCGATGAGTGACATTCTTTCCTTTGGCGTCGCACCTGCAATTTTAATTTACCAACTTGTGCTATCAGACTTTGGATTTGCGGGTATGGCTTTCACCGTATTTTACATCTCAGCTGGTGCTTTTCGACTGGCACGATTTAATATCTCAGAGTCTACCGGGTATTTTATAGGCTTGCCTATCACAGCTGCTGGTACAGTCGTTACTTTATCATATTTTGGACTTTCGGTCTTTTCACCTGTTGTTTACATGTTCTTATTTATCATCTGCGCTACTTTAATGGTTAGCACATTTACATTGAAAAAAGTTTAAAAAGCTGTAGACGTTGAGTAAACGTCACAGCTTTTTTTTACCTTCTAGTAATCAAAAATTTAAATACGTGCTGCTAACTGGCTAATCACATTAAAAACGATTTCTGTAGAATGTTTAGCGGCTAAAGGTAAAAATTCTTCAAAAGAAACAGACGATTCTTTTCCAGCAATATCAGACAATGCACGAATGACAACAAACGCTACGTCAAATTGGTAGCAAACTTGCGCAACTGCAGCCGCTTCCATATCAGCGGCTTTCATCGTTGGGAAGTCCGTACGCGCTTTTGCCACGCGCTGTGGATCATTCATAAATGAATCTCCAGTCGCAATCAAACCAACAGAATATTCGTGTTGAGCCATTTCTTTTACTGCTTTAATAGCGAGTTCAATTAACTCTTCATTAGATAGAAATGCTGCTGGCAATTGTGGCACTTGGCCGATTTCATAACCAAAAACCGTTACGTCTACATCGTGATGACGAACTTCATCTGAAACAATGACTGTTCCCACTTCAAGTTCTTCATCAAATCCGCCAGCTGACCCGATATTGATGACAATGTCAGGCCGGTAATGCTGGAGCAATATAGTCGTTGACATTGCTGCATTTACTTTACCAATTCCACTTTTCAACAAAACGATTTCTTGTTTTTCATATGTACCTAATGTGAATTCGCATTTCGCAATTTCTTCTGTTTGCGCATCTTGCAATTTACTTCTTAATAATTGAACTTCTTCTTCCATTGCACCGATTATACCGATTTTCATTTGTCAATTCCTCATTTCTTGTTCAATTTCTCTTACTAGTATAAATCACTTGTATGTCTTGTCGCAATCGAATGAGCGATTGCTCGAGTGTCTTGAAGAAATGATAACGTATTTACCTCGTTTTCGACAAAAGAAAAGACGCCTCTATTAATAGGCGCCATTCACTGTTTTTAAGACGTCCATTTTCACTGGTTTCCAGCCTTTGCTGTCAATCCACTCCATATGAACACGGTATTTTTCAGACTCATCTTTGGACTGCACAGTAGCGATTGACTTTTGCGGTCCACCACCGTTTTTAATCATCATGACGTACATATTGTTTACATCAAGTCCCGTCGCATAAGAAACAGCGTTAACTTTTTCGTTCCAATCCGCAGAATTTTTTTGATAAACAGACACGTGGTCTCCTTTTTGCTTGGTGCCAATTGGTTCCCAGCTTGTGTTAATAACTGTTTCTTCTACGATGGGATCATTTGAATCTTCACGCGTAATAGTTCCACCTTTTATGGCAGATTTTTCTTTTTCTTTTTCTTCTTTTTCTTCTTTTTCTTTTTTAGCTTTTTCTTCTTCAGCTTTTTTAGCCGCTTCTTTTTCTTCTTCAGATGCTTCTTCTCCAGCACTTTCGCCTTTGTTAGAGTCACTCGTTTGTTCATTGGGTTCAGATGAGACTGTTACTTCCGATTTTTGAGATTGATCGTCTCCTCCGTTAAATAACATAGAAACTCCAATGATTAAAATCAAAGCAAACACCAAACCGATCATGATATTTAAAATTCCATTTGAACGATTTTTTTTGTTTTTCTTTTTTAAACGAGAAGGATAAGGCTTTTCTTCGTTAGTCATTGAATGTCCCTCCTTTCTCCTTAGTTTAGCATTAAATCCGTATGACAAATTTGACGTTTTAAGAATACTTTCGTTTCAATTATAGTTCACTTAATGAGAAACAGCCATTCTTTTTACAGAATGGCCGTTTTATTACGTGATTGAAATAATTTTGATTTCCATTTCTCCGCCTGGTGTTAGCACTCTAACAACTTCACCAATGGTGCGACCGATCATGCTTTTAGCGATTGGTGAATCATTCGAAATACGACCTTCTAGTGGATCTGCTTCTGCTGATCCTACAATTGTATAGGATTCTTCTTCGCCGTCTGGAACTTCAACAAACGTAACTGTCGTACCTAAACGAACGACATCCTTATTTGATTCATTTTCATTTATAATAACCGCGTTGCGGACCATCGATTCAAGTGTCGAGATGCGACCTTCTACGAAAGCTTGGTCTTCTTTAGCTGAGTCGTACTCAGCGTTCTCAGACAAATCTCCAAAATCACGTGCGATTTTAATTCGTTCTACTACTTCTTTACGTTTAATCGTTTTCAAAAAGTCTAATTCATCTTCCATCTTCTGCTTTCCTGCGGCTGTCATTGGAAATTGTTTTTCGTTAGCCATTCTTCCCACTCCTTCAAATGCTGACCCGGATGCCTGCATCCGTCAGTCTCGTATCATCATATTATAGTTTCACAATCTATTCAAGAATAGTTTTAATTTTTGTAACCATTAAATCAATTGCCACTTCGTTTTGTCCGCCTTCTGGAATAATGACATCGGCATACCGTTTTGTTGGCTCAATAAATTGATTGTGCATTGGACGAACAACCGTTAAATATTGTTCGATAACGGAATCGATTGTACGACCGCGTTCATTAATATCGCGCAATAAACGACGTATAATGCGTAGGTCGCCGTCTGTATCAACGAATAATTTAATATTCATTAACTCACGTAAACGCGGATCTTCAAGTACTAATATGCCTTCTAAGATAATAACATCTTTTGGTTCGATCAATATTGATTCTTCGGCACGCGTATGTAGTGCGTAATTATAAACAGGTTTTTCAATCGCACGTCGTTCAAGCAATTCGTTAATGTGCTCAATTAGCAAATCCGTATCAAATGCTAAAGGATGGTCATAGTTTGTTTCCAATCGTTCTTCAAAAGCCAAATGACTTTGGTCTTTATAATAATAGTCTTGCTCGATGACGACCACCGAGTTTTCCTTAAACACTTCATAGATTGAATTCGTTACACTCGTTTTTCCCGAGCCCGAACCCCCTGCGATCCCAATGACGACCGGTTGTTTATTAGACATATCATTTAGCTCCTTGAAACTTCTTTTTTGTGTGCAGTTTTACTTTTTTCGACAAACCATAATGCCATCTCCTGAAGACACTAATTCTGTTTCGTATTCCGAATGGTTAAACATGCGTTTTTTAAAAATCGACAAATTCCGTATCATTGTCCGTTTTCTTCTTGGCACTTCTGATATGGGCAAATCTGAAAGTCCGTGCATCGCCATATTGTCACAATAAATGATGCCACCTGTTGTTAATAAAGATTCGTACTTATCAAAAAAGCGTGCATACTGGCCTTTTGCAGCATCTATAAAGATGGCGTCATAATGTGGTTTTAAGTCACTTAACGAAAGTTCTAGTGCATCTGCATGAAAGATACGGATGCGCTCTTCCATATCTGACTGTTTAATAAACACCAATGCTTGTTGGTAACGAGGTTCGTCACGTTCAATGGTGTCTACTGTACATGTCGGCAAAGCTTCCGTCATTTTAATCGCAGAAAAACCAATCGCTGCACCAATTTCTAAAATAGCTTGAGGTTGTTGAACCTTTAAAAGCTCAAGCAATTCATCTATGCCTTGATCTTCCATAATTGGTACATGATGTGCCTCAGCATAGTCTTTGATCGCTTTAAACGTCGTTGATAATTGATTGTCCACCATGAAAAAAAGCTCCTTTTTGACTCCACAAAAATCAATTCACATCTTATCATAAAAAGAGAAGGAAAGCGAGGACGCTTCCTTCTCGTAGTTCTTATTGGCCAATATACTTGTCTCGGTTTTTCAAATGCTCATCGTACGTTTTAGCAAAATGATTTATACCTTCTTTATCAGCTAAGAAATAGAAATACTGAGTATCCGCAGGATCAAGCACTGCTTGAATTGAAGAAAGTCCAGCATTTGCGATAGGTCCTGGTGGTAATCCTTTATTTTGGTAAGTACTGTAAGGATCTTCATATTCATAATCCTTATTAAATAACCGCTCTTTGTGTTTTCCCATTGCATAAATGACAGTTGGATCTGTTTGTAATGGCATCTCGTCATCTAAACGATTGTAAAAAACACTTGCGATTGTTTCACGATCTGATTGTGCTGTTGCTTCTTCTTCTAATAAGGAAGCAAAAGTCACTAGCCAATGAGGCGTTTTTTCCAGTTCTTCTAATACGCTTTGGTATTGCAACACATTCGCTTGCGTTGTATTAAGCATCTGTTCAATTAGTACATTTAACGAAGGATCTTCATCAAAAATCGGGTATGTAGCTGGGAATAAATATCCTTCAAGTGGAAATTTCACATCTTCTGCTAATATTTCATCTGTCAGCAACTCTGGATATTTAACCATCAATTCTGCAATATAATCTGGATTGTTTACTTTTTCTAGAAATTCTTCAGCTGTATAATCGGTATTTTTCGCAATCACATTTTCTGCAATCTCTACAAGCGTTATACCTTCTGGAACGTTAATCGTGTAGAGTGGTTCGCGGTAAACTTTACCACTCTTCAAGCTTTCCGTAATTTCATCTAAAGTCATAGATGGCAATAAATCATACGTCCCTGCTTGAAATTCTGATTCATTTTTGAATTTGACATAGTATTTGTATACACGTGCATCTTCAATCACTTTGTTTTCTTCAAGCAATGCTGCAATGCTATCCAAATTGGAACCAATCGGTACTTCAACCGTGATTACTTTTTCCGAATCAGGATCGACCGGATCTAAGGCATTGCTAATGTAACTATAAGTTCGGAAGCCTGCAATCCCAATGACAATCAATAGGACTAGCGCAATGATAAATACGATGCGTCGGACGATTCTCACTTCCTTCTTTTTTTCTTTCATGCGTTCAAACATGATTTCTCTTTTCGACTTTTTCCCCACGGGTTTTCCCCCTAGCTTTTCTGTTCTACGGAAGTTGAACAGCGTTTATTCAACTTCTATCAGTATACAAGAAAAGTATACAAAAGAAAAAGGCGGAATCAGCAATCAATTCCGCCTTTTTCTTTTTAAAGCTCTTCGTTTTCTTCTTCTTCGTCAAGAAACGTGTTCAGCATTTCTTCGATCATGTCCCATTCTGCGTCAGTTTCTACCGGGCGAAGCTCTCCGCCACCAACAGTTTCGTCTGATTCAGGGTTTTCTGTGAATGAAGATGCATGAATTTCGATCTCGCCTTCATCGTCTTCTTCAGCGCCAAGCGGGAAATACAATACGTAAGATTTTCCGAAATCTGCTGACTCAAATGTAAATAGTACTTCAAATAATTGTTCGTTGCCGTTTTCATCTACGACCGTAATGTGTTCTTGTCCGTGTTCCATTTACGTCACCTCATTATTTTTTAAAATCAAGATAGCCTTGCAAAATCATAACTGCTGCCATCTTGTCGATCACTTTTTTGCGATTTTTCCGACTAACATCTGCAGAAATTAACATCTTCTCTGCTGCCGACGTTGTAAGCCGTTCATCCCATAGGACCACCGGTATACTATACGCTTCTTTTAACAAGTCTGCAAATCTTTCGGATGCTTCAGCACGCGGTCCAATTGAGTTGTTCATGTTTTTTGGATAGCCAACAACTGCTTCAGTTACTTCGTATTGCTTGATCAGTTCACCAAGTCGAGCCATGCCGAATTCTTCAATCGCTTCATTTATTTTGACGGTTTCGATTCCTTGGGCTGTCCACCCCATTGGGTCACTAATTGCAACTCCAACTGTTTTTGAACCGACATCAAGTCCCATTATACGCATGTTTATTCCTCGTTATTCTTTTTAATATAGAACTTCACAAGTTCTTCTAGTATTTCATCTCGTTCCAGTTTGCGTATCATATTTCGCGCATCCTGATGGCGAGGAATATAAGCCGGATCACCTGATAATAAATATCCGACAATCTGATTGATCGGGTTATAACCTTTTTCTTCAAGTGCTGAATGAACTTGAAGCATTACTTGCTTGACTTCTTGTTCCATCGACTCATCAGATGAATCGAATTTCATAGTACGATCAAATGAACTCACGACAAGCACCTCGCTTTCGGATTTTAAATAGCAATTATTGCTCTTGCTGTCTGATTCTCATTATAACCGATAGCTTAGATTTATTAAACCTATTTAACTAGGCTATATACAGATTCAAGTGCCGACTCTAATTTATCAGCATCTTTTGCACCTGCCATTGCCATATCAGGACGCCCCCCGCCTTTACCGCCACATTGTTCCGCTACGTGTTTAACGATTTGTCCAGCGTGATAGTCGCCACCCGCTAAATCTTTCGTCACCCCTGCAGCAAGCATTACTTTGTTACCGTCTGTAGCACCAAGTACGATCACGGCTTTTTCCATTTTCGTCTTCAAGTCATCCATCATTTGACGCAATTGGCTAGTGTCTTTTGCTTCAACTTTAACGGATAATACCGTAATGTCTCCAACTTTTCGAGCTGCATCTAACATGCCGGCTGATTGAGCATTGGAAATTTTCGCAAGCAAGGATTCGTTTTCACGTTGCAATGATTTCATTTCTACTTGAACAGACTGTACTTTTTGAATCATGTCTCGCGGAGAAGACTTTAATAGACCTGCTGCTGTTTCTAGCAGTTGTTCGCTGTCTTTGGAGCATACATAGGCGCCTTTGCCTGTTACTGCTTCGATTCGACGAATGCCCGCACCAATACCGCCTTCTGACACAATCTTGAACAAGCCAATTTCTGATGTGTTGACAACGTGAACGCCTCCGCATAGTTCTAATGAATAGTCGCCAACTTCAACGACACGAACAATGTCTCCGTATTTCTCGCCAAACAACGCCATTGCGCCCATGTCTTTCGCTTCTTGTAAATTATGGTATCCGGTTTGCACTGCGATACCATCCCAAATTTTTTCGTTAACGATTTGCTCGATCTTCTCTAGCTCTTCTTTTGTAACTTGACCAAAATGTGAAAAGTCAAAGCGCAAACGATCAGGTCCTACATAAGACCCTGCTTGGTTTACATGCGTCCCAAGTGTGTCTTTTAGCGCTTGATGCAAAAGATGTGTTGCTGTATGGTTTTTCACCGTATGACGACGTTCTGCTGCATCTACTTGTGCTGACACAGACGACTTTGTTAATTCTCCTGTGTTTACACGTACAGTATGCAAGTTTTGACCGTTTGGAGCTTTTTTCACATTTAATACAGATGCTTGGACCAAGTCATTACTTAACGTTCCGTGATCTGCAATTTGTCCGCCACTTTCTGCGTAAAATGGTGTTTGATCTAAAATAACTTCGACTTCTTCGCCTTCCTGCGCGTTTTCTGCAAGTTCACCATCTTTAATAATGATCAATACTTTAGCATCTGCCACGGTTTGGCTATAGCCAATAAACTCACTTGCTTCTTTAATATTGCCGAGCACTTCAGATTGAGTTTGCATTGAATTGACGTTTTGACGAGCATTTCTTGCACGATCACGCTGTGCTTGCATCGCTGCTTCAAATCCTTTATGGTCAATGCTCATGCCTTCTTCTTCTGCATATTCCTCAGTTAATTCAACCGGGAAGCCATACGTATCATACAAACGGAATGCATCTTCACCAGGGATTTCAGTTTGCCCATCTGCTTTTTGTTTTTCTACTACAGATGATAAAATCGCTAAGCCATCGTGAAGTGTTTCGTGGAAACGTTGCTCTTCTAGTTTCATGACACGAATAATAAAGTCTTGTTTGTCGTTGACTTCTGGGTAGAAACTCTTCATGATATCGCCAACCACTGGTACTAATTCAAACAAGAATGGTTGTTCTACGCCTAATTTTTTTGCGTAACGAACCGCACGACGCAATAAACGACGTAACACATAGCCACGGCCTTCATTAGATGGAAGTGCTCCGTCGCCAATCGCGAATGCTACGGTACGAATATGGTCGGCAATCACTTTAAACGCCATGTCCATGTCAGCATCTTCACCGTATGTTTTACCTGAAATTTCTTCTGTTTTTCGGATAATCGGCACAAATAAATCGGTGTCATAGTTCGTTGGTACATCTTGAGCCACTGATGCCATACGCTCTAAACCCATACCTGTATCGATGTTTTGTTTTGGTAGCAATGTATAGGTATGATCTGGGTTGTGATTAAATTGAGAGAAAACCAAGTTCCAGATTTCTAAATAACGATCATTTTCGCCACCTGGATATAGTTCAGAGTCGTTCAAATCGTTGCCGTAGCTTTCACCACGGTCATAGAAAATTTCCGAGTTTGGACCACTTGGACCTTCTCCGATATCCCAGAAGTTTCCTTCTAAACGAATGATGCGCTCAGCAGGTACACCCACTTCATTTAACCAAATCGCGTATGCTTCTTGATCTTCTGGATGAACCGTTACGGATAGTTTTTCCGCATCAAAACCAATCCAATTGTCGTCTGTTAAAAATTCCCAAGCCCAGTGAATCGCTTCCGTTTTAAAATATTCGCCGATTGAAAAGTTCCCAAGCATTTCGAAAAATGTATGGTGACGCGCTGTTTTCCCAACGTTTTCAATATCATTTGTGCGAATTGATTTCTGTGCGTTCACGATTCGTGGATTGTTCGGAATAACACGGCCATCAAAATATTTCTTTAACGTAGCGACGCCACTGTTGATCCACAGTAAAGAAGGATCTTCAAAAGGAACGAGTGGTGCGCTCGGTTCCTGGTCGTGGCCTTTTTCTTTAAAGAAATCGATATACATTTGTCTAATGTCTTCAGCTTTCAAGTTTTTCATGTGTTTTTCCTCCTCTGCATAATAAAAAGCCCCCATCCCAAAAAAGGGACGAAGGCTTTATTTCGCGGTACCACCCTAGTTACACAAAGCTGGTGGCAATGTGTCTCTCGAACACCTTAACGCGGTTCAACGGCAGGAATTAGCTGCACTCCGGAGTAGCTTTCTAAAATTACATCACGTCGGGACCTTTCAGCCTGAGAGTCCCGTTTCTTTTCGGATGCCATTTTTTACTGTCTCCATCAATGTGTTTGTCTATCAGTCTAATTTGAATTATAGAAAAAGCCTTGAGTGATGTCAATAGTGAAGTGAAGAAATCGCTCCAGGGTCTTCAGCTTGTGTCGCTCTGCTCCATCACTGCTCTCCAGGAGTTGCCACCCTACACTCTTTCTTCTAAAAGTTAGACTTTAAGATATGGAGCAAAATAGCGGAGACTCCTGCGGGAAAACGAAGTACTGAAATCCACTCGAGCATAAAGCCTGAGTTAGTTTAGCGCAAACCCGCGAAATACGTAGCTATTTTGCGGAATATCTTCTTTCACAATTAAGTTTTATGCTTCCATAAACTTCTGCGGGGTGAGGCCTTCCATGCCGATCATTGGGTGAACGGTGTGGACATTTTCGGTGGTTAGGCTGACCGGTCCGCTTTGTTTTGTTTGTGCTTGTTGTTTTGTTTGCTCTTCGGTTTTCGATTCTTCAGTCGCGACTGCTAAGCGATTTTTTAACGTCGTCATGCGCTGCGCATCGTCTGTGCGTTCTACGCCGTAACGGAAAACGCCTGGGTCGCCGCACAAGATGAGAAAATCTTTGCTTCGCGTGATGCCTGTGTATAGTAAATTGCGGCGTAGCATTTTCATATAGCCGCGAACAATTGGCATGATGACGGTTGGAAATTCAGATCCTTGTGATTTGTGAATCGAACAGCAATAAGCCAACGTTAATTGGTTTAAGTCGCTGCGTTCGTAAGTTACTTCAATTCCGTCAAATGAAGCTACTAGCATATCTTGCTTTTCGACAGTTTCTTTTGCTCGCATAATGGCCACAACTTCGCCCATATCTCCGTTAAAGACATTGCTTTCAGGTTGATTGACCAGTTGTAAAATTTTATCACCGATGCGGTACGTAATGTCGCCAAACACCAACTCTTTACGTTTGCCGTCGGGATTTGAATTGACTAGTTCTTGGATCAAACGGTTTAAGGCATCAATTCCTGCTGGACCTTTGTACATTGGCGCCAGTACTTGAATGTCTTTTATCGAATGGCCTTTTGACAAAGCGCTTTTAACTACTTTTTCAACCACTGTTGGAATTTGGTCTATACCTGCTTTAATAAAAGAGCGATCAGCTGTTTTTGCGGTAATGTCTTCTGGTAATTGACCTTTTTTCATTTGGTGGGCAAGTTCAATAATCGATGAGCCTGACGACTGTCGGTAAATATCCGTCAATTCAACGGTTGGAATTCGTTTTGATTCGAGTAAATCGCGCAAGACTTGACCAGGTCCGACTGGTGGTAATTGATCTTGGTCGCCAACGAAAATCAATTGGGCGTCTTCTGGTACAGCTTTTAACAATTGATGCGCTAGCCATGTGTCGACCATTGACATTTCATCGATAATGATCAATTTGCCTTCAATTTCTTTTTCTGTTTCTTCGTCTTTTTCTTGACCATTAAATCCTAGCAAGCGGTGAATGGTCATAGCGGGCAGATCAGTAGATTCACTCAACCGCTTAGCCGCACGTCCTGTTGGTGCTGCAAGAATAATAGGAAAAGGCTCTTTTTTCTTAGCATATTCTTTGGGGTCGAGTGACAATCCGTGAAGCTCGGCATAAATTTCAACAAGTCCACGAACGACAGTTGTTTTTCCGGTACCTGGTCCTCCAGTTAAAATCATAACAGACGAATTAATGCTGTTTTCGATTGCTTCAACTTGCGTCTCGGCATAATTTACTCCAAGACGTTCTTCTGCTTCGCCAAGTGCTTTTCGCACCTCTGAGCTCGGGAATTTTGCGCGATTTTCTTGTTCAGCCAGCAATGTTTCCAATTTAGTCGCAATGCCTACTTCCGAATAATAAAGCGATGGCAAATAAAGTCGCGTTTCTTCCCCTGCAACTTTTCCTTCTTCATTTAATTCGATTGCCGCTTTTGAAATCGCATCGATTGAGATTTCTTCTTGTTGACGTGCTTCAAGCATTTCTTTAACCATTGGAATTAAAGTTTTCGCATCTACAAACACGTGTCCATCCGACAACGAAGCTTGATTGAGAATATGCAAAATCGAAGCTTTGATGCGATCTGGATGACTGCCTGTAATTCCGAGTTTCATTCCTAATTCATCTGCACGTTGAAAACCGATTCCTTCGATTTCTTCAATAAGCTGAAACGGATTTTTTGTTAAGATGTCGATGGTTTCTTCCCGATAAGCTTGGTAAATTCGCATGCCAACTTGTGGACCAAAGCCCCAATCGTTTAGTTGAATCATGACGCGTTCAAGACCAAGATTCATTTGTAAAGTTGCACGAATGGTATCTTTTTTGTCATCAGATAACCGCGGAACTTTATCGAGTGAATCGGGGTCTTCTAAAATCTTTTTGATAGCATCTTTGCCGAGTTTTTTGACGATGGTTTCTGCTGTTTTTCGGCCAATGCCGTTAAACATATCACTTGACAAGTAATGGATAATTCCTTGTTCAGTTTCCGGCACTTCTTTTGTAAAAGTTTCAACTTGAAATTGAACGCCGTAACGCGGATGGTTTTTCACCACTCCGGTAAAACGATATTGTTCTTCAAGTGTCAACATCGGAAAATAACCAGATACGATAATTTCTTTTTCAGTATAAGAGAGGTTGGTTTCTTGGATTTTCACTTTCGCAATGGAGAATAAGTTTTGAGGATTATGAAAAATTGAGACAACAGGACGCCCTAGTACAAATTGCTTTTCTTCTTGAAACAAATCGATTTGTCCGGTCATTTCTGTCGTCTCCTTTTCACGTGGCTATTGTAATGTTGTTGCAATCATGTCGTATGCGTAACGCGCCATTTCGTTGCGCTCATCTAATGTATACGCTTGTTTCAAGTGGTACATAGCATCTTCCGTGCGATTTGTCGAAACCGCATAAAGGACGCCCAAATTATAATGTGCGTCTGAATGATTTTGTTGCTGTTCGATGACTTGAAGAAATTGAGGTTCTGCAAGTTCAAACAACTCCATAGATGCCAAAGTGATGCCGTAGCTTAAACGAGCTTGGACATCGTTTTCGTCTAGCTCTACTGCACGTTGAAGATAAGGCAACGCTAGTTTTGGTTGTTCTAGTTTTTCGAAGCATTTGCCGATCATGAAGTGAGCATCTGCACCCTCAATTTCGTATTGCAACGCCTTTTCATAAAGCTTTAACGCTTCTGAATAACGTTCTGAATTAAAGTATAAATTAGCTAAACCGTAAAAAGCCGTTGCGGATGTTTCATCTAGTGTAATGGCTTTTTGGAAAAACCGCTCAGCGCGATCAATTTCGTCCATCGATGTTAATACATGACCAAAATTAATATAGCCTAACGGATTTTCCGGTTGTTGTTCGATCGCTTGTGTAAAAGCTTCGACTGCTTTTTCTGTATTGCCTTCTTGCAAGGCTTGTATACCGATTTCGTTGTAATTCATTGCTGTCTCTCCCATTAGCCTACATACTCCAATCGCGCGCCATTTTTAAAGACGCGGTCGATCGTTCCGCCGCCTAAACATTCTTCTCCATCATAAAACACTACTGCTTGACCAGGTGTAATTGCACGAACCGGTTCTGCAAATGTCACAGTGGCTTCTTCATCTTTAAATTCTACAGTTACACCCACATCTTGCTGACGGTAACGGAATTTGGCTGTGCATTCCAAAAGACCTGTTGGCGGTGTACTGGATGTGAAACTTAAGTTTACCGCAGTTAGGCTATCTGAGAAAAGAGCATCGTGATGAATATTTTGCCCAACATACAAAACATTACGATCTAAGTCTTTACCGATGACAAACCACGGGTCACCCGCGCCGCCAATGCCAAGTCCTTGACGTTGACCAATTGTATAATACATTAATCCATCATGTGAGCCCATTTTGACGCCTTCTAATGTCTCCATTTGACCCGGTTGTGCTGGCAAATATTGCCCTAAAAATTCTTTGAAATTACGTTCCCCGATAAAACAAATACCGGTAGAATCTTTTTTCGTTGCTGTTGCAAGTCCAGCTTCTAGCGCGATTTCACGAACTTTTTTCTTTTCCATATGACCGATTGGGAACATCACTTTAGACAATTGACTTTGGTCTAATTGATTCAAAAAATAAGTTTGATCTTTGTTGTTATCTTTGCCACGCAGCATTTTTGTTTCGCCATTTTCCGCGTGCTCTACTTGTGCATAATGTCCTGTTGCTAAATAGTCTGCACCTAAACTTAAGGCATGCTCTAGAAACGCTTTGAATTTAATTTCTTTATTGCACATGACGTCTGGGTTTGGCGTACGACCTGCTTTGTATTCTTCTAAAAAATACGTGAAAACTTTGTCCCAGTATTGTTTTTCAAAATTAACTGCGTAATACGGAATACCAATTTGGTTACAAACACGAATAACGTCTTCGTAATCTTCTGTCGCTGTGCACACACCATTTTCATCCGTATCGTCCCAGTTTTTCATGAAGATTCCAATCACGTCATACCCTTGTTCTTTTAACAAATGAGCGGCAACCGAAGAGTCGACCCCTCCGGACATGCCAACAACAACTCGTGTATCTTGTAGTGCTTTTGTCATTTAATTCACCTTTTCATTTTAATGCCAAACGCTGGCTGATTTGCGCTGTCTTTTCGGCAGCTTGTTTAATATCCTCAGACGTCAGTCCGTAGCCAAAGCTGAATCGAATCGAATTACGACTTTCAGCAGCTTGTTCTCCGTACATTGCAACAAGTACGTGAGAAGGGTCAACAGAACCCGCTGTGCAAGCAGAACCGCTTGAAGCTGAAATCCCCACTAAATCCAAATTAATCAAAAACGATTCGATTTCAATACCTGGGATGCTGAGGTTTAAAATATGCGGCATGGATTGACCGCCATTTTCTCTATAGTCGATAGTTTGCTCTTTTAAAACTGTTTTAAAAATCGTTTTGTAGTGCTCATAAGTTGTTGCTTTTTCTTCCATTGTGGATGTTGAAATTTCTACTGCTTTAGCAAATGCTAAAATCGCCGGCACGTTTTCAGTTCCCGCGCGACGTTTGCGTTCTTGGTCGCCTCCATAGGATAACGGAGTCAATGACGTTCCTTTGCGTTGGTATAAAAACCCGACGCCTTTTGGACCGTTGAGTTTATGAGCAGAAACAGATAATAAATCAACGTTCAAACGATCTACATCGATTGGCAAGACACCGAATGCCTGCACAGCATCGGTGTGAAATGTAACGTCCGTTTCTTTTAATAGTTCACCGATTTCAGCAATAGGCTGAATCGTACCAACTTCGTTGTTGCCCATCATGACCGATACTAGAATTGTATCGTCACGCAACGCATTTTTCACGTCTTCTGCTCGCACACAGCCATTTTCCCCAACAGGTAAATAAGTGATGTCATAGCCTTCTCGTTCTAGTTTTTCACAAGCATGCAATATGGCGTGATGTTCGATGACTGTTGTGATCATGTGTTTGCCACTTTTTTTAGCCGCTGTTCCGAATATCGCTAAATTATCCGCTTCTGTTCCACCACTGGTGAAAATAATTTCATTGTCATCGGCATGAATACTATCAGCCAGCAAGTTACGCGCTTTATCCAGTGCTTGCCGCGCTGCTCTACCGGTTTCGTGAATACTTGAAGGATTGCCATAAATTGTTCCAAGTGCCTCGGAAAAAGTCGTCACCACTTCCGGATGCATCGGCGAAGTTGCTGCATGGTCTAAATAAATTCGTTTCATAATTTGTTGACTCCTTTATATATAGTACATGTAATTTTCAGTTTCACCGTTTTCGGCATTTGCCAAATCTTCGATGGTTGTGGTATCCAAAACATTTTTCACAGCATCACGAATGCGTACCCATAGCTCGCGCTGAGGTTGCTTTTCGTCTTCGATGCCTTCGACTGGTTGAATTGGACCTTCTAGTACACGAATGACGTCTCCTGCTGAGATTTCTTTCGGATGACGCGTTAACATATAACCGCCATAAGCTCCCCGAACACTTTTGATAAGTCCCGAATTGCGCAGAGGTCCTACTAGCTGCTCCAAATAGGCTTCAGAAAGATCATTTTCCGCTGCAATTTTGCGCAGCGGAATAGGGCCTTCTCCGTATTGTTTGCCAAGTTCGATCATAATAGTTAGACCGTAACGGCCTTTGGTAGATATTTTCATGAGTACACCTCTAAGTTTGATAATTTAAACTGATTAAGCCTATGTTTTTTATAATTAAGTAAGATAATGTTGGATAAAAACAATAATACTATAAAAAAACTCATTAGTTTTTATTGCTCATATAAGTTACGGAGCTAACCAGTTGCGACTCCTGCGGAAAAGCGAGACGACCAAAACCCCGCAAGTCCTAGAGCACTGAGAAGGCTAGAGCGCGAGCCTGCGGAAAGCGCAGCTGGTTTGTGGAGTAATATTAACTGAATAATGCTACTAATAAATTACGAAATCACTCGTTTAACTACCTGTATTCTTCAAAACAGTATATCATAATTTGACCTAAATGGACTTGCAATGACTTTTGAAACTTCAAACGCTATACTGATAGAACGAATGTACGAAAGGAGTTTTTTTATGCATAATGAACCTTTAGCTTTTCGTATGCGTCCACGCACAATTGATGAAGTTGTTGGACAAAAAGATGTCATTGGACCGCATACTGCTTTATATAAAATGATTAAAAATGGACATGTTCCATCGATGTTGTTATACGGCGAACCCGGAATTGGGAAAACTTCTATCGCTCACGCTATTGCGGGCACGTCGGATTTACCATTTATCGCGTTGAATGCCACGACTTCTGGCAAGAAAGATGTCGAAGATGTTGTGAAAGAATCGCGGATGACTGGGAAAGTGTTGCTGTTTCTAGATGAAATTCATCGCTTTAACAAATTGCAACAAGATGCTTTGTTGCCTCATGTTGAAAGTGGATCTATTGTCTTAATAGGTGCAACAACAGAAAATCCTTTTCACGATGTGAATCCGGCTATCCGCTCACGTTGCGGTGAAATCAAGCAATTAAAACGGTTATCACACGAAGACATTGTTCAATTAGTAAACAGTGCTTTGACAGAACCGAAGCGTGGACTTGGAAATGAGCAAATTGAGATTTCTGAAAAACAAGTCGAACGAATTGCAGAAGGCACAAACGGCGATGCGCGAAAAGCATTGACGATGCTAGAATCAATCGTTATTGCTTCTGACGAAATCGATGGCAAATACATCGTCGAAGATCAAATGGTTGAACAAATGATCAAGCGCATCGGTGTGTTTGGTGACAAAAAAGGATCACACTTTTTCAATTTACTTTCTGCCTTGCAAAAGTCAGTGCGTGGTAGTGACGTGAATGCGGCTATGTATTATTTGGCGCATTTATTGGAAAACGGCGATTTAACAGCAGTCACTCGCCGGTTGCTCGTGATGGCTTACGAAGACATTGGACTAGCAAACCCTGCTGTCGGTGGTCACGTTTTAGCAGCTTGTCAAGCAGCAGATCGTCTCGGGTTACCAGAAGCACGCATCCCACTCGCTCAAGCAGTTGCTGAAATGTGCTTGTCTGAAAAATCCAACTCTGCATATAAAGCGATTGACGCCGCAACAAACGCAATCAATAAAGGCGAAGTTGGTGATATTCCAATGCATTTACGAGACACCCATTACGCCGGTAGCGCCGAACTTGGCCACGGTGGCTATCAATATCCGCACGACACACCTATTGGCTCGTTTGGCGGATGGGCTGACCAAGATTATTTACCAAAAGAAGTACAAAAAGCTGAGTTTTACAAGCCCATTATTGCCGGTGAAGAAAAGAAATTTGCCGGTATTTATGAAAAACTAAAAAGCTTCCGGAAAATTAAAAAATAAAAAGAGTCTTAGTTGAGTGCCTGCTGAAAGAGCAGGTGCTAGCACGAAAAGTAATCATCTACAATTTATAACAAAGCCATTTCTTAATTCAGAAATGGCTTTTTACATGAATTCATTCGTTAAAACTACATAAAAAAAACGGCTCATGAAAAGAGCCGGTTGTGAATTAATTCATGCGGACACGCGTCATCGGAATTGACTTCGTGATGTCATTTACTACCCAACTCGCAGCAATCAACCCTACTGTCGACGGGGTGAAGGCATTGGACGATGGTGGCATTTGTGCTTTTCGGATTGTTGCATCTGGTTTTCCAACCGTGTCGACCACGTCTTCACGAACAATAATTGGACTTTCATCTGAAAAGATTACTGGAATGCCTTTATAAATTCCATTTTTGCGTAATTTTTTTCGAATAATTTTTGCTAATGGATCTGTGTGTGTTTCAGAAAAATCCGCTATTTTGAAACGTGTGGGATCGGTTTTGTTGGCCGCCCCCATACTCGCAATGATTTTTATATCACGACGGTAACATTCTTCCATCAAATGAACTTTGTAAATCATCGTATCGGATGCATCGATGACATAATCAGGATTGTAGCTGAAAAATTCTTCGCATGTTTCTTCTGTATAAAACATATGCAACGAAATAACCTTGCATTCTGTATTAATGTCAGCGATACGGTCTTTCATCACAGCTGTTTTCGACTGTCCCACAGTCGATAGATTCGCAATGAGCTGACGATTGATATTGGTAATGTCCACATTATCTTTGTCTACAAGAATAATTGTACCCACACCGCTGCGTGCACAAGCTTCTGCAGCAAATGAGCCGACGCCACCTACACCAAGTATTGCGACCGTTGCATTTTTTAATAAATCGATTCCTTCTTTTCCTACTGCCAGTTCATTTCTTGAGAATTGATGTAACATTAAAGCCACTGCCTTTCAAAGTAGATACGCATAATAAGAATTATACACGTTAAAAATCCCTTAGACAATAAATTGTCTAAGGGATAAAAATGATTTTTTAATTAAGAATCCCAATCGTGCCGTCTTTGTTGTTGCGCATCGTTTGAACCCGCTGAAAGCAGGTGGGTGATCTCTTTACCACTTATAACTTCCCGTTAAGGCATGTTAGCCATGGTAAAATTCAATCTCCCGACGACATAATGTTGGGTCAAAATCGAATTGCTTAAAACGAACACATCAGGATTCTCTATAAACTTATGTTAGCACACCTTTTTTATTTAGACAAGCTTTTTACTCTGATACTTTTTTATTATTCTGAATGTTCAACGATAGGCTCAATTCCTCAAGTTGCGTACTCGAAACAGGGCTAGGTGCATCTGTTAGTAAGTCACTTGCACTAGCTGTTTTTGGAAATGCGATGGTATCACGCAAGTTCGTACGGCCCGCAAGTAGCATGACGAGACGGTCTAAACCAAACGCGATTCCGCCGTGTGGAGGTGTTCCGTACTCGAATGCTTCCATCAAGAACCCAAATTGTTCGTTTGCTTCTTCTTTACTAAAGCCGAGCACTTCAAACATTTTTTCTTGAATTTCACGACGATAAATACGAGAAGATCCTCCGCCAAGCTCGTACCCATTTAATACTAAATCATATGCTTGTGCACGAACTTTTTGTGGCTCAGTAGCAAGCTTGTCTAAGTCTTCTTCAAACGGCATTGTGAACGGATGATGTGCTGCGTAGTAACGACCATCTTTTTCATCGTATTCAAGTAATGGCCAGTCGGTGATCCATAAGAATTTGTAAACCGAGTTGTCGATCAAGTCAAGCTCTTTCCCAAACTTCAACCGAAGTGCACCTAATGCGTCTGCTACTACGGCTTTTTTATCTGCAACAAACAATAACAAGTCGCCCGCTTCTGCTTGTGCACGGTCCGTTAACGCCGTTGCTGCTTCGCCTTCAAAGAATTTAGCAATTGGCCCTTTAATGCTTTCTTCTTCAACTTTCAACCACGCAAGTCCTTTTGCTCCGTAAACTGCTGCAAATGCGCCTAGTGCATCAATATCCTTACGCGAATAATTAACAGCTTGACCTTTGATATTGATCAGTTTTACTTGACCACCGTTTTCGATTGCGCCAGTAAACACTTTAAATGATGAATCTTTCACTAGATCTGAAACGTCCACAAGTTCCAAGCCAAAACGAACATCTGGCTTATCTGAACCATAACGATCCATCGCTTCTGTATAGCTCATGCGTTGGAAAGTGGGTTCGATGTCGATTTTTTTCACATCTTTCATCATTTGACCCATTAATCGTTCGT
This sequence comes from Caryophanales bacterium, assembly GCA_038243515.1. Classification (GTDB taxonomy): domain Bacteria; phylum Bacillota; class Bacilli; order Bacillales_A; family Planococcaceae; genus Planococcus. The sequence continues at coordinate 53,829 of JBBSRA010000012.1, forward strand.
TCAAACCGATAATATCTTCCATCGTCTGGAAGCTCATTTCCATATCAATTTGTGTAAATTCTGGCTGACGGTCTGCGCGAAGATCTTCATCACGGAAACAACGTGCAATTTGGTAATATTTATCAAATCCAGAAACCATCAACATTTGTTTAAACAATTGAGGGGATTGAGGCAACGCGTAAAATTCACCATCGTGAACACGACTTGGCACTAAATAATCACGTGCGCCTTCAGGAGTCGATTTTGTCAAAATCGGAGTTTCTACTTCAATAAATCCTTCTTCGTCCAAAAAGCGGCGAATTGATTTGGTTACGTCCGAACGCATTTTGAACGTTTCGTACATCGCTGGGCGGCGCAAGTCTAGATAGCGGTATTTCAATCGCAAGTCTTCACTGACATCCGTATTGTCTTCGATTGCGAAAGGTGGGTTTTTCGCAGCATTAATAATGGTTGCGTGATCAACTTGCACTTCAATTTTCCCGGTTTTCATCGTTGTATTGATTTGGCCATGTGCTCTTTCGACAACTAAACCATCAATATGTATGACAAATTCATTGCGCAGTGATTCGCCAATAGCAGACGCTTTTTTTGAAATTTCCGGATTAAAAACGACTTGCACAATTCCCGAACGGTCACGAACATCGACAAAAATTAATCCACCAAGGTCACGTCGTTTTTGCACCCATCCTTTTAATGTAACACGTTGTCCAATGACCGTTTCGTTAACTTCCCCACAATAATGCGTTCTTGACATATCTATTCCCCCAGTGATTTCTTTTTCAATATGGCTGCAGCGATTTCTTCGAATGCCATTTCCTGTTGTTCACCCGTCGCCATTTCTTTTAATGCGATTTTGCCGCTTTCCAATTCTGTTTCGCCAATAACAACAACAAAACCGGCGCCTTTACGGTCAGCAGATTTCATTTGTGCTTTTACTTTGCGACCTGTGAAATCCATATCCACAGAAATGCCGTTCAAGCGTAAATCACGAACAACTGCGAAGGCTTTTTTCTTTGTCTTTTCGTCCATCGCTACAACATAAACTTCTAAATTGTTTGATTGGCCAATTTCAACTTTTTCCATTTCAAGCGCTAGTAACAATCGCTCGATGCTCATCGCAAAGCCAATTCCTGGTGATTCAGGTCCGCCAAGATCTTCAACGAGACCGTTATAACGCCCTCCACCAGCTAACGTGGTGATTGCACCAAACCCTTCAGCATCGCTCATAATTTCAAAAGCTGTGTGGTTATAATAATCAAGTCCGCGCACTAGATTCGGATCGACAACGAATTTGATGTCCATGCTAGATAAATATGATTGCACTTCATCGAAATAAGCTTGGGATTCTTCGTTTAAATAATCTGCAAGTGACGGAGCAGTTGCCATTAACGGGTGGTTGCGGTCTACTTTGCAGTCTAGAATACGCAAAGGGTTTTTTTCTAGTCGCGTCTGGCAATCTCCACAAAATTCATTGATACGCAGTTCAAAATGATTGATCAAAGCTTTTTTGTGAGCTACTCGGCTTTCTGTATCGCCTAATGAGTTGATGACTAAACGCAATTGTTTAAGACCGACTGAACGATAAACTTCCATCGCCAGTGAAATAACTTCTGCGTCAATTGCTGGATCTTTTGAACCAATTGCTTCAACACCAAACTGCACAAATTGACGCGTGCGGCCTGCTTGAGGACGTTCATAGCGGAACATAGGACCTGTATAGAATAATTTCACCGGCTGATCTGGCATGCCAAATAATTTATTTTCTACATACGACCGAACAACAGATGCGGTACCTTCAGGGCGTAGCGTTAACGAACGATCGCCACGATCTTGAAATGTGTACATTTCTTTTTGAACGATATCTGTCGTGTCACCGACACCGCGCTGGAATAATTCAGTGTGTTCAAAAATAGGTGTGCGGATTTCTTTGTATTGATAAAGTCGACATAGATCGTTTATTTTTTGTTCAACTTCTTGCCATTTGGCGGATTGGTCAGGCAGCACATCGTACGTGCCGCGTGGTGCTTGAATGTTTTTCATCTTTTTCACTCCTTTATTTTTCCGTACAAAAAAGCTCCCGCCCCTTGCTTTACGCAAGGGACGAGAGCTTGTATTAGCTTCCGCGGTTCCACCCTAGTTGATGCAAAAAAATGCATCCTCTCATTCCGGGTAACGGCCGGTTCCGTTTTTTCCTAGTAAGTAGAAAGCACTGTTCAGAGAAAAGCCTCAAAAGTGTTTTTCGTCGCAGTTGTCTGTAGGAAAGTTTACAGCCCGAGACTTTCCCTCTCTTTTCAGCCCAATCATGCAATTACTTTCTTCGTCGTCAGCAAATATATAAGGATAATAAATCAATCTTAATAACTCCACGAAAGCTTGTCAACCTTTTTGACACAAGCGCTAGAATTTTTGATACTATTGAAGAGAAGTTTTTTTAGGGGGTATAGCATGAGATACAAAGGGTTTATCGCATTTATTTTATTTTTTTTATTGATCGCAAGCAGTATTCCATTGCTCCATAGCAATCATGTACTGGCTGATACCGATAGCGTTGAAATTTCTGGTACAACTGTCAATGTCCGCTCAGGTCCTGGACTTTCTTATGCAGTGACTGATGATTTAGAACAAGGACAAATTGCCACTGTGATTTCCACAGAAGGTGAATGGCTAGAAGTACGCGTAGACGGTCAAGAAGGCTGGATCGCTTCTTGGTTGACGACCGCAACAGGCAAAGAGCAAAATGCAACTGGCGAAATTGCCGTTTCATCTGTGAATGGATTGAACGTTCGTGCACAACCCGATTTATCAGCAGCCGTTTTGACGAAAATAAGTGCTGGTGATAAAGCACAAGTCGTCCAAGTGACAGGCGATTGGATTGAAATCGATTTTCGCAACATGCGTGGATTTGTATCAAAACAATATATCACTTTTGCCAAAGCATCTACTGAAACAGACAAATCGAATGCCGATAAGAAAGAAACACAGCAAGCGGCAATTTCCAAAGTTTCTTCTTTTGAAGTTGCTGTGAATGCATTGAATGTTCGCTCGAAACCGGATCTTCGTTCAAAAATTCAAGAAACTGTTGCTAAAGGCAACGTCTTTCCTGTTTTATCAATGGAAGGCAATTGGGTAGAAATCGAATTGACTAAAGGCAAAAAAGGCTGGGTTTATGCATTCCACGGACAACTGTCTGATCAAACAGCAGAAACAGTAACAAGTAAAGCAAAAGAATCGGTAACAATTTTAACAGATGGCACGAATCTTCGAAGCACGGCTTCTACTTCTTCCGAAGTTGTTAGCCGCGCAAATGCTGGAGACAAATTAGCGGTCACTGAAAAACAAAACGATTGGTATGAGGTTTTATTGCCGGATGGTCAAACAGCATTTGTTGCAGAGTGGGTTGTTTCTACAGAAGAAACCATTTCTGAAAAACAACAAACCGATCAGCCAGAACGCAAAGTAGGTACCTTGAATGGGTTAACAATTGTCCTTGACCCCGGTCATGGCGGTAACGATGGTGGTACGGTAGGCGTTCGAAAAACCTTGGAAAAAGAGTTGACGTTGAAAACTGCAGAAATTTTGTCTCAGCATTTGAGCGCAGCAGGAGCCGAAGTCGTCATGACGCGTCAATCTGATACGTACGTTGATCTTCGCAAACGCGTTGCCAGCAGCCATCAAGCAGGCGCAGATGCATTTATCAGCATTCATTATGATGCTACAGATGATAGCTCCGTGTCAGGATTTACTTCTTATTACCAACACGATTTCCAAAAAGAATTAGCCGAATACCTCAATTCTGAGCTGAACCGCAAGTTGACTTTAAGTGATCGCGGCGTTCAACACGGCAATTACTTAGTGCTTCGCGAAAACAAACAGCCCGCTGTTCTTGTCGAGCTTGGCTTTCTCAGCAACTTCAACGAAGAACGAATTTTGACAAGTAATCAATTCCGCGAACAAGCGGCGCTCGGTCTTTACACGGGTGTTATCAACTATTTTGATGATAAATTAAGCGAATAAAAACCAGCACGGAGAATTTTTCTCCGTGCTTTTTTCATGTGCCATTTTGACTTTCGTGCGTATTTCTTGCTTGACCGTGCGTATCCCGCCACGAACGTGCGTATTTCTCGCTTGACCGTGCGTATCCGGCCACGAACGTGCGCATTTCTCGCTGACCGTGCGTATCCCGCCACGAACGTGCGTATTTCTCGCTTGACCGTGCGTATCCCGCCACAAACGTGCGCATTTCTCGCTGACCGTGCGTATCCGGCCACGAACGTGCGTTTTTCCCTGATCGTGTGCAACACTTATAAATATGTTCAAGCAGACAAAACAAAAAGAAGCACAAGCAACTCTGCCTGTGCTTCTTCCCAACTTTCTATTTAGACTCTACTAAAATTGTCACAGGGCCATCATTGACCAGCTGGACGTCCATCATAGCGCCGAACACACCGGTTTCGACTTTGAGTCCGTGACTACGTAATGCTTCGTTAAAAGACTGCCACAGCGGTTCAGCTACGTCTGGTCGAGCCGCTTCGGTAAAGCTTGGACGTCTCCCTTTTTTAACATCGCCGTATAGCGTAAACTGAGAAATCGATAAGATATCACCACCGTGATCTAGAATCGACCGGTTCATCTTGCCTTCTTCGTCTTCGAACAAACGCATTTGCGCAATTTTACCTGCTAAATACGCTGCGTCTTTTTGTGTATCTTCATGAGTGATGCCAACGAGTAACACATAACCAGAGTGAATAGCGCCAGTAGTGTTCCCATCGACTGTTACTGATGCTTTTTTAGAGCGTTGCAAAATAACTCTCATATTGCCTCCTTAATTTGTTACACGCGTAACCGAGTAGACATCTGAAATCGATTTGATTCGTTCTACGACACGGTTTAAATGCGAAATGTGTGGAATCATAATAGACAAATTGATTGTGGCGATTTTGTCTTTATCTGCCCGGGCACTAACTGCGGTAATCGTCGTTTTGGTTTCACTAACCAAATGCATTACTTCATTGATCAATCCTGTACGATCGTATGCTTGCACTTCAATGTCAATTTGATACGACTTGTTATCAGGAGTTCCTGCATTTTCCCATTCTACCGGGATCAATCGATCGTTGTCTTCAGAATGGATATTGGGACAGTCGGTACGGTGAACGGAAACGCCGCGTCCTTTTGTAATAAACCCAATGATGTCATCGCCCGGTACCGGGTTGCAGCATTTTGACAGGCGGATCATCATATTGTCGATTCCTCTAACAATGACTCCTGAATCGGTTTGCTTTTTCGGTGCAGTTGATTTCATTTCAACGGTAATTTTCTCGATGGCTTCTTCTTGCTCACGTTTTTTGCGCATTTTTTCAGCCAACCGATTAACGACTTGTTGTGCAGTAATGCCGTTAAATCCAACAGCTGCATACATATCATCTTCGCCTGCAAAATTAAACTTTTCACAAACGCGTTTAATATTTTCGTTCGTTAAAACTTCTCTTATTACAAAGTCTTGATTTTTGATTTCTTTTTCAATCCATTCTCGACCTTTAACAACGTTGTCTTCACGCAATTGCTTTTTAAAAAATTGCTTGATTTTGTTTTTCGTTTGTGTTGATTTGGCGATTTTCAGCCAATCGCGACTTGGACCAAATGATTGCTTAGAAGTCAGAATTTCAACGATATCTCCCGTATGCAATTCCGTATCCAGTGGTGCCATTTTGCCATTGACTTTAGCACCTATGGTTTTGTTGCCAATTTCTGAGTGAACGCGATACGCAAAATCAATTGGACAAGAACCAGCAGGCATTTCGATTACATCGCCTTTTGGTGAAAAGACGTAAACCATATCTGAAAACAAATCGTATTTTAAGGACTCCATAAACTCTTCGGCATTATCGGATTCGTTTTGGAAATCAAGAATTTCACGAAACCACGAAAGACGCGAATCAACCGAATTTTTTGTTTTTTCAAGAACTTTGCCTTCTTTGTAAGCCCAGTGCGCAGCGACACCATATTCAGCAATGCGGTGCATTTCTTCTGTGCGAATTTGCACTTCAAGCGGATCACCTTGTGGCCCAATCACGGTTGTATGAAGCGATTGATATAAGTTTTGTTTAGGCATTGCAATATAATCTTTGAAACGGCCTGGCATCGGCTTCCACGTAGAGTGAATAATCCCTAATACTGCGTAGCAATCTTTAATGCTTTCGACAGTAATCCGTACAGCCAATAAATCATAAATCTCATTAAACTGCTTGTTTTGCATCGCCATTTTTCGGTAGATGCTGTAAATATGTTTGGGTCTACCAAAAAGATCCGCTTTTATATCAACTTCATCAAGTTGTGTGCGAACCTCATTCATAACATTATTCAAATATTCTTCTCGTTCTGTCCGTTTCTTTTTCATCAAATTGACGATACGGTAATATTGTTGCGGGTTTAAATAACGCAATGCTGTATCTTCCAATTCCCACTTAATGGTATTAATCCCAAGACGATGTGCAATTGGTGCAAAAATCTCCAACGTTTCATTGGCTTTAATGCGTTGCTTTTCGACAGTTTGGTATTTTAACGTACGAAGGTTGTGTAGGCGATCAGCAAGTTTAATCAAAATCACGCGAATGTCTTGTGCCATTGCCACAAACATTTTGCGGTGATTTTCTGCTTGCTGCTCTTCTTTTGACAAATACTTAATTTTGCTTAGTTTTGTCACACCATCAACGAGCATCGCAACTTCTTCATCAAAATCACGGACAATGTCTTCACGGCTAACTTCCGTATCTTCAACTACGTCATGCAAAAAGCCTGCTGCAACTGTTGCAGGATCCATTTGTAAATCCGCTAAAATTCCTGCAACTTGAACTGGATGCACAATATATGGTTCTCCCGATTTACGGAATTGTCCCATGTGCGCATCATAGGCAACTTGATATGCCTTTTTTATTGTTTGTACATGATCGGCATTCATATAAGACGCAACCATTCCGAATACATCTTCAGCTGTTCTCACTTGATCTTTCGACATAATTGCCCACCTTGTTTTAAAATTTTCCAATAGTATATCTATCTATTATAAAAAACAATGTAGCCAAATGTAAAGCTTTGTTGATGGTCTAAACGCATATAAATAGCAGCCAGTAGAAATTTAGTCAAATTTACACTAGATACCGACTTCGCTTGCGCACATCTTTTAAGCGAACCAGTTTGCTTTCTTTGCCAATCGTTACCACTTGTTCAGCTGATCCAAGACTAAGTATGTTTTGAATCCTGACACTGTTGGCGCTTTGCTCTCCACCAAAAACAGTGATATCTGAATCAGCAGTTGTAAAGCCTTCAATTACACCATTGGTTAACGAAACGCAAGCAGCACGGTATTGAATAGCAACCGCCGTTTGATTTTGATAATCATATTCCGGATCTCCAACAAATAAAAATCGATTTATAGCGACATTGCGATAACCTGATACAACTAATGAACGCGGAGATGAATTTTTGTAAAGAGCCGTTTCCGTTGGTTCAATTGATACCAATTTTTGTGCACGAATAGTAAAAGCAGATCGCGATTCTGGATCCTCTTTTTTGTGATGGCCAATATGACGGAAATTAAATGAGCGATTGTCGTGAACCGATAAATGCCCAGAAATATAGACTCCTGATGCGGCTGAAGAATCGGCATGCGCTTTAATTTCAACTCCGCCAAAACAACGTGTACTTGAATTATTAACTAACCAAACATGCCTTGAGCCATCGTCCACTTCAAAGCCATTAGAATTAGAAAATCCTTTATCATGTGAACGTCCACTCGGGTCACTAAAATGAGAATTAGAGACAAATACATAATCGCTGTGATGTGTGGTTACACCATCATCACCAAATCCAGAGCCATTAACGCCATCGAGCCACACAAAACGACTGCCTCCTTTGGCTCGTAAACCATCTCCTGCGTAGTTATAAAGAGGCGCTGTAATATCAAAGCAATGCAGACCTGGATTTAACGCTTCTACATCTTTAACCCAGCCATATAAAAGGTTGGCATATGTTAAACAACTGGAATAATTACCACCTGAGCTGGTGTTTTCAATATCGCCAAGTCGCTCTATATTCCAGTCTAAGGTAAGGTTTTCAACTGAAATATTGCGATTGCCTGTAAAATAATTACGATTGGTTATTAAACGCGTTTTTCGGGAAGCATTTGGGTGCAATTTTAAGATAGTGCGCCCTTTTCCTGCTCCGACGAGACGTGTCCACGATGGCAGTCGTAAACCATCTACAATAAAAACGCCTGCTGGAATTTTGACTTCTACTTTGCCTTTAGCCATTGCTTTTTTAAAAGCAGCGCTACAATCTGTTTGGCCATCTCCAATTGCACCAAACTCACTGACATTCACGCTGTCAGCAATCGTTGACTTTAATTTCCGGTACTCTCGATCAAGCTGCTCTTTCCACGAAGGAACCAATTCATTTCCAGACACTCGACTTTTGTAATGGTGTTCATCTTCAAGATTAAATTCTTCCGCAACTAGTGACCACAGTCGTTGCGCAATTGTTTTTTTCTGACGGGCATATTTGCTAACAGCAAAGTTTTTTTTGATTTCATTAAAAAATTGGTCTGTTTCGTAGGTAATTTCTTTTAGAGGAATGCGATTTTCCAAATAGTGGTCAATCCATGCAGCATTTAATCGGGGATCGTGTTCTTTTTCGAGTCTCATCATCTAGTCACCTCGTTTTCATGATCGTTACTGTCATTATACCCTTGATAACAGAAAAAAATCCCTTCACCTAAAAGGCAAAGAGATTTATCTTTAGTATTTCATTAATGTTGCCACATCGTAACCGTTCAAATGCTTACGGCCATCCAAATAAGTCAATTCAATTAAAAATGCGCAGCCAACGACAATTCCGCCCAGCTGTTCAACTAAATTGATAGTCGCTCCAATTGTACCACCTGTTGCGAGCAAGTCATCTGTGATTAAGACACGTTGACCTTTTTTGATTGCGTCTTTGTGCATTGTTAAAACGTCTGTACCATATTCAAGTCCGTATTCGGCACTAATTACTTCACGTGGCAATTTGCCTTTTTTGCGAACAGGTGCAAACCCAAGTTCAAGTGCATAAGCTACCGGACAGCCAATAATAAATCCACGAGCTTCTGGTCCAACGATAATTTCTGCATTTACAGTTTTTGCATACTCAACCATTTGATCTGTTGCGTATTTATAAGCAGTTCCGTCGTCCATCAACGATGTAATGTCTTTAAAATGAATTCCTGGTTTTGGCCAATCTTCAACAATGGTAATGTACTTTTTCAAATCCATATTTCTTCCTCCTTGGCAGACACCTTAGCATCGAACCACTCTTTTAAGTCTTTGAAAGATGCATACAAAAGCTTTTGCTCCAGCGCAATCTGTTGTTCACGTCGTTTATAAATTGGCGCTTCTGACAGATCTTGTTTGCTAGGCGATTGTGCAATCTCGGTAATGCCATTGTTAAGTGTAACAAAACCAAGTTCAAAAAACACCTGCAGCATGAAAAATAATGATTCACGTGTCCACCCTTTATGTTTTGCCAACTCGTCACAATTTTTATTAAAATCAAAAGATCCACGTTTCTTAATAAATCCAAACAACCATTTAAACTGTTCGCGCGTCGGAATTTGCTCGAAATACTGCGAATCTTTCGCATGAAAATGAGCATAAATTCGTTTTGGCTGTAGCTTTCCTAAAACTTCCGCTAACTGCTCTTCTGACTCAGGCAAGTCTAACAAGACTAAATGATAAACATTTCCTGTTAAGTTATCCAACTGATCAACGGTACAAATTTTCTCTGGCAAGAACGATTGAAACAAAGCCGGCGTTTCTTCTTTGAACGCCAAGAACACTTGGTTTTCATTTGGAATTAGTTTTGACCAGCGTGAGACTTGACGAATGCCACGAATATCGAATAATTGCCATTGATCGGTGCGAACATCTTCTACCATCAACTGTGGTTTTTTCCGGCCGTTCCATTCATTCACTTGTAAATCACCAATAACATCGATTTTAACGTCAGGCGTTAATTCATCGCCAACAGAACCGAGACCAAAACCAACAGCATCTAATGTTGCAGCATGCTGCGTTAGCTCCATTTTCAAATGATTTTGAGCAGCCCCGATTTTCCGAATTGATGACACGTGCACACCTTCAAGATAAAACTTCGGCTTGGCAAAGCCCATGCCAAATGGTGCAAGCAAGCGCATCGATTCAATCGCTGTAATATCAATTTCGTCTAATTGAAGTGGAATGTCAATGTCTACAACAGGCAGTAAATCTTCTTCTGTTAAACTTGTTTCTGCTTGCTTGATCAATCGTTCGCGCAACTCATCCACATCGCTCGCTTTAAGTGTCATTCCAGCTGCCATGGGGTGTCCCCCGAAATGCGGCAAAATGTCACGATTTTCAGCCAGTTCGTTATACAAATGAAAGCCATCAATGCTGCGTGCAGAACCTTTTGCTTTGCCCGTTTTTGGGTTTAACGACAAAACAATTGATGGTCGATAAAATTTTTCTGTTAGTTTGGACGCTACAATCCCGACAACGCCCGGATTCCATTCTTCTTGTGCAACAACGAGCACGCGTGGTACACCGTTTGGATAACGGTGTTCAACTTGTTGCATCGCTTCTTCTGAAATTTGTTTCACAATCGCTTGGCGCTCTTTATTTAATACATCAAGTCCTGAAGCTAATGAACGCGCTTCTACAGGGTCATCCGTTAAAAACAGTTGGACGGCAGGATCTGCGTCTTGTAAGCGACCAATAGCATTAATGCGCGGCCCAAACATAAAGCCAATCGTTTCTTCCGTGATGTCTTGTTGTTTAATGCCCGATACTTCACAAAGTGCCGAGATTGCCGGACTTTGCGAATCAACTAAAGCTGCTAGTCCTTCTTTAACAAATAAACGGTTTTCTCCCTGAAGCGGCACCAAATCGGCGACCGTCCCAATTGCTGTTAGCTCGATCAAGTGATCGGGTAGTTCTTCGTAAAGCGCATGCGCCATTTTAAATGCTACACCGACGCCTGCTAATTCACCAAACGGATAATTTCCTTCAGGATGGCGCGGGTGAACGACAGCTAATGCATCAGGCAACTGCTCGCCAATGTCATGGTGGTCACTAATGATAACGTCCATTCCTAAACCATTCGCAAAATCAACTTGTTCTATACCCGAAATGCCGTTATCGACTGTCACAATTAGTTTAGTGCCGTTATCAAAGGCTTGTTGAAAAAGCTCTGTATTTGGACCATAACCATGTTTAAAGCGATTCGGTATCATAAAGGACACATTAGCCCCTAAATCTTCTAAAACAGTCATCATAACGGTCGTACTCGTCACACCGTCCGCATCGTAATCTCCATAGACAACAATTTTTTCTTGTTTGTCGATTGCTGCACGAATCCGTTTAACGGCGATATCCATATCTTTCATTAAATACGGATCATGGAATCCGTTTACGTCCATTTCCATAAATGTTCGAGCAGATTCTGTTGTGTTTAATCCACGTGTCACTAAAATTTTAGCTAACACAGATGATATATTCAGTTCTTTCTGGATGTCTTGAACTAGTTGTTCATCTGGCGTTGTTAATCGCCATCTTTTTTTAGATTCAATCATTGTTTTCACTTCCTCACCGATTCATTATACAGTAAACAATCGCAGACAAAAACCTTTCGGTGTCTTACCCGAAAGGTCCGTTTTTTCAGAATTCATCTTTTCTTGTTTCGACTTCTGGCTGTTCTAGTGACCTGTCTACTGATTCTTCCACTGGTTCTTCTACCAGTTTTTCACTTGTTACAATTTGAGGTTCCGGTTGTATGCCCACTTTTTGGTAAGCACCGATTTCATTTTGTTGCGTCGCAATCAGTGATTCTTTTACTGCGATTTCTTTTTGCAAGGTTTTAATTTTGCGTTGCATTTGGTAGTTGCGCACTATCGCCAACACACTGCTTAGTAAAAATCCAAGCAATGCAGATGCTAAAATAACCAAGATCAACGGCCATTCAGATTCTCCAAATACATAGTTGACAGGTACATCATCCACGTTAACAACGGCAAACACTGCAATAATTACTGCGAAAATAAGTCCGATTAAAAGTAGCCATTGTAATTTCATTGCAATTCTCCTTTCAAGTTAAAAAAATGGAACAAGGTCATTGTAATTATACCCTGTTCCATTCCTATTTTAAACTTAAACTACAGGCTCATCAGAACCCCATTTAGATTCTTGTTCTTTTTTCTCGATATCGATTGGTCCTTTTTTATTCAATTCTCCTTTTTTCAACACTAGCCATAACTGAGCTGCAATAAAGATGGAAGAATACGTACCGGCAATCAAACCAATCAGTAACGCAATTGAGAAGTTTGTAATCGATGGTGCACCGAAGATTAATAGCGCGATAACGACTAGTAATACAGTTAATACGGTATTCACCGAACGACCGAGTGTTTGACGAAGTGATACGTTGACCACTTTCTCCAATTGTTCGACCGTCTCAATTTTCTTCATACGTCTCATATTTTCACGAATTCGGTCAAATGTCACGATGGTGTCATTGATCGAATAACCGATGATGGTCAGTACAGCTGCGATAAACGTAATATCTACTTCAAGCCGCAGTAAACTAAAAGCTGCGATGATAAAGAATGCATCATGGATTAATGCGACAATAGAAGCCACACCCATTCGCCATTCAAATCGGAACGCGACATAAACAATAATACCAAGAGCCGCAATCGATAATGCGTATAACGCATTTTTTGCCAGTTCTTTACCAACCGTAGCCGACACTGTCGAAACGTTTGGCTCTGCCCCATACTCTTCTTTTGCAACTGATTTCAAGCTATTAATTTCTTCTTGGCTAAACTCTTCGTTGAAACGAGCTACACCGATATTGGACTCGTCACCCGAAATGACAATATCGTCCGTTTCAAATCCAGCACCGTCCAAGAAGCTTTGCACTTCTTCTTTCGTCAAAGCTGCTTCTGAAGCAACTTCCACTCGTGTACCACTGGAAAAGTCAATGCCAAGATTCAAGCGGAACACGCCGAGAATAGCCATTCCTGAAACAATCAAGACAATCGAAGCTAAAAAGAATTTATTGCGGTGATGCGCAAAATCAAAGCGATCAAAACGTGTTGTAAGGTCTGTGATTTCCAGTCCTTCATCTGCTGAATGAATAACAGATTGCTTTAATCCAAACAAACCAGGTTTGTTGTCAAGCGCACCGCTGTGGACCCATAAGCCGAGCAGCAAACGCGAGCCCCAAACGGCTGTTAAGAAACTAACCAAAATCGAAATAATTAATAATGTCGCAAATCCTTTAACTGAACTTGTTCCAAAGTAAAACAACACAATCGCTGCGAGTAAAGTCGTAACGTTCGCATCTACGATAGCAGAAAACGAAGAACGTGCGCCTACCTTGAAGGATTCTTTAACTGACTTGCCGACACGCATTTCTTCGCGAATCCGCTCGTACGTGATGATGTTAGCGTCTACTGCCATTCCGACACCGAGCATGATTGCTGCGATACCTGGCAATGTTAACACGCCGCCAATCCATTCAAATACTAGCAAGATTAAGTAAACATACGTTGATAAAGTAACAACTGCTACCATACCTGGTAAACGGTAATACACTAACATGAAGATTAACACTAGCGCGATACCGACTGCCGCTGCAACCGTAGTTTGGTCGAGAGCTTGTTCACCAAACTGAGCGCCGACAGAAGTCGAGTATATTTCTTCTAGACTTACCGGTAAAGCACCGGCATTTAAAATGCCTGCAAGATTTTGTGTTTCTTCTACTGAGAACGATCCTGAAATCTCAACAGAAGGAGATGAAATACGTTGTTTAACACTTGGTGCTGAAACAAATTTCGGATCAGCTTTCAAACGTTCTTCAGCAAACGAATCTACGCCTTCTTCAAAATCAAGCCAAATCGCCAGTACATTGTTCGGTGCAGGAATTTTCGAAACTTGATCTGTGATTTCCGCAAATTTCCCTGGGTCATTTAACTCCAACGTCACAATTGGATTACCGTTGGAATCGAAAGTTCCCGTTGCGCCACCTTGCTTTAGGTCATTACCCGACAGCAATAAATTATCTTCTGCGTCGCGAAACGTTAAGTTCGCTTCAGTCGATAATAATTCACGTGCCGATGCTTGATCTTCAACTCCCGCTAACTGAACGCGTATGCGGTCGTCTCCTTCAATCTGGATAACAGGCTCGCTGACACCGAGTACGTTAATTCGGTTCATTAACGCGTCTGTCGTATCCGTTAATACATCTTCCGTAATTTCTTGACCCTCTTCAAGTGCTGTAACTTCGTAAAGCACTTCAAAACCGCCTTGTAAATCTAATCCCAATTTAATGTCTTTAGCGATTGGTAAACTCGTGCTGCCAATGATTCCTATCAGTACAATAACCAGTAAGAAAAAGGCGATAATGCGACCTCTTGCTTTCATATGTAAATTTCCTCCTCGTCGTGAAAAACACAGCACTATCATTATGAAACAGCTGCTGAATGCTGTCAAATCAGATTTGATAATTGGAACATCTCTTTGCGACAAAGCTAGCGCAGCGATACAGGAGCATATCTTTGCCATTCGCTGCTTCACGTTTTTTAAAAAGTATTTATACATTTTTAGAGTCGACGCGTCAGCGCCTAAAGCGATAGACACGGTAACGACGTGTTAATGGTAAATGCTAAAGCTATAAAAGTTGAATTAATGATTCCCGCCTGATACTGTTCTGCAAATCAGTTGCTAAGAGCTTGCGACGAGGAGACTCAGCGCTTCGTCCGTCGAAAGCGTCCGTCTAGAGCGATTTCTTCATTTTTCTACCTCATTGAGTTGAACAGCTGTTTCTTTAATTCAACTTGTATCGTTTATTTTTTCGGAGACGGCCTTAGGAGATGTTCGATATTCTCGAGTGTGCTGTCGTCATTCCACCGTGCTTTCTTTAACGCTTCCACTTGGTGGTAAGCTAAAAAATCAGAAGCCGTCATGTCCATGATGTCGTTAATCATTTCGTAAAGATGCATCGTCTCTATATCTTTTTTTCGCCATTTTTTCTTTACACAAAACTCCCACAGATCTGCTTCTGTAAACGTATCGTATTGAAAATGGTGAAATTCACTGCATTTGCTTTCGAGCGCTGGCAAAACCAAGCTAAATTTCTCTGGATAACTCGCCATGCGAATACTCCTTTCTCTCGTACTAAATCTATTGTAACGTTAATATGGAAATTTTAGAATAAGGACAATATTTTTTCATTAAAAAAGCGCCTTCGAGTGAGAAGGCGCGCTTTTACTTTTTAGATTGTCGCTTTTGCAGCATCTAATATGCGTGCGATTGCTTGACGCTCAAACTGCATACGCGTGCCATCAGCTACAGTGATGTAAACTGTTGCATCGTCTACAGCATCCACAAGTCCGTGTAAGCCACCGATTGTCACAATACGGTCGCCACGTCTTAGTTCAGACTGCATGTTTTTCGTTGCCTTCTGACGCTTTTGGGCAGGACGGATGATGAAAAACCACATTAGCAAGAACATTAATAGTAAAGGTGATAACGCAATTAACGTTTCCATTATTCAATTTCCCCCTTTCACTTTCTCTACTCTCGTACAAACTCAGAAATTTTTAGCATTGGGTTTATTGAAACCATACGCTTCAAAAAATTCTTCGCGGAAATCTCCCAGGCGGTCTTCTCGAATTGCTTGACGCACCTGTCCCATTAAGTTTAACAGAAACTGCAGGTTATGATAACTAGTAAGTCTAATTCCGAAGGTTTCATCTGCACGGATCAAGTGATGAACATATGCACGCGAGTAATTTGTGCATGTGTAGCAATCGCATTTCTCGTCGATTGGTCCAAAATCACGTTTAAAAGCAGCATTTTTAATATTCAAACGACCTGTGCTCGTCATCAATGTTCCATTACGTGCAATACGTGTTGGCAGTACGCAATCGAACATATCAATTCCGCGAATCGCTCCGTCAATTAATGAATCCGGTGAACCGACTCCCATTAAATAACGTGGTTTGTCTGTTGGCATTAAAGGCGTTGTGTATTCAAGTGCACGGTTCATCACGTCTTTTGGTTCACCAACCGACAATCCACCAATTGCGTAACCTGGGAAATCAAGTGATACAAGGTCTTGCGCACTTTGCTTGCGCAAGTCTTCGTATTCGCCGCCTTGGATAATGCCAAATAAAGCTTGATCTTCAGGACGTGCATGTGCTTCTAAGCAACGTTCTGCCCAGCGTGAAGTGCGTTCCACACTAGATTTCATGTATTCATGTGTTGCAGGAAATGGTGGACACTCGTCAAACGCCATCATGATATCAGAACCTAAATCATTTTGGATATGCATCGCTTTTTCCGGACTCAAAAATAATTTATCGCCATTCATATGGTTGCGGAAATGAACCCCTTCTTCTTTAATGTTGCGGAATTCACTTAATGAAAACACTTGAAATCCACCAGAATCTGTTAAAATCGGACGATCCCAGTTCATGAATTTGTGCAAACCTCCTGCTTCTTTAATCACGTCATTTCCTGGACGCAACCATAAATGATAAGTGTTACTCAAGATAATGCCTGCGTTCATGGCTTTTAGTTCTTCTGGTGACATGGTTTTGACTGTTGCTTGCGTTCCAACAGGCATAAATGCCGGCGTTTCAAAAGAGCCATGAGGCGTGTGAACGATTCCTAGTCGTGCGCCTGTTTGCTTACAGGTTTTAATGTGTTCGTACGTAACTGCTGCTGTCATGGGTGAGTCTCCTTTTTCTGCGGTTCAATAAACATCGCATCTCCAAAACTAAAAAAGCGGTAACGTTCATCTACTGCTTGTTGATACGCGTTTAAAATATGATCACGGCTTGATAAGGCACTAACGAGCATCACCAAAGTCGATTTTGGCAAATGGAAATTGGTGATTAAGCCATCAACCACTTTGAATTCGTAGCCTGGAAAAATAAAAATATCGGTCCAGCCACTATCTTCTTGTAGTTCGCCATCAAATTTCTGTGCGACCGACTCTAATGTACGTGTCGAAGTTGTGCCAACTGACACAATTCGTCCACCGTTTTGCTTAGTTTCATTGATGAGGTCAGCGGTTTTTTTCGTGATTCGGTAAAATTCCGAATGCATCTCGTGGTCTTCAATCGACTCGACAGATACAGGGCGGAATGTTCCAAGGCCTACATGAAGTGTAATAAACGTGATGTTAACTCCTTTATCACGAATTTCCTCCAATAGTCCATCCGTAAAATGAAGACCTGCAGTTGGTGCTGCAGCGCTTCCGCGTTCTTTTGCAAATACGGTTTGATAACGATCCTGGTCTTCTAGTTTTTCACGAATATATGGAGGCAATGGCATTTCACCTAATTGGTCCAATATCTCGTAAAAAATGCCATCGTAAATCATTTTAAAATGACGGCCTCCGTGATCTAAAATTCCCGTACATTCGGCACGCAACAAACCTTCACCAAAAGACACAATGGTACCGATTTTCACTTTTTTCGCAGGCTTAACCAAGGTTTCCCACACATCATCTCTAATTTGCTTTAATAGCAACAATTCAATGTTAGCGCCCGTATCTTCTTTGACACCCATTAAACGCGCAGGTAAAACACGCGTATCGTTTAATACAAGCGTGTCTCCTTTATGCAAATAGTCCGTAATATCACGGAAATGGCGATGTTCGGTGTTTCCGGTCTCTTTGTTCATCACCAAAAGACGGCTCGACGTTCGGTCGAGTAACGGCGTTTGTGCAATCAATTCTTCCGGCAGTTGAAAATCGTAATCTTGTATGTTTAATTTTGTATTTATAGTTTGTTTAGTCATTCAGGCATCTCCATTTTAAAGTGTTCATAGGCAAGTTGCGTAACGGTACGGCCTCTTGGCGTCCGTTGAATAAAACCAATTTGCAGCAAATACGGTTCATAGACGTCTTCGATTGTTGTCGACTCTTCTCCAATACTTGCAGCAATGGTATCTAATCCAACCGGACCACCGCGGAAACGTTCAATCATGCCCGTTAATAATTTATGATCAATATGATCGAGTCCAAGTGGATCGACTTGCAGCATTTCCAGTGCTTGCTCTGCCATGTCCATTGTGATTGTGCCAGTTCCGCGAACTTGTGCATAATCA
>JBBSRA010000013.1:0-70828 GCA_038243515.1 Caryophanales bacterium
CATTTGACTGCTCTAGTTGTTGCTGGCACCATCCGAAGATGGCTTGATCTGCATAAAGGCTGATCAGTAAGTTGTGCGCGGGCCGTTTTGCGCGACCGTTGCATGTTTGTTGACGTTTTGCTGTTCAGTTTTCAAGGTTCAGTTTGCCGCACTCATTGGCGACTCAATTAATATAACACGCATATTTTAAAGAGTCAACACTTTACTAAAGTTTCTTCGACAAACTTATTATAACAGATATATTTAACTATTCAGATTACAAATGTGTTACAGATTTGAAAGGATATTCACTCTTTACATTGAACAGTTATCCTTATATTCATTAGTCTTCCTTTGCTGGTGAGCAATTGCATTTCCCCACTAACAAAGTCTTCGTTCTATTCTCACTCTGTTGGTTTGGAAATTAGAATTCGTTTCTCTACTATTACTAGTTCCTTACTGATTTTAAATTCCTTCTATAATAAAAAATTCATCTTAACGTTTTAACCAAATAAAAAGTCCACCAAATAGTTTGGCGGACTTGATTACTCACACTAAGAAAATGAAATACAGAACAAAGATA
Source organism: Caryophanales bacterium (assembly GCA_038243515.1). Taxonomy (GTDB): domain Bacteria; phylum Bacillota; class Bacilli; order Bacillales_A; family Planococcaceae; genus Planococcus. The sequence goes on from JBBSRA010000013.1 coordinate 563, forward strand.
ACAAACAACCCATACATAATTGGATGAACCTGTTTGCCCTTCCCTGCTACGACCATCGTGATTGGATAAAAGATAAATCCAATCGCGATTCCTGTTGCGATACTATAGCCAAGCGGCATAGCAATCATTGTTAGGAACGCTGGCACTGCGATTTCAAATTTCGTCCAATCTATTTTCCCTAAAGCAGAAACCATTAAGACACCAACGATAATTAAAGCCGGAGCTGTTACAGCGCTGGTGATTACTTCAAGTACAGGATAAAAGAAAATCGAGACGAGGAACAACACACCGGTGACGACAGCTGCAAATCCAGAGCGCGCTCCAGCTGCAACTCCTGCAGTCGATTCAATATATGAAGTAGTTGTCGACGTTCCGAAGATTGCTCCGCTGACCGTCGCAATTGAATCTGCAAATAATGCTTTGCTTGCTCTTGGAAGTTTGTTGTCTTTCATCAAGCCTGCCTGATTGGCAACAGCTACTAATGTTCCTGCTGTATCGAAAAAGTCGACGAACAAGAATGTCAGCACAACAACCAGGAACTGAATATTCATCAACGAACCAAAATCATTGAAGATCGGTTCAAGTGCAACACCGAAAGTCGGCGCCATGCTCGGGACGTTGAGATCAATAATAGCACTTGGCAAATTGACAACACCGAAGATCATACCCGCAACTGCTGCGATTAAAATTCCAAAAAAGATTCCGCCTTGGACGCCACGAACCATAAAGATGACTGTAACGATCAAACCAAAGATAGCTAATAGCGCTGAACTGTTCGATAAGTCTCCTAACCCAACCAATGTATCTGGGTTGCCTACGATAATTTTAGCATTTTGCAATCCGATAAAAGTGATATAAAGTCCGATCCCCGCTCCAACTGCATATTTCAATTCAGCAGGAATCGCGTTGATAATTAATTCTCGGAGACCCGTTAGCGTAAGAAGAATAAAGATAAGACCAGAAAATAAAACTCCTGTTAATGCCGTTTCCCACGGAATTCCGTATGTCAGAATAACTGTGTAAGCGAAGAATGCGTTTAAGCCCATTCCTGGAGCAAGTGCGATTGGATATCTTGCCAGTATCCCCATCATTAAACATCCGATGGCTGCAGCCAGAGCAGTTGCCATAAATACAGCTCCGTAATCCATGCGCAGTGCATCATCAAAATCGGGAACCGATTCCAGCGTTAAGGTTAGTGGATTGACGACCAGGATATAAGCCATTGCTAAGAATGTGGTTAAACCGCCGATAATTTCCCGACGATAATTTGTTCCCAGTTCTTCAAACTGAAAATATTTTTTCATGCTGATTCCCCCGAATGCCTGCGTATAATTTCTACAAAAGAAAAACGCACACAGCAGATTGCCGTATGCGTTTGATTTATCCCTTCGATTCAACGAAAGGCATCCTACTCAAAAGTGAGCGGATTAAAATCGTAGTCGAGTTATTTACGGTAACTCGGTAGAAACTTTCGGGCCATATTCCCGATTTTATACGACAAGCTTATTTAATTTCATTCGTAAATATATCATGGATAAAGTGATTTAACAATACCAAACACGAACATTTGCGATAAATAATTAAAAAAAGTTCGTGAAAAATGAAAATGCCGACTAAATTAGTCGGCACTTAGACTTTATTCCCATTCAATTGTTGCTGGCGGCTTGCTCGTAATGTCATACAGCACACGGTTAATGTGGTCAACTTCGTTGACTAAGCGAACGCTTATCTTCTCAAGAACTTCCCAAGGAATACGTGCCCAATCAGAAGTCATGCCATCAATTGAAGTTACTGCGCGGATACCGATTGCGTAATCGTAAGTACGTGCATCGCCCATTACACCTACGCTACGAACATCCGGTAGTACCGTGAAGTATTGCCAAATGTCACGATCAAGACCCGCTTTGCTGATTTCATCGCGTAAAATCCAATCAGACTCACGGACAATTTCTAATTTCTCTTCCGTAACGGCTCCCATAATACGAATGCCAAGACCCGGACCTGGAAATGGCTGACGCCAAACAATTTCTTCAGGCATGCCAAGTTCAGTACCGAGAACGCGTACTTCGTCTTTAAACAATGTATTTAATGGCTCTATTAGTTTAAACTGCATGTCATCCGGCAATCCGCCAACATTGTGGTGAGATTTAATCGTTTGAGCAGTTGTTGTTCCACTTTCGATAATATCTGTATAAAGCGTTCCTTGCGCAAGAAAGTCCATTCCTTCAAGCTTCGAGGCTTCATCATCGAATACATAAATAAATTCATTACCGATGATTTTACGTTTTTTCTCAGGATCTGTAACGCCTTCAAGTTTCTTCATGAAGCGGTCGCGTGCATCGATTTTAATAACGTTCATGTTGAATTCATCAGCAAAAGTCTTCATAACACTTTCTGCTTCTCCTTTGCGAAGAAGGCCGTGATCAACAAACATACACGTTAATTGATCGCCAATTGCTTTATGAATCAAAACTGCCACTACAGATGAATCCACTCCGCCACTAAGTGCACAAAGTACTTTTTTGTCGCCCACTTCTTCACGGATTTTTTCAATTTCCAATTCAATGTAGTTTTCCATTGACCAGTCATCTTTCATTCCGCAAACGTCATAAACGAATTTGCGCAATAAATCATTTCCGTAAATGGAGTGACGTACTTCTGGGTGGAATTGAACACCGTAAAATCCGCGGCTTTCGTCTGCCATTGAAGCGATTGGGCAACTAGCGCTTGTTCCAACAACATCAAACCCTGGAGGTGCAGCTGTGACCAAGTCACCGTGACTCATCCAAACGATTTGTTCTTCAGGAAGGTCTTTAAAGATTTTGCTTTCTTTAATCAGTTTCAATTCTGCTTTTCCGTACTCGCGATTTTGCGCTTTTTCTACTTTTCCTTTTAAATGTAACGCCATTAATTGCATGCCGTAGCAAATCCCTAAAATCGGCAAGCCCATTTCAAAAATAGCATCGTCGATTGAAAACGCATTTTCATCGTAAACAGAGTTTGGTCCACCAGAGAAAATAATTCCCGTAGCATTCATCTCTTTGATTTCTTCAGCAGTAATTGTATGTGGGTGAAGCTCGCTATATACCCCGATTTCGCGGATGCGTCGCGTGATCAATTGATTGTATTGACTTCCAAAATCCAAAACGACAATTTTTTCCTGTTCTTTCAACATTGGACTAACTGGCAAAACTTTCACCTCTTCTATTCGATTCAGGTCTCAACATAATATAAGAACGCGAAAAATGGACCTCGCGTTCTTCTGCTCTACATCAAAAAGGCGAATGTGCGCGTCAAAAAAGCATGCGTCATCCACCTTCATAGTCAAGTCATTTCCGGGGACTTGGTAGAGACATCCGATCCATATTACCGGACATATATGAGGGCAACTGTAATTTATAATTTAATCAATTGTACATTTTAAAAGTCGTAAAATCAACCGCTTGTCCTATTGATTAAGTTTTCCCAACTTTCCTTCAACTCTTGCCAGTCAACGGATTCAGCGTCACCACCATAAATCATACGTTCATATGCCTGTGTCAACTCCGACATTTCTTGTGTACCAAAAAACGAGTCTATATATGCAGCGTACGATTTTAATGTTTGACCTGGCTTTCTAGTGATACCGTATAATTCTAATTGTTTCAATAAATGAAGGTACGATTTTTCAAAACGATTTGAACGAACTTTGCTCATTCGGTAATAAGTTATGAGCCATTTTGGCATCCATTTGTAGCGAGATTTGAAAAGAATAATCGTAATGAGTGCAAGCCCAACAACAACCCAGATAAATTTCCACCGATTCTCGGAAACGAAATTAGTAAACCGCTTAAAAACACTCGGTGTTGAAGAGGCAGCAACTTCTTCTTCATCTATCGTTTTAGATTCTTGTTCTACTGGAGTCGCTTCAGGTTTTGGCAGTTCAGGATTTGTTGCATCTATGTCTAAATCAAAATCAATAGACGCGGAACCGTTAAAGCCAATCGTTGGTTCGAATAACATCCAACCGACACCTGGCATATAAGCTTCTACCCACGAATGTGCATTGTTATTTGTTACTTGATACAAGTCTGCATCTTCTTGCGAATCGATTAATTCTCCTTCGTTAAATCCCTTGACCCAACGAGCAGGAATATCAATCGACCGCAGTAAAACGACCATGGAGGTTGAGAAGTTGTCGCAATACCCTCTTTTCGTATCAAACAAAAATTGATCTACGTAATCTTCATCAGCTTCAGGCACTGGAATATCCGTCTGACTGTAAGTAAATCCAGACGAACTGAAATAATTTTCGATTGCCAAGGTCTTGTCATAGACCGTTTCAATACTGCCAGTAATTTCAACAGCCAAATCTCTCACACGTTGAGGAAGTTTTTCAGGCAATTGTAGATAGCGGTCAAATTCTGCAGGCAACTCTGCTAAATCCTCTCTACTTATTTCCCGCAAAGCTTTTAAACTGTATGTCGGTTCATTAAATGAGACATCGTACGTTCCAGGCTCAAATGCTTCACCATTTTGATAGGTTTCAAAACGCTGGTCTGCCGAACTATATTGAAAATCCGGTGTATCTTCCATTGAAAAAGAATCGGTGCCGTATGGGTATAAAACAAACGGGAAGTCTTGCTCCATTGATACACTAGCTAAATCGATCTCTTCTCCGCTCGGAACGAATTCGGTATCTACTGTTTCGTTATTGCCATAAACAATAGTTTGCCCTACATTTTCTGTCAGTTCCCAACCTTTTGTTGTGTAAATATCTTTTGATTCGACTTTCCAGTATTGTCCCTCTGGTACTTCTGCGTTTAAAACGGGTGTATCGTCACCAATAAACGAGCCACCTAAACGGGAATCATCTACTCCATATCCGATTCGACCGATATTCCCTCCACTTCCAATCCCACCTTGTCCAGAAAAAGAAGTGATGAATGGTACAGGATCTGGCCAAATAGGTGCAGCTTTTGGCAAATACAAAGCCAGCGCCGTCGAAGTCGCCACAAGAATCACAAGTGGAATTGCAAACAACGCAATTTTATTTGCCTGCTCTGAAATTTGGTGTTTCTCCATCCAACGCACTAAATACAACAACCCTGCAAGAAGGAGACCAATAACCATAATTCGAATAATGGCAGATTCGCCAGAATACGGACTGAATGTATCCAGTACCGCAATAAATATTACCGTCAATAAATAAAACAAAAAAATGCTCAATCGATAGCTAACCCAGTAATGGATTAAATAGATAGCCATCCACAGCAAAACAAAGAACAAAATCGTTCGGAACACGTCTGTTGTTTGTTCCCAATTTTGCGTGGTTAATGCTGAAAAGTTCATACTGAGATCAGCATTGAGAAAGGCAATAGCTTCTCCTGTAAACAATAAATTGCCTGTATAAACAAAAACAACAAACCACACTATGTAAATAATTTTTAAAGGTCCTGAGATCCACCAGGGAACTCTTGCAAAAGCCATAAGTAATCCAACCGCAATAAAAGTCAAAAACAACGCTTGATGCCCTGTTTCAGTTAATACGATAACTGGCGTCAACCATTCCGCTAACATAAAAAATACTAGAATATATAAAATCGCCATGAAGAACTTATTTTTTCGAATGGAAGTCATTGGCGGCTCACCTCCGTAAACACCGTTGCAAAATTCTCGGGATTGACACGCTTAACAACAAAACCTTTAGAACGGGCATATTGATGTACGTTTTCGTCTTCCTCAAGTATAAACTCGCCTTTATTCGCAACAACTAAGCACATACAATTGCTTAAATTTTTAGCGTTTCTTCGAATCGATTCGATCATTTCTATAGAAAGGTGACTTGTCACATACAACAAACTCGACGTATTCATTTGTTGAAGCTCTCGTCCAATTGCTTGGTCAACCGGTTTATCCAAGTCACTTTGTACTTTTGCTAAATGATACATTACTCGTTGCAAATGCTCTTCTGTTTGAATTAATGGGAAATAAGTGCGGTTTCGACCAACAGATAAATAAGCCAAACTTGAATTAGCACGAACAACCGACTGCAATATAGAAGCTACTAACTCTACTTGTAGTTCAAATTTCTCAGTGTTTTTCCGATCATCTAGTAGAAAAAGTTCTTGTGACTGACGATCTTCAAATTCTTTTGTTCGCAATGTTTGCGTACGTGCATACGATTTCCAGTGAATCCATGATACCCGGTCGCCTGGCTGATAATCGCGAAGACCACTTGTCATCGTCGTGTCTTTTACTAATGTAAAAGGAGCAGCCATCGATCCATGATCATAACGTGATTCCATCGGACGATAAGTAAGTTCTACTGTATTTGGGTAAACTAAAATGGTTTGTTGAACTGGCAATAATTGAATTTTTTTTACCCAGCCAAAAAAATCCGCAGTTTCTAGATGAATTCCTTCTAATACATGCTCTCCTCTTGGCATTTCATCTATCGTATACGTCCAAGAATAGCTTTTATGAAATCCCGGTACGAGCATTTTAGAGCCTTGACTCCCTATTTTTTTATTCAAAGATGGGGAATGGGTTTGTTCACTTAAGACAGTATAAAGCAGTGGAAACGGGATTTTTCGGTAAATGGTGACAGTCGCAGAAAAGCTACCCCCTTTTCGGACTTGAGCTGTATGGATTTCCCTATAGGCTCTAACATCTTGCAACGGATAGAACGCGAGCAAGATCGAGTAGAGAATAAACGGCAAAGACATATAAAAAATAAACCAACTAACAAATCCCCCTTGGAACATTGCAAAGGAAAATGTTCCAAAAAGAATAAACAAGACTAAAATCAAGCGTCCCCATAAAGCTGTGTTTTTTTTCAGCTCTCTCATTTACCAACAAGCCTTTTAACCGGGACATGGGTTTTTGCGATTATACGTTCTGTTATTTCTTCTGGTGTAATTCCATCGTAACGAGCTTCTGAACGCAACATGATGCGGTGACCAAAAACAAATTTCGCTAAATACTGCACATCATCCGGTGTTACATAATCGCGCCCTTTCAACAAAGCATAAGCCTGCGACGCCTTCATCAACGCAATTGACCCACGTGGACTTACGCCCAAATATACATAAGCATCTTGACGAGTTTGTCTAGATAAATCAACGATGTAACTCTGAATGGTTTCATCTACTTTAATGGTTTTTACTTGATCTTGAAGTGCTAACAGTTCTGCTAGAGAAATAACAGCCGTTAATTCCTCGATTGGTGCAGCAACGCGTGCGCGATTTAAGACTTCCATTTCTTCTTTTGGTGTTGGATAACCCATTTTTATTTTTAATAAGAAGCGGTCAAGTTGCGCCTCGGGCAATGGGTAGGTTCCTTCGTATTCAATCGGGTTTTGAGTCGCCATAACAAAAAACGGTTTTGGGATTTGCATTGTCACTCCATCTATCGTGACAGATGCTTCTTCCATTGCTTCTAGCAGTGAAGACTGTGTTTTCGGAGAAGTGCGGTTAATTTCGTCCGCTAAAATGATATTACCCATGATAGGACCTGGTCGAAAATGAAATTCCATGTCTTTCGGGTTATAAATCGACACGCCAATAACATCTGACGGCAGCAAGTCAGGCGTAAATTGAATGCGCTTAAAGTCGGCTCCCACTGATTTAGCTAAAGCACGGACTAGCATGGTTTTGCCGACACCTGGTACATCTTCTAATAAGACATGACCATGAGAAAGCATGGCAACAATACTCAACTCCGCAACATCACGTTTACCGATAATGACCTTTTCAATGTTTTCGATCACTTTTTCTAACCGCTCTTTTGCATTCATCTATGAGCTCCTCCAATATAAATCAGACAATGTTTTGAATTATCACAATCTTACCGTAATCATAACGAAATTCAGTCAATAACTCAACAATACATTTTTCTTCATGTAAAAAACAGGAATCCCGGAGGCTCCCTGTTTTTTAATACGTTATTTCCAAAAATCATCAAAAATGGTAACGGGTAAATGACGCTTGTGCTGTGTTCTTAAATAATGACCTTCAAGTATTTCTTGTGCATCTGCTGGAATTTTCTTACCTTCTAAATAATCATCAATTGTTTCGTAAGTCACACCTAAAGCAACTTCATCTGGCAATGCAGGTTTGTCTTCTTCTAAATCCGCAGTAGGAATTTTTAAATAAAGATGCTCAGGGCAATCAAGTTCTTTTAACATGGCTTGACCTTGACGTTTATTTAGTCGGAACAAAGGCATCAAATCAGCTGCCCCGTCACCAAATTTCGTATAAAATCCGGTGATGGCTTCTGCTGCATGATCAGTTCCGAGTACGGCCGCGTTATGCATCGCCGCAACCGAATATTGAGCCTTCATTCGTTCACGTGCTTTTTCATTACCTTTTGCAAAATCGGTTAAGTGTATGTCTACTTCTTTTAACGCGCGGTTACTAGCATCCACAGCTTCTTGTATATTGATCGTATATAGTTTAGTAGGCTGAATAAACTCCAATGCATCTTCTGCATCTGGTTCGTCAAACTGTTCACCATAAGGTAAACGCAAAGCATAAAACCCATAGTTGCTTTCGCCAGTTTCTCTATTTAGCTGATCAACCGCCATTTGTGCTAATTTACCAAGTAATGTCGAATCTTGACCACCTGAAATTCCAAGTACGTAGCCTTTTAAAAACGAGTGATGCGTTAAGTATTCTTTTAAAAACTGGATTGTGCGCTCAATTTCTTCTTTTGGTTGAATAGAAGCTTGAACTTTTAGTTCTTCAATAATTCGTTGTTGCAGAGTAGACATTAGAATCCTCCTTATTCACCGGTAAAATCGTGCACGGCATCTCTTACTTCCTGAATGTTCTTCATTTTATTGTCCCAACATTTTTGACTCAGATCAACCGGGTATTCTTCAGGATTTAATGAACGTTTGTATTCATCCCATAGCAAGTCCATATTTTGGACCGCATAGTTTTGCATTTCTTGAATGCTTGGGTTTTCATAAATAACTTGACCTTTTTCAATAACTTGATGATGAATATTAATCGCTTCAAAATTCGTTACGAACTTCGAAACAAACGTATGAACCGGATGGAACATTTTCAGCCGCTCTTGTGAAGCTGGATTTTCATCATGCATCGCAATATAATCGCCCTCTGATTTGCCATTTTCTTTGTCGATAATCCGGTAAACGTTTTTCAGTCCTGGCGTCGTAACTTTTTCAGCATTTCCAGAAATTTTAATAGTGTCTTCTAGTTCGCCATTGTCATTTTCTATGGCTACCAATTTATAAACCGCTCCCAATGCAGGCTGATCATAAGCCGTTATTAATTTCGTACCAATTCCCCATGCGTCGACACGGGCACCTTGGGCTTTTAAGTTTAAAATTGTGTATTCATCCAAATCGTTCGAGACAACGATTTCTGTATCTGGAAAACCAGCAGCATCAAGCATTTTACGTGCTCCTTTTGATAAGAACGCTATGTCCCCACTGTCTAAACGAATTCCTTGAAAATTGATTTTGTCACCTAATTCTTGTGCCACTTTAATCGCAATTGGCAATCCCGATTTTAAGGTATCGTACGTATCTACTAAAAAGACACAGTTTTTATGACGTTTTGCATAGGAATGGAATGCCTCGTACTCATCTTTATAAGCTTGTACTAATGAATGTGCGTGTGTACCCGCTACCGGAATACCAAATTTTTTCCCGGCACGCGCGTTGCTAGTCGCTTCAAGTCCACCAATAAACGCAGCACGCGATCCCCAAATAGCAGCATCCATTTCTTGTGCACGTCGTGTTCCAAATTCCATCACGCGTTCATCTTTTACAATTTGTTTAATACGACTCGCCTTTGTCGCAATTAGCGTTTGGTAATTAACGATGTTTAAAAGTGCTGTTTCAATCAATTGCGCTTCTACTAGAGGAGCTTCAACACGAATCAATGCTTCATTTTGAAAAACAAGCTCACCTTCTGCCACCGAGTAGACATCTCCTGTAAATCGGACAGTTCGCAAATAATCGATGAAATCTTCCTTATACTCAAGCTCTTCTCGGAGATAGGCCAAATCACTATCCGTAAATTTAAAGTTTTTCAAGTAGTCTAAAACGCGTTCTAATCCAGCAAATATTGCGTAACCATTGCCAAAAGGCAGTTTCCGGAAAAATAATTCAAATACAGCTTTCCGTTCATGCATTCCATCTGCCCAATAAGACTCAGACATATTGATTTGATATAAATCTGTATGTAGCGCTAAACTATCATCCGCATAATGCTTATTCATAAAAGAATCTCCTTCTTCCACTATCAGTAATGGCTCCAATTATACACCAATATGGAAAAGACAAAAATAAAAGTCTCTTTTATCGCAAAGAACTATCAATACCCGTCTATAATATAAGCACTATTTTATAAGCCGTAACTCAAATGAAAATTAACTATTGACTTCTTCTTAGAAATATGAGATAATATTTTAGTTAACACAAAGGTAACTGGTAAATTTTGATAATCTGGCATTCTACGATAATGTTTTTGAGAATACTTATTCACACTGGCGCGATTTGAGGATCGCAAGGACGTAAAAGAAGGTAGGGTTTACGTTGCTTAAGTTAGAAGGCACCAGTGGAACAATGACCGCGGTACTGAAAGTAACACTTTCAATGGAAATGATTCCCCAGTTAAATGGGTTGAAAAATTGAGTCAAAAAAAATTATAGTTACCTTAAACAAACAAAGGGATGTCCTCTACTCGAGGACATCCCTTTTCCAATTCTTTTACCCTTAGTATTTTAACGCAACATTCTTCAAAATTGTATAGTTGCGTAAAGCTTCCAGACCTTTTTCACGTCCAAATCCACTTTTTTTATATCCTCCGAATGGCATTTGTACACCCCCACCAGCACCGTAGTTATTAATAAAAATTTGACCCGCACGAATTTTGCTTGCGACTCGATGTGCTCGTGCTCCGTCTTTCGTCCAAATGCCTGCCACTAACCCATAATCTGTTCCATTGGCTAACTCAACTGCTTGTTGCTCAGTTTCAAATGAAAACGCTGCTACGACCGGCGCAAAAATTTCTTCTTGTGCTACATAACTACCGGGTGCCAATCCATCGATTACTGTTGGTTGGAAAAAGTAGCCGTGTTCAAGCCCAGCTTTTTTTTCGCGCTTACCACCCGTTAAAAATGTAGCTCCTTCTTCACGTGCAACGGTCATAAATTCAAGAATGCGATCAAATTGTTTTTCATTTAATATTGGTCCTAAATCTAAATCATCTACTCCTTTACCAATTCGGATTGCTGCCATTTTGGCTGTTACTTTTTTCAAAAACTCATCCTTGATTGATTGTTGCACCAAAAGACGAGATCCTGCCGAGCAGGTTTGTCCAGCATTTTGAATAATCGAACGGACCGCCCAATCCGCCGCTTCTTCTTGGTCACAATCTTCAAAGATGATGTTTGGTGATTTTCCACCAAGTTCCAACGTAACTGGCTTAACGTTTTTCGCTGCCCCCATCATGACAGCTGAACCTGTTTGTACAGATCCTGTAAATGTAATGTGGTCAACACCCGGATGTTCAGAAATTGCGGCTCCTGCTTCAGCGCCATAACCCGTCACTAAATTGAAAACCCCTTTTGGTAAATGCGTTCCATCTAAAATCTCTGCTAATTTAATCGCAGTTAGTGGTGTATCTTCTGCTGGTTTTGCTACAACTGTATTGCCTGTCGCAATTGCCGCTGCTGTTGAACGTGAAATGATTTGCAACGGGTAATTCCACGGCACGATGTGAGCGGTGACGCCAATTGGTTCACGCAATGTGTAGTCAAGAATGCCAGGTTGAACTGGAATCGTTTCGCCAAAGATTTTATCTGCCATTCCAGCGTAGTATTCAAAATACAAAGCTGCCGCTTCAACATCTTTTCGCGCTTGTGTTAAGGGCTTACCTGTATCCAAAGTTTCAAGCAATGCAATTTCTTCTGCATCTGCTCGCAAGGCATCTGCTACTTTATGTAGAATCCGTCCTCTTTCAATCGGTAAAAAGGATTGCCATTCCTCAGACTCAAACGTTTCGCGAGCTGCTTCTACGGCAACATCCACATCTTCTTTTTTCCCTCTCGGTACTTCTGTCAAAACTTCGCCAGTTGCCGGATTTTTTGTTTCAATCCACTCTTTTCCCACACTGTCTATCCACTTTCCATTTACGTACATTTGCTGTTTTTTCACTTTCTCACTCCTTGTCCAAGCTAGATTCCACGTCCTCCATCTACGTTTACTACACTACCTGTCATCATTTTTGCTAAATCAGAACTTAAATAGATAACGCAATTGGCAATCGCTTCTGGTGTGATCAATTCGCCTAAAGGTACAGATTTACGGAATATATTCTCTTTCGTTTGTCCTTCGTCACTATCAGTTGCCGTAAACTCACCAAGCATTTTTGTGTCCGCAGGACCCGGATTAATAGCGTTAACGCGTATATTATAAGGAGCCAGTTCAATAGCTAATGCTTTTGTCAATGAAATCGTTGCTCCTTTTGAAGCAATATATGCATTTAACCCTGGACGTGGACGGTCTACAGAAACCGAAGCAATGTTAATAATAGAACCGCTCTTTTGTTGTTTCATATACGGGACGACCGCACGAGAGGTTAAAAACACAGCAGTGGAATTAATCGCCATGATGCGCTCCCAATCGGCTAACGAAACGTTTTCAATATCCGTAGCAGCTTGCGCTATTCCTGCAACATTCGCTAAAACATCAATCCGTCCCAAATTCTCTGCAGTTTTTTTAATGGCATGTTCTACACTTTGCTCTTCAGTCAAATTGCATTGAATAACTAACAACTGCTGTGGATATTTCGCTGCTAATTCCTCGAGTCCGTCAATATGTAAATCAATCGCACCTACACTTGCACCTCGCTCAAGAAATTGTTCAACGACTACTTTGCCCATACCTCCACCGGCACCTGTGACAATTGCTACTTTTTTTGTTAGTTCCATTCGTCATTCCTCCTAGTTTTTTATTAAGTGCTTAACCTTTTCCGCAATTGCCGATCCGACTTCTTGTGTTGTCGAAGTGCCTCCTAAATCAGGTGTTAATACTCGTCTTTCTTGAAGAACTTGTTCAATCGCTTTAACAATCGCTGACGATAAATCAGGTCGACCTAAATGTTCAAGCATTAAAGCAGCTGACCAAATTTGTGCGATTGGATTGGCAATTCCTTTACCTGCGATGTCAGGTGCTGAACCGTGAATTGCTTCAAACATAGAAGGGAATTCCTTTTCAGGATTGATATTCCCAGATGGTGACATACCCATACCTCCAACTAAAGCGGCTCCAAGGTCTGTTAAAATATCACCAAATAAATTTGAAGCAACTACCACTTCGAACGATTCGGGTCGCATAACAAAATAAGCTGCTAACGCATCGATAAAGTTACTTTCAAGTTCAATGTCTCCATAATCTTTGGCGACAGTTTCTACAACTTCATCCCAAAGTTTCATTGAATGAATAATTGCGTTGGATTTTGTTGCACTTGTCACTTTAGATTTATTATTTTTCTTAGCGTATTCAAATGCATATTTTGCAATACGTTCGACACCTTGCTTTGTAATAACCGTATTTTGAATCGCCATTTCTTGCGATTGTTGCTGGTATAAACGACCACCAATATTCGAATATTCACCTTCCGCATTTTCGCGAAACACCATAAAATCAATCGCTTGCTCATTTTTTAATGGGGATTCGATGCCGGCCAGTCGTTTAATTGGTCGCATATTAACATACTGCTGAAAGTTTTTACGAATGGGCATAATCAATTCCCATATGGTCACTCTATCAGGCACGCGCTTGTCTCCAACGGCACCAAATAAAATAGCATCATAATTTTTTAGTTGGTCGAGCCCATCATCAGGCATCATTTGACCGTTAGCTAAATAATACTCACTGCCCCATTCAAATTCTTTAAAATTGATTGCCAATGTAGAATTTTGTTGATTGATAGCTTCTAGTACTTTTACGGCTTCCTTTGTAACATCTGGACCGATGCCATCTCCAGGTAAGACCGCTATTTTAAATGCTGTCATAGTTTCCCTCCAAATCTTTAGTCTCCAATAAGGAATAGCGTAATTCCAGGAATAAATGAAATAATCAAGACATCGACAATCATCACCAAAATAAATGGCACAATTGCTTTCATTAAGCTTTCAAATTTCGTACCCGCAATATTCGCAGCAACGAACAAATTGACACCTACTGGCGGAGTGATAAATCCGATACCTAAGTTGACAATCATAATAATACCGAAATGCACCAAATCAATTCCAAGCGCGTTAGCGATCGGTACAAGAATCGGCGTTAAAATAATAATAGCTGCTGATGTTTCTAAGAAAACTCCACAGATCAGCAATAGTAAGTTAATAATCAATAAAGCAATGATCCAATTATCTGTTACGCTGAGCATTAATTCTGTCAGTTCTGCCGGAATTCGCTGACGTGTCAAGTAATAACCAAATACCGAAGCCCCTGCAATAATAAACATAATGACAGCAGTTACTGTAACAGAAGACGCGAAAATTCTTGTTAAATCCGTTAGTTTAATTTCACGGTAAACAAAGATTCCGACAAACAAGCCGTAAACTACTGCGACAACAGCCGCTTCTGTTGGTGTGAAAATTCCACCATAAATCCCGCCGAGTATAATCACTGGCATCATTAAAGCAAGAAATGCATCAAAAAATGCTTTGAAAAAGTCTTTAAAACCGAATTTTTCTCCACCGCCATAACCTTCTTTTAAAGAAATCAAGTAAACCAGCAAAATCAATGAAACCATCACAAACAATCCAGGAACAATCCCTGCGATAAATAACTCACTAACCGAAACACCTGCAGCTACTCCATAAAGCACTAACGGAACACTCGGCGGAATCATAATCCCAATAGTGCCACCCGCTGCTTGAATCGCTGTTGCAAAACTTTTATCATATCCTTTATTAACCATTGCTGGAATCATCAATGCCCCGACTGCTGCTGTTGTTGCCGCTGCAGACCCTGAAATGGCTGCAAAAAAAGCACACGCGACAATCGATACAATTCCAAGTCCACCTTTTACACGACCAAAAATGACATTCGCCAGATGAATGAGTCTCCGAGAAATCCCGCCACTTTCCATTAATTTACCTGCGAGGATAAAAAATGGAATTGCCATAAGTGGAAATGAGTCAACTGAGTTGAACATTCGCTGAATGATCACGATTAATGAAACGTCACCATCAATAAAGAAAACGAGCGTTGAAGCCAATCCAAGTGCAACTGCAATTGGAACATTAATTAAAAACAAAGCCATTAACAAAAGAAATAACACTAACGCCATTTTCAGACACCCCCGCTTTTAAAGTCTTTAGAAAACTGCGAGGTCATATTAATAATCAAAACAATGCCGCTCAGTGGGATAACCATATAAATGATCCCCATTGGAATTCGTAGGACGGGCGACGTTTGAGACATTCCTTGCATCGCGAGATCATAGCCTTCAATCACCATAAGTAAGAAAAAAAGAAGACTCGCAAATGTTGCGACACTGTAGAGAATTTTGCGAACGGGAACTGCAAATAGTTTGACAAAAACCTCCATTCCAATATGCGCTTTTGAAGCCATGGCGTACGACGCTCCTAAAAACGTTAGCCAAATCAAGCTATATCGAGCTAACTCTTCAGTCCAAGCTAAAGGTGAATTCAAAACAAATCGAAAAATGACTTGTAGAAAAACGACTGTAACAAGTAAAGCCATAATAAGATTTAGTACATGCTTAATACCAAAGTTCATATAACCGATCCATTTAATCATTTTCTTGCCTCCGATATAAAAAAGAGAGAAAGGATTCTCTCTTTTTTGAGTCCACTTATTATACTTTTACTGAGCGTCTAGAATTTCATTTAACAAATCTTGGTATTCAATTGTTTCATATACAGGCTGGACTGCTTCTTGGAAAGGAGCCGTATCAATATCCTCGATAATTTCCATTCCTTGATCTTTTAATGTTTGAATCGATTCTTTTTCCATTTCTACGATCAAATCACGCTCTCTTGCTCCTGCTTTTTGTCCTTCTTCGACAACAATGTCGCGTAGTTCTTCTGGTAATTTATCATATGTTTTTTGACTCATCATATAGATTGCAACCGAATAAACGTGACCAGTTAAACTCATATATTTCTGGTTGGCATCATATAAACTAAATTGATCTGCAACAATCGCAGGGTTTTCTTGTGCATCTACTACTCCTTGTTGCAATGCTGTAATCGCCTCAGTCCATGCCATTGGAGTTGGTTGCGCGCCAAGTGCTTCAAATGCAGCTAAATGAATTTCGTTTTCTTGTGTTCTGATTTTTAAGCCTTCCAAGTCTTTAGGTGTTTCGATTGGGCGAACAGCATTGGTGATATGACGATAGCCATTTTCTCCCCACGATAGACCGATGATGCCGTTGTCTTCCATTTTTGCAAACAACTCATCTCCAATATCTCCTTCGAGTACTTCTACTGCTGAGTCTCTGTCTTTAAATAAGAACGGAACATCTAAAACGCCTAGTTCTGGTACAAAGTTAGTAACAGGTGCCGTTGAAGACACAACTAAATCAACTGTTCCTAGCCCCATTCCTTCCGTTAATTCACGTTCTGCACCAATTTCACTGTTCGCAAAAACTTCGATTGTTACTTGCCCATCTGTCCGTTCTTCAACCGCATCTGCCATTTCTATTAGGCCCAGGTGGTAGGGATGATCATCAGGCAAAGAATGTCCTGCCTGCAAAACAAATTTCTCGTCTGATCCTTCTCCTCCTGATGATGAATCGCTATCCGAATCTCCACACGCTGTTAAAGCCAAGACACTAGCTAACATAATTGAAACAAATCCAAACTTCTTTTTCGTCATTGTATTTCCCCCTTTTTCTTATTCAACGTGCAAGATGACTTTAGCTATAAGCTCACCTTGCATGATGATTTTTGTCTTAGTCATTTTGCTTCTATAGAAAAATCCTTAGCAAACCATGTGTTATTAACGATTCAAGTAATCGGTGACTGCTCCTTTGGAAGAACAAGAAACGTTATGTGCATATTTTCCGAGAACGCCTTTTCTATGAAGTGGTGGCGCGACCCAGTGCTTGCGGCGTTCTTCTATCTCTGCTTCTGAAACGTCCATTGAAATTTCTTGCAGCTCAGAATCAATGGTTACGATATCTCCTTCTTCAAGCAACGCAATGGGTCCACCGACTTGGGCTTCTGGTGCGAGATGACCAACTACTAAGCCATGTGTTCCCCCTGAAAAACGGCCATCTGTTAATAGCGCAACAGATGCATCCATTCCTTTACCAACAAGAATTGCAGATACTGACAGCATTTCCGGCATACCTGGCCCTCCTTTTGGTCCAACATAACGGATAACGAGGACGTCGCCTTGGTTAATCTCGTTAGCCATGACAGCTGCTGTTGCATCTTTTTCATTGTTGAAAACACGAGCTGGACCAGTATGGCGTTTTACTTTCACGCCAGAAACTTTTGCTACTGCGCCACTTGGCGATAAGTTTCCTTTTAGTACGATCAATGGTCCATCTTGTCGTTTTGGATTATCAAATGGCATGATGACTTTTTGACCTTCTGACAGTCCAGGAACTTCTTGCAGATTTTCTGCTACTGTTTTACCCGTTACCGTCATGCAATCTCCGTGCAAATAGCCTGCTTCTAGTAGCATTTTCATCACGGCTTGAACGCCACCTACTTCATGTAAATCTTGCATAACGTATTGACCACTCGGTTTTAAATCAGCCAAATGTGGCACCTTTTTTTGTATAACGTTAAAGTCATCAATTGTTAAATCAACTTCTGCTGCATGCGCAATTGCCAATAAATGAAGAATGGCATTTGTCGATCCACCAAGAACCATCACAACCGTAATGGCATTTTCAAACGCTTCTTTTGTCATGATATCTTTTGGATAAATACCAAGTTCAAGTAAATTATGCACAGCTGCTCCTGCTTTTTCGCAATCCGATCGTTTTTCTGCTGATACTGCGGGATTTGAAGAACTTCCGGGTAAACTCATGCCCAGTGCTTCAGCTGCAGATGCCATTGTGTTGGCAGTATACATTCCACCACATGAACCTGCTCCTGGACATGCACTACATTCGATGCTGCGGAGCGTATCATCGCTGATGTCGCCATTATTATGTTGGCCTACACCTTCAAATACCGAGACGATGTCGATATCTTGACCGTTATGGCGTCCTGGAGCAATCGTTCCTCCGTAAACAAAAACAGCAGGTACTTCGGAGTTTGCAATTGCGATCAAACAACCTGGAATGTTTTTATCGCAACCGCCAATCGCCACGAGTCCATCTAAACTTTCTGCACCTACTACTGTTTCAATGGAATCTGCAATTACATCCCGGCTAGAAAGAGAATATTTCATTCCTTCTGTTCCCATTGAAATGCCATCCGATACAGTAATTGTATTAAAAATAAACGGGACGCCACCAGCTTCTCTAGCACCTTTTTTGGCACTGATTGCTAAGTCGCCAATATGTATATTACACGGCGTTACTTCACTCCAAGTGCTAGCAATACCAATCATCGGTTTTTTAAAATCTTCATCAGTCACACCGACTGAACGAAGCATTGCTCGGTTAGGTGCTTTCATGGCACCTTCGAAAACTTTACTATTGATACGCAAATCTTTTTTCATCATTATCCTACCCTTTCTTTTCTATTCATTATAGAGTAGATTTGTCAGAATTCAATGAATAAAAGAATAATAGTTTATTATTTTTAGAATTGTTAAATTACTTACATTTGTATGCGCTTTCAATGGCTACTAGTTAATATTTCTCTTGATATATATAATATATTTCTATATAATTATCTTTTTCAGAATAACTTTATCTGATAGAACTGCTATTTTAGTGGATATCTTGAAATACCTCATTGAGTCATATTGAGCTTTTATCGCAATTGATAGCTATCATTTAGATATAAAGGAGATGGGTATTTGTTGATCCGTGAAGCTAAGAGAGATGAATGTTATTTAGTAAAACAACAACGTTTAGCATCCTATGAATCGTATAAGAATGAACTCTCAGAACAACAATGGACTTTGCTAAAAACTAATTTGGACTGCGACACCGATCAACAACTCGGAGTCAAAGTGTTTGTTGCTGAAATTGGTTTGGAGGTTGTGGGAAGTGTTGTACTGTTTCCTGCCAAATCAAAAGCTTATGACTGGAATGAAGAAACAATTACTTATCCGGAAATCCGCTTATTAGCAGTTATCCCGAATTTTAGATCACGCGGAGTTGGCACAGCGCTTGTCGAACATTGTCTTGATGTTTGCACAATTTCCAAACAACAATTTGTTGGATTGTATACAGGGAGTTTTATGAAAAACGCAATTTCTCTTTATGAAAAAATGGGATTTGAACGAGTTTACTCATTTGATGTCTCACCTATTTACGATGGTATTGCTGTCGAAGCTTTTCGTTTTAATTTGTAATAGAAAAACAAGCCGCAACACGATTTTCTATATCCGTGTTGTGGCTTGTTTAAATTAATAAATCTTTTTTTTCAAGAAATAAACACACGTTTCGTATGGCTGCAATTTACCTTTTTCACGTTTGCTGTAGTTGCTCAATAAAAGTTCAGCGTCGTAAGGACTGTTCCATGTACAATGCTTTTCACTTAAATTCGAAGCGATAAGCATTTTAGTGTATTGATCTTCTCGAATATACGCATATACATCTGGACATCCGGAATCGGCTAAGTCTGTCGTACCGTAAACTAACACTTTCCAATTTTGACGCAAATGAATCATTTTTTTATAAAATGACCAAATAGACTTCGGTTTGTCTTTTTGAGCTTCAACATTTAGCCATTCGTAATTTGGATTTACCGCAAGCCACGGTGAAACAGTCGAAAACCCTGCGAAATTCTGACTGCTCCATTGCATCGGTGTACGAGCATGATCTCGACTAATCTTTTTAATAATTTTCATAATTTCCTCATGAGGTACACCTTCTTTTCGTTTGTATCGATAAATGTTCTTTGTTTCGATGTCGTTGTACATATCAATTTCATCAAAAGGAGCATTGGTCATTCCGATTTCTTGACCTTGATAAATAAACGGTGTACCTTGCATAAAAAAATACATGGACCCTAGTGCTGTAGCACTTTCAAACCAAAACTTTTGCTCATTTCCCCAAATGGATACAGTTCTCGGACGATCGTGATTTTCAATATAAAGAGTATTCCATGCAATGTCATATGCTGCTTTTTGCCACCGGTTTAATACTTCCTTTAAATCAATAACATCTAACCCATTGCTCAAATTGCTACTTGCTGCTTCAATTGCTTCCAACTGGAAAATCATGTTGAATTTTCCGTCTTGCTCACCAATCCATTTTTTCAGATCTTGTGATTTAACACTATTCGCTTCCCCTATTGTGACTATGTCGTTATGGGAAAAAGCTTGATCTCGAAGCTCCGTCAGCATATCTTGCAGACCTTCTACTTCAGTAAACTTTTCCCAAGCAGGAACATAAGACAGGTTTTGAGGATTTGGCATATCCTGATATTCTTTCTTCAAATGATTGATAGCATCCACACGGAATCCGTCCACCCCTTTAGTCAACCACCAATCGATCATTATATATATCGCTTCGCGCATCTCCTGATTTTCCCAATTCAAATCTACTTGGTTTTTAGAGTAAATGTGCAAATAATATTGTTTTGTTTTCGGATCAAAAGTCCATGCTGGTCCACCAAAAATACTTTCCCAGTTGGTTTTTTGGTCGCGCCAAACATACCAGTCACGTTTTGGGTTATCTTTAGAAGATCGAGACTCTAAAAACCATGGATGCTGATCACTTGTGTGATTTAATACCAAATCCAAGATTAATTTCATTCCTCGCTTATGAATTTCTGTAAGCAACTGATCAAAATCAGTCATCGTTCCCATTTCTTCCATAATCTCTTGATAATCACTTATATCATAGCCATTATCGACATTCGGTGATTTGTACATTGGACAAATCCAAATTATGTTAATACCTAATTCGTCTAAATAATCCAACTTTTCTACTATACCGGCTAAATCACCAATTCCATCACCGTTTGAATCGTTAAAGCTTCTTGGATAAATTTGATAAACTACTGCTTCTTTCCACCAGGTTTCTTTCAAGGTCATCGCCCTCTTCCTCGTATTGGAATCAACCACAGTCAAAATAGCTGGAACGACTTTAATCTCAGTAATACTTCATTTAAGTTTTTATTCAAGATTCATTCTAGAAATCCTGCTTTTCTAACACAATTGTCAGCAATTCATTTTTGTTATAAAAAGGTCCCCCACAACTTATTACTTGTGAGGGACTCCATATTTGCTTATCGAACTTTGTATTCTTCAAATACTTTTGCTGCAAATCCGGCGACGTAATCACTACCACCATTGTCTTCGATTGATTCGATCATCATAGCCAAAATAAAGTCAGGACTTTCCGAGTCGTAGGCAACGAAAAAGCCGTTTTCTTTTCCGTCTTCACCTATTTTCCCTTTCAACTCAGCTGTTCCTGTTTTCCCAGCAATTTTAACAGTTTTGCTGTTTGCTGACTGTGCGTAGCCATCGACGACCACGTTACGCATCCCTCTGCGAAGAACTTCAGCGTTTTCTGCACTGAGCAAATCTGCTTTCCAAACTTGGCTTTTTTCTTCATCTATGAACAACAAGGGTTTGTACATAATGCCCTCTGTTAAGAACGGCTCATACATAGAAGCGAGGTGAAGAATATTGGTCAGCATTTGACCTTGACCAAATGAAGTATCCGCGAGCTGTCCTTCGGATCCAATTGTTCCTTCATTGGAAATTTGTGAAGATTGCAGTTCTAAAGCAAAAGGTATTTCTTCTTCAAATCCGAATTTTTTTAATCCAGAAACAAACGCTTTATTGCCCATTTCAAGAGCCTGTCGTGCAAAGTAAATATTATCAGAGTAGACTAGTGCTGTGTTCAAATCAATTGGATTTGGGGCTTCGGGATGAAGACGAGTTACTCGGTAATCTCCCCACGAACTGTCTTTTTGCCATGTAGTCCCATCAATCTGTAAGCCGACTGATGGATCGAGTGTTCCTGCAACTAATCCTATTGCTGCTGTTACAGGTTTAATGGTTGATCCTGGTGCATATGCTGCTCCAAAACGATTAAATAATGGATTTAGCGGGTCTTCATTTAATGCTTTAAAGCGACTCTTACTAATGCCTAACATGTATTCATTTGGATCGTAAGCTGGTGAACTGACCAACACTAACGTTTCACCTGTTTTTGGATCTACTGCAGCACTCGTTCCTGCTTCGCCTTCCATTGCATTGTAAGTGGATTTTTGTAATTCGGCATCGATGGTAAGAATGACGGTTTCGCCATCTTTAGCAGGCGTTTCCGTAATCATCAATTCCTCACCAGTTTCACCTTGCTTTTTAATAAGAAGTTTCAACCCATTTTCACCATGAAGTCGTTCTTCTAGTATTTGTTCGAGTCCTCGTCTACCAATCGAGTCTGTTGACGCATAGCCTTGATCTTTCAGCTCTTCTAATTTTTCAGCTGTGATGGGTCCGATATAACCGCTCAAATGACCAAGAGCTTCTTCATACGGATATTCACGCATTGCTGTTTTTTGATAACTTACTCCTGGAATCGCTTTTACTCTTTCTAATAGTGCGGTATCGTTTTTAGCTGCTTTGGAAATCGGTACAAATTGATTTTCTTGAACCCAACTTTGGTTCATTTTTTTATCGATTGTTGCAACCGAAATTTCAAGAACTTCTGCTAGTACTTTTTTATCAGCCGGTTTTGCAAAGCTTTCCGGAACGACACCAATCGTATAACCTGTTCCGTTTATAGCAATCGGCTTTTTATTGCGATCTAAAATTTCACCACGCTGTGCAGTTGTTGTTGAAACACGAACTTCGTCACCTTTTTCCAATTGCTCAAATATGAACGAAGGATCCCATTCAATAAACCAGTCTTCTGTTTCATCATGCGTTTCAAATAGCAAGGTCATGTTTTTTTCAAATGCTACTGGACCTGCAACTGTATCCATTTTTACTTGTACAGGGAAATCTGCTGGTTTTTCAGTATTCCATTTCTTATCATCTTCTGGCTTTGTATAGGTCACTTCGACATTATCGATAGATAAATCTTCATAAAATTTTTGCTGTCGCTCGACAAAATCTTCTGATGCAAATGCTTCTTTTGTTCCTTTGTTTAAATAATCGCTATACATTTCTGCAAACTCGCCATTGTTCCAATGGTCTATGTATGCGTTAAGTCGATCTTCAGGCGTCGTTTTTGGCTGACAACCTGCTAGCAAGATCAAGAAAGCCAACGTCAAAATGATCGTTATTTTTTTAGCCATACCATAACCCCCAGTTGTTTTCTTTATTTTACCAATAAATCGTCATAAGTTGAAAGTATAATCATGTATTCTCAAAAACAATTGCTTGTCATTTTAAGATGTTTGTTGATCACTTCATAACTGTTCCATGAAACATAAGCCTTTGCTGGATTTAATATGGTAAACTGAATACCAAAAGACAGGAGGGTGAATATGGTTAACATCACATTTTCAGAATCTATCGGTTCTGTATTAACGCTGGAAAAAAGAGCGCAATTAAAACAGATTCACGAAAAACTTTATAGTAAAAGAGGAAAAGGCTCAGACTTTCTGGGTTGGTTAGATTGGCCGAGTACACTCGATCAATCATTTATGGAAAAAGTTGAAAAAACAGCTACTCAAATTCGCGATAAAGCAGATGTCTTAGTGATCATTGGCATTGGCGGATCTTATTTAGGTGCTAAAGCGGTATTATCTGCACTCGATCCTTATTTTAAAAAAGAAGCTGCTCTAGAAGTGGTTTTTGCAGGTCATCAAGTTAGCGGAGAATACTTAAAACAATTACTTGCACACCTTGAAGGCAAACGTGTCATGGTCAATGTGATTTCTAAGTCAGGTAAAACAACTGAACCTGCTATCGCTTTCCGTTTCCTAAAAGACTATATGGAAAAACGTTACGGCGATGAAGCAGCTGAGCGAATTATCGTTACAACTGACGCAGAAAAAGGTGCTTTACTCACATTAGCTGAAGAAAATGGTTATGAGCGCTTTGTTGTTCCTGCAGATGTTGGGGGACGTTATTCTGTGTTCACGGCGGTCGGCTTGGTACCAATTGCAGCAGCTGGTTATTCGATTAGCGACTTACTCGCAGGTGCCGCCAATGCCGAAGAACTTTACAACAATACGAATTTTGATGAAAATGTGGCCGCTCAATACGCAGCCGTTCGTCACCAGCTGTACGTGGAAGGTTATACAACAGAAGTAATGGCAACATTCGAACCGAAGCTATCATTTGTTCAAGAATGGTGGAAGCAATTGTTTGGTGAAAGTGAAGGCAAAGAAGGCAAAGGAATTTTCCCAGCATCCGTTTCTTTTACAACAGATCTGCATTCGATGGGTCAGTATATTCAAGACGGCAAACGCAATTTATTTGAAACTTTCTTACTTGTTCAAGAAGCGGACGAAGACTTATCGATTTTCGAAGCCGAAAACGACGACGATGAATTAAACTATATGGCTGGACTTTCTTTGCAGGAATTTAATCATGTAGCGTATAAAGGAACATCGAGCGCTCACTTAGACGGCGGTGTACCTCAACTTTGCTTAACGATTCCTAAAATTAACGAATTCCAGTTAGGTCATTTATTGTATTTCTACATGCTTGCATGTGCCTACAGCGCTTATATGCTTGATATCAATCCATTTGATCAGCCTGGCGTAGAAGATTACAAGAATAATATCTTTAAGTTATTGAATAAACCAGGATTTTAAGTAAAATGAAAAAGCTGGCCTTCTAAAAGGTCAGCTTTTTCTATATTTTTTTACGGATTCATTTTTGTGTTAACTTAAAATAAAAATAAGTTGACTTAAATATTTCTACTCTTTATACTTGGTTTATCTAGAAAAGTAGGAGGAAATAGTATGACAACAACGACCACTGCCCGATCGGCAAATCATTCCCGCACCTTGCAATTGGTGCATATCGCTTTATTTGCTGCTTTAATGGCAATCGGCGCAAACATCGCTTCTTTTCTAATTGTTGGGGGTGTACCGATTACGCTTCAAACTTTCTTTGCAATTTTAGCAGGCATTCTTCTTGGTAGCCGCAGAGGTGCCTTTTCCATGATTGTTTACGCACTTATTGGTCTTGCTGGGGTTCCCGTTTTCGCAAAATTTTCTGGCGGTATGGATACCTTGATCAGTCCAACATTTGGATTTATTATTTCATATGTTTTTGTTGCTTTTTTAGTTGGACTGATCATCGAAAAATGGCCTACAAAAAAAGGATTTGTTGTTGCGGCGATAATCGGAGTAACCGTCAATTACTTGTTTGGTACCAACTGGATGTACGCCGCTTACAAATTGTGGTTTGCAGCGCCTGAAGGCTTTACATACAAACTAGCGTGGGCATGGATGGCTGTTCCGCTTCCAAAAGATTTAATCCTTGCTGTCCTTGCCGGCTTGTTCGGATACCGACTGAAACCTATTATTCAAAAATACTTGTAAAAAAACCCGGATGCCACTAAGGCATCCGGGTTTTAACTTTTTATCTACGGCGTGGTTGTTTAAACGGAGCGGCTTTCCATTGTTCTTCTAGCCATTTTTCGAAATCTTCGCCTTTGTCACCTTTATACGTATCGTAAATATCGCTACGCATTTTCTGCAACTTTTCTTTAAACTCCTCATAGCTGTGCCCTACTGGCAAACTTTTTTTAATGCGCACAAGTACTTTAGAAGTATCTTTGATCAAATCAAATTTCTTACGTTCTGGCATATGAACGTTTTCACCAAAATCTTTTAGTTTCTCATAGGCAGCTTCTTGTATCTGATAAACAGAGTCGTGATTCATACGATGTGTCAAAAGATCAATTGTTGGTTCACTTTTCCAATTGCCAAGCTCTTCAACCGCAGCCAAACGCTCTTTCCAGTTGGCCTGCCGGTTCGCCGCTTTTTTCAATTCGTCGTAATTTGGTGGTAAGTTCGTCGGTTTGGTGTCAGTGTTTTTGTTCGTTTGTGTCAAAACTTCATTCTCCTTTGTTTATGTCCCTTAGCGGGAAATAACGTAATGCTTTCCGTTGGCGGAACAAGTTCCTACAGTATAACATCTTCTAGGGCAAAAGGAAAAAAGTCGATTATTCTGTAAGTCGACTGCACAGTTAAAGAAAGTGGTAGATTTAGTAGCACCAAAGGTCTAATTTCCTGTATTTATCATAAGTCTTTTCACCTTTTTTAGCTACTATTTGATATTTTTATTAAAAATTAATTGAAAATTAAGTAAATTATAGATAAGATGAATTTGTATTACATATCTTTTTGGAAAAGGAGGAATATTTATGAAGAAAAAGTTAGTTGGAGTTATTTTCGGTTCGTTTCTCGTGTTAGGGTCTGCATTGAACGTGGGTGCTGTAGAAAATGATAAGAATTGTGATGATTTTGCATCACATGATGACGTGATGGCGTTTTGGTATGAGAATGGTTATAATGCGAACAACGATCCTCATGATTTGGATCGCGATAACGATGGCCTCGCTTGTGAAGTGACTCAAAGTGAATACGATAGTTACGTAGCAAGTCAAGAAGCCGATGATTCATCTGATGAGACAGTAACTGAAGAAGAAACGGCTGTTGAGGATGAAACAGAAGAAGGCGCTGCATTGCCGAAAACTGCTTCAAACGGTCCCTTGATGATGCTGTTTGGCGCTGGACTTGCTGGTGCTGGTTCACTTTTATTGTTCCGACGCAAAAAACAGAACGCGTAAAATAAAACCCACTGGTAGGATGTTTCCTGCCAGTTTTCTTTGAGGTGAAGTTGATGAAAAAATGGTTGGGTGTTTTTTTACTTGCTTCAGGGCTGATAATCGGAATTTACAATTTATTCGAATGGCGTACCGCTACAAGTTCTGCACAAGATCTAACTAAAGAAGAACTAAACACGATTCAGGAATTGAAAGAAGTTCCTGCGGTTAAAGTTCAAGATGAACCCATTCGAATAGCCGATAAAGCACCAATAATCTCTTCATCTGTTAAAAAACCAGAGCCTATTCTGACCACTTCTCTTCAGCAAGAACCTGGAGAAAAAACAGCAGATTTACTAATTCCTGAAATCGGTCAAAAATATTCGGTTTACTGGGGAGCAGACGAGAAAACTTTAGAAAAAGGTGTTGGTCTATTTGTCAGTGACTTAACGACCGTTCCCGGAGAAAATGGACATACCGTATTAAGTGGCCACCGCGACACTGTTTTTACTGGACTGAGTGATCTTAAAGAACAAGATGACTTGTTGATAGATTATAACGGAGAGACTTTCGTTTACAAAATCACAAACATTTGGATTACACATGAAGACGACAGAACCGTCATTGTCGAAAAAGATCAATCCATACTAACATTGACCACCTGTTATCCGTTCGATTTTATCGGCTATGCGCCAGATCGTTATATCGTTCAAGCAAAATTGATTTCGACTCATGAAACTGCTTTAAAATAAACAATGCAACAGCTGTTGAACGATCAGCCGTTGCATTGTTTTTTATTAGTTTATAGGTTTTTAATGGCGGCAATCAACCGCTCTACTTCTTCTTCTGTACTGTAAGGTGCAAGACCCGCTCTCACCCATCCCCCGCTATTGTTAACACCTAGAACATCGCCTAAAGTAGAAGCGTAGAAATGACCAGCTGCAACAAAAATGCTGTGTTCTTCTGCGAGGGTTTTGCAAATGTCTCCTGGTTCAATTCCACTCACTTGAAAAGCGACGGTTGGCGTTTTTTGAACATCCGCTCCAGCTTGTGTAACGGTAACACCTACGATTGCTGATAAGCCTTCACGAAGGCGATTTGCTAAAGCATTTTCATGTTTTTCAATTTCTTCAATGCCGCTCAAAATACGTTCTCTTCTCGTTTCACCTTCACCAAATTGAGCAAAAAACTCAATAGCTGGTGGAATACCCGCAATGCCTTCGTGATTTTGTGTGCCAGTTTCCAGCTTATCTGGATAATAATCCGGAGACGTCGTTAGTTTATAAGGTTGAAGATCTTTAAAAAGCTCTTCTTTAATTGCAACGATGCCGATATGCGGACCAAAAAATTTATAAGCCGAGCACAATACAATATCAATTTGCATCTCATCTCGGTCAATCGGTAAGTGCGGTGCAGCATGAACTGCGTCAGCTACGAGCAAAGCGCCTACTTTTTTCGCTCTCTCGGCGAAAGGCTTGAGATCGACTACTGTGCCGATCGCGTTCGAAGCCATGCCGATGGCGACAATTTTTGTCTTTTCGTTGATCAGTTCGTCTAATTCTGTCAGATCTAGTGTTTTCGTTTCCGCATCAACTTTAACCCAGCGAACTGTTAATCCACGGTCTTCTGCCATCATAATCCAGGGATCGACATTGGCGCGGTGATCCATTTCTGTGACGACAATTTCGTCTCCTGCTTTAAAGTTTTTACCGAGCGCATTGGCGATAGCAATCGTTAATGTTGTCATGTTAGCACCAAATGCCACTTCATTGGTTTGGACATTTAGAAAATCAGCGACCGCAAGTCTTGCTTCTGAAATGACTTTTTCGGTTTCCCAGCTAGACGGGAATGCGCCGTGAAGATTAGCACCGCCTTTTTCCATATAGCTCGAAATCGCTTGAATGGCTGTGTCTACAACTTGCGATCCTCCTGGACCATCAAAATAAGCGACTGTTTTGTCTTTATATGTTCTTTTTAAAGCCGGAAATTGCTCACGAACTTTAGTAATTGGATAATTGCTTTTTATTGTTTTCATTTTTTTGCAGCTCCTTTAAAATAGGGTACTGTTACCGTATTCAATTTTCCGATAGAATCTCCTTTATTTTTTAGTAATTTTGAAAATACTGTCCATTCTAGTTGAATTACTGTCCATTTCTCTTCAAATACTGTCCATTACGGAGTGAATACATGCCAAACTTCGTTTCAACCAAAAAAACGCCACAAATTGCAACGTTTTTTCATTCCATTATTACTTTTTGACACATTAAAATTTCACGCTCGAACAATCCTTTTTTCGCAATGCACCGGTCCGTCACGACAAACCCTGCAGCTCTGATCATATGATCCATCGTTTCGATTGTCACGACAACCAATTTTTCCGTAAACGGATAAGCAGCTTTCAAAATCCCCATTTGGTCTTCTGGCGTGGCATGCGTGTATAAATTATAAGGCATGTCAATAATTGCGACATCATAGGTTGAATCGACTTCCGCAATCGGTCCCAATTCTACTTTTCCAGTCAATCCAAAATGTGCAATATTTTCACGTGAACCTTCGACTACAAGTGGGTTAATATCGCGGCCGACAATATCAATGCCCATCGATAACGCTTCAACTAACACCGTTCCTATGCCACAGCATGGATCGATTGCTTTAATGCCTACTGGATTCGGCATAGCAATATTAGTGATGGCTCTTGCCACACGAGTACTCAGAGCTGTCGAATATACACGCGGTTTTTTCATATGATGATGCCAAATTGGCTCACTTTGAGAGTAGCGCCCCAAATACCAACGACCTTCAAGCGGAATTAACCCAAATGTCACATCCGGCTGATGAACGTCCGCTTCTCCAGTGATAGCTAGCCCGATTCGTCGTTCAATCTCGCGTTTCCCTGAAAAATCGACTTGATCTTGTCTAGACAAGCCGTTGATTTTCAAAAAAATGACCTTAAACGTTAACTGGTCCATATTTACTGCTTCCGATTGTTTTAGAATTTCTTGCAATGTATCACCTTCAAACAATACTTCCACTCGTTCTTTGATAAACGGGCTTCGACTTGGCTCGATTGCTACTCCGCTTTTGATAATTTTATCACTAGTGTCTTTTTTGAAAAAAGACCGCATTTCTAATTGACACAAATCTTTTTCATCGTCTGTATAGGCATACGTATAAATGTAATCGCCTGTTGTAGTTAATCGTTTCAATTCATCCCGTCCTTATCTGCCCGATCAATCAGGACAACATCTCTTAAGTATAGCAGAATTCTTCAGAAATTAGTCGACTTGAAGGTCATAATTCGCTTCAATGACTTTTATGATTCCTGTAATCAATTCATGATATGGAGTTTGTATGCCATGGTGTTTGCCGAGTTTCGCTACAGCTCCGTTGATCGCGTCAATTTCTGTTTTCCGTTTATGTAGAATATCCATTAACATTGAAGATTTATTGGCAGCAACATCTTCTTTGCCCATTTTTATACACTTGGCGATTGTTTGTTGTACATCTACAGAAACACCTTCCGCCTTTGCTACCTGCACCGCTTCTGTCACCATGCTTCGAAGCAACTTTTGTCCTTCTTCAGTATTTAAAATATCACCATTTCTCAAACGAGTTAACGCCGTCAAAGAATTAAAGGCGACGTTGACGAATAGTTTATTCCAAATGACAGTTTGCACATCTTCTGCCAACTCAGTTTCCAACTCAGATTGGTTTAGCAGTTCAATGAATTCTAGTAGTTTTTCTTGAGCATTAGCATCTTTGGACTGACCAATATAATTTGTTCCCCACCCTCTATGAAGAATCCGTCCAGCACTTTCGACACTAGCGCCACAGCCCATTGTGCCGGCAACAGCAGGATTGTTCGGAAAAACTTCTGTAATTGTTTCAAGGTTTCCAAGACCATTTTGCATCGTCACAAACAAAGTTTGTGTAGAAAAAGAATCTTTCATTTGAGTTAGTACATTTTTCGTGGCATGCGTTTTTAACATGATTAATACAAGATCATACGAAACACCTGAAACCTCATGCACAACTGTTAAAGGAACATTGGCTTCCTGGTTATCATGTTCAATAATCGTTAATCCATTCTGGTTAATTTTTTCCGTATGGGAATTTTGTCTATTATATAAAAAGACATTGGCCGTTTGCGCTTTTAAACGTCCAGCGAACAAACTTCCCATTGCCCCTGCTCCAATAATTAGTATGTTCATCAAATTCCTCTTTTCACATAGTTTTTTGCGATTAGCTAGCCTGAATATACCACAAAAAAATCAGTAATCCCTAGAGTAGGAAAACTGACTTTCTCAGATTATTCTTTTGACTTTTTTCCGGTATTTCGAATATCAGCTACCACTAAGACGCCAAGCAACAATAAGCCAAGATATCCAACAATAGGATAAAACCAGTTTACCAATGCTGTAAATCCTAAGAAACTCAATAAGAATGCAACAACTCCTGAAATGATGACAAAAACACGAAAACCTTTTGTTCCCATCTCCATAAAACGTGCAGAAAACGACAACAATAAACTAACCGCAGTGTTATAAATCATTGCAAAAATAACAATGGCCATTACAACTCCTAGGAATGGAGAAATATTATCAGCTAAAGCAAGCATCGGTAAATCAGAAGAACCTACAATATCGACTTTTGCGAAGATCGCTAAATAACTTAATAGAATTAGTACTCCAAATCCTATCCCGCCTATTAACCCTCCACGTGCTGCAATTTTTTCATCTTTTTCTGCGCCACCCATCACGAGCGCCATCGATGCACCTAGAGCAATTGCTAACGATACATAATTAATAGCAGACAATAGCCAATGAGGCGTTGTAGACAATTGCTCTCTCGCAATGGGCTCTAGTGCCGCAAAGCTTGAATCCATTGTAAACAAGCTAAAAATCGTAATCGCAACAACTAATAAGATTAAAAACGGAGTTATACTACTTATGATGGTAATAACTTTTTTAACATTTAACATGATAGTGAATACGACGAGGACAATCATAATACTGCGCCCAAAAGCTGGCGCCAAACTAAATTGTTGAGAGAAAATCGAGCCAGCTCCTGCGATCATAACAACCAAAATTCCGAATAAAGTAAGGATTAACGTATAATCAATTACTTTACCAAGTACTTTTCCACTAATGGCATATACTGCATCTTCATGAGAAGTTGTCTGCATTCGGCTACCTAGACGCATCAAAACCATCCCCAAGTAGCCGAATAATGCGGCTGCTACAACAACAGCGGCGAATCCCCAATAGCCAAAACTTGTGAAATACTGCAAAATTTCCTGCCCTGAAGCAAATCCTGCTCCTACGACAATACCAATAAATGCACTTGCCAGTTTCAAGCTCTTTTTCATCTTCTCACCCTCTCTTAATTTTCCTCTGTTTTTACTAATTTTTGAAATGAGACAATTTTTAAAACACGTTTTAGAATTACACACTCTTTTTCCCATTACTAGGTGACATAAACATAAATTCTCAAAAACCCGTATAGTTCTTGCTTTTCCTCTCTTATTAGACTATCCTTCCTTAGTAGAAAACATATTTAGAGAGGTTGGAATCGTATGGAGCAATTCGATCAATCCCTCGAAACGTTCATGGATAATGTCGGTTGGTTAGCCCCTTTTCTTTTCATCTTGTTGCATTTGTTGCGCCCTTTGCTATTTATACCGGTTATTGCTGTATGTATTGCGGGTGGATATCTTTTCGGCTTTTTTGAAGGTGCTTTTTTATCGTTTATCGGCTTGACATTGATGAGTTGGATTTCCTATATACTGGTGAATAAATTCCCAAAGTTTCAAGAAAAAATGTCGCGCTTGAAAGATAAGATTTTTCCAGACCGCACTTTGTCAGTTGCACAAGTAATGATTTTACGCATTATGCCTTTTGTTCATTTTCATTTATTATCTTTGTATTTAATGGAAATGACCCAATCACTTAAAGAATACATGGCAATTTCTGCTCTAGGTTTGATTGCGCCCGCCATTCTTTATACCGCTTTTGGCCAGTCTATCTCGGAGTTTCCTTGGTACGTAACCGCCAGCATGTTTATATTACTTGCAGCTATATTCAGCTTTATCGAAAGATGGCAAAATTCGCGAACAGAGTCTGATTGATTCGAGACGTACCAAGTAATTTTATGAAATTTAGAAAGCACAACAAATGTTGTGTTTTTATTTTTGTCTAAAAACTATATTCGATTATGCTTAGGGTATAACAGTTAAGAGACTGTTTTAAGAATTACGAATAGAGGAGAATGATTATGCCTGTTTTTACTCATAATGGAATTAAATTATTTTACGAAGACTTCGGAGAAGGACAGCCTGTCCTTTTGCTCCATGGATTAACAAGCAATTCCGCCATGTTTTATCGCGAAATCGATTTTTTTAAGCAAGAACGTCGAGTGATTGCTTTGGATTCACGTGGTCATGGAAATTCTAGTCGTTTAGAGCACTACACTTTGCAAGATCATATAGAAGATGCACTCGCGCTCGTTTCTCATTTAGCATTACAGACAGTCGATATTCTCGGTGTCTCGATGGGAAGTTATATTGCACAAGGAATGGCAATAGTCGAGCCGGAAAAAGTTAGAAAGCTTATCTTAGTGGCTACTAAATCTTATAGCGAGGAGTCGTCTCTAGCTGAACTTTTTGATCGTTATCCTGAGAAATTTGACGGCTTGAGCATTTCTGAAAAACTCAATGCGTCTACTAGCTATATTTATCATAACCAAAGCAAGATTCAAGAATGGAACAAACAAACTGCACGAAATAGCCGACTATTGACTATAAAAGAGCAAGGTATTGCTGGAGATGCTATTAAGCAATTCGATTTTCGCTCACAGCTTGCTACTATTACCGCTGAAACATTAGTAATTAGCGGTAAATACGATGGTTTGAATCCTTCTGAAAAAGGACATGAAACGGCAATTGCGATTCCAAATGCCACTTTTATGGAATTTAAACGTTCGGGCCACGCCCCAAATGTAGAACAAGCATTTTTATTTCTAGGAATTACTGAGAATTTCCTTGAGTAATGCTTTTGTCTAACCTATAGAAAACGACAAAAACCCGTTCAGCGTATTAGTGCTAAACGGGTTTATTCTATTGAGCTGTGTAACCACCATCTAGAACAACTGCTTGACCAGTTATTCCTGAAGCTTTATCACTCGCTAAAAACATTGTGTAATCTGAGACTTCTTTTACAGCAAGCAAACGTTTTTGAGGAATTAATGGATACAGTACTTCTTCAAAAACTTTTTCGACTGACACATTGCGTGTTTTTGCTAAATCGCTCATTTGATTTTGTACGAGTGGTGTATCCACATACCCTGGACACATTGCGTTAACGGTAATCCCATGCTCAGCACCTTCAAGTGCAGCCACTTTAGTTAAACCAATTACCCCGTGCTTTGCACTATTGTAAGCTGCTTTACCAGCAAATCCGACTAAACCATTAATTGAAGCCATATTAATAATGCGTCCTGAACCTTGTTTTTTCATAATAGGAAGAGCATGCTTTGTTGCAATAAATGGCGCAATTAACATAACGCGAATCAATAATTCATATTTTTCAGTAGGAAACTCTTCAAGTGGTGAGATATACTGCATGCCAGCATTATTAATCAGCACATCGAGTGCTCCGTAATGTGCAACAGTTTGTTCAATTACGTTTTTGATATCTTCTTCATTTGTCACATCACATTTAATCCCGATGCAGTCTAATCCTTGTGACTTCAACGATACTGCCGCTTTTTTAACAGCTTCTTCGTCAATATCGGATAGCACAATTTTAGCTCCTGCTTTCGCAAAATCACTACTGATTTCGTAACCAATTCCACTAGCCGCTCCTGTTATCAATACTACTTTATTGTCTATCATCCTTTATTCCCTCCAAAAATTCCGCGAATTGTCGTTACAACATAACCATTATGCGGCAATTAATCAAGTGCCCCAGAAGAAATGGCAATCGTACGGTGAAGCGCTTCGGTATTAACACCCCTGTCAATATAGTGAGGTGCTAATAATAGTAATGCAACAACTTGTCCACCGAAAGCAGAACCTGTTAATCCTGCAATAACACTTACAGCGATAGCTCCACCAAAGCCAACAACAGCCGCTGTGTTACCAATTGTTCCATCAGATAAAGCTTTGCCAGGATTAGAGAAATATTTACGGTTCAACAAATACGTTGGTAGAATACCACCTAGTAAAGAGATGATCAACGCAGATGTTTTTAATGAATCATGGAAAACGAACGAAATTCCAAGAACCACAATCAATGGAACCAAGCCCATTATTGAGTTTGGCAATTCTCAATCTTCTACAACCGGATTTGTTGAACGGGCTTCAAAACGATCGCCTTTCTTAACAGCTTTACCAATCATTCGTTTCAACTACCAGTAACCAAACACAGCCATAAATACTGCTACTAAAATACTGACTTCCCAACCTGCATACGGGCTCGTCTTCAAGTATTCAATTGGGATCCAGTTTTGGATTTCGGGTGAACCGGCTGACGTCATGGTAAACGTTACTGATCCTAAAGCTAAAGCGACGTGAAAGATCCGCTTACTGGATAAGCCAAATTTACCGACTAGCCATCTCGAAACACTGTCTGCTGCCTCACTATCTTCCATTACTTTACCAAAAATTGCACCCAGTAGAAACATAAATTACTCGTTCACGAGTCGCACCCACTTGCTCACCATGACACTCTAGATTTAATAAAGTTTAAAGATGATCTTTTCTTGCTTCTGAGCAAAGAACTTACGTTGAATGGTCGCACTGTCGAATTTTGTATTAGTGAAGGTTTCACGCCGAAAATAGCTTATGAAAGTTCTCAATGGAATTTTATTGCGGGAATGGTTGAAAAAATTTAGGTGTCACGTTAATGCCGCAGTTAATTTGTGACCGCGTCAAGGATGAACCTTTTAAAATGATTCACTGACTCACACTTTCCCTTGGAGACTTGGCATCATTATAGTCAAAAACTGCTACATCTCGTATGTTTCACGTGAATTTATTTCTTTAGTCGAAAAGCTACCAAAAGTATGATAAACAAAAAGAGCTTCCCGGCGGAAGCTCTTTTGATGATTATAAGAAGACAATGATTGCTAAAATGGCTGCGAGGACAAGTCTATAAATCGCAAATGGCATTAGCTTAATGCGTGAAATTAGTTTCAAGAAGAAACGAATTGAAATCAACGCAAAAACGAAAGCTGATATAAAACCGACTATGTAGAAAGATAAATAATCCATCGACAACGTATCCCAGTTCTTTAATACTGATACGAGACTCGCCCCAAACATGATAGGAACGGCCATGATGAATGTGAAGTCAGCCGCAACACGGTGATTTAAACCGAACAAGACACCACCTGAGATCGTGGCACCCGAACGAGAAAACCCTGGCCATAACGATAGACATTGCACGAATCCGATTTTCAATGCCTGAAAATACGAAATGTCATCTAATGAGTTGACAGTCGGAGTTTTTGGGCCAAATTTATCTGCAACAATCATTAGAATAGATCCTGCAACTAATGCATAGATTACAGTTTCTACACCAAACAAATGATCATCGATTAAATCCTTGAAAGCAAATCCAAAAACGACTGCTGGCATCATTCCAATAATGACATGCAATAAATTAAAACTTGAGCTTGCTTGTTGGCCTTCAATTTTATAAAGACCGACCAAACTGAATAGGCGCTTCCAAAACACGACTACAACTGCAAGTATTGACCCTAACTGAATCACAATTTTAAAGGTATTGGCAGGATATTTCCCCAAAAACTCCTGCGATTTCAGCCACATGTCATCAACGATGATCAAATGACCAGTAGAAGAAACGGGAGCAAATTCCGTCATTCCCTCTACAAATCCTAAAATTACTGCTTTAAACAAATCAAACCATTCCATGAATATTACTCCTGCTTTCTATCATATAATAAATACTCAACCTATTAGAACGTATTGAAGTATTAAAAGGTTGCTCGACTCTCATCTACTTTAGCATTTTTGAAACCAATTTGTTTGGATGATCAGCATATAGCTATAAAAAAATTCGCTTATTCCTAAAAAGGAATAGCGAATTTTTTCTGTTATTTTTCTACAAGACTTGCATAAACAATCAAACGTTCTTCTCGTGTCCCCTGGTCAAAATTATAAGTTCCTGAACAAGTGATCAGCACTAATTCTGGAGAAGAGGTATAGCTGAAGACATCTGAAACATCCGCAAGATCTAGTGGCACGGACTCCATGGTATGGACTTTGAATATCAACGTTCTGTCTTTATTCTCTACTAGCAATTCGTCTCCTAATTCGAGCTTGGAAAGATTCCAAAAAATTGCCGGTCCGTCTACACCGTCAACATGTCCGGCAATAACAGCACGACCATTTTGACCAGGCTTGTATCCTGGAGAAAACCAACTGACGTCTTCAATATTATTTGGTACAGCCATTTCACCGCTCTCTGTAACTCCTAAATGTTGGACTTGTGCTTCCACATCGATTGCAGGGATTTTTAACGAGCTCGGTTGAATACCTGTACGTTTTATTCCATTAATCGGGTTTTCTTTGGGAGCTGAAGGTTGAATATTGACTGTTATTGGTTCATCCTGTGCAAATCCTATGTTTTCTGAGCGTACACTTACTTCATCAATAGGCTGTTGACACCCAGCCAATACGAACACAGTCGATAGTGCTAAAAGCTTATTGTTGAAAACGTTTTCTCCAAACAAGTGTGCTAGCTCCAATGAGAACTAGTGCTCCACCTATTAATAACCACATAGACTGAGACTGATCAGGTGTTCCAAGACCAGTAGTTGGCATTCCGTCTGGTGATGAAGCCGCCTCGTAGTCAACTAATGCGATTACTTCTAAAGAATCCACTGTATTTACTGCGAAAACGCTGTACACCGTATTTGCAGCTAACTCAGTACCTTCTAGTGGCAAGACTTGTGTGCCATCTGGTAAACGAATTTCCAAATCGTACGTACCTGCATCCAATTCTGCATAGTCTGTAATTCCAGAGAATTCTGCCCCGCTAAACAATGCATCTCCACCGATCACGCCAACATCAACTGCTGGTGCGTCGGGTGATAAATGCCCAACTCTTACTTTTGTTTTTCCTTCAGTTACTTCCATTGAATCTTCTGCTACTACAAATTCAATTGACTCTAGTAGGTTTGCTGCAGCAACTGTATAAGCTTTTCCAGCTTCTACGGTAAGATCTGCTTGTAATACGCCTTCACCTGCAGCATATTCTGTTCCGCTTGCAAAAACTTCTACATCATGTGTTCCAGCCGGTACTTCTAAATAGCCAGAATCTGCTTTAAACGGTACTTCTTCAAGCGTTAAATCTCCATTGACATAAACATCAACTGCTGGTGCGTCGGGTGAAGCATGAACCACTCTGACTTTAGCAGTATCGTCTGCTGCCATAACGCCAGCTGCGAGCAGCGAGAATACAAGAACCATTGCGACTGAGAATGAAACTAAAATTTTCTTCATTTTGCCCTCTCCTTCATGTGTGTAGTTTTTGCACAAGTATTGTACAACTTATTTATAACCTATACAAGAACGATTCGCAAGCAATAAACTTACTATTCAGATTTTTAGTTATATAGTCGCAGTCCTTTTCATAAAACAAAAAGACCGTCATTAAACTGAACGATCTTAAAAATCTTATTTAGAGATATTCAATGATTGATTTCACTAACTGCAGTTATTGAAACACCTTTTAAAGCTTGTGTGGCTAATTTATCGGCTTCAGAATTTGCTTTACGCGGCACTAATTCATACTCAGCTTGTATGCCAAGAGCTGCTATTTTTTCTTCAATTCGGTCGACCCATGAAGTCAGTGGATCTTCTGTAATGGTCCATTCCTTGTTCATACCATTAATTACAATTCGTGAATCTCCAACAAAGCGAACGGCTAAATGATGAACTTCTAGCTGCTCTAGCTCTTGTAAAGAAAAATAAAGTGCTGCGTATTCGGATTCATTATTAGAAGTTAGTCTATCTATCTTTTGATTCACGCGACGTCGATACGATTTTCCGTTTTGGTCATAATAAATAGCACATCCAAGACCTGCTTTTTTTGCATCTCGATCATAACCACCATCAAAATAAACCATTACATTATGAGGTTCTGTTTCGATGCCTTTTATATATGCTTTCATTTCTTTTATCGTCCAATTACTGTCAAATTGGTCAACAAAATGCAGTGTCTTCGATCGACCAGTCTGCTTTAAATCCTCCGCCACTATTAGAGCAGTCTCTGCTGGCATTTCTTCTGAGACGAACATGGTTTCATGACCTTTTGGAATCTTATAGCTCCATTCAATACGGATTTTCAAAATTGCAGCACCTCTTTTGAATTCTAAGCAAGTCAGCCATCAACTAAGCTAAAAAAATAGCCGGTTCCATTGTGCGAACCAGCTACTTTATTTATTATAATGCCTTTTCTTCCAAACGCTTTAAGTCATCTTTATGACCCATAACGATTAATACGTCACTTTGATCGACCATGTCATCAATTGCTGGCGCAATATTGACTTCTTCTTCTTTTTTAATAGCCAAAACAATACAGTTAAACTCTTTGCGAATGTTCAAGTCGACTAGCGTTCGATTGGCCATTTTTCCCGATGCAACTAACTCAATGATGCTGTAATCATGAGAAAGATCAATATAATCAACAATTTTTTCTGAATCTACATGGTGCGCAACGCGAATACCCATTTCTTTTTCGGGTTGGATGACGCGGTCTGCCCCAACTTTATGAAGGATTTTTTCATGCTGAAGATCTCGCGCTTTTACCCATACTTTCGGCAAGCCGAGTTCTTTTAACATGAGCGTGCACAAAACACTCGCTTGGAGATTGTCTCCAATAGCAACAATGGCATGTTCGAAATTACGAACACCTAAAGACTTTAACTGACTTTCATCAGTTGCGTCTGCAATAACTGTAAATGAAGCATAATCACGCAAAGCATCGACTTTTTCAGGCTTTGTGTCGATTGCCATAATTTCGTGGCCGAGACTATGTAGCTCTTTACAAACACTACTGCCAAAGCGTCCTAATCCGATGACAACAATTTGTTTTTTCACACGATTTCCTCTTTTCTATTTTGCTTCATATCCATACTTTATTCGCAAATCAAATTGAATGCAATGAAAGTCATAACCAGTGGTAACTTCAATACATTTTGACATAGCTGGCTTTTACATATTTATCGATTTTTCATGCTTTCGTTCAGCACGTTTCGCAACGATTTTCACGAATGGCACTATCAATACTGACACAAATAAAATTCGAAACAATTGAAAAGCGGTCACTACTGTTACATCTGCATCGACTGATGCTGCTATGATCCCCATTTGATCAAGACCTCCTGGCACGACACTTAAAAAACTAGTTGAAAAGCTCAAGCCGTAAAGTGATTGCAGAACAAAGCTAATCCCATAGGCACATGCAATCAGGACTCCTCCTGAAAAAAACGAATAAGCAATCATACGTTTTGTTAGTTTTAAATCTTCTTTTTTCAATAATAAACCGATGTAAATCCCTATAAACAGTTGCGCCATATGCAAGAAAAATTTTGGCATAATAGGAACGCTAATATCCGCCAAATTAAAAAGAATAATTAAAAAGACAGGTCCTAATAAAAAAGCGGTTGGGACATGTACTTTTTGCGCCAGTATTCCTGCCCCATAACACAAAATTAGCAACCCAACTAATTGCGCGGAGTAATCTCCTTGCCCCAACTTTTCTACATGAGAAGGTTCGCCGCCTGCAACAATAAATGGCACAATTGCAACAATCATCAAGACGCGAAGAACGTGATAAAAAGTTACGGCGGTCAAATCAATGTTTTTTTGTTCTTCCGTAAACGTCACAATCTGCGAGAGACCTCCCGGTACACAACAAGTCATGGCTGTTGCTTGATCTACTTTTGTCCACTCAGCCATCAATTTACTGATTAACAGAAATAAGATAAAAAATACGCTGTTGATAACTAGCATGGCTAGAAAGTATTCCTTCATTCCTTGCAATGCTTGCAATGTAAAAGCATATCCGATTACATAACCTGCAATGATCAATCCGACATTGCGGAAACGAGGATGCCATTTTAAAGTTACTGGTGTAAACAATTGAAGTAATAGTACTGCAAACAGCGGACCTAGTAACCACGGCATAGGTGCTCCTGCTAGGATAAACAGTCCTGCTCCTATTAAACCGATTACAAAAGCTTTTATCATTGGATGAAGCGTCATAACGTCATCTTCTTTCTTATGTGCTAACAGTTAATTTATTTATTATAACTACTTCGTTCTTTGAATAAAAACATCCACTTTAAAAATCGGGATGTCTTTTTAGGTTGAACAATTTTTAACTTTCTTTTACAAGTGGACAATTTGGATCGCTTGCCCATTCGTTTAATGAACCATCGTAAATAGCTACATTTTTCTGACCAAGTTTATTGAGCATTAATGCGGTCCACGTCGCTGCAATTCCTCCACCGCAATAAGTAATCACTTTTTTATTCAAATTTAACGCACCGGATTTTTTAAACTGCTCTCTTAAAACAGCATCACCATAGGTTTCTTTTGTTTGTTTGTCTGCATGCTCAGCAAAATACATATTGACGCTAGTTGGAATATGTCCTTTTCTTGCATAGGTATCGCTCTCACCCCTGTAGTCTTCTGGTGACAAACTATTAATTAAAATAGTTTGGTCATCATTTATTGCTTGCTTAATATCTTCTTTAGTAGCTAATAATTCCGTACGTCGCTGTCCACTATATTTAGCCGGTTTGTAAATTCCGGGAATTGTCGTTAATGGCCGATTTTCTGTTTTCCATTTCAATATACCACCATCTAAAATCGAGATATTGTCATATCCTTCATACTGCATTTGCCAAGCTAGTCGTGAAGCCCAGTAAGAAGCACCAATCGACTCTCCCAGCACGGTTCCTTGATCGTAAATAACTGTCAACTTTCCGTCCCCTACACCTCTTTCAACCATTTTCTGAATAAAATAGGAACGCAGTGGCACAGTAAACGGTAACGACGCCTCTGGGTCAGACAACTCATTTAATAAATCGATATAAACTGTTCCAGGAATATGTCCTTCTTCGTAAGATTCTTTTCCTGAGCGAATGGTAGTTGGCCCGCCATTTTCAGGAGTTTCCATAAACATCGTTGCATCAATGATACATAAATCAGGATCATTTAGTCGTTTTTCAAGCCACTCTGTCGTAACCATTAACGGAATCTGTTCCATGATTCACTCTCCTTATTTTTAAACCGACAAATCCAATATGATTAACAATTTTACGTTATACTAGTACAATAAAGTTTGAGTTCTGCTTCGTCAACTACCAAAGTGCAGCTTGCAGATAGATGTAAATGTAGCGCTTAAAATATAACGACAACAAATCTCGTTACTTTAGAAAGGTTGTTTACTCCATGAAACCCTTTAACAATATTATTGAATTGATCGGCGATACACCGGTTGTAAAATTAAATCGAATGGTTCCTGACGGTGCAGCGGATGTCTACGTTAAATTGGAAATGTTCAATCCATCTAAAAGTGTAAAAGACCGTGCCGCTTATAACATGATCAAGATGGCTGAGGAAGACGGCTCATTAACAGAAGGGGCTACTATTATCGAGCCAACTAGTGGCAATACCGGTATCGGCCTTGCGATGGTCGCTGCTGCACGTGGCTACCGCTCTATCTTAGTACTTCCAGACAACGCCACAAAAGAACGCATTATTTTATTGAAGGCTTATGGTTCTGAAGTTGTACTGACTCCGAGCGACAAAAAGATGCCAGGTGCTATCGATAAAGCACTCGAGTTGCAAAGAGAGATTCCCAACAGCTTTATTCCACAGCAATTCGAAAACAAAGCCAATCCAGATATTCATCGCACCACAACTGCTTTAGAAATTTTAGAGCAAATGAATGGTAAGTTAGACGCATTTGTAGCATCAGCAGGAACTGGCGGCACAATTACAGGCACGGGAGAAACTTTAAAAGAACATTTACCAGAACTGTATATTGCCGTTGTTGAACCGAAAGGATCCCCCGTTCTGTCTGGCGGTAAACCAGGTAAACATAAATTAGTCGGTACAAGTCCTGGGTTTATTCCAAGCATTTTAAACACGGAAATCTACGATGAAATTATGGCGATTGATGATGAAGATGCCATTGATGTTTTCAAAAGAGTTGCACGTGAAGAAGGAATATTCGTTGGACCATCAGCAGGTGCTACCATTTACGCTGCGATTGAAATTGCGAAACGTCTCGGTAGCGGTAAAAAAGTATTATGCATTGCACCTGATACTGGCGAACGTTATTTGAGCATGAACTTGTTTGAAGAATGAAATATCGGTTAAAAGCTAACAGTAAGCCTTCTACTTGCTGTTTTTTTGTACTTTTTTTACTTATAAGTTCTTCATCGAGGTTTTTTGACAACTCTTTGCTACACTGATAAAGGAAATTGATTTACGAAAAAAGGAGCTGTCCATATGCAAAACTTAACAGGAAAAAATGCGTTGATTACAGGAGCTGGAAGAGGAATTGGCAGAGCTACAGCTATCGCTTTTGCAGCAGAAGGCATCAATGTCGGATTAGTGGGTCGTACAGCTGAAAACTTGGAAAAAGTTGCTGCCGAACTAGCACAATACGGTGTGAAAACTGTTTTTGCTGTGGCTGATGTAGCCAATCCAGATGCGGTCAATGCTGCAGTTGAACACGTTATCGCTGAACTGGGTTCGATTGATATTTTAATTAACAATGCGGGGATCGGTAAATTCGGCAAATTTCTTGAGTTATCACCTGAAGAATTTAAAGCAATCATCGATACTAATCTAATGGGTGTGTATTATGTAACGCGCGCTGCGTTGCCACAAATGATCGAGCGTCAATCAGGCGATATCATTAATATCTCCTCAACAGCTGGACAAAAAGGTGCACCGGTCACTAGTGCTTATAGCGCATCTAAATTTGGAGTTATGGGGTTAACAGAATCGTTAATGCTCGAAGTAAGAAAACACAATATCCGCGTTAGTGCTTTAACACCAAGTACTGTCGCAACTGACTTAGCAATTGGTGAAAACTTAACAGATGGCAATCCCGATAAAGTCATTCAGCCCGAAGATATGGCTGAAATGATGCTTGCCCAATTAAAGCTTCATCCACGTGTTTTATTAAAATCAGCTGGCCTTTGGTCAACTAATCCATAAACTACTAACAACACTAAGAGCTCCGGTCACAAAAGTGAACGGAGCTCTTAGTTAATTTTTATTCAGTTACTCACTTCTACTTTTTTGT
Source organism: Caryophanales bacterium (assembly GCA_038243515.1). Lineage (GTDB taxonomy): Bacteria > Bacillota > Bacilli > Bacillales_A > Planococcaceae > Planococcus. The sequence continues at coordinate 44,742 of JBBSRA010000013.1, forward strand.
CGACCAAAGAACAACCGGAATTAATGCCAGCGCAAGAAATCCTCCGCTCAAAGCCATCACCGCATAACTTGTTTGCGTCATGATGATGCCTGAGATTCCACCACCTGTTGCACCAGCTAATGCAACAAGAACATCCACACTTCCCTGCGTTTTAGCACGCGTTGTAGGATCAGTCGAGTCAACAATTAAAGTCGTTCCGCTAATCAATCCGAAGTTCCAGCCGAGTCCGAGTAAAGCTAGCGCTACAATCAAGACCAGTAAAGAATCGCTCGGCGCAACAGCAGCGACAATTCCTGCTGCCATAAATGTAACTCCCGATGCAATCGTCATAAAAATTCGTCCCAATTTATCAACCAATATGCCCGTAACAAGAGAAGGCAAATACATCGCAGCTATGTGAAACCCAATAACCATGCCAATCGCTCCAAGGTCATGTCCGTGACGTCCCATATGAACTGGTGTCATTGTCATAATCGCAAACATAATCATTTGAGTCAGCACCATAACCGTTGCCCCTAACACGACTCCTTTTTTGTTAATGTGGGCATTTACCGGTTCTGTTTTTGTCAAACTTACTTCTAAAACTTGCTGGTGCTCAGTAATCGCTTTTGATACGAGTAGTGGGTCAGGTCGTAGAAAGATCAACAGTACAAGTCCTGCCATCAAATAAGCCGCTGCCGCTAAAATGAACGGACCTGCTAGAGCCGGAATACCAATCGATTCTGCAAACCGCCCCATCACACCTACTAAGTTAGGACCCGCAAATGCCCCAAATGTTGTAGATACTAATGCGATACTAATAGCAGTTCCCCGTTGTTTAACAGTCGCTAAGTCTGTTCCTGCGTAACGCGCTTGCAAATTCGTAGCAGTTCCAGCTCCATAAACCAATAAAGACACGAATAATAAAAACACATTACTTGTTAATGCCGCTATCACGACTCCAACCGCTCCAACACTACCCGCAAAGAATCCTGAAGCTAAGCCTGTTCTTCTGCTAAAGCGTTGAGACATTCGTCCAATCATCAATGCCGCTGCTGCAGAACCTAATGTGAAAATTGCGACAGGAAGACCTGCATACTGATCTGTACCCAACATGTCTTGCGCGAGAAGCGCGCCGACTGTTACGCCAGCTGCTAGTCCGGCACCGCCAAAAATTTGTGCTAGTACAACAATCCATAAGGTTCGCCGGTATAAACCTTTCAATTTCTCTGGTGAATCGATAGTGCGTTGTAACATTGCTTGCTTTTTTTCGTCTTGCTTCATAAGACTTTCTCCCCGTTTCAAGCTGCTCTTTCAATTGAGTTCAAACTTATAGCCATCTTAACCTATTTAATCACTATTTATCCTTCTGCTGTTTCATTTATACTAATAACAAGAACAGTTAGAATGGAGTTGTACTAAAATGAATACACTTCAAAAAAAGAAGTCGCGACTCTTTAAACTAATACTCATATTAATCGCAGTACTAGCCGTTTTTGTAACAATTGGCAATGGGTTTTCAAAACCCCAACCATTAGAAGCAAAACACCTAAAAGCCGAGCTTCATTCCGTCATCATTGAAAAAACCGGAACAATAACGAATATGAACAAAAAGCGCATTTCAGACATCATCATTTCTCGCAGTTCAGCAGCTTGGGATGTTGAACTTTTTTTACAAGCCAATAAAAGACCCACAATGATGTTAACGAAAGAAACCATGTGGCAACAAACTATTGATATTCTTGACGCTATGTCAGAACTCGATAAAATAGAAGATGTTTCTTTTACCTGGATTTATCCCGTGTTAAACACCCAAGAACAAGTTGAAGACACAGGCGTTATGTCATTTAGACTCGATAAGACAACTCGTGATCAATTAGTTTGGGAAAATGTCGAACCTTCTATTCTTCAAGAGCTTGTTTACGACTATAAAGAACATCCTTTTTTGACCGACTGACTGCTATTACTAGGATGGAGTGAAGACATGAAAAAGCTGTCAATCACATTATCAATTATTGGTGTGTTATTGGTCATACTTCTTCAAGCAATTGATTTTATCAATATTCAACTACTGCAGCATTATCAACTTCCGAGACTGCTTTTTTTACTTATTTTCACCATATTCGTTGTATCGATTATCGTTGCTTTTAAAAAAATGTTTGTTCCGTTAATCATTATGGTCGTGGGAACTGGAGTCGTAATTCTAGTATCGACTGTCTTTGAAGTTGAACTCAACTACTACCTACTGCAAGATGAACGACAAGAAATGATTAGTCAATTGGTGGCAGGAGAAATAAAGAAAGAAGATCTCAGTAATTCAGGGTTCGCGAATTACCACACTCCGCAAAAATACATGTTAGCAAATAGAAATGGCTCTATTGACGCTCATATGTACTCAGAAGAAAAGTATTTTATCTTTTTTCAAACAGCCAAACCAGGCTTTATGGATTTTGTTGGATTAACCGAAGGATTTGTCTATTCTGCTTCAGGTGAGTTTCCAACAAATCAGGAAATGCCCACTTTTTCTGAATACCGACAAATAAGCAATCATTGGTATTTCGTTTCTAGTGATAAAAAGCGATTTGAAAACTCTTGTTATGTAATATGTGGAAAGCCTCAACTTTCTTATGACTAGAAACCATTACGTAATGTTCAAGACTCGCACCCTTTTATTGATAGTATTTAGAAAAAGTCACTTTCGCACTACTTGCTGTTCGCAGTAAACGTTAGTGACTTTTTCTAATACCTACTGAGTTGTCGCTAACGCTGTGTATCATTCGCAGTCAATAAACCCAGCCAACAAGTCGACCATTTCAGACGAGTCAATCGTCCTGAAATCAATGCATACTTGTTGTTCTTGAATTCGAGTCACAATCGCTGGTGTTGCTTGTCTCAGGCGGAGCGATAATTGTTCTGCACTCAAATGGGAATGTGTAACGGTTGCAATATACGTAGGAATTTCTACTCCGGGCATCGTACCACCTCCGATTTGAGATGTACTTTCTTGAATTTCACTAGTGTACTTCGTAGAATTTGACTGCAACTCGCTGATAAACGCTTGCGCTTGAACGCTGATGTCTTCAGCCTGACGGATAATATCACGTACAGTTGGTAATTCCTTTATATTTCCAGGTCCTGTCAAATAGCTCTTCAAGGTTTCTTCTAGCGCTGCCAAGGTCATCTTATCAACTCTCAATACCCGTGCTAATTGATGTTTTTTTAAGTGATCAATCCATTCTTTTTTGCCGGCAATCAATCCGGCTTGTGGTCCGCCCAGCAATTTGTCTCCGCTAAACGACACAAGATCTACACCACTTTCAATCACTTCTCGGACAAGTGGTTCGTCTCCAATGCCGTGTTTTTTATAGTCGTAAAGAGCCCCACTCCCCAAATCTTCATAGAAAATAAGATGCTGATTTTGCTTTGTTAATTCAACTAATTGAGGCGTTTCAACTGTTTCCGTAAAGCCAATTATTTTAAAATTGCTAGTGTGCACTTTCATAATCATGGCGGTTTCTTCGCTTACTGCTTTTTCGTAATCTGCTAAATGTGTCTTATTGGTCGTTCCAACTTCTACAAGATGCGCACCGCTTTCTTCCATAATTGAAGACACCCGGAAAGATCCACCGATTTCCACCAATTGCCCTCTAGACACAATCACTTCTCGCTCTTTGGCTAACGCACTTAAAATTAAAAACACGGCCGCCGCATTATTATTTACGACCATCGCAGCTTCTGCTCCAGTTGCTTCTATTAGTAACTCTTCCATAATGTCATGCCGTGAACCGCGCTTTCCTTCTGTTAACCGATATTCGAGATTCGAATAGTTTTCTGCTGTCTCTAGTACATGTGCGACTGCAGCTTTACTTAAACGAGACCGTCCTAAATTGGTATGCAAGACCGTTCCTGTTCCATTAATGACACGTGCTAATCGATTTTTTTGCCATTGTTTAAGATGCGCTTCTGTAGACTTAAAGAGTCGCGTCGAAAAATCAAGCGCCACTCCTTCTAATTCTTGCTGTCCTATAAGTAATTCAGCTCGTAAGCTTTCGACTTCTCGCTTTAAAAACATAGTTAGTCGTGCCGTTGTCACATTATTTACTGTTTTCAGCTGTTCAAATCGTAGATCTTTTTGTAATTCATGGACTGCAGGAAGCTGTCTCAAGTATCGTTTCATGTCTTGTCCTCCATCCAATAACGCTGATCTTCTTGGCGTTTGGTATAACCCAATTTATCAAGTAACTCTAAAAAAGGAATCATGTATTTTCTAGATAAATTAAGAATATCTTTTGCTTTTTTCAAATCAAAAAACGCGTCCGTTTCATCACGTAATTGGCGCATAGCTTTTTCAAAAGTTACTTGATGAATTAGCGTATTTTCTCGCAACTGGTATGCTCTTCTGCTTTCAAGCAAATAAGCTGTAAGTTCTGCAATTTCCATCTTGGGTAAAGGCGTATTTGTAAAATAATCTTCCCATTTTTCTACTTGAAACGCGTCTTTTTCTAGTTGATCAATAATTTGTTCCATTCGATTGCGCCATTTTTTAGGAAGATGTGGGTCGAACAAAGCGAGAGAGACAAACTGATTAACTCGTTTGATTTCGTTTTGGTCGATCAGCAACTTCAAACTAAATTCAAGTAGCGGCTTTGGATAAGTGCTGCTTATAGATTGAATGAGTTCCGCTTTGCCGATACCTACACGCATTGGAAATTCTTCGTGAAACGCTTGAAGCCTTGTCAAAATTCCATCTTTTATTTTAACAAAGGTTTTGGTCAAACTAACGCCTTGGTGAGGAATAGCTTGAAAAACCCCAGTTTTCAATCCTTCTGCTAGTGTTTCTTTTAATACGTTTTCATCCAATGATGTATGCTGCATCAGTTGCTTATCATCGAGCAACAAGGATTTCGATAATGCGTCTACTACCAAATCTGCTGGTGTACCTTGTTGGTGATGGCGAAGCATATCCATTGTTTCTTGACCAAATCGATATTTGCCGCCATTCGGCTGAATTACCCAACCTCCACCGATGGTTTCCACTGGACTTGGACGTCTTAAAATAAACCGGTCGCCACGACGCACAACAATTTTTTCATCTAACCGAATTTGACAAATGACTTCTTCAGCCGTTTGTGTTAATTCTTTACGATCAAAAAAGACGATTTTCCCCATCACTTCAGAAGTACCGATGTGAAGCTTGACCGTTGTTCGTTGTTTGAGCGCTGCAAATGATCGTCCAATTGTTTGTAGCGCAACGTCAATTGTATTCGTCACTAGAAAGTGTTCGGAATCTACTAGTACGTCTCCACGCTTTACATCGTCTCGTTCGATTCCCCCGAGATTGATAGCTGCTCGTTGCCCCGCTCGCGCAGTTTGCTGTTCTTCATGATGCACTTGAATTTGACGCACTTTAACAGAAATGCCTTCAGGCAATACGATTAATTGCTCTGCTTTTCGTACGATTCCTTCATAGACCGTTCCTCTCACAACAGTTCCTTGTCCTTGAACTGAAAAAACTTGATCAATTGGTAATCGGAACGAGCCAAAAGCATCACGGAATTGAGTTGATTCTAATTTGCTTAAAATTGTTTGCTTTAATTCTTCAATCCCTGTGCCAGAAAGACTGTCTAGTAAGACAAACGGTGCATGTTGAAAAACGGTTTCCGACAAACGTTCTTTAATATCATCAGTGACCAATTCCAGCATAACTTCGTCTACACGGTCTATTTTTGAAATCGCCACAATGCATCGTTCAATTCCGAGAAGCTGCAAAATTTCTAAATGTTCTTCAGTTTGAGGCATAATGCCTTCATCTGCTGCCACAACTAACACGACCAAATCAATTCCGGCAACGCCTGCAATCATTTGGCGAACAAATCGTTCATGTCCTGGCACATCGACAACAGATACAGAAACACCCTCTTTTAATGTTAATGGTGCATAGCCCAATTCAATGGAAATGCCTCTTTCTTTTTCTTCCTTTAAACGGTCTGTCTCTACATTCGTCAGCGCTTTAGTCAAACTGGTTTTGCCATGATCAATATGACCCGCCATGCCAATTGTAAAATAACGTTCTTCCATTTATCTTCACACGCCTTCTCTGATTGCTTTCCCTTAACTCTAATCTCCTTCAAAGCTTGTTTCAAGCCTGAACGCCATCATTTCCGACTATCTTTATGCGGTTTTCTTGCGCGGAAGTTTTTTTCAGTATAAACTGATACAGGTTCACTAATAAATATGGGGTTGGATGGGTGACTGGTGTCCTCCTGGGTCTTCAAAACCCTGAGGGGCCTGCGCGTCAGGCTCGGTGGGTTCGATTCCCACACAATCCCGCCAAATACATAGAAAAGCGGAAGCGCCCGTGTAGATTCGACGGGCGTAAGGCAGACCAGCAGTGGGGCGCTCTTTGCCACGCAGTTGGGTTGACTTACGACCCTAGAATTTGGGCGCTGAAGCTAGACATATAGAAAAGCGGAAGCGCCTGTTCAAATATAAACTAAACGCCTCGTCTTAAAAGATTGCCTTCATGGCAATCTTTTTTACAACATATAAATTCAAGTTAAGTGACAAACAGACTCGGTTTTAGGATAATTCAAAATACTAGAAGTGTCACAAACTTCAAATCGTCAAACCAAAGGATGATGAGCATGAAAATTATTTTAGCTTCACCACATTATCCACAACTTCGTGGAAATACGATCACAGTTCAACGTATATCAGACAACCTTAAAAAACTAAATGTAGAAACGGAAATCATTTCAACAACAGACGATAGTATCATCCGTTCTCTTCCAACTGCCGACATTGTTCACGGATTTCACGCTTATAATTTTTATCAATTTCTGCAGCAACTAAATACAAAACCTGCGTATTACGTCATCACCATGACAGGTACCGACTTGAATCTGGACTTGTTTGATCCAGATAAACGATTGGATGTATTAGCTTGCTTGCATGAAGCTGATGCTATTCATGTATTTAATAAAAAAGCAGAAGAACTGTTGTTGAAGGAAATTCCTTGGTTGACTGACAAAGTTTTTGTTTTGCCGCAAGGAACGCTTCCTTCCTTTACAACGAGTTCTTCTTTCACTAAAGAACCGGGTAGCTTTTTATTTTTCTTACCCGCCGGCATTCGAAAAGTGAAAAATATCCCTGCTGCCATTATTATGCTTGAAAAATTACACAAAAAATATCCACAACTTCGCTTGTGGCTTCTCGGACCTGTTCTTGAAGAATCTGAGAACGAAATTGTGATAGACCTCGTCGATCGGCACAAAGAGTGGATTCAATACCTTGGCCAAGTGCCACACGAGGTCATGGGCTCTATTTACCGCGAGGCTGACGTTGTCTTAAATACGTCTTTATCAGAAGGACAGCCTGCCAGCATTTTAGAAGCCATGAGCTACGCTTTACCGGTTTTGGCATCAGACATCCCAGGAAATAACATAATTTCCGACGGAGTAACAGGATTATTATACAAAAATCAAATCGAATTTCTTGATTATGCCGAAAAGCTCATGAATAATAACGAAATAAGGGAAAGTATAGGCAGTGCCGCGGAATCCTATGTAAGCCAACATCATTCAAGCGAACGCGAAGCTGAAACTTTTCTGAAGGTTTATCAAGATATCTTAAAATAAATCGGAGTTACGATGAGCGGTGTGCTTAAAGATAAAAAAGGAGAGATTAACATGGTTGAAAAAGAAACTGTAAGACTTACATCTTTATCTACAAAAGGCGGTTGAGGCTGCAAAATTGGTCCTGAGGACCTGGCGCAGGTTCTGCGTCACTTACCGAAAAATGTAGAAGATCCAAACTTGCTAGTTGGCTTGGAAACAGCTGATGATGCAGGCGTTTACAAAATCAATGACGATACAGCACTAGTACAAACTTTAGATTTCTTTACACCGATTGTGGATGACGCTTATATGTTTGGCCAAATTGGTGCAGCAAACGCGTTGAGCGATGTTTACGCAATGGGCGGAAAACCGCTAACGGTTATGAACATTGTTGCTTTTCCTATCAACACTTTAGATAAAAGCATTTTAGCTGATATTTTGGCAGGTGCTTCTGATAAAGTGAAAGAGTCTGGCGCTGTTTTAGTGGGCGGGCATTCCATCGATGACCAAGAACCTAAATTTGGTCTTTCTGTAACTGGAACAATTCATCCCGATAAAATCCGCTCTAATGCGGGTGCGAAACCCGGCGACCGTTTGATTTTAACCAAACCAATTGGAGTTGGCATTTTAACTACTGCCATCAAACAAGGAACTTTGGGCAAAGAAGATTTGGACGAAGTGATGAACGTTATGGCTACTTTAAACAAAACAGCAGCAGAAGTAATGGCATCTTACAATGTAAATGCTTGCACAGATGTTACTGGCTTTGGATTGCTCGGTCATACGATGGAAATTGCTAAAGGTGGCAATGTTGGCGTGACTGTAATCAATCACGAAGTCCCCGTCTTAGCACGAGCAAAAGAACTTGCAAAACAAGATGTTATTCCAGGTGGTACACGAAAAAATCGTAAGTGGCTGGCAGATGACATCGATTACGCAGACGATATTTCTGAAATTGATCAACTGATTTTATGCGATGCTGTTACTTCTGGTGGCTTATTGATATCAGTGCCTGAAGCAGAAGCAAATGACTTGCAACGTCAACTTCAAGAGAATGGTGTTCAATCAGCTATTATCGGCAATGTAACAAGTGAAAATGCTGGTCGTATACGCGTTATTTAAGGCTTTTAAAAATCTTAAACATTTCACAAGGACTCTGCTTGAGTCCTTGTTTTACTGTATGACTTAAATTTTAAAAGAGGTGCTTTTATTGAAAAAATGGTTAGTATTGACCTCAATTTTTTCCTTACTATTATTCTTAACTGCTTGTGGAAATGATTCTGCAAAAGACGATAGTTCCGCAACTTCAGATAACAAAGAACCGTTCACAATCGGTGTCATTCCTGCGCAAACTGAAGGTGAAATGCAAACAGCGATGGACAAACTACAAGAAATTTTAAGTGAAAGTTTAGATCGTGATGTTGAAATTGAAGTTTATCCTGATTACAACGGTGTAGTAGAATCGATGAATTACGATCAGATCGATATGGCTTACCTTGGACCGTTAACGTATGTTATTGCTGAAGCAAACAGCAACGCTAAAGCCATTATTACGCAATTGGTTGATGGTGAACCTTTTTACCATTCATACATCATCACTCATAAAGACAGTCCCGTAACTTCTTTAGACGAACTACTCCAAACTGTTGGAGAAGTTCAATTTGCGTTTGGTGACCCCAACTCAACTTCGGGTTCTTTGATTCCTTCTATTGAATTGCAAGACCGCGGAGTATATGAATCCGAACAAGAAAACCAATTCAAAAATGTTCGCTTTACTGGATCACACGATGCTACTGCGCTGGCTGTTCAAAACAAACAAGTAGATGCAGGTGCTGTTGACAGTGCTATTTACAATCAACTCATCGAATCTGGAAAAATTGATTCAGAACAATTAAAAATCATCTGGGAATCAGAGCCTTTATTCCAATACCCTTGGGCCGTTCTTGAAAGTACAGAAGACGAAACCGTTGCAAAATTACGAGAAGCATTTTTGGCGATAGAAGACCCTGAAATTCTTGATGCCTTTGGTGCTACTGGCTTTACTGAAGCAACAAATGAAGATTATGAAAGCATTAAACAAGCTGCAATAAAGCAAGGAATCATTAAAGAATAGAGTTGATTAGCTTGTGGTTTAAAAAACGTAATTTACTTACCGTAATAAGTGTCCTCGTGCTGGTTTATTTCAGCATGCGGATTACAGAATTTGATTTGTCTAAATTTAAAGACTTCCGCAATATGATTGATTTTCTAGCACAGTGGTGGCCAATGGATTTTTCCAAGCTTCCTGGTATGGTAGAAGACACGTTTGAAACATTGGCAATGGCTTTTCTCGGCAGTGTTTTTGGATTACTCATTGCATTGCCAATCAGCTTTATCGCTGCGCGTAATACAGCACCTTCTAAATTTTTCTTTCATTTTACACGTGTATCGTTAAGTTTCATCCGTTCGATTCCTGAAATTGTTTTTGGTCTTATTTTACTAACGACGCTTGGTCTTGGACCTTTCCCGGCAGTTATTGCCATCATGTTCCACAACATTGGCGTGTTTGGTAAACTGGTTTCTGAATTAATCGAAGCTGCTGACCCTGGACCACAAGAAGCTATGCGAGCTGTGGGAGCAAAAAAATGGTTGGCCAATCTGTTTAGCATTCTTCCACAAATTTGGCCAAACGTCTTGTCTCAGTTTTTCTATCGTTTCGAAGTTGCGATTCGCACATCTCTTATTTTAGGTTTTATCGGAGGCGGCGGAATTGGGCAACGGTTATTTAATGACTTTAAAACCTTTCAATACGCGTCTGTTTCTCTTGATGTCTTAATTATTATGGTCATGGTTATCATTATTGACTTTTTTGCCAGCTCAGTTCGAAATCGCGTTATTTAAAGGAGGGGCAAAATGATTCACGTAAAAAATCTATCTGTACATTATCCAGATACAAAAGTAGAGGCTCTGACCGATATTAGCCTCTCTCTCGAAAAAGGCGACTTTGTGTGTGTGCTTGGCAAAAGTGGTGCTGGAAAATCGACTTTTATCCGTTGTTTGAATGGACTACAAAAACCAACCGATGGAAAAATCTATTTTGATGGCAAAGATATTTCTGTCCATACTGAAGAAAAGTTGCGTACAGTACGCCGCGAAACTGGTATGATTTTTCAACACTTTAGCTTAGTTCCCAGACTTAGTGTGATGCAAAACGTTCTGACTGGTATGTTTGGCTACCGATCCTCTTTTAAAAATTTGATTGGTTGGTTTACTGCAGAAGAAATCACATTTGCCAAAAGAGTAATTGCAGACGTTGGCTTATCAGAAATGACTTACCGAAAAGTTGAACAGTTAAGTGGTGGTCAAAAACAACGTGTTGGTATTGCACGCGCTCTTGCGCAACAACCAAAAGTCTTGCTTGGAGACGAACCAGTAGCAAGTTTAGATCCTGGTACTTCCGATCATATTTTTACATTGCTAACAGAAATGCATAAACGGTTGGACTTACTGACCATTATTAATGTGCATGATATCGAATTAGCGAAACGTTACGCAAGTCGTATTCTTGCTTTAAAAGATGGCAAGCTCATTTTTGATGGTCCTCCCGAAAACTTCACAGATGAGGTTTATCGGGAAACTTACACAGCCAATCCACATCCCGCTTATTTCGATGCGGGAATTTAACAACTAGGAGATGATTCGGATGATTAAAAGCCCTTGAGCAGTTGATCAATCCAGAGTCGTGTACGACTCTACTCACCCCGAAATCGTTACTAATAATTTTTTAAAAAGCAAAAAATCTGTAACTTTAACCTTTGATGATGGTCCAAGTAAAGTGTTGCCACAACTGTTAGATGTCTTGAAACAACATGAAGTGCAAGCGATGTTCTTCTGGCAATCACGTCTTCTATACTCCGCAAGACCGTGGCAACGTTTAGTAGATGATGGACATGTTGTTGGTACTCATTCAACTAAACATCGAAACTTGCTTCAGCTTTCTTATGAAGATCAGTTTGAAGATATTCAAAAAAGTGTGGCACACATTGAAAACATAACGGAAACACCCGTTACTCTTTTCCGTCCACCATATGGAAACTTTAATGCCGATACGTTAAAAGTTGCGAAAGCATTAGGATTAACGTCGGTCATGTGGCGCATTGCTTCAATGGATTGGGAGTTAAAAAACGATCCCAATCAAATTATTGACAATGTGGTCGATAACCTAGAAGATGGTGCCATTATTTTGTTACACGAATTAACACAAACGGTAGCAATCCTGCCGCAGCTCATCCAAGCTATTAAAGAACGAGGCTATCATTTTTCAGTACTACACAATAAAAAATAAAAAATCAGCGCCCGATGTCTCGGCGCTGATTTTTTCTCTTTCAATCCTTTTACGACTATCGATTATTCACCATACATACCTCTACTAAATTTTACTCGCTCGTTTCATATAAAGTAACACTTTCGACATTGTGAATATACCTTCTAAGTTCTCTCGCTTGTTCTCTTGTAATGTCTCCTGCTATATACATCTTATAAATTTCTGATCGGCCCATATCCATCACTACGACGCGCAACTCTTCTTTTTGTAGTTCGTATTTTTCATCATACAAAGCCTCTGGTTTTTTCAAGCGACTGGTCATTTTTCTATAGTCTGAAATGATTACGTTAATGATTCTTTTTGGCTCGTACTTTTCAGAATACTTTTCGAGCCACGCGAGAGCAGCTTGTAAAGCTTCTAATTGAATTTGAAGTCCTTCTTGAAACTCAACCAACCTGGTTTCTTCTTCCCGCGAATTTTGACCTCTAAAGCGTCTCCATGCACGAATGAGCTTGCCTTGTAGGTACAGGACTGTCGAACGTACATTATCAGCTACTACTTCTTCTCGCCGATCTAACGACTTTTCAAATGCGTCATAGACTTCTTGGCTTATTTCTTTTTTCTGATATTGCTCTTGAATATATTTACGCTCGATCTTTAACGCTTTTAAGCGCAATTCGCGTGTTTTTCGCTGATATTTTTTATTCGCTTGAACTTCTATTTCTTCTTCAGTTTGAATTTGGCGAAAATGCAATTCATATTCTTCGATTAATTCGTAAGCTGCTGCTTCGTTTTCTTCGGTGATTTCTTTTTTTATTTTTCGAATCGACGTCACCAAAATATGGCGCTGTGCCTCATCCAAATCCATTTCCCCAAGTTTCTTACCTTCTGCGAATTGCCCTTTACTAAGCAATGGCAAGAAGATTGTTGCCACAATTAATGTAAACAAAATCGTTCCTGCAGCTAAAAATAAGATGAGCGCTCGGTTTGGAAATGCTTCTCCGTTCGCCATTAAAAAAGGCAGCGACAATACACCGACCATTGTGACGGTTCCTCGAACGCCTGTTAAGCTGACATATAAGGTCAATTTCAAACTTGGCTTTGCTGCTTCTTTCATTTTTCCAAAATGGTATTCATATAAAGAAAACAAATAAGCCCACACAAATCGGATACCCAGAATCATAAAACCAACCGCTACAACGTAAAACAGCAATAGCCATAAGTTAATATTCGGATTTTCGAGTACACCGCTCATGGAAGTTGGGATATTCAATCCAAGCAAAAGAAAAATAATCCCATTAAGAATGAATAGTAAAATGGTCCAAATATTTTCAGTCGCTACTTGCTCTTCGGCGATAAATGTCTCTGTTTGTTCTCTTACTAAAGAATGCACAATACCTGCTACCACTACGGCGATAACGCCTGATGCATGCAGAATATCTTCTGTCACAATAAAAATTAAGAACGGCGTCATAATCTGCAATAACGTGTGGAACGTGACATCATTAATGCCTTGCTTTCGCAAAATAACACGTATGCTAATGATTAGTAAAGCAAGCGTTAAACCCAGAATACCACCGACCAAAAACTTATATGAAAAATCCAATACTGCTTCTGACAAGGAAAAGTATCCCGTTACAACAGCTGCCACTGCATAGTTAAAAGCAACAAGTCCTGAAGCATCATTGATGAGCGATTCTCCTCTAACCAAGCTCAACACTTTTTGGGGAATGCGAATTCGCTGCGCAATACCGTTAACTGCGACTGGATCTGTTGGCGACAAAATGGCAGCCAAAGCAAATGCAGCTGCAAGAGGTATTTCTTCTATTAACCAATGAATAAAATAACCACCGACGACAGTCGTCAGCAACACAAGAACGATCGCATTGCCTAAAATGGGGCCTTTCATTCGCCACAGTTCTTCTCTTGGAAAACGACTACCGTCATTAAATAACAGCGGTGCGATGAACAGCAGTAAAAACCATTCTGTTTCAATATCAAAAGAAATGTCTTCGTATACAAGAACCAAAATAACCCCAAGAGCTACTTGGATTAAAGCAGTTGGAATATAAGGTGTATAATGGCTGACAACATTCGAAATGAGTAGACAAATTAACAACAGAAAAATAGTAAGCAATAAATCCATAGCACTCCTCCACTCTGCTTTTTGTACAAGTCATCTTTGTATACCCAAAACAGCTTATAAACTATGCTTTTTATGGATCTACTATACGGAAAATTTTTTATCTATATTTTTTTCGTGATTGTGAATTCGAGAAATAGATTCGGGTATACATTTTTAAATTGATTGGGAGAGAGGTGTTGTTTTTGTTCTATTTTAGCTTAGCTATCATCATTGCGTTTATGCTTGTTCACATTTTGACAAATTATATAAAATTTCTGGACCGCAAACCAAAAGATAGACTGATGTCTTTTGTCTCTGGAGGCTCTATTGCTTATGTCTTTCTTCACTTAGTTCCTGAACTCACTCATTACCAAGAAGTTATAGACAAAGCCACGTTGCCTTTTTGGATTGAGTCTCTCGATTACCCTACCTATTTAGCTACATTAGTAGGAATTGCCTTTTTTTACGGAATCAATCAATTAAACGAAAAATCTAAAGCTAAAAACGAAGAAGAACAAAATATTTCTCAATCAAGCTCTTTTGTTTTCGCTCTCGAAATTTTTGGTTTTGCATTATATAATGTCTTGATTGGTTATTTACTCATTGATTTGAGTGGAGATGAAATTCCTGAATATCTTATTTACTTTGTTGTTTTTTCTTTTCACTTTATTGCCAACAATCGTGTACTGCACCTAACACACGAAGATTTATTCACTCATATTGGTCGTTGGGTATTGGCCATTTCTGTCTTCATTGGTTGGCTGCTTTATTATTTCACCGATATAACCGATTTGACGATTGCCTTCTTTTCTTCTTTTCTTACAGGAGGAATCATTTTGAATATACTAAACGATGAACTGCCTGCTGAAAAAAACAGTAGTTATCCTTCTTTCATTGTCGGACTCGTCTTTATCACGGTATTACTCGAATTTTTTATTTAAATACGTACGTTAATTGGCATCTGCAGCGAGTTTCTTACTGACGACATACTTAGAGTTTAAAGACATATCGAATCAGAAGTAGTACACGACCAAAAACCATCTAGTTTTAAAAACCAAAACGTAGTAACCTATAGATGAAGATCCACCCGCTAAACACACCTCTTTACGAATGCCGCAATATAGAAATTCAATTTGAGAATTTACTATTTTTATGTTGTGATTACCACAACATAAAGCACAAGCGATAATTCACAAATAGGGAATGCTCAAGGTCTTACTAAGTGTACGAGGTGAAACGAGTGAATACCTACAAAAAAATTGTATTTTTAGTAGTAGCCACCGTAATGCTTTTGCTAACCGGATGCGCGAATGCTGCCCTTTCTAAAGAAAACCATTCACTTTTTTTGGAAGCACGACAATTCCCCATTGCTATAACGCCTGAAAAGTTAAGCCTAAAACATACTGCTTCACTATCTGCTGTGGGTGATATTTTGATTCATGATCGCGTTTATCGTGCTGCTGAAGTCAATGGCGTTTATGACTTTAACCCAATGATTGAGAAAGTAACACCTTTTCTGAAAAAAGCCGATTTGACCATTGCCAATTCAGAAAGTATGATCGGTGGCAGTGAAATTGGTCTGTCTTCCTATCCTTCTTTTAATAGTCCTTATGAAGTTGGCGATGCGTTTAAAAGTTCCGGTGTGGATATCGTGACACTAGCAAACAACCATACTTTAGACCGTGGGTTGCCTGCGATTGAAAACGCTATTGGTTATTGGGATAAAATCGGAATGGTTCATACAGGCTCTTCTTTATCGAGTGATAAGCGCTCTGAAATTGCATTGATAACAAAAAACGATATTCGCTTTTCTTTTTTATCCTATACGTATGGTACAAACGGAATTCCAACTCCTGCTGGAAAAGATTACTTAGTGAATCGGATCGATCCGTTAGTTATCAAAGAAGATTTAAAACGCGCTCGAGAAGTATCGGATGTAGTCGTTCTAAGTCTTCACTTTGGGCAAGAATATGAAAAAATGCCCACTGCAGATCAAATCGAATTGGCTCGCTTTTCTGCAGATAATGGCGCCGATATCATATTAGGCCATCACTCACATGTATTGCAGCCACCCGCATGGATTAACACAGTAGACGGACGTAAAGTTTTTGTTGTCTATTCACTTGGTAACTTTTTATCGGGTCAAGATGGACTAGATCGGCAAATTGGTGCTATTTTGCATCTCGATATTGTGAAAAACGAAACAGCCGATTCGAGTACCATCACTTTGCAGAATCCAGCTTTTACGACAACTTTTGTCAAAAGCGCAGATTCTAAAGATTACGAAATGGATTTATTAAAAAATGTAGATAACAATTTAAATGCTTTGACAAAAAAACATTTATCCATATGGATTAAAGACCTTGAATTTATCGAATAGTTCTCATGGGTGACCAGATTTGTTAAATAACCAGCTGTGAAATCTAGTGCGATTTCACAGCTGGTTATTTTATGTTATTCTATTTTTTTCTTGCAGCAAAGCATTTAAAACATCCGGATAATTAGTGAACAGCCCAGTTACTCCCCAGTCAATCATTTGCTCCATATCCTCACGTTTGTTTACTGTGTAAGGATGAATCAATAACTCTTGCTCTCTTACTTGTTGAACATAGGCTTGATCGATTCTCTTATGGTTCATGCCTACACCGATTGCGTAGCTTTTGATATGCACAAGTTCTGCTTTTGAAATAGTTGCTTGAGTCGAGTAAGAAATTAATTGAATTAACGGGATGATTGAATTTAGCTTTTTTACCGTCTGTAAACTGTCCTTACTAAAAGATTGTACAATTACGTTACTTGCATGTTCGTGTTTGACAGTTAAGTTATGTTTTTTTAAGATTCGGACAAGTTCTTTTTCCATTCCTGGATAAACAGTAGGTGCTTTTGTTTCGATGTAATAACGCGAATCTTCACCGAAAACTTCTAACACTTCTTCAAAAGTTGGAACTTGTAATCCTTCATAACCTGGTTTTGCTTTTTCAGGATAGGCTTTATTAAACCAAGAACCTGCATCTAAGGTTTTAATTTCAGTGATTGTCATGTCTTTAATATAACCAGTGCCGTTCGTTGTACGCTCCACCCTTTCATCGTGCATGGCGATTAAAATACCGTCTTTTGTCATTTGTAAATCGATTTCTATTGAGTCTCCATGCATTTCTCTACCCATCTTATAAGCAGTTAATGTATTTTCAGGTGCGTGACCTGAGGCTCCTCGGTGAGCAATGTTCAAAAAACAATCAAGATGGAACTCATCTTTTTTGGAGTGATTTTGTATTTCTGAAAACTTCTTCAAGCGACTCATCTCCTTATAATTTCTTTATTTTGTAGCACTAAACTTATCACAGCATTATCATTCATGCTAAATAACCGTGAAAAGGTTAACTTACATTAAAAACGCGAACGCTAAGGTCGTTTCTAGTTCACTGACTACCTGGCCCAATCTAAATTCCTTTTTATTACCTAATCATCTATACTAAAAGAATACGTACCTATTCAACTTCCAATTCTAAAATCGGTAGAACTCAATTTTTTAGAGGAGAGAATGGAATGTCATGACAGTCCTATCGAAAAGAAAAGAACCAGTTGGTTTATACACAACAACATCTTGCCAATGAATGCACTTATTTAGCGCGGATTCGTACGGTCATTTCCATTGTCGGCGTTAGTTTTTAGCAACATAAACTACAAGAAAAAGCGACAGCAAATTATTAATGAGCTGTTTACACCTTCGAATATGCACATTACATTAACTTCCTACAGGCTGGCTATCATGATTATTATGGTCATTATTTACTTTTTTATGATCATGTAAAAGTCCAAGTACGCGATAGATTTTCAGCAAAGGAGTAGTTATTATGGATCCACTAGATATTATTGAAGATCTGACTAAAGTAAAGCCCGCTTTTCAACCGATTATTAGTGCGGTCAAACACACTGTTATTGGCTACGAAGTTTTGGGTCGTTTCAACTTTGAAGATAATTGGCTGAGCTTACGGGACTTTTTCCAAGATAACGATGTGCCTGACGAATACAAAGTAGAAGTTAGTAACCACCTACTGAAACTGGCTATTGATCAAATGCTCAACTCTGATAATGAGGGATTGTTATTTATCAACCGAAATGCTAAACAATTACTCATCAATAGTGGTGAGGACTTTTTACAGACACTTCAAACTTACGAAAAAAACGGATTTTCTATGAACCGAATTGTTTTAGAAATTACTGAGCATGATTTTGATGAAGATTTCGATGTACTACATCACCTATTGATTTACTATAAAACTTATGGCATTCAAATTGCTGTTGATCATGTAGGAGCAAAGAGCTCTAATATTGACCGAATCCGCCAACTTCGACCTCATATTTTAAAAATCGATACAAATCTTGTTCGCAATGCCAATCCCGGTGCATTTCAAGATGTTATTCAAACTTTAACAGTATTGGCGCGACGAATAGGCGCAAAACTTTCTTATGAAAACATTGAAGACAATCACCAATTGTATTTTGCTTGGAAAAACGGAGGTCATTTTTACCAAGGACTCCATTTAGCAAAGCCAGATTTTGAAATTCAAGCAACGTATTCCACTCCACTTGATGTAGGTGAAAAGATTACTGTTTTTGTCCAGAGAGAAAAATCACTGATTGAAAAGCGCTATGCTTTTACTGATAGTTTAGAAGAAAAACTGAAAAAACTACTTTCAAAATGGCAAGGGCGCGAAACGGCAGATCGATTTATTGAGTTTTTAGCTCAGCCTTTTAACAAAGAAAGTTTCCGTTTGTACATTTGCAATAATGACGGTCAACAAGTATCTTCTAACTTTCAAAAACGAGAAAATCTTTGGGTTTTTGAACCCGATCATTTCGGCTCTCATTGGGCATTCCGGCCTTATTTTCTCGAAAATACAATGCAAATGAAAACTTGGCATAGGGGGATTTTATCAGACGTGTATTCAGATATTGAAACAACTAAAATGATACGCACATTTAGTTTCCCATTGTCTGATGACTATTATTTATTTATCGATATTAGCAACGAATTTATTTCAGAAGCGGATTACCTGCTATTTCAATAATGCATCTATATTTCCACACAAAAAAACTCTTCAGTTATTGAACTGAAGAGTTTTTTAAATCCGGTGTTTTCATGAAGTTATCATCTTTCCTGAAATTCCCCATGACTTCCATCGTTTCGCTAATGCTGACAAACGCGTTTGGATCGATTTTTTTAATAAGTGGGCGCACAAAAGCTAATTCGTGACGGCCAATGACACTATAAAGAACTTTTACTTTAGCCGCTGAATAAGCACCTTCGCCGTCTACTACCGTGATACCACGATATAAATTGTCGAGCAACTCTTTTTTGACGGCATCCCCTTGACTTGTTACAACCATTAAGCTGAGCTTAATATGACGTGTGTGGACACGGTCAATAACAAGTCCTGAAATATAAATCGAAGCCATTGTATACATGGCTAGTTCCCATGAGAAAACAAAGCCAGAAACAAAAACAACTGTACTGTTAAGAACAAAAACAAGCGCACCTAACGGAATATCTCGTTTCATCGATAGCAATAAGCCAATAACATCAAATCCACCTGTCGAACTATAATAACGAATAATAATCCCCATTGCTGCTCCCGCAATTACTCCACCAAAGACAGTAGAAAGCAAGGCATCTTCCGTTATTTTAACTACTGGAATATACAGCATCGAAATTGACGTTACAACAACTGAAAACAAGCTGTTGGCAATAAAGTTCTTACCGAGCTTCATCCATCCTACAATTAGAATCGGGATATTCAATACAATCATCCAGATTCCTGCGTTTAAAGGTGTTACCAACCCAAGCATCATGGCGATTCCTGTTACTCCACCTGCTAATATTGCATGTGGCAGTAAAAACATATTAAATGCTACTCCAAGTACAATTGAGGAAACAAAAATAAGTAATAATCTCATCCATTTATTCATAATTAAACTCCAATCCTAAGCAAAATCTCAGTTAGTCTATTTTGTTCACCCCACAAAAAAAGGGCGTGCATTTGCACGTCACCTTAAGATTATTTATCATAATGTAATTTTTTAATCAGCTAAAAACTACGAGAAAGCGAATAAACTTTTCTTTTTTACGGTGAACCAACGTTTCATATTATAGTAGCATTTGGGCTAAGAATGCAAGTCTTTCTTCTTTTGTTCATAGACTGTTCAAAATTTCCTAGGAGAGTTCCACCGCATTCTACTCTTCTTCTAATTTACGAATCGCTTTTTCCAATTGCTCTTTTTCTCTTCCTTTAATTTCAGGATATTGAGGATTGATTTTCTCTAACGCTTCAACCATTACTTCGGAAACAATGTATCTCGAAAACCATTCATCATCAGCAGGAAGTGCATACCAAGGTGCATGTTCTGTCGATGTATTGTTTAGTACATCTTCAAAAATTTTTTGATAGCCATCCCAATATTCACGTTCTTTTACATCATTAAATGAGAACTCCCAGTTTTTCTCCGGATTTTTCATACGCTCGAGCAAGCGACGACGTTGTTCATCAAACGACATATTGAAAAAGAACTTCACAACTGGGAATCCATTTTCAGCCATGTATCGTTCAAAATCATTGATTTGGCGATAACGAACATTCCAAATATCGTCATCGATCAGTTCATCAGGAAGCGGCGTGTCTCCAAGCAAGTCATGAACTCTTGGTGCAATCACTTCTTCATAATAAGAACGATTTAAAATTCCAATCTGCCCTCTTGCTGGCATACCTTCTCGAAAGCGCCATAAGTAATCATGTGCGAGTTCTGTATCAGAAGGTTTTTTAAATGATGTTGTTTTCAAACCTTGTGCTGTTAAATTGGAGAAGATATACGTGATTGCTTCATCTTTTCCAGCCGCGTCCATTGCTTGCAACACAACAATGATTCCTTTTTGTTCTTGAGCATGCAATTTCATATGTAATTTTTTTAATTTTTCTAGGCTTTTCGGAATCAGTTTTTCGGTCAGTTCTTTTCCACTATATTTATTGTCATCTGTCGTTAAGTATTGTGACAGTTTTATTTTTTCATCTTGTTTAACGATGAATTTTTGAGTATCCATGTTTTTCCTCCTCTTAGTTGCATCTTCATGAGCTCTTTCTTAACATACCCACATAGAGCGTAACTCTAACTGACCATAGAAAAACCGTAATCCTGTTGTGGATTACGGTTTATTTCATTTATTCCCTCTACTTAAAACTTCATAATAATCCGCGATGAATCACCTTTTGCTAAAAGATCAAATCCTTTATTGACTTCATCTAATGTAATGAAATCAGTAATCAGTTTATCAACAGGCAGCCGGTTTTCTTGAAACAAACTCATATAACGAGGAATGTCTCGACTTGGCACGCAACTACCAAGGTACGATCCCTTAAGCGTGCGTTCTTCAGCCGTTAAGGACACATAGGGAAAAGAAAACTTATTGTCTGGATGAGGTAAACCAGTGGTAACGGTCGTTCCTCCTCGTTTCGTAATGCTAT
The DNA here is from genome assembly GCA_038243515.1 of Caryophanales bacterium. GTDB lineage: Bacteria > Bacillota > Bacilli > Bacillales_A > Planococcaceae > Planococcus. Next base: position 66,282 of record JBBSRA010000013.1, read on the forward strand.
AAGCGACTTCCAGTGCCTGAACAGCACCCGCCGTTTCGAACGTGTAATCTAGTCCTCCGTCTGTTGCTTTGCGGATTTGTTCGACAACATCCGAGTCTTTTGAGTTAAAAACATCGGTTGCACCTAGTTCTTTTGCTTGTTTGAGTTTCGTCTCGTTAATATCGACTGCCACAATACGACTAGCCCCCGCAGCAATCGCTCCCAGTAAAGCGCTAAGACCAACACCACCAAGACCTACTACTGCCACTGTACTCCCAAGTTTAATCGCAGCCGTATTAACTACTGCACCCACACCCGTTATAACGGCACAGCCAAATAACGCTGCTTTTTCAAATGGAATTTCTTTATCCACTTTGACAATCGAATTTCTCGATACCACTGCATGGTCCGAAAAAGCCGATACGCCCAAATGATGATTAATGGTTTCCGTTCCACTGTGAAGACGGTTTCCACCGCTCAATAAAGTGCCTGCCGTATTAGAAGCTGCTCCTGGTTCGCATAAAGCAGGACGTCCTTCACGACACGGACCGCATTGCCCACAACTTGGGACAAATACACAAGCAACATGATCACCGACTTCTAAGTCGAATACATCATCTCCTATTTCTAAAACAACACCTGCCGCTTCATGACCAAGAGCCATTGGCACGGGACGTGGCCTACTGCCGTTTATTACCGATAAATCAGAATGGCATAAACTTGCTGCTTTTATTTGAATCAGTACTTCGCCTTTTTCAGGAGGGTCCAATTCCACTATTTCTATATGAATTGGTTGGCTTTTTTCATAAGGAGCTTCAGCTCCAATTTCTCTTAATACCGCAGATTTGATTTGCATAATTCCACCCTTTTCTCTTATGATTTTCGAACATCAAAACAATGCCTTGCTGATCAACTTTATTTTTGTCACTTCTTCTAACCCGTTGCTTTACGTTATCTTCCTTTTCAACTCATAAACTCTCTGTGTCCAGTACACATTTATATAGAAACTTGGTTACTTCATATATTATTCCCTTTTAAAATATTGTCAATATTCTGATAAGTAAAGAAAGAGGTATCTTCTTCTTCAAAAAAAGAATCTACTCCAATGGAGAGATTCTTTTTTTCGACATCCTTATTTTGCAAGTGGAGAAATTTCACCATCTGTCATTAAGAAATCATGACAATTAATCAATAATTCTTTCAGTGAAACGGTAAGACGAGAAGCATCATAAGCACATACCGAAATCGCTTGAATTTGCGGAATCAGCTCATTAATTGCTTGTTCATATTCGTTAAGCTCTTTAGTAAGTTCATCATTATCTCGCCACTCGATATGTCCCCAAGTTCGAAAACTCAATTCTTTCTCTACAAGAGGATCAATCAAACTAGAAAAATGTTTTAAAATCGTTGGTGGATGAAAATTGCCATTTCGCCAATAAAAGGTAAAATTATTAACGTAATGAATATTTTGTAATTGTTCTTCAGAAAGAAACTCTTCGAGACGAGCTACTATTTTTGGGAAAAGACGTTCATTTTCAACAAATAGCACTTGGTCTCCTTGTTTAATACCTTCTTCGACATACGAAATGGCATTATCAATATAACTAGTTAAGTCTTCTACATAATAAAAAATGTGGTCGCCTTTCGATAACTGTTGCTTATCTTGAATAGCTATAATTTCTTTTTCCACTTGATTGGCCTCCTTATCACAATAGTGAAATTTAATGGTTTTTTAAAACTGTCGATTTAGCTATATCTACTATACACAAATGAACAATTAAAAGATAACGCTAGCTTTTGTTTTCTATAAATAAGATTCTTACTTGCATGTAACGCAGTAATATTGTTGTATATAATACATATAGCGATTTTAACTTACGTCAAAGGTGGTCTATTATGAAAACTTCTATTCGACAGCTTCAGCTGGATGATTTACATTTTTTAGAGGAGATGGAGACAGGAATTGCAGATGATTACCTGCTCCGAGTATACAAAAGAATATCTGGTGGCTCTAGCCGTTTATACGGTTTGTTCGTCGACAATCAGCTTGCGAGTATTGGAGGCTACACGATTTTTGCTGAGCATTACATAATGCTTGGTCGAATGCGCAGTGATTTGCGCTACCGTGGCAATAATTTATCCACACAATTGATGGCTCATGTATTGGAACAAAGCTTTGCGCTTCCTGCCATTCAATGGATTGGTGCCAATACGCAACAAGAAAATACACCTGCTCGTCGTGTTTTGGATAAACTTGGTCTTGAAGAACTATCTATATTATCCAGTGCCATTTCAACAGAGGTCTCATCACTAGAAAAGAATGGCTCTAATTGGAATGAACTTACAGAGCTATCACATAAAAGAGAATGGATCGACCAGCTTTATACGAACAAAGGTGCTGTATTTCCTTATGAATGCTATTACGCATTTCCATCTACTGAAAACTTATTTACCGACGCCAAATTAACCGAATGGTCATTTTTTGAAAATGCGCAGGAAGACCGCGTACTAATCACCAAAAAAGATTATAAACGACAATATTATTTACACGTTGTTTACCCGTGGGACGACATTTCATCCCAAGCCGGATTGTGGGAAACCATTTCACTGGCACAGAGTAAGTTAAATGAACGAGTCAAAACAAACCCATTTATTTGGATGGATTTAACTCCTTCCCAAGTAAGCCAATTACCAAGCAATCATCCTTTTGATTTGCCTTCACCTTGGCTGTTATATGGCATCGACCGTAGCAAAGAATAATTGACTACTTGTTTTGGTAAGAAATGTACTTTCTCTACCTAATCGAGTCATTAATAAAAGCGAGCATCTTCTTTTGATTCCAAAAAGAAGATGCTCGCTTTTATCTGTTTGTTTATGAATGAAAAGTTAAACGCCATCCACCAATTCATTTTCATTATCGACGCGTCGCTGGTTTGTTTTCAGCTGATCCATTTCTTCTTTTGTTAAAAATTGAACTTTGTAACCAACCAATCCCATAATAATGCCGATTACCGGTACGGTATAATTGAGTACTGCGTAAGGTGCATACGCAAATGGGTGGACGGCCAAAGTTGCTAAAATAAAGACACCGCATGTATTCCAAGGTATAAATGGAGACGTTAACGTTCCACCGTCTTCGAGTGCACGCGAAAGGTTTTTTGAATGCAAGCCTTTGTCTTGATAAGCTCTTGCGTACATTCTACCTGGAATGAGAATGGAAATGTACTGCTCTGAAGCTGTTGCATTTGTAAAGAACGCAGATACGATTGTGGCAGCAATTAAACTGCCTGCTGATTTTGCGACTTTCAAAATCTGTTTAACGATTGCTCTCAACATACCTGTCTGCTCTAGTATGCCACCTAAAACCATTGCGAAAATAGTTAAGGAAACAGTGAACATCATGGATGCGATACCTCCGCGGTTAAACAACTCATCAACCATTTCATTGCCAGAAACAATGGCAAAACCGTCGTGCAGCGTATTAACTGAATCTCCAATGTTTCCACCTTGTACAAAGATTTGACACATAAAGCCAAGAAAGACGCCAATAACCAATGCAGGTAAGGCTGGTACTTTAAATGCGACCAACACGATAATAGCTCCAGGCACTAATAACAGCCAAGGTGAAATTAAAAAGTTACTATCTAAAGCTGCTAAAATCGCTTCAATATTACCTTGGTCAATAGCTGATCCCGCAAATTGACGACCGAGGAAAAAATAAACGATTAACGCGATAACTAAACCAGGAACTGTTGTGTAAAGCATATGTTTAATATGTTCAAACAAATTAGTATTTGTGATACCTGCTGCTAGGTTTGTGGTATCTGATAACGGTGACATTTTATCGCCAAAATAAGAACCTGAAATAACGGCTCCTGCTACCATAGCAGCTGGAATTCCCATACTGATTCCGATACCCATACCCGCTACGCCAATCGTCCCCATAGTAGACCATGAGCTCCCAATAGCGAGTGCAACAATTCCACAAATAATACAGATTGTCATTAAAAATAAGGAAGGTGTAATAATTTGTAAACCATAATAAATCATGGTTGCGATAATTCCGCCACCAATCCACGAAGCAATAATCATGCCTACAACAATAATAATCAAAATAGCAGGAAGAGCAAGACGAATACCTTTATAGGCCCCTTCTTCGATTGTTTCCCATTTATACCCGAAGCGCCATGCAATAATTGCTGCAATAATCGCTCCTACAGCCAAAGGTATATGAGGACTTCCTTCAAAGACAATAATTGTAATGGCCATTACAGTGATCATAACAACTAATGGAACAAGTGCTAATAGAAAAGGTATTTCAATCTCTTGTTGTTTTGCTTTCATTGATAGATCACCTTACTCTCCGATGTAATACTTTTATAATACAGTAAAAATTTAAATAATCTATGTCTTTTTAATGTCATAAATGAATTAATTCCATAACTCTGAGCCCTTGCGGCTCTAAGCGTAAAATGGCAAGAAAATAGAGCACCTCCCCAAATCCTGTATAATGAGAGTTACGACACACACATTAACAGACTGGAGAGATGCTCTATGCTTATTATACG
>JBBSRA010000014.1:0-66481 GCA_038243515.1 Caryophanales bacterium
TAAAAGAGCGTATTTCTACCAGTTAAAACAAATAGAAAACAGCGTATTCGCATAGAAAAGCGTAAGCGCCCGTGTAGATTCGACGGGCATAAGACGTGCCAACAGTGTGGCGTACTTTGCCATGCAGTTGGAATGGCTTACGACTCTAGAATCTGGACGCTGAAGCCTGGACATAGAAAAGCGTAAGCGCCCGTGTAGATTCGACGGGCATAAGACGTGCCAACAGTGTGGCGTACTTTGCCATGCAGTTGGAATGGCTTATGACCCTAGAATCTGGACGCTGAAGCCTGGACAAAAGAAAAGCGGAAACAGCCGTGTAGATTTGAGAAAGAAGTACACTAAACTCCAAAAGAAACTATTCCATAAGTCATTAAAACAAACCCAGCGAAGAAACTCTTGATTTCTTCGCTGGGTTTTAATGTGTATCTTCGGCTCACTGTTAAGGTCTGCTGCCGTTTTATTGCTTTATAGGAGTGGGATTAGTAGAATTGAGATCTATCGCAATAGGAATTAGCCAGTTTTCCCATAAACAAAAAAGCACTGTCATCAAAAGCTCATAAAAAATGACTTTTGGGACAGTGCTTTTACTATTCAAAGAGCATCCACTAACTTTATTTCATTAGCAGGTTATTATCTTTTTTTGCATCTTCTAATTTAAGCTGGTCAAGCTCTAAGCGCATTTTTTGCGTTTCAATCACAAAATTATCGTGCTTTAGTTTTTCAAGCTCCAGCTCACTTTCAATCATTTTACTTTTAAGCTTTGATTGACTTTGAAGATGACTAGTAATAATGCCAGCTAGTGGAATTGAAAAGACCATAATGACGGCGATCATGCCAGTCATACGCGTCACTCCATTCTGATTTTTCTGTCTATTATTATTATACACATATCGCTTGTAATTTTAAAGAAGTAGATTTCTAGAAATACATGACAACTGTCATATAGAAATATAGACGTTTATGTCTTATGGTCAGGCAACTTTCCCTTTATGATTAGGTTAATAAGTTATCCGGACCGAAAAAGTCCGTTGAAGGAGGAATTTGAAAGCATGAGCAGAGAAAAAACAGCACAGTTACGCAAATTTGTTGCCCCTTTCGAAAAAGCAGACGTAAAATCGAGTGTTAGACAAATATTAAATACAATTCCACCTTTTATCTTGGCATGGTTCTTGGCTTACCAGGCACTGGATGTCTCAATTTGGCTAACAATTGCATTATCAGCAGTGGCCGCAGCATTCGTAATCCGTACGTTCATCATCTTCCATGATTGCACACACGGATCGTTCTTCAAAAACAAAAAAGCAAATGCTGTTGTAGGCACAATTACAGGCATTATGACTCTTTTCGCTTATGAAAAGTGGAAACGCGAACATTCAATTCACCATGCTTCAAGTGGTAATCTTGATAAACGCGGAGTTGGCGACATTTGGGTTATGACGATTGAAGAATATGTAGAAGCTTCAAAATGGGAACGCTTCAAATACCGTATGTACCGTAATCCTTTGGTTATGTTCGGGTTTGGACCTCTATTCCTTGTCTTAATTTCAAGTCGTTTCAACCGTAAAGATGCACGTAAAAAAGAACGGAACAACACGTATTTGATCAATATTTCACTTGTTGTCATTTACACGCTATTAATCTTAGCAATTGGTTGGCAGGCATTCGTAATCGTGCAAGGAACAACGATGTTCATAGCAGGAGCACTTGGGATTTGGTTATTCTATGTTCAACACACGTTTGAAGACTCATACTTTGAAGATGAAAATGAGTGGGATTACGTAAAAGCAGCAATCGAAGGAAGCTCGTATTACCAACTTCCAAAAGTACTGCAGTGGGTAACTGGCAACATCGGCTTCCACCATGTGCATCACTTGAGCCCGCGTGTTCCAAATTACAACTTGGAAAAAGCACATGAATCGACACCGCCACTTCAACAAGCAACAACAATTGATATTAAATCTAGCCTTAAATCATTGAGCTACAAATTGTACGATGCACCAAATAAAACTTTCGTTACATTTGGTGAAGTTAAACACTTATTAGCCAATACGAAGACGGCTGAACAATAAGAAAGTAACTAGAAAAAACCATTCTTAGCGGAATGGTTTTTTCTTTTGCTTATTATTTGCTATGATGAGATTACATAGAAATGAATAGGAGGCTCTTATGCAAAGCTGGTATCAAATATTCCCTAAAAACCCTTGGCTAAGTCTCTATGCATGGGTAATTTTTTGTATTTTGCCATTCTTCTTTATCTTTCGCTCTTCTTCACTAGTTGAAATTATTTTTGGTATTTTGCTACTGTTGCTGTTCTTCATCGCTTACCGGCTGTCTTTTAACTCAAGAACTGGCTTTGTTTATGTGTGGATAAGTTTTGAAATGGCGATCAATATCGGCATGATTTTCTTATTTGGTTATGTGTATCTTTCGATTTTTGTTGCCTTTTTTATTGGCAATTTACGCAATAAAGTTGGGTTTTTTATTATTTATGGCCTTCATATTGGGATGACGATCGCAGCTGTTGTATTTGGCTTTTTTGACCATAGTGAATTGTATCTTTCTCAGTTGCCATTTATTGTACTTAGCGTACTGGGTGTTATCCTGTTGCCGTTTAATACTTATAATCGAAACAAAAGGGAAAAATTGGAAGGGCAACTGGAAGATGCTAACAAACGAATTTCACAACTTATTATTATTGAAGAGCGTGAACGAATTGCTCGTGATTTGCATGATACGTTGGGACAAAAATTATCTTTAATTGGTCTGAAAAGTGATTTAGCGGGTAAATTGATTTACCGGAATCCTGAGTCTGCTTTAAATGAAATAAACGATGTTCGGCAAACAGCACGTACAGCTCTAAAAGAAGTGCGTGAGTTAGTGTCTAATATGCGCGGAACCAAATTGGATGAAGAGCTTTTACGTGTCCAGCAAATTTTAAAAGCTGCTGAAATCGATTTTGTATTTTATGGCTCAACGCAGTTAACGAACACGCCATTGTTAGTCGAAAATGTTTTAAGTATGTGTTTAAAAGAAGCAGTAACAAATGTTGTTAAACATAGCAGTGCTACACGATGTAGCGTTCTGATTAAGCAAAATCCGGAAGAGCTTCTTGTTCAAGTACAAGATGACGGCAACGGATTTCCAGAAGGCAATACGTCTTTACAAGGCAATGGACTGGCAGGTATGCGAGAGCGTCTAGAATTCGTAAATGGTTCAGTGGATATTAAAATAATGGATGGGACTACTTTAAATATTAGAGTTCCGAATGTAATTCTCTATAGTTCAAAGGAGGTTATAAAATGATTCAAATCGTATTGGCAGAAGATCAGCGCATGATGCTGGGAGCTTTAGGCTCGCTGTTGGATTTGGAAGAAGACATGGAAGTAGTAGGCAAGGCTGCAAATGGGGAAGAAGTAATTGAGCTTGTCGAAAAATTACAGCCTGATATTTGTATTATGGATATTGAAATGCCGTTAAAAAGTGGATTAGATGCTGCGGAAATTTTGAAAGATCAACCGTGCAAAATTATCATTTTAACCACATTTGCGCGTTCAGGCTATTTTGAACGTGCGAGAAAAGCGGGAGTTAGTGGTTATTTGTTAAAAGACAGTCCAAGTGAAGATTTAGCTACGTCGATTCGAACAATTATGTCTGGACGTCGCATTTATGCGCCGGAATTGGTGGATTTAGCTTTCGCAGACGAAAATCCATTAACAGAACGTGAGAAACAAGTCATGGAACTAATCGCTGAAGGACGTAGCACGAAAGAAATTGCCAAGGAATTATTTATTACAACTGGAACGGTTAGGAACTATATTTCGACCATTCTAGACAAATTAGAAGTTGGAAATCGAATCGAAGCCATTTCTCGTTTTAAAGAAAAAGGTTGGTTTAAGTAAAACGCCGCCGTCAAATGACAGCGGCGTTTTAACTTTATTCGTAAAGCGTATCCGACAAAGAGCCGTCTTCAGTGTAAATGTGAAGCTCTCCGTGGTTTTTATTCACATAGCGTTTAGCTTCTGACAGTAAGCTTTCTTTTGTTTCTTCAATCAAAATAGCTTTTTTACTGTCTTTTTTCTTTAATTGCCAACCATCGTCATGTTTTTTTATCTCGTAAATAGATCGATCTTCATTACCGGTTTCAGTTTTCTTTGCTTGGTTTAAAGCGATAGGGATAGCGCGGTCTTCTTTATAGCCGTCGCGAAGCAGTGCGTTCGCGATTTCGATGGCTTTGTTTCGGACAGGACTATCCAGGTTTTTAAATGAATCTGGATAATTAACTTTGCTCCATGGCATCAAAAATCGCCTCCTCTTCGTTCTAATTCCCGCTTTGGTTTAAGATAAAACCGTAAATCAAGACTTTTAATGTGTGTCAATAATGTTACACTGTTAAACAAGGAGGAGATAAAATGACAGATACAACCTATCAAATCATTGCTTTAGCTGTTTATCTGGGCGCGATGCTATACATTGGCTGGTACGCTTATCGAAAAACTGCCAACTTATCCGATTACATGCTTGGCGGAAGAGGACTTGGACCGGCAGTCGCAGCACTTAGTGCAGGTGCGTCGGATATGTCCGGATGGCTACTACTTGGCTTACCGGGTGCAATTTACCTTGGAGGATTAGTTGAGGTATGGATTGCTATCGGATTAACAATTGGTGCTTTTTTAAACTGGTACTTTGTGGCACCACGTCTCAGAATTTACTCGTTTGTTACTAGTGATTCGATTACGATTCCGAGTTTCTTGGAAAATCGTCTGAAAGACAAATCACGGTTATTAAGAATTGTTGCAGGTATTATTATTTTGATCTTTTTCACATTTTACGTTTCATCTGGTATGGTAGCTGCTGGTTTGTTCTTCCAGAGCTCATTCGGAATGGACTATCATTTAGGACTAGTGTTAGGCTCAATTGTTGTTGTAGCTTATACTTTGTTCGGCGGTTTCCTGGCTGTCAGTTATACGGATTTTGTTCAGGGGATTATGATGGTGCTGGCGTTAATTGCAGTACCGATAGTTGGGATTTTTGCTACAGGTGGATTTAGCGAAACAGCAGCAAGTATTCGCGAAGTAGATCCGAATATGTTGAGCTTGGTTTCTGGAGCCTCGACAATCGGAATTATTTCTGCAGTAGCTTGGGGTCTTGGTTACTTTGGTCAACCCCATATTATCGTTCGTTTTATGGCGATTAAAACTTTGAAGGAAGTTCGTGTAGCTCGCCGTATTGGTATGAGCTGGATGATTTTCAGTCTTCTCGGCGCAACTGCAACAGCGCTTATCGGGATTGCTTACTTCCAACAAAATCCTTCAGCAACGTTAGTAGATCCTGAATCGGTCTTTCTTGACTTGAGCCAGATCTTGTTTCATCCATTAGTTGCAGGATTTGTACTAGCAGCTGTATTGGCAGCTGTTATGAGTACAATTTCTTCTCAGCTTTTAGTAAGTTCATCTGCGCTTATTGAAGATTTGTACAAAATTGCTTTCAAAAAAGAAGCATCAGCAAAAGGATATGTAACACTTGGGCGAATCGCTGTAGCATTAATTGCTGTTATTGCGGCTTTCCTAGCTTGGGAACAAAATAATACCATTCTAGGCTTAGTTGCTTACGCGTGGGCAGGATTTGGTGCCGCTTTCGGACCGATTATCCTGTTGTCTCTGTTCTGGCGCAAACTGACTTCAAAAGGCGCATTAGCTGGAATGATTGTCGGTGCTGTTACGGTTATTGTTTGGGATTCAATTGGTACGGTCGCAGACGATTCTGGAGCAACTGAGATGACAAATTTCATAGGCAGTGTTTATGAAATCATTCCTGGTTTCTTCTTATGTCTACTTATAACTTGGGTAGTGAGTCTTATAACATACAAACCAGATGCACAGATTGAGAAAGAATTTGATGAAACAGTTCGTTTAATCAACGAAGATAAATAAGAAGAAAATCAAAAGGCTTACAGCACTTCCTCACGGGAGAAGCTGTAGGCCTTTTGTTCTTTTATTTAGTGCGCTGTTTTTTTGTTTCTTGTTCCATTCGCTTGAATCGCTGCAATTCAGATTCCTGAATCGGTGGTGATTCTCTACGAATAACCTTCGTAAATGACCAAAGCATCAATACGAGCAACACGGTAAATGGCAATGCCGATATGAGTGAAGCTGTTTGAAGCGCCTCGAGTCCGCCTGCAAACAAGAGAACTGCGGCAATTGCTGACATTAAAACTCCCCAGACAATCTTGAATGCAGTTGGTGGGTTCAAGCTGCCGAAACTCGTCATTGATGCCAAAATATATGTTGCTGAGTCAGCAGAAGTCACTAAGAAAGTGAAAATCAATAAAATAGCTAAAATCGACATAATCGTCGTTAATGGCAAAACGCCGAAGGTTTGGAACAACGCGGATGTTAAATCATTATTAACCGCTTCAGCGATCCCTGTCCCTCCGTTTAAATCATACCAAAGTGCAGTTCCACCAAACACGGCAATCCATAAACAAGCGATAGCAGGAGGGATAACAAGCACACCCATGACGAATTCACGGATGGTTCGGCCTCTCGATACGCGTGCTACAAATGCGCCTACAAATGGTGACCAAGCTATTGCCCAAGCCCAATAGAATATCGTCCAACCTTCTACCCAGTCGCCATCTGCATAAGGCTCTAGTCGTAAACTATACGACACAAAGTTTGTAATATAATCACCTAATGCTAACGTAAAGGTTTCCATGATAAAGACGGTAGGGCCAGCAAAAAAGACAAAAACCATTAAAACTAATGCTAATCCAAGATTCAAGTTACTTAAGTAGGCAATGCCTTTTTTTAGTCCTGTAGAAGATGATAAAGTATAAGCCGCAAACATAACTACAATAATACCTAATTGAACGGGAAAAGCGTTATCAATACCAAATACAGCATTTAGCCCACCGTTCATTTGAAGAATACCTAGACCGAGAGAGGTAGCAATTCCCATAACTGTCGCAATAACAGCGAGAGAATCAATAGAGTGTTTGATGAAAGGCTTACTGCCGAGCACTGGCTCTAGGGCAGTAGAAACCAATCCGGGTTTCTTTTTGCGGAATTGTAAAAATCCAATAACCAGTCCAACGATAGCGAATACAGACCATTGGCTAACTCCCCAGTGGAAAAATGAATAGCCCATTGCAATTCTGGCGGCTTCAGGTGTTTGTGCTTCGTTTCCAAACGGAGTAGTGAAAAAGTGACTCATAGGTTCAGCGACTCCCCAAAATACAAGTCCGGCACCAAATCCAGCTGAAAACAACATGCCTATCCATGTGAAGAACGGAAATTCCGGTCGATCGCTATCAGCGCCAAGTCGGATGCGTCCATACTTGGATAATGCGATTGCGACAAGAAAAAGTGTGATAACAAAGACAGCAAGTAAATAAAACCATCCAAAATTTAACGTGGTGAAATTGAATAATTTTCCAGCTGTATCTTCAAATTTTTGTGGAATAGTTGCACCTAAAATTACAAGTGCGATAATGACTGTAGTAGATACCACAAATACAGGATTTGTTATTAATTTTTTATCCATCGTAACCTCCTTAGTTTTTATATACCTAGCCTATCGAAAATAAACAGATAAAACCACTGGTTTGGTGAAAATTATGTTTGTTGTTAAAAGTGGCAAAACAACCGAGAGTGATTGGGTAGTCTTCGAAGATAATGTTTTTTGAAATGTAGTTTGGGTTTTGTATCGATGCATTTGCATCCTCTTGGTGTTTTCTTTAAACGCATAAAGGGAACTTAATAAGTGATGGCGAACGGTATAGAAAGACAAAAATAAGTGAGGTGCACTATGAATTTAGATCACATTGTTCATTTTGTTCACGATGAACCACAAAAAACGGTAAGCTATTGGAAAAAACAAGGTTTGCCAGCGTCTCTAGGTGGGCAACATATCAGTTGGGGAACACAAAACGTGTTGCTGTATTTACAAGATTGCTATATTGAATGGCTATCTGTTGAAAAACAAGAAATCGCAAACGATGCAGATCATCCATTAACACGTCTTTTGATGCATGATCAAATAGGTTTCGGCACTATCTGCTTGCGGACTAAAAATATTTCGGATGTAAATAACGTTTTACAAGAGCAGGGAATTGAAACAACTGGAGTGCTGAACGCACAACGTCAAACTACAGATGGTGAACTGATTAAATGGAAAATGCTATTTATTGTTGAGCAAGTATCTAGCAGCTTGCCTTCTCCATTTTTTATCGAATGGCAAGAAACAGATGATCAGCGATATGAAAAGTTAAGAAACAAAGGGGTTATTCAAGCAGTCAATGAAAAGCTAACTATTAATCGTTGTGTGTTTGGTGTCTGGAATCCAGAAGAAGCTGAAAAAGCATGGAAGAAAATTATAGGTGACAACTTAAAATTAGAGAATTGTCGCATTGAATTTAGAAAAACAGGCCAGCCAAAAGAACGGTTAGAAGAAGTTTATTTTAGCGGTGGTACAGAAGAACTGAAATTTGAACAAGGGCGTTACTGGTTACCACGCCTAGAGCTGGATAAAAGAGAAACTATGATAAAATAAATAAACTGAATAGGAATTTTCCTTTCCTGAAATTGGAGGACAATATCAATGGATGAATTAAAAGAAAAAGCAGTCATAGTCGGTGTTCAGCTTCAAAAAGATCTTCACTTCGTCTATGGAATGGAAGAGTTGCATAATTTAGCAGAAGCTTGCAACGTAGAAGTGGTAGGAGAAGTTACACAAAATTTAGATCGAATCAATCCTTCACGGTATGTAGGGAGCGGGAAATTAGAAGAAATCAAAGCATTCTATGAAGAAGCGGATGCCAATGTAGTTATATTCAATGACGAATTATCACCTTCACAAATTCGAAATCTGGAAGAAGACTTAGAATGTAAAGTTATTGATCGGACTATGTTAATTTTAGATATATTTTCACGACGTGCAAAAACACGTGAAGCACAAGTACAGGTAGAATTGGCGCAGCTTCAATACATGTTGCCACGTCTAGTTGGTTTACGTGCCTCGCTTGGACGACAAGGTGGTGGCAGTAGTGGTGGAGTCGCTAACCGTGGAGCTGGTGAGACAAAGTTGGAACTTGATCGTCGGAAAATTGAAGACCAAATATCAAAGCTTCATAAAGAATTGGAGCACATTAAAGAACAACGCGTCACGCAGCGCAAACAACGTACGAAAAAAGGAACACCGGTTGTCTCGCTAGTCGGTTATACCAACGCTGGAAAATCAACAGTGATGAATGAACTGTTAGCAAAAACAGGTCAAAATGAAGAAAAACAAGTATTCGAAAAAGACATGCTTTTTGCTACATTGGAGACATCGGTCCGACAAATTCGCTTAGAAGACAACAAAAGTTTCTTGCTGACAGATACAGTTGGTTTTGTTAGTAAGCTGCCTCACCATCTGGTAAAAGCCTTCCGTTCAACTTTGGAGGAAGCACGAAACGCAGATCTACTGTTGCATGTCGTGGATGTTTCTAACGAAGAACATCGCTATATGATGGAAGTGACAAATGAGACATTGCATGCTGTTGGTGTAGAAAACGTACCAACGCTTTATGTGTACAATAAATCAGATTTAGCAGGAGTGCCTTATCCGGTAATCAATGGAGATGGCATATGGATTTCAGCAAAAGAAGACAAAGGACTCGATGAATTGCTGGAAATTATTAAAAAGCAAGTTTTTGAAGACTACGTCACATGTCGAATGATTGTGCCATTTGATCGCGGTGACATTGTTGCATACTTAAATGACAATGCCAACATTCAAAAAACAGAATATGAAGAAGAAGGCACTTTATTGAAAGTAGAATTGAGTCGTGCAGATTACGACCGCTACCAAGAATTTATTATTGGAAGTTAGAAAAAGGTAGATCTCAAATTTGAGATCTACCTTTTTTGCATAGAATTTAAGCTATTGTTGAAACTGAATGCGATGAAGGTTTGCGAAAATGCCGTCAGCCTCGAGCAGTTCATTGTATCCGCCTTGTTCAGCGATTCCATCTTCTGTTACAACAATTACGCGATCAGCATCTCGAATAGTTGCGAGACGGTGAGCGATAATAAGAGTTGTCCGGTTTTCTGCTAGTTCATTTAAAGCTTCTTGGATAATACGCTCGGTTTGCGTATCGAGTGCAGACGTAGCTTCATCTAAAATTAAAATAGGTGGATTTTTTAAGAACATACGTGCAATCGCTAAACGCTGTTTTTGTCCGCCAGATAATTTTAGTCCACGTTCTCCAATTTGTGTATTGTAGCCTTGAGGTAGTTTCAGAACAAAATCTTCTAAATGCGCTTTTTTAGCAGCTGCTAAAATTTCTTCTTCGCTTGCATATCTTTTGCCGTAAGCAATGTTTTCTCGAATTGTTCCTGTGAATAAGAAAACGTCTTGCTGAACAATACCGATTTGTGAACGCAATGAATGCTTGGTCATATCGCGAATGTCAATGCCATCAATTGAAATAACTCCTTGTTGAATATCATAAAATCGAGGGATCAATGAACAAATTGTGGTTTTTCCAGCTCCTGAAGGACCAACAAACGCGATGGTTTCCCCCGCACGTAATGTTAAGTCAATTCCGGATAACACTGTTTTGCTGTCATCATAACCAAAGTGGACGTCTTCAAATTTGATGTCTCCAGTTAACTCACCGACAGCTACAGCTCCTTTCCGATCAATGATATCAGGTGCTTGTTCAATTAAATCGCAGAAACGACTAAAGCCAGCCATTCCTTTCGGATAAAGCTCAAGCAAGGCACTAATTTTATCGATGGGCTTGATCAAAACATTTAAAAACAATACAAAACTGACAAGTTCCCCATAAGACAACTCGCCTTGGAAATTGAGCCATGCGCCGTAAACTAATACCACTAAAGTTAAAAGACGTGTCATCATATAAATACTCGAATGAGTTGCAGCCATTACTTTATAAGCAACCATTTTTGCTACACGGAATCGATTATTATCCGTTTGGAAACGTTCGATTTCAAAGTCTTCATTCGTGAAAGACTGAACAACGCGTGCGCCAGAAACACTGTCTTCTACACGTCCGTTAACATCTGCAATTTTCCCATACATACTTCCCCAAGCCTGATTCATTTTAATATTGCAGAATGTGATCAACCAAACGAGGAAGGGGATAACGATAAGTGTAACCAACGCTAGTTTTGGATTAATCCAAAACATAATACCAAATGCTCCGAAAAACGTCATAATAGCAATAAAGAAATCTTCGGGGCCGTGGTGGGCAAGTTCGCCAATGTCGAACAAATCGTTTGTGACACGACTCATAATATGGCCAGTTTTAGTATTGTCAAAAAAGCGATAAGATTGCCGCTGGACATGAGTGAATAGTTCTTCTCTCATATCGGTTTCGATGTTGATTCCTAATTTGTGACCGAGATAGCTAACGACATACTGCAAAAATGTACTCAACAAGAAAATTGTCAGTAATAGGAAACTGACGATGGTGATAGTACTCCAATTGCCGCTTGGAAGCAAGTCATCGATAAACCATTGAACAGCAACTGGAAATGCCAATTCAAGAATAGCGACAAAGACTGCACTCGAAAAATCAATAATAAATAATCGTTTATGTGGCTTATAATATTGAAAAAATTGCTTTAATCTCAAAAACGTCACCTCTTTTTATACCTGCAATAAAAAGTATAATCGAAGTTGAGGAAATAAACGACTAGAAATGGGGTAAATAAGAAATATGAAACTATTTTTAGTTTAGTTCGTAAATATAGAGAGATGCCATTTAACGGAGTTTCTCAGTGAATCGAAGAGAAGTTTACAACAAGTTGAAGGAGGAAGATTATTTTGAAAAAGTGGATTTTATTCATGAGCACGGCTACGTTAGCTATCGGCCTTTCTGCTTGCAGTGAAACTGCAGAACCGGCATCTGGTGATGAAGAGACAAAAGGAGAAGATAGTAAGCTAACTGTTCAAGAAGTATATACGAAGTCAGTAAAAGCATCTGAAGACATTACGAGTGTACATGCAGATATTATAACCGACCAAATAATGGCGATGCAGAGCGATGGCATGGAAATGAATATGGCAGTGGATTCCTCTGTGGATATGACAATTGATCCGATGGCATTCTACCAAAAATCTGAAACTTCCATTGTGTCAGAAGATATCGATAACAGCAATCCGATGAATATGGAAATGTATTTTACAGATCAAGGCATGTATATGTACGAAGAAACAATGGCAACTTGGCTGAAAATGCCCGATGAAAGCATTGAAGATTTAAAAGCGCTTGCTGATCAGCAAACGGCTGATCCTTCTCAACAGCTTGAAGAATTGGCAGAGTTTAAAGACGATTTTACGTTTAAACAAACTGAAGATACGTACATTTTGACGCTTGATGCGTCGGGTGACAAATTCAAAGAATTGATGGATCAGCAACTTGATAAAACATTAGGACAAATGGAACTTGAAGCACAAATGGCGCTTGAAGACATGACGATTCACTCTGTAAACTACATTATTACTATTGATAAAGAAACATTCTTGACGACAAGTATGGATATGAAGATGGACATGGATATGAATATTGAAGGTGAAATGATGAACATCACATCCGATATGCAAGCAGACTACAGTAAATTCAACGAAATTAAAGCGATTATTATACCAGAAGACGTATTAAATACCGCACAAGATATTACAGGCTGATGGGTTACTATCAATCAGATATGTGGAAAAAAGAACGTTAATAAGAGTACGCGAAGAGCAAACCGCTTAGGTTTGCTCTTTTTTACTTTAAACAGTCGATAAGTTTTGACAAAAAGACAAGCTTTTATCTAAATGAAAATAATTCTCAATTAATCATTGACTCTGTATTGCAACATGCTATACTGAAATACGTAAGCCAGTGATAATGATTATCATTACCGAATAATCAATAATATTTTATTGAAGACAAATGAGGGACAGTCGTGAAAAAGCGTTATTTAATACCAACATTAATCGTACTGTCAATCATTTCCTTGTTTGTCGGAGTAAGCAGTATCAGTATAGCTGATTTGTTTGACTTTCAATCGGAAGAGACACAGATATTCTTGATCAGCCGTCTGCCAAGGTTGGTCGCGATTTTGCTAGCAGGTGCAGGGATGAGTATGGCAGGACTCATCATGCAGCAGCTAAGCCGCAATAAATTTGTGTCTCCGACAACGGCAGGTACATTAGACGCCACTCGGCTTGGGATTTTAGTATCGATGTTGTTGTTCGCAAATGCTTCGATGTTAGAAAAAATGACAGTGGCTTTTGCTTTTGCGCTTGCCGGTACCTTTCTTTTCATGCAAATACTAAACCGCATCAAATTTAAAGATGCTATATTCATTCCTTTAGTCGGTTTGATGTTCGGGAACATCCTGTCATCTATTACAACGTTTTTCGCTTATCGAGCAGATGTGATCCAGAATATGTCTGCTTGGTTACAAGGTGACTTTTCGATGGTGATGAAAGGAAGTTATGAACTTCTCTACATCAGTGTTCCGGTCTTTATCATCGCTTATCTATACGCCAACCGGTTTATGGTTGCAGGTATGGGTGAGGATTTCTCCAAAAATTTGGGGATGAAATACCGGAGTGTTGTAAACATCGGATTGACACTCGTAGCTTTGATTACAGCGACGGTTGTTTTGACGGTAGGGGTTATCCCATTCCTTGGGTTGATCATTCCAAACATCGTATCCATTTTTAAAGGAGATCATCTACAGAAAACATTGCCGCATACGGCAATGCTTGGCGCTATTTTCTTGCTGATTTGCGATATTTTGGGAAGAGTACTAATTTACCCTTACGAAATTTCCATCAGCTTGATGGTCGGCGTGATTGGAAGCTTTGTTTTCCTTTTCTTGTTGTTTAGGAGGAAAGCTTATGCGTGATTTACATAAAATACTCATAGTAATGGGCTTAGCTTTAGCAGCTTGTGGCGTGTACTTGTTTCAGGACTTGAACGGTAGTTTTGACTATGCATTGCCACGGCGTGGTATAAAAGTGTTTGCGATGGTATTGACTGGAGTCGCCATTGCTTATGCAACAGTCGTCTTTCAAACCATTACTCATAACCGGATATTGACGCCGAGCATCATGGGATTGGATTCACTGTATATGCTGCTTCAGACAGTGTTAGTCTTTTTTCTCGGCTCGAGTCACTTTACCATTATCAACAAGCAAGTAAATTTCATGTTGTCGATTGCTGTAATGGTCATCTTCGCTTTGTTATTTTACCGCTTGCTCTTTAAAAAGAATGACCGGCCGATTTACTTTCTTTTGCTGGTCGGCATCATTTGTGGAACATTTTTTGGAAGTATCACAACGTTTCTGCAAGTATTGATCGATCCTAATGAATTTTCGATTATTCAAGACCGTATGTTTGCGAGTTTCAATAATGTCAATTCAGATTTGGTATGGATGTCTTTAGTCATCATTACGATTTTAATCGCTTTTGCTTGGAAACAAAATGCATCTCTAGATGTATTGACACTAGGGCGTGACACCGCGATTAATCTAGGCGTTAATTACGATGCATTAGTTAAACAAATGCTAGTTTTATCGGCTGTTTTAATCGCGATTGCTACGGCACTTGTCGGACCGATTACTTTTTTCGGATTGATTGTCGCGAATTTATCTTATCAATTCTTTACTTCCTATAAACACTCGGTTTTGTTGACGGGGTCTATTGTTATTAGTGTAGTCGCCTTAGTAGGTGGCCAATGGGTAGTGGAGCGAATCTTTACTTTTAATACGACATTAAGCGTGATTATCAATTTCATCGGTGGAATTTACTTTATCTATCTACTATTAAAGGAGAGTCGGTCTAAATGATCCAAGTTCGCGAATTGACAAAGTTGTACGGAAAAAAAGCAGTGGTGGAGAATGTTACTGTTGATATTCAACGAGGTCAAATCACGTCCTTTATCGGACCAAATGGTGCTGGGAAATCTACCTTGCTGTCGATGGTCAGTCGTCTTTTAGATGCAGATACCGGAGAAGTATTGATTGATTCAACGAGTACAAAAAAGTTGAAATCCAATGAATTCTCAAAACGTGTATCGATCTTGAAACAGTCTAACTTCATGAATATTCGTTTGACCATTCGTGAGCTTGTTTCTTTTGGTCGCTTTCCTTATTCAAAAGGTCGGCTTAATGATGAAGATGAAAAAATGGTTGATCAGTCAATTGACTACATGAATTTAAAAGAAATGGAAAATTCCTACCTCGATGAACTGTCAGGGGGACAACGTCAGCGTGCATTTATCGCTATGGTTATTGCACAAGACACCGATTATATTTTGTTAGATGAACCATTGAATAACTTAGACATGAAACATTCTGTTCAAATCATGAAAATTTTGCGCCGCTTAGTTGATGATCTTGGCAAAACAGTGGTCATTGTTCTTCATGACATTAACTTTGCTTCGGTCTATTCTGATCGAATTGTAGCCTTGAAAAATGGCCGCGTCGTAAAAGACGGAACAACAGAAGAAATTATACAGAGTGCTACATTAAAAGAAATATACGATATGGACATCCCCATTCAGCAGATGAACGATTGCCGGATTTGTGTGTATTTCAATTCTTAAAAAAAGAGGAGCTCGAAACGATATGAAAAAATGGTTATTGGTAGCATTCACGTTAATGATGATCGCAGTACTTGCGGCTTGTGGATCAACAGAAGAAAAGACCGAATCCGGTACAGCAAATGCAGATGCAGAAAAAACAGAAGAAATGACAGTGACGCATGAACTTGGTGAAACAACATTCAATAAAAACCCTGAAAAAGTAGTCGTATTCGACTTTGGTGTTCTTGATTCACTAGACAAATTGGGTGTTGAAGCGGTTACGGGTGTACCACAAGGCAATGTTCCAGCATACCTTGAAAAATACGCCGATGCTGAAAAATACGAAAACGTAGGTACTTTAAAAGAAGCTGATTTTGAAGCAATCAACGCAATGGAGCCAGACTTAATCATTATTTCTGGACGCCAAGCGGACATGTACGATGAATTTTCTGAAATTGCACCAACAATTCATATGGCTGTAGATACAAAAGATTATATGGGGTCATTTAAAGAAAACATGACAACTCTTGGAGAAATATTTAGCAAAGAAGATCAAATCACTGAAGAACTTGCAACGATTGATGCACAAATTGAAAAAGCGAAAGAAACAGTAAGTGGCTCAGAAGAAACAGCGTTAATCGTTCTTGCTAACGAAGGCAAAGTCAGTGCATATGGTGCAGCTTCACGCTTTGGTCTTATCCATGATGTTTTTGGTGTAAACCAAGCAGATGAAGGCATCGAAGCTTCAACTCACGGACAAAGTATTTCATACGAATATGTTTTAGAAACAAATCCAGATATAATGTTCGTGGTCGACCGCAATGCGGTTGTTGGAAATGGCACGAATGCAGCAGATTCTCTTGAAAATGAATTGGTTCAAAAAACAAATGCTTATAAAAACGATAAAATTATCTACTTAGATCCAGATTACTGGTACCTATCAGGTGGCGGATTGCAGTCTGTCACTCAAATGGTAACAGATGTACAGTCTGCATTTGAATAAAGAGTTGATAAAAAGGTATTCCTGAATATTCGGGAATGCCTTTTTTAGTCTGTTTGAATAATGAACCTTCTTGCTTTTCGATTCTGACAATTTCCGTTACACTCAAATCAACGATTGTTTAAATCGACAATGCTTATCGAAATCTTTAAATAGAAAGAAACTAGTAATTTCTAAGATTTTTTCATAGATAGTTGCTGTAGTGTAGAGCGTTTTATGATAACAATAAACGTTCTTACATTAACGAAAATAATAGAGGTGAACTTGCATGTATAAAATTTCTGAAGAACTAGCAGAACTAGGAAAGCGAAGAATCGAGGGATACCCTGTTGAGGGCTTTGTATGGGGAAGTGGTCCTGAAAATCCAGCCATTATGTTAGTAGGAGAAGCACCTGGAGAAAATGAGTTAAAAACAGGTATTCCTTTTACAGGCCGAGCAGGAAAGGAATTGATGGCTTCCCTGCAAAGTGTCGGATTGGCGCGAGAAGATGTTTATATAACAAGTGCTGTTCGCAGTAGACCTTACAAATGGGGCACGAAAAAAAAGCGTAACGGCGAAACAATGGAGCGAAAATATAACCGAGCGCCAACTAAAAAGGAAATTATTGCTCATGCGCCAATTTTAGATACAGAAATTCGAGACATTCATCCGCCATTAATTGTAACTCTGGGAAATATTGGTCTACAAAGGCTGATCGGTCCAAAAGCGAAAGTTACTGAACTCCACGGTGTGTTAATAGAGTCGCCAATTCAGTACTGGGATGATGAAGATGGTTGCTTTAAAGAAACGGCTGACGTTTATCATATTTTCCCTACTTTCCATCCAGCTAGTGTTTTTTATAATCCAGCGGTTCGTGAACTGAAAGACGAAGATTGGCGAAGATTAAATGAGCTTTTAGGGAAAGTGAAATAACGATTATGATTTTGTTTGTTTAGAAAAACATGTTTACGAACAGCTCTGTTTTATTTGCATTTGGGTTACTTTTTTTACTGGATTAGCGGGTATAGCTGTTAGCTTGGCGTTAATTGCTTAATCATGAAACCAAAGGCCTCCCTTTCTCGTAGTAAAGAGAAAGGGAGGCGTTTTTAATGGATAGCAAACACATTGAACAAACTTTCTCAGAAGTTTCAAAAACAGCTGGATGGGCAGTAGACAAGCGGATTTCATTAGCTGTCACTAATATATATTTAGCAAGCGGACAAAGTTTTGATGCTAGAATACATGAAGAAGCGATCAAAACTATTAAAAAAAATGAAGGATGGACTTCACCGCTGCGTTCTCACTTACTTCATGTTGCGGCTGCTTTTATGGTGTTAAAAGAAGAAGACGTGGAAAGTTCGTTGAAATTGGTTAATCAGAATCAACAAGCGCTCAACGATTCAGGGTTTTGGAAAACATCGTATACGTACTTAGCTGCGTTACTGATGAAAAGTCCTGATGAAGCAGAACACGCGAGAACGTTATACGAAGAAATGAAAAAACACCATAAGTTCCTAACATCAAACGAAGATATTCCATACGCCACATTGTTGGGCAGTAGAGAAGGTTTATTTGAAAAACGTGCAGCGACAATGAACATGTATTACCGTGACTTGCGTGAGCAAGGATTCTCGATGGGCAATAACCTTCAATGGTTGTCTCAAATTATGACTTTTGAATCTGCTGAATATGATCCGGAAATGGTCGGGAAAGTTTTGGCAATTCATCAGTTTTTCGAAGATGAAAACATTAAGATTAACTACGCACAGTATCCAACTCTCGGTTTTTTAGCTGTAACCGGAGTAGATGGTAACGTGTTAAGCGAAATTGTGTCAAATACGCGTGAACTCGAAAACCATAAAATTTTTCGTTGGTATAAAGATATGGCATTTTCAACGGCAGTTCAACAGACGATGGCTGATCATATAGAAGATCAAGATGTTGCTAATGTGGCTTTCTCAACATCTTTAGAAACATTGATGCAAGCACAACAAGCAGCTATGATGGTTAGCATCAATGCTGCAATTATATCAACAACCAGTACTTGATCCAGCTAATTAAAGACTTATAAACGATGAAATTCATTAACGAAACGTAATTGTTTGAAAAAACTGACTTTTATTTACAGCTTGTCATCAATCTTTTGTCAGCGTATAGTTGTGTAAAGATAATACTATACATGTGTAAAGACAAGGGGAATGATGATGTCAACTTTAGCTGGAAAAAAACCAAAATCGATTTCAAGAAATAAATTACTAGGAGTAGCCGGTCTTGGTTGGCTCTTTGATGCAATGGACGTCGGTATTTTAGCGTTCGTTATTGCGGCATTACACGAAGACTGGGGCTTAACTTCTAGTCAAATGGGGTGGATCGGTAGCGTCAACTCAATTGGAATGGCGGTTGGTGCATTCGTATTTGGGATCTATGCGGACCGTGTGGGCAGAAAGAAAATATTCATTATCACGCTGTTGTTGTTTTCGATTGCTAGCGGAATTTCTGCTTTTACTACAACACTTGCTGCATTTATGATTTTACGATTTTTTGTAGGAATGGGGCTAGGTGGAGAATTGCCTGTAGCTTCTACTTTAGTAGCAGAAAGTGTACCAGCAAAAGAGCGTGGTCGTGTTATTGTTTTACTCGAAAGTTTTTGGGCGGCAGGTTGGCTAGTGGCTGCGGTCATTTCGTATTTTATTATTCCGTCTTTCGGATGGCGTGTAGCGCTTTTACTGACAGCGTTGCCAGCATTTTATGCTTTATATTTGCGCATCAATTTGCCGGACTCACCACAGTTTTCTGCAAAGAAAGATGTGTTGCGATCGGTTTCTACCAATATTAAAGAAGTGTGGTCAAAAAAATATAGACGTCCTACTTTAATGCTTTGGATTGTGTGGTTTACAGTTGTCTTTTCATACTACGGAATGTTCTTATGGTTGCCTAGTGTTATGGTATTCAAAGGTTTTACCCTTATTCAAAGCTTCCAGTATGTGTTGATTATGACACTTGCTCAATTGCCAGGATACTTTTCGGCAGCTTGGCTTATAGAGCGTATGGGTCGGAAATTTGTATTAGTCACGTATCTAATTGGAACAGCGATTAGCGCATTGGCTTTCGGTAACGCGGATACGATTACATTATTGATTGTGGCAGGTGCTTTTCTATCGTTCTTTAACTTAGGTGCTTGGGGAGCATTATATGCTTACTCTCCCGAACAATACCCAACTGTCATCCGTGGTACCGGTACGGGAATGGCAGCATCTTTTGGTCGTGTTGGAGGAGTACTCGGACCACTATTAGTTGGTTCGTTGCTGACTGCTGGTATTGGCATCAATATAATTTTCGGGATTTTCTGTGTATCGATTCTCATTGGAGCTCTAGCAGTAGCTTTTCTTGGAACAGAAACAAAACAATTAGAGTTAGAATAACGCTATAAACTAAAAACGTAACCGATATCATGTCGGTTACGTTTTTTTATAAGGAAATAGTGTTCAATAGAAGGAGATTTTTCATAATGTAGCCAATACTACATAGATGAAGAGGAAATTAACGGGGAAATGGACGTGGAGAAATGGAATTGATTATATACTCAGACTCAGCTGTCTTTTCAGATGAAGTGTCACCGCTTCTATATCAAAACGAAGACGTTAATAGTTTGTTTTTAGGTATTCTTGGACAAGTCCAAGGCGGACATTATGAAAATTACTTGTTGGCTCTAGTAGAAGAAGGAGAAGAAATAGTTGCAGCTTGTTTAATGACACCTCCACATGCTTTACAGTTAGTGGTTTTTCGGGATTTCCCTGATATTGAAAAAGAAATTGCCGGACATTTGCAAAATCTGGGCATTCACGTGAGTGGCATAGTTGGAGAGCAAAAAACGTGTCGTCTTTTTGCCAAAGCCTGGATCGACAAGTCAGGAGAAAAGATAGAAGTATCGATGGATCAAGGCTTATACCGTATTGATGCAGTCAATAAAAATGTGACAAAAAGTATAGGATCTTGGAGAGTTGCTAGCAAAAAAGATGCTGACACTTTAGTGGAATGGTACAGAGTTTTTGAAGTAGAAACAGGAATCGATCGTCGTTCTACACAAGCGCAGGCTACACACCAAATTACGGGATTTTTAGATAGGAAAGAAGTTTATATATGGGAAGTTGACGGAGTAGTCGTTTCCTGCATGAAGAAATCTCGTCCGTCGAAAAACGGCATAACAGTGTCTTTCGTTTTCACACCAAAAGAACAGCGTGGGAACGGGTATGCACGGACTTTAGTCGCTGAAATTACAGATGAGCTATTAGTAGAATACGATTTCGTTATGCTTTATACGGATCTTGATAACAAAACATCTAATAAGATTTATAGAACAATTGGCTACGAGCAAATTGCGAATCCGGTTCATCTTGTTTTCGAAGAGCACTAGTATTTCACAGTAGCTTTTTCAGGAGTGAAAAAAGATAGTTAAGGGTATACAAAAACTTAGACTTTAAAGAGCAGAAGGGAGCGAATACGATGATTCGATTTGAAAATGTCACAAAGCGCTTTCCAGATGGAACAGAAGCATTAAAGGACGTTTCACTCGTTTTACCCACAAGTGAGTTAACGACTATTATCGGTCCGAGTGGTTGCGGTAAAACGACTTTGATGAAAATGATCAATAAATTAGAAAAGCCTACTACAGGAAGCATCTATATCGATGAGAAGCCCATAAATGATTTGGATGAGGTTCAGTTGAGGCGCTCAATTGGCTATGTTATTCAGCGAATTGGCCTGTTTCCTCATATGACTATTTCAGACAATGTAGCATTAGTACCCAAATTGTTGGAATGGTCAAAACCCAAAAAAGAAGAACGTGTACGTGAATTACTTGAGTTAGTTGGTTTAGATCCTGCAGTATACATGGAGCGCTATCCCCTTGAGCTAAGCGGCGGTCAGCAACAACGTGTCGGAGTAGTCCGTGCACTTGCTGGAGATCCTAATATTATTTTAATGGATGAGCCGTTTTCAGCACTCGACCCAATTAGTCGAGAACAACTTCAAGACGAACTCCGAAATCTTCAACAAACTATCAACAAAACCATTGTTTTCGTAACACACGATATGGACGAAGCGTTAAAAATTGCTGACACGATTATTGTGATGCGCGCTGGGCAAGTTGAACAAGTTGGAACACCACAGCAACTGATCGATAATCCTGCCAATGAATTTGTACGCAGTTTTATTGGTATAGAGCGCATCAATCAAAAGCGTACATTTGGAGAAAGAAGATTAGTAGAGTTTCTGGACCTTTTCACAGGCAATTGGGCAGGAGATTCCGAAGAAATTTCTGCTGATACTACGATTGAAAATGCTTTTTTGCAACTAGATAAAAGCGATCAAGACTACTTGGCAATCGTTAAAGAAGACGGGGTCGTAGCATATGCGAACGACCGAGATTTATTGAAAGCGGCTCTTGCTAAAGAAACGGGGGCAATAGCATGAGAAATTTTATAGATACCCTTGTTAGCCGTCAAGATATGATCATCAGTGCACTTCTAGAACATATGTATTTATCGTTCGTTGCGGTCGCAATTGGTATCGCCATTGCTTTGCCGTTAGGGATTCTCATTACGCGCTACCGGCGCTACGCAGAATCGATTATCGGGGTAACGGCTGTGTTCCAAACGATACCGAGTCTGGCTCTATTTGGCTTTTTGGTTCCTATTCTTGGGATTGGTTCACCCACTGCATTAATTGCACTCATCATCTATGCATTGTTACCAATTTTACGGAATACGTACACGGGAATTGCAGGTGTAGACGATTCTACCATTGAAGCAGGTAGAGGTATGGGGATGACACGGACGCAAATTCTTCGACAAATTGAGTTGCCTCTGGCATTGCCATTTATTATGGCAGGAATACGTACTGCTACGGTTTTGACTGTCGGCATTGCCACGCTTGCGACGTTCGTTGGAGCGGGTGGTTTAGGTGATATTATTTATAGAGGGTTACAATCGTATAACAACTCACTCGTATTGGCGGGAGCACTGCCAGTTGCTTTACTGGCGATTGGTTTTGATCAGATTTTAAAATGGATCGAAAAGAGAGCGACACCAAAAGGCTTGAAAACATGAGGAGGAAGTTACGTGAAAAAAGCAACATTAGGAATTTTTTTGGCAGCAACAACAATCATTGCAGGATGCGGATCAGGCGGTGATAATTTAGACCCACTTGTTATCAGTGGTAAGCCGTGGACAGAACAATACATCTTGCCTTATATTCTTGGCGAATACATTGAAGCAAATTCGGACTATACTGTCGAATACAAAGATGGACTAGGAGAGGTATCGATTTTAACACCTGCTTTAGAAAAAGGTGACATCGATATGTATGTTGAATACACCGGTACTGGGATGAAAGATGTACTGAAAAAAGAATCAGTTCCTGGTCAAACTTCAGAAGAAGTATTGGAAATTGTTAGAAAAGGTTATGAAAAGGAATTGGGTGCAACTTGGTTAGAACCGCTCGGTTTTGAAAATGGCTATACGTTAGCATATTCGAAAGATAGCGGTTTTGATGCAGAAACTTACTCAGATTTAGCAGAAATTTCAAAATCTGAAGATATGAGTTTTGGAGCACCCCATCCGTTTTATGAACGAAAAGGCGATGGCTTTGATGATTTAGTCGCGACGTATCCGTTTGAGTTTGTAGCAACTGAAAGTTTTGATCCAGCTATTATGTACGAAGCTGTTAAAGGCGGGGAAGTAGATGTCATTCCAGCATTTACAACAGATAGCCGCATTGGCTTGTTTGACCTGGAAACAACAAAAGACGATCTTTCATTTTTCCCGAAATATGATGCTGCTCCGGTTGTCAGAATGGAGACACTTGAAGAGTATCCAGAACTCGAGGACGTATTAAACGAACTAGCAGGCAAGATTAGTGAAGAAGAAATGCTTGCTATGAATTCTCGTGTAGATATTGATCAAGATGTAGCAAAAGACGTTGCTCATGATTTCTTAGTAGAAAAAGGATTAATTGAAGAATAAACTACAAAATCCATAGCCTTGAGGCTGTGGATTTTGTGGTTGATGAAAGTATTTATACGGAGTGTTTGTTATTTACCATACTTACATTTTGAAGTAATTCTATACTTAGCGCTACTACAAAAGATGCGTAACATTTTTTATAGCATTTAAGAAATAACTCTTGTACAATAGATTTAATGAGTGAATAGTCATTCAATTCCGTGAAATAGAAGCGTTCTTAATAAAATAGCTAATGATGGGGTGGAGAACATGAAAGAAGTTGTCATTATAGAAGGAGTACGTTCGCCAATAGCAAGAAGAAAAGGCAAGTTTGCTAATGAGCGCCCAGACGAATTAGCAGCTGTTGTGCTAGAAGAACTGATATCACGTGCGGGTATAGAGAAAAGTGAAGTAGAAGATATTATTTTAGGGTGCGTATCGCAAGCTGGCGAACAAGGAGGCAATATTGCACGTACCGCTGGGTTAATCGCAGGTTTCCCCGATCACGTGCCAGGAGTCACGATTGACCGTCAATGCGGATCGAGTCAACAAGCTGTGCATTTCGGAGCACAAGCGATTTTAGCGGGAGACATGGACATCGTTATTGCCGGTGGCGTCGAAAGTATGACGCGTGTTCCGATGTTTTCGAATGTCCAAGGGGTCGAACCAAGCAAGAAACTGACAGAGCAATACGAAATTATCAACCAAGGATTATCGGCAGAACGGATTGCTGAAAAATGGGGCTTTACACGACAACAGCTTGATGCATTTTCTGTGCAAAGTCATGATCGAGCACAATACGCTATTAAAGAAGGGCATTATAAACGTGAAATTGTCCCGATTCAAACACAAGGACCGGAAGGTGAGACTTTACTGGTTTCTGAAGACGAAGGCCCGCGTCCTGGAACGACATTAGAAGTTTTAGGCGGGTTGAAGACTGTATTCGATGAAAACGGTGTCATTACTGCAGGAAATGCCAGTCAAATGAGTGATGGTGCATCTGCTGTTTTATTAATGTCAGCTGAAAAAGCGAGCGAACTTGGCTTAAAGCCAAAAGCGCGAATTATCGCACGCTCCGTAATTGGTTCTGATCCGACTTTAATGCTGACCGGTCCAATTGCTGCAACAAAAAAAGTTCTTGAAAAAGCAGGTCTTAAAATTGAAGATATGGATCGCTATGAAGTTAACGAAGCATTTGCACCGGTCCTACTTGCGTGGCTACACGATATTGGCGGAGATCCAGAAAAGCTAAATGTTAACGGAGGAGCTATTGCATTAGGTCATCCACTTGGTGCAACAGGTACTAAGCTATTAGTATCGCTGCTACATGAACTAGAGCGAACAGATGGCCGTTATGGATTGCTAGCAATTTGTGAAGGAATGGGAATGGCCAACGCCACTATTATTGAAAAGCTATAGCAGTATTGAAAACTAAGGGGGATTCAGAATGGGATTTTCAAAAGTGAGAGCAGTAGTGACAGGTGGAGCATCGGGACTCGGAGAAGCAACAGTACGCCGAATTGCTAAAAGTGGTGGGCAAGCAGCTATTTTCGATTTGAATGCCGATCGAGCAAAAAAGCTAATTGAAGAGTTAGGCGAAAAATCGATTATTTATAAAGAAACTGATGTGACGAATGCTGAGCAAGTGGAAAGAAACATTAACGAAACTTTAGAACATTTTGGTGGTATTAATTTAGTTGTCAATTGTGCAGGAATTGGTACTCCTGGAAAAGTGCTATCTAAAGGAAGACCAATTGCACTAGAGGAATTTGAAAAAGTAATCAAAGTAAACCTGATTGGTAGTTTTAATGTCATTCGCGTTGCAGCGGCAGCTATGCAGAAAAATGAGCCCAATGAAGATGGTGAACGTGGCGTAATCATATCGACAGCATCTGTAGCTGCTTATGAAGGGCAAATTGGCCAAGCGGCGTATAGCGCCTCAAAAGGTGGAGTTGTATCGATGACCTTACCGATTGCTAGAGAATTGGCAAGAGACGGAATTCGCGTGATGGCCATCGCGCCTGGATTAATGGAGACGCCAATGGTAGAAGGGTTGCCGGATGCAGCCATTGCTTCATTATCGGCAGCAGTGCCATTTCCAGCAAGACTCGGAAAGCCTGCTGAATATGCTCAGTTGGTGGAAAGCATTGTGGCAAATCCAATGTTAAATGGAGAAACAATTCGACTCGACGGAGCAATCCGCATGCAACCGAAATAAGGAGGATGAACAAGATGGCTAACTACCGTTTTGAAGAAGAAGAACATGTGATGTTCCGAAAGTCATTGCGTAAATTTCTGGAAAAAGAAGCTGTTCCAAATTATGATCAATGGGAAAAAGATCGCCTAATTCCAAAGTCGTTTTGGAAAAAGCTTGGAGACATGGGTTTCCTGTGTCCTCAAGTCGAAGAAAAATACGGTGGTCTTGAACTTGATTTCCGGTATGCGGTTGTTATTGGTGAAGAAATGGAACGTGTGGGTGCTAGTTTAACAGGTGTTGGCCTCCATAACGACATAACGGTTCCATATATTGAATCATACGGAAACGAAGAACAAAAACAGCGTTGGCTACCAGGCTGTATTTCAGGTGATCATATTACAGCGATTGCGATGACAGAGCCAGGTGCGGGATCTGATTTAGCGAATATATCAACGACAGCCATTCGAGACGGTGACAATTATATTGTCAATGGTCAAAAAACGTTTATTACCAATGGAATTAATTCGACATTGGTAGTCGTTGTTGTAAAAACCGATCCAAAAGCAGAACCAAAACATCGTGGGATTTCTTTGTTGATGGTCGAAGAAGGCATGCCTGGTTTTCAAAAAGGGCGCAAGCTTGATAAAGTCGGACTTCATGCACAAGATACATCTGAGCTGTATTTCGAGGACTGCATTGTTCCAGTAGCAAATTTAATTGGAGAAGAAAATAAAGGCTTTACTTATTTAATGGAAAAATTGCAACAAGAACGTTTAGTTGTTGCAATGGCAGCTCAAATTGCTTCGGAAGACATGCTAGACATGACATTGGAATATGTAAAGTCGAGAAAAGCATTTGGTAAGCCAATCGGGTCATTCCAGAATTCTCAATTTAAATTGGTGGAAATGGCGACTGAAATTGAATTGGGTCATTCGTTTTTAGAATCGTTAATTGAAGAGCATATGGCTGGAAAAGACATTGTCTCGAAAGTATCGATGGCCAAATACTGGATGACTGACACGGCAAAGCGCATTTCCGGAGACTGCATGCAATTGCATGGTGGATATGGCTATATGGAAGAATACAAAATTGCGAGGCGTTACCGCGATATCCCAGTAGCTGCGATTTACGCAGGTTCTAATGAGATCATGAAAACCATTATTGCTAAACGAATGGGACTTTAAATGAAAACCGCATTAGAAGGCGTGCGTGTACTAGACGTTACGTATTATGTTCCAGGGCCGTATGCAGGAATGCGATTGGCTGATTTAGGAGCGGAAGTCATCAAAGTGGAACCGCCTGAAGGTGATCCTTCTCGTTATATGGGTGGAGGACATGTTCATAAAGCAAATAATCGAGGCAAAAGGATCGTCCATATTGATTTGAAATCAGCTGAAGGTCGTATGGAAATGGTGGAATTAGTGAAAAATGCAGATGCACTCATTGAAACGTTCCGACCAGGCGTGATGAAAAAATTAGGCTTGGATTATGACAGTTTAAAAAGTGTAAAACCAGATTTAGTTTATTGTTCTTTATCAGGATATGGACAAACTGGTGATATGGCGAGTTTAGGCAGTCATGATTTGAACTATATGGCGCTGTCAGGAGCTTTAGACCAATTAAAAGATAGTTCTGGCAGACCGATTCATCCAACGAATACGTTGGCTGACTTTACTGGCGGATTGATGGCAGCAGAACAAGTGATTGCGGCTTTACTAAAAAAATTCAGAACAGGAAAAGGACAATACCTCGATATTGCTTTAGTGGAAGTGATGGCGGAGTTTTTGGGGAATCATGATATTTATTACACAGAAGGAATTTCAGAAAATGGAGTTCCAGAAATAGGTGGCACCCGCGTCAGTTACGCCATTTACGAAACAAAAGATGGACGCTATATGACTCTAGGTGCGCTAGAAGCGAAATTCTGGCGAGCATTTTGTGAGTTTGCTGCACAACCGGAATGGCTAGACTGGGGAGAAAAACCACTAGGAAGTCCCGAACATCAACAAGTCGCAGAATTCTTTAAGTCGAAAGATTGGCAAGAATGGTATCAAGTATCACTTCAAGTAGATACTTGCTTAGCACCTGTTTTAAAAGCACATGAGCGGCACGAGCATCCGTTTTTTATTGAGAAAAACAAAGCGAAAAAGGAGCTGGATATGACATGATGGATGCACCATTATTACTATCATCTTTCGTAAAAAGAGCTGAACGTTATTTCCCTGAAAAGATGATCATTTCACGAACTGGAGAAGATATGATTCACCGAATTCCTTATAAAGAATTTGCAGTGAGAACGCGCCAATTAGCAGCTGCTTTGACAGGGCTTGGCATGAAACATGGCACGAAAGTTGGCAGTTTTGCATGGAATCATCATCGTCACCTCGAACTGTATTTTGGTGTTCCAAGTGCTGGTGCGATTTTGCATATGATCAATATTCGTTTGTCGCATGAACACATTGCTTATGTTATTAATCATGCGGAAGATGAGATTTTGTTAGTGGATCATGATTTGTTCCCGTTGATTGAGAAGTTGGCGCCTATGCTAAAAACAGTAAAGCATTTTGTTATTATGAAAGATGGACTGGAATTGCCAGAAACATCGCTTGAAAATGTTCACTCTTATGAGAAGCTTATGGCGGCTGAAGATGGTAGCTTTGAGTTCCCTGAAGATTTAGATGAAAACACACCAGCAGGTATGTGCTATACATCTGCGACGACCGGCAACCCAAAAGGAGTTGTCTATACGCATCGCGGACTCGTACTTCATAGTTATGCATTAGGCATGTCTGATTCGATGGGCTTGTCCGAACGTGACATTGCTTTATCCATTGTTCCAATGTTCCACGCAAACGCTTGGGGGTTACCGTTTGCTGGCGTCTTGTTTGGAACTACGCAAGTGTTACCAGGACCAGGCTTTGCACCTAGTATGCTATTGGACTTGATCGAGTCGGAGAAAGTTACATTAACTGCCGGCGTTCCGACCATTTGGATGGGTGTCTTAAAAGAGTTAGAAGCGAATCCGCGAAATATCGAAACGCTACGAATGATTATTTGTGGTGGCTCGGCTTCGCCAAAAGGACTGATTCGCGCATTTGAAGAAAAATACAATGTGCCATTTGTGACAGGCTACGGCATGACAGAAACGGCTCCACTTGTTAGTTTGGCGATTACTACGTCTGCGATGACTGATATGACAATGGACGAGCGCATTGAACGCCGCTCTATGGCAGGCTTGCCAATGCCAGGACTTGAAGTACGCATCGTCAACGAAAATGGTGAAGCGCCGTGGGACGGCAAAACTATGGGTGAACTGAACGTCAAAGGCGCATGGATCGCTGACGAATACTATAAAGACGAACGAACTGAAGATGCGTTTAAAGATGGTTGGCTTTATACAGGTGACATTGCTGTAATCGAACCGGATGGCTATATCAAGTTGACGGATCGTACGAAAGATTTAATCAAGAGTGGCGGAGAATGGATTTCGTCTGTTGACTTAGAGAATGCGTTGATGACTCATGAAGCCGTTTTTGAAGCGGCTGTTGTTGCCATTCCTCATGAGAAGTGGATGGAACGTCCGCTTGCTTGTGTGGTTGTGAAAGAAGGTTATAACGAAGACGAAGCGATGAAAGCCAAATTGCTGACGTATTTAGAAAGCCAATTTGCGAAGTGGTGGGTTCCAGACGATGTGGTCTTTTTAAAAGAAGTACCAAAAACTTCAGTCGGAAAATTCCTTAAAGCTGCTTTGCGAAAAGAACTCGATGGTTATTATCAATGAGTATTATTTTGATGGCGTGAGTGTCCAGAGTCTTTTGGCTGCCTCCGCTTTTCTATATTGTCTAGACTCCGGCAGCCAGATTCTAGGGTCATAAGCCACTCCGGCTGTGCGGCTGAAACATGCCGCTTCGCCAGAGCGTCTTATGCTCGTCGAATCTACATGGCTGCCTCCGCTTTTCGTAACACTTGACAGAATATACAAAACCTTTTAGTATAAGGGACAACTTGTTGAACGGAAACAAGTCTGTTTGAGAGAAGAGCCTAGAGAAGACGAGAATAGAAGAGTGTATAAATCGAGGATTGAGACGAGTAGGCAGGGACATCTATTTAGAGAGTCAGCGGCTGGTGAGAGCTGATTGGATAAACTGCGCGAATGGACTTAGGAGAGCTGACCTGAAAGCGGAAGCGAGTAAGGGAGACGTAAGCCCTGCGTTAAAGGGAAAGGCGAAGAGCCTGTTTAAGTGAGTGCAGATATATTCTGCATTAATGCGTGGTGGTACCGCGGTTTTAACCCGTCCCCGCAATCAGATAACAATCTGATTGCGGGGATTTTTGTATTCAAAAACGAGACGAGGAGAGATAAGCATGAGCAGAGTAGAGAATTTGAGTGAACACGCAATGTATAAAAAGTCATTGGAAATATTGAACGGTGCTATAGAGGAACAACAAGTGAAAAATTTTCTATCTAGTTTACATGAAAAAGGGGAAACGGCAGATGAGTTAGTCGGATTGGTCAAAGCAATGCGCGAAAAAGCAGTGACTCTTCCAAATGTAGAAGGAGAACTCGTGGATGTTTGTGGAACCGGTGGCGATCGTTCTTACAGTTTCAACATCAGCACATTGACGGCGTTTGTTTTAGCGGGATGTGGATTAACAGTTGCAAAGCATGGCAATCGTAGTGTTTCAAGCAAAACTGGCAGTTCTGATGTGTTAGAAGCACTTGGCATTTCCACAGAAACAGATGTCGCATCGATTCCAATGATGCTTGACCAAACAGGAATTGCGTTTCTTTTCGCACCAGCCATTCATCCGTCACTTGGAGAGTTGCGCCAAATTCGTAAAGATATTGGAACTCCGACCATTTTCAATCTAGTGGGTCCTTTAGCCAATCCTTTACCAATCTCCATTCAAATGACCGGTGTTTATCGCTTAGATATGTTAGAGCCGATGGCAGATGCTTTGATTCGACTAGGACGCAAAAAAGGGGTCTTGGTTCATGGAGCTGGTGGATTAGATGAATTATCACTAGCAGGTACAAATGAGTTGATTGTTTTCGATGAACGTGGAAAACGAAAAATGACGATTCATCCACATGATGTTGGTTTGGAAGTTGCCTCGATCGAAGCCATTCGTGGAGGCGATCCACAACGCAATGCAGAAATCTTTATGGATGTATTGTCAGGAACTGACAGTCCTTATTTGGATACCGTGGCATTCAATGCAGGAGTCGTATTGTATGTTAGTGGCAAAACGGGAACAGTAGCGGAAGGTGTAAAACAAGCAAGAGCTTCTATCCAGTCAGGTGAAACTGCACGTGTTTTCGATTTGCATCGGTTAACGGCAGAGGTGTGTGTATGACAATTTTAGATAAAATCATTGCGACGAAACAAGAAGAAATAAAGTCGTATAAACCACTGACTCTAGACTCAGTTACTTTTCCTAAAAAACCAAAACTATTGCAACATCTTGTAGCGAGAAATGGCGTTATTTCGGAAATAAAACGTGCTTCTCCTTCTAAAGGAGATATCCAAATAGAAGTTGATATTGTAGCACAAGCTAAAAAGTACGAAGATGCAGGAGCCGCTGCGATTTCCGTGTTGACTGACGAGACGTATTTTAAAGGATCGATTGATGATTTACGAGAAGTCGCACAAGTTGTTTCAATTCCTGTTCTTTGTAAAGATTTTATGATTAGCGAAATTCAAATTGATCGTGCTAAACAAGCAGGAGCTACGATTATTTTATTGATTGTGGCAGCGTTAGACAAGCAACAGCTAATGAGCTTAAATGATTATGCTCTTGCTAAAGGACTTGAAGTATTGATAGAAGTTCATGATGAAAAAGAGCTACATATTGCGTTAGAACTAGATGCTAAACTAATTGGTATTAATAATCGTGACTTAAAGACGTTTGAGGTCTCTATCGAACGAACTGCGCAATTGGCTAAGAAATTTCCGTTTGATAAAGGACGTGTGTTAATTAGTGAAAGTGGCATGCATACGAAAGAACATGCGCAATTTGCTTATGCGAATGGAGCTTCTGGCATTTTGGTCGGCGAAGCCTTAATGCGTTCTGAGGATCCAGGCAACTGGATTCGTCAAGCAACTAGTGAGGAGGTTATAAAATGACCAAAGTGAAAATTTGCGGTTTAAAAGAAGAACAACATGTTAAAGCAGCAAGCTATGCCGATGCGATTGGCTTTGTATTTGCACCGAGCAAGCGCCAAGTGACGATTGAACAAGCAGCGAAATTAGCAAAGCATGTTCCTGTAGATACCGATAAGATTGGTGTATTTGTCAATGCCTCGTTAATAGAAATTGAAGACACAATAGTAGGTGTCCCACTAACGATGGTTCAGCTTCACGGAGACGAACCCGATGAACTGGTTAACGCAATAGGTGTTCCGGTTATTCAAGCATTCTCGATTCGAACAAAAGAAGATGTCGCGAAATTAAAACAGTCACTCGCTGACTACGTATTAGTCGATGCCCCGGGTACAGATTACCGAGGAGGAAGTGGCAATGTATTCGATTGGTCGTTACTAGACGAAGCGGATATCGATCCATCGCGTCTCATTGTAGCAGGTGGTTTGAATCCGGAAAATGTGCAGGCAGCAATCGAACAAACGACACCTTATATGGTGGACGTTTCAAGTGGAGTCGAAACGGAAAACCGTAAAGATACAGCAAAAATACAAGAATTCATTAAACAAGTAAAGGGTGATTCGATGGAACAGACAATAGACAAAGTTGGCTTTTTTGGAAAATACGGTGGACAATTTGTGCCAGAAACATTAATGAAAGCAGTCAAAGAATTAGAAGATGCTTATAATGAAGTCAAAGAAGATCTCGAGTTTCATAAAGAATATCATCATTATCTATCGGAATACGTTGGACGTGAACAGCCGTTGACTTTTGCAAAGCGAATGACAGAAGCGTACGGTGGACCAAAAATCTATTTGAAACGTGAAGATTTAAATCATACAGGAGCTCACAAAGTAAACAATGCAATTGGGCAGGCGCTACTTGCAATGCGTATGGGCAAACGCAAAATTGTAGCGGAAACGGGAGCAGGGCAACACGGCGTAGCCACTGCAACTATCTGTGCGCTTTTTAATTTAGACTGTGTTATTTTCATGGGAGAAGAAGACATTAAACGCCAGCAATTAAACGTCTTTCGTATGAAGTTATTAGGGGCACGCGTGGAAAGTGTCACAAAAGGCAGTGCAACTTTAAAAGATGCGGTTAACGAAGCTTTGCGCTACTGGGTAGCTAATGTAGAAGATACACATTATTTGATTGGTTCAGCACTCGGACCACATCCGTTCCCAACAATGGTTCGTGATTTCCAAAGCGTTATTGGAGAAGAAACAAGACGCCAAATTTTAGAAAAAGAAGGACGTTTACCTGATACGATTTTGGCGTGTGTGGGTGGAGGCAGTAACGCGATTGGTATGTTTTATCCGTTTATTCAAGACGAAGACGTCGAGCTGATTGGTGTAGAAGCAGCAGGCCAAGGAGTAGATACAGACAAGCATGCTGCAACTTTAGCAAAAGGGACAGAAGGCGTCCTTCACGGTGCGCTTATGAAGCTATTGCAAGACGATGCAGGCCAAGTGCAAGAGGCGCATTCGATTTCTGCAGGTCTTGATTATCCAGGAATTGGTCCGGAACATGCTCATTTAGCAGATACAGGTCGTGTAGAATATCGTTCAATCACAGATGATGAAGCGCTGGCTGCGGTTATTAGCATGTCACGTCTTGAAGGAATCATTCCAGCACTTGAAACGGCTCACGCTATTGCAGAAGCGGAAAAACAAGCGAAGTCTATGACCAAAGATCAGATACTGATTATTTGTGTATCCGGTCGTGGAGATAAAGATATGGCGACATACGCAGAAAAACTGGAGGGGCTATCATGAATCGATTAGAGCAACTAAAAAAATTGGGAAACAAAGCCTTTGTCGCTTATATCATGGCAGGAGATGGAGGTCTTGATCGCTTAAAAGACCAAGTTCAATATTTGCAAGGAGCAGGTGTGACTGCTATTGAAATTGGCATTCCTTTTTCAGATCCAGTCGCAGATGGTCCGACGATTGAAGCAGCTGGAAACCGTGCGTTGAAAAAAGGTGTGACCTTACAAAAGGTATTAGCAGAACTACAAAGCTGGACATTCGAAGTTAAAATCCCTCTACTTGTTATGACCTATTTAAATCCAGTACTAAGTTTCGGTGTAGAGCGTTTTGCCACTGAATGTGGCAAAGCAGGAGTGTCAGGAGTGATCATTCCAGATCTTCCATACGAGCATAAGCAATTGGTTCAACCGTATGTCGATAAAGAAGACATCAAACTGATTCAATTGGTAACGTTAACAACGACCGATGTAAGATTAGATGCAATTCTACGTGAAGCAGAAGGTTTTGTGTATGCCGTAACAGTTAAAGGAATCACCGGATCTCGCGATGAAATGTCACAAGACGTTAAAGTCTTTATGCAGAAAGTTCGCGAGAAAAGTCCAGTTCCAGTTTATGCTGGGTTCGGGATTTCGAAAAGTAGTCACGTTGATATGTTGCGTGATGATGTGGATGGTTTTATTGTCGGGAGTGCAATTGTTGAAGCCTTTAACGCAGGCGAAATTGAAGCGCTCGAACCCCTTATACATGCAGTAACAGCCACTCATTCGGTATAATATCGATAGGAGGGGATTTTATGTTTACACCAGTTCATGCTGATTTTTTTAATGTGCCAACTCTGGAATTATCCCGCAATTTACTTGGTCAAATCTTGGTTCACGAATTACCTGAAGGCATCGTTGCCGGGCGCATCGTTGAAACTGAGGCTTATATGGGCGCAGAAGATCGAGCTGCACATAGCTTTGGAAACCGTCGTACAAAACGTACAGAAATCATGTTCGGCAAACCGGGACTTGTCTATACGTATCAAATGCATACACATACATTGGTCAATGTTGTCGCGGGACCTGAAGAAACACCACGTGCGATACTGATTCGAGCAGTCGAACCCGTTGAAGGCATTGAGCTTATGAGAGAACTGCGTGGCAAAGATATGCCAATGAAACAATGGACCAGTGGACCTGGTAAGCTGACAAAGGCTATGGCGATTAACATGGATTATTATGGTCACCATTTTACGGAAAAACCACTTTATATCGCGCAAGGGGATCCGGTCGATTCGGTGTCAGTAGGACCACGTGTAGGGATTGGAAATTCACTCGACGCAGTTCATTATCCTTATCGCTTTTGGGAGTCAGAAAATCCCTTCGTTTCGAAATTTCGTTAATTTTGTGTTTAACTCTATTCTTTCGTGGAATACTGAAAGAGAATGAACAAACAAAAGGAGTGGAAGATAGTGGCGAAAATTGCAACTTTAATTACTGATATGTTCGAAGATGTGGAATATACAGACCCGTCGAAAGCGTTTAATGATGCAGGTCACGAAGTTTTCACTATCGAAAAAGAAGCAGGGAAAAAAGTGACAGGCAAACAAGGTGAAGCTGTTGTCACAATTGATAAAGGCATTGATGATGTCAGCCCAGACGATTTTGATGCTTTGTTCTTACCAGGTGGATTTTCACCAGATCAATTGCGTGCAGATGATCGATTTGTAAATTTTTCAAAAGCTTTCATGGATGCGAAAAAACCAGTCTTTGCAATTTGTCATGGACCTCAATTATTAATTACGGCAAAAGCATTAGAAGGTCGTAAAGCTACAGGCTATAAATCGATTCAAGTTGATATGGAATATGCAGGTGCGACAGTATTAGATGAAGAAGTCGTGGTATGTCAAGATCAATTGGTCACGAGTCGCCAACCAGATGATATTCCAGCGTTCAACCGAGAATCCCTACGTGTACTGGAACAATTAAACAAGTAAAAACCTGAACTCAAACCCCGAATCAGCAAGGCTGATTCGGGGTTTTTTATGAGAATAGTGAATTACAGTTTTAAATTGTCTCTTGAATACATAAGCAAGTGCTTATATAATAAATAAGTGTTCGAGCAATAAGTAGAAAGCAATAAACTCCTAAACTTATGTAAGGAGCTGCGAATAAGAAGAATTAGAAACAGAAAGTTGGATAAGTGTGGATGTTTGGTTAGCGAGTTTTATTTTTATCGTTACATTAATTTTTGTTATTTGGCAGCCAAAAGGTTTGTCCATTGGCTGGTCTGCTATTGCAGGTGCTGTAGTAGCGTTATTGTTTGGCGTTGTGGACTTTGGTGACGTTTGGGACGTTACAGGGATTGTTTGGAATGCGACATTGACGTTTGTTGCATTAATTATCATTTCATTGATTCTTGATGAAATCGGCTTTTTTGAATGGGCAGCATTGCATATGGCACGTTTCGCTAAAGGCAGCGGGTTGCGTATGTTTTTCTTAGTCACCATGTTAGGGGCGATTGTTGCAGCGTTATTTGCTAACGACGGGGCAGCATTGATTTTGACGCCAATTGTCTTGGCGATGGTTCGCGCATTAAAATTTAAAGATGCGATGATTTTACCGTTTATTATGGCGAGTGGTTTTATTGCGGATACCGCGTCACTTCCTTTTGTCGTCAGTAACTTAGTCAATATCGTGTCAGCAGACTTTTTTGATATTGGTTTTACGGAATACGCTATTCATATGATTGTCCCGAATCTATTTAGTATTGCTGCAAGTATGCTTGTATTGTATTTATATTTCCAAAAAGACATTCCGAAAAAATTTGATGGCAGCATATTAAAAACGCCAGCTTCGGCTATAAAAGATATTCGACTTTTCCGTTTGTCTTGGGCAGTACTTGTTATTTTACTGATTGGTTATTTCAGCAGTGAAACGTTAGGAATCCCAGTATCCTTTATCGCAGGAGCAGTTGCTGTTACCTTTTTAGCAATTGCTCGAGCGAGTAAATCAGTGGAAACGATGACTGTATTAAAAGGTGCGCCTTGGGCCGTTGTTTTTTTCTCAATCGGTATGTATGTAGTAGTCTATGGATTAAGAAATGTAGGTCTCACATCAGTGCTTGCGACGGCGATCGAATGGACAGCGAGTCACGGCTTGTATGCAGCAACAATCGGTATGGGCTTTATTGCAGCCATTCTATCTTCTGTTATGAATAACATGCCAACTGTCATGATTGATGCACTAGCAATTACAGAAACCAATACCTCAGGGGTCGTTAAAGAGGCGTTAATTTATGCTAACGTCATTGGTTCAGATTTAGGACCGAAAATTACGCCAATCGGTTCTCTCGCGACTTTATTATGGTTACATGTATTGAAAACAAAAGGTGTGGAAATTTCTTGGGGTTATTATTTTAAAATTGGCATAATCTTAACCATACCAACCTTGTTCATAACCTTAACAGGTCTTTACTTGTGGTTGACCATTTTAAATTAACTCCATAACAAAAGGAGCATCCTCTCGGCATGCTCCTTTTGTTTAGTTTAAAAACTTAGCTAAATATAATTCATTATGCGGTTTGTCATCGATCATCATCGACTTTTCACGAATACCTTCCGAGTGGAACCCGGTTTTTTCGTATAGTTTCCGAGCAGCTTCATTTTCTTCAACGACTGTTACTTCGAGTCGAGTGATCTCTTTTTCTCTTGCCCATTCCTCGGCTTTCTTAAGAAGAGACTTAGCAATTCCTTTTCCTTGAGCATTTTTCTGAAGTCCAAGGTCGATGGTGGCTCGATGTGCTGCGCGTTTTGCGTCATTGCCCATAATCATTAGAAAACCGACGTGTTGCCCATTTAAGATGGCGACAATGATGACAGAGTGGCCGCTTTGCTTCCATTCAATGATTTGCTTGCGAACTTTTTGAGTGGACTGTGTGCGTTCATCTTTTGCGTAGAGCATGAAATCAGACTCAGACTCTACGGTTTTTTGCAAAGCAGCAAGAGTTCGTGCATCGCCGTGCTCTGCTGTTCGAATCAACAAGATATCTTGGTCATCATCATCATCGTCTATCCCGTTGCCAGTTGAGGCATCGATTCTTTCAAAAACAACAAAGCGATCTGGTTCTACATTGCTAACATAATAACCCGCATCTAGCCACGCATGAAAATGTTTAGCCGGAGCTTTTACCTTTTTCCACCAACTTTTATTCAAGTAAGCAGCATTGGGCAAATTTTGCCCCATAATTTGTTCGATTTCAGAAAATGTTAACTTTATTGAAGAATTCGTTGCTCCAGCAAAATAATTAGCTAGAGGAATGTATTTTTTTTCCAATAAAACGGTCACAGGCACCTCTTCCTTCCACATAACTTATAATTAGTTAGTCATATTATACCATTGCCATATGCTAAAGTACACAACGAATTTTTAATTTACTGATAATTCTATAAACTTAACATTATTTTCTACGATTTTTTGAGTAAAGAAAGTCTGGTTTTTTCAATTGCTGTTTTTATGATAGAATAAGTACAGAAATTCAGATTTTCAGGAGGCTATTATTCATGTCAAATGTTTTAGTATTAGGCCATAAAAACCCGGACACAGATTCAATTTGCTCGGCTATTTCATACGCCTATTTGAAAAATAAAATGGGTATGGTTGCAGAACCTATTCGTTTAGGTGAAGTAAACAACGAAACATTATTTGCTTTGGAAACTTTTAAGTTTGATCAGCCGAGACTTGTGACACAAGTGGCTAAAGAAGTTACACAAGTTATTTTAGTGGATCATAACGAACGCCAGCAAAGTGCTGAAGATTTAGATGAAGTTCAAGTAATTGAAGTTGTAGATCATCATCGTATTGCTAATTTTGAAACGACAGATCCATTGTATTTTCGTGCAGAACCGGTTGGGTGCACAACAACAATCATCCTTAAGTTGTTTAAAGAAAATGGCGTAGAAGTTCCTTCGAACATCGCGGGATTGATGTTGTCTGCTATTATCTCAGATTCTCTTCTGTTCAAATCACCTACATGCACACAGCAGGATATAGATGCAGCTGCTGAACTTTCTAAAATTGCCAATATAGATGCACAAAATTACGGTCTCGATCTACTAAAAGCAGGAGCGGATTTAAGCAATAAAACATTGGAAGACTTGATTTCCATAGATTCTAAAGAATTCGAAGCAGGCGATCACCGATTTGAAATTGCTCAAGTTAATGCCATTGATGTTGAAGAAGTAATGGCT
Organism: Caryophanales bacterium; assembly: GCA_038243515.1. Lineage (GTDB taxonomy): Bacteria > Bacillota > Bacilli > Bacillales_A > Planococcaceae > Planococcus. The sequence goes on from JBBSRA010000014.1 coordinate 38,914, forward strand.
CGTCAAAAAGAACTTGAAGTGTTGATGAAAAATACCATTTCAACTAAAGGATTAGGGCTCTTCATGTTTGTAGTTACGGATATTCTTAACAATAATTCGGTAGCAATCGTTCTTGGTGAAAGAGCCGAAATTATCGAAAGAGCGTTTCAAACAAGTGTTGTGGATCACCGTGTCTTGTTGCCGGGCGTTGTATCTCGTAAAAAACAAATCGTTCCCGTTATTACAGAAGCATTAAGCTGATTCCCTTTTAGGAGTCAGTTTTTTTGATGAAGACGCGGTGGAGGTGGAAAGACCCTCAGGTCACGAGTCACGCTGGCTGTCCCGTTGAAAATGCCTGTCAGAGCTGAACAGGCATTCGCTCTGCGCGGCTGAAAAAATGCCGCTTTGCCACCGCGTCTTATGCCCGTCAGGCCTAGCACGATTGCCTACGCTTTTCTTTCTACAGGCAAAAAAATTGAGGGCTATAGTGTTCGTTGCTATAGTTAATGGCGAGGTGGATAATATGAGAATTGAAGTTTGGTCAGATTACGTGTGCCCATTTTGTTATATTGGTAAACGCACATTAGAAAAAGCATTGGTTCAATCAGGACTTGAAAGTCAAGCGGACGTTTCGTACAAAGCGTATCAATTAAATCCTGACACGCCAGTTGATTCGGCTGTATCGACTTATGACAGCTTAGCTAATAAATTCGGCAAGACGATAGAACAAGCAAAAGAAATGACTGAAGGAATCGCGCAACATGCTCGTTCAGTTGGGTTGGAATATGATTTTGACAATATGGTAGAAGCCAATACTTTGGCGGCTCATCGTCTCGTGAAATGGGCCGAAACGCATGAAAAAGACGGAGAACTTACGGAAAAGCTGATGGATGAATACTTTATCCAAGCGAAGAATGTAGGCAATCATGAAGTGTTAGTCGCTAGTGCAGAATCGATTGGCTTACCAGGAGACGAAGCGAAACAAGTGCTAGAATCAGATCAGTTTATGGCACAAGTTCAAGTAGACATCGCTGAAGCCGGTCAAATTGGTGTGCAAGGCGTACCGTTTTTTGTTGTGAACCGTAAATATGCACTATCGGGTGCTCAGCCTGTAGAAGCTTTTGTGGAAGCATTAGAACAAATTGCTGAAGAAGAAGGTATCCGTCCGGAGTTAAAACCGCTTGGCAAGAACACAAGTTATTGCACGGGCGATTCATGTGATGGAATTTAATGACCCAAGCAGAGTAATTGACTTTTACTCTGCTTTTTTATTAAAATAGAAACGTATTTTCAAGTCGAGATAAATAATTTTGTACAATTATAAGAGGAGATTTAATCTAATGACAAACGTTTTAGTAGTAAAAGCAAATAACCGCCCAGCATCTGAAGGGGTTACAAGTAAAATGTACGAAGTATTTATGGATACAATCGGTATGGATACTGAGCTAGGCATTAATACTTTTGACGTATTTAAAGAAGACATGCCTTATTTTGGTCAAGATTTCTTTGATGCTATGAAAAAATCTGCACAGGCTGAGCCAATGACAGAGCTAGAGCAACGTATTTTGACTGCGGCTAACAAAGCTATGGATGCTTTCATGGAAGCCGATGTTGTTGTTTTCGCATTCCCATTATGGAACAAAACAATTCCAGCGCCATTGCAAACCTTCATTGACTATGTTTACCGTGCGGGCGTGACATTCAAATATACTCCTGAAGGCCCGGTTGGTCTTGTACCAGAGAAAAAAGTCATCATTTTGAATGCACGTGGCGGAGTTTATTCAACACCTGAAATGGCACCTGCTGAAATGAGCGTTACTTATATCCGTTTGATCATGAATTTCTTCGGAATTAAAGATATTGAAGAAGTAATCATTGAAGGACATAATATGTATCCTGATCGCGCTGAAGAAATCAAAGCTGACGGAATGCAACGCGTAGAACAAGTTGCAAACTCATTAGTTAAAGTATACGCATAGTTTTTTATGAAAGGATAACCTTAATTGGTTGTCCTTTTTTGTTTGGACAGTAAACCAATCAAAGTGGACAGTAAATCATCCGAAATGGACAGTATTTTCGAGAGTTAGACAGTATTCAAATCAATTTAGACGGTATGTCCAGAAAACAGGGAATTTTCAGCTTTTACCTCTCGAAATGGATTAGGAATTTCTAATAGGGGTAGATATGGATTAAAAGCTTATTAAAAGCTGTTGAGGAGGAATGACAAAGTGAAGAGTGATCACAATAGCCAAGTTCCGCAAGAACAGAAATCATTTTGGAGAGAATATAAGGACATCCCGAGCTACCCCGCGTTGCAAGAAAATGAGTCAACGGATATCGCAGTTGTTGGTGGAGGAATGGCAGGGATTATTAGCGCCTATTTATTAGCGAAAGCTGGACGAAAAGTAACTTTGATTGAAGCCGGAAAGTTAGTTGACGGTGTAACCGGAAAAACCACTGCCAAAATTTCAGCGCAACACGGTTTGTATTATGATTCTATGATTCAAGTGGCCGGAGAAGAACAGGCCAAGTTGTATTATCAAGCAAACATAGATGCTTTAAAGTTTATTGAAGAAACCGCTAAAGAGCTATCGATTGATTGTGATTTTTCTCATCACAATGCCTTTGTTTATGCCCAAACAGCAGCAGGGGCCAAACTTGTTGAAAAAGAAGCTGAAGCTTATAAACGTTTAGGCATTGACGGTGAATTGGCGAAAGAAGAAGTGGAATTGCCGTTTTCTGTAGAAGAAGCAGTGGTTATGCGCAATCAAGCTCAATTTCATCCAGTCAAATTTCTAGCAGGATTAGTGAAAGAAATTGAACGGCTCGGCGGGAAAGTATATGAACAAACGCGAGCGATGAAAATTCTAAGTAAACACGATCCAGTCATTCAAACGGAAAACTTGTCACATTTGTCGTGTAATAAAGTTATTGTTGCCAGCCATTATCCATTCAATGACTTTGATGGTATGTATTTTTCACGTTTATCGGTTAATCGTTCATATGCGATTGCAGCTAAAGTGAGTGGCAAGATTCCAAACGATATGTATATTAGCGGTGACATGCCTTCTCGTTCTCTGCGCTATGCACCAGGAGAAGACGGCGAAAAGCTATTGTTAATTGGTGGCGAAGGTCATGCAACTGGCAAAAGTTCAAGTGATACCATGGAACATTATTACAACCTCGAAAAATTTGGTGACGAGCATTTTGGTATTAAAGAAATTCCATATCGCTGGTCGTCTCAAGACATGACAACACTTGATAAAATTCCCTATATTGGAACCATCACAGTAGGATACGAAAATATTTTAGTAGCTACTGGTTTCAATAAATGGGGAATGTCAAACGGTGCATTGGCAGGTATGTTATTAACCGATCAAGTGCTTGGTAAAGAAAATCGGTATGCACCGGTTTTTGATCCAACGCGCACAAAGTTAAAACCTAAAGATGCTGCGAGTTTTGCAAAAGACAATGCATCGGTTGCGAAGGCATTAGTCACTGGCAAACTAAAAAGAGCCTCTAAAACAGTTGATGATTTAGGCAAAGATGAAGGTTCATTAGTCAAAGTTGGCAAGAAAAAAGCAGGTGGCTACCGCGATGAATATGGTCAAGTCCATCTAGTGGATACAGCATGTACGCATATGGGATGCGATGTTAAATGGAACGATGCAGAACGTTCATGGGATTGCCCATGTCACGGATCTCGCTTTTCTTATACAGGAGACGTCTTAAACGGACCAGCTGTAAAACCATTGAAGAAAATAGAAGAAGAATAAAGAAATGTGCAAGTACTAGAGAATTAGGCTTAAAAGCAGAAAAAGCAGTGAGAGGAACTTCTCTTACTGCTTTTTTCTGTTTTATTCAGCTAGTTTTGCTTCAATTGCTAACGTGATTTTGATGTCTTCGCCAACTATGACACCGCCTGTTTCAAGCGCTTGGTTCCAGGTAAGTCCAAAATCTCTGCGGTTTACTTTGCCTTCAACGTCAAACGCTACAACTTCAGAACCCCATGGATCTGTAGCTTTGCCGTTGTATTCTATTTTAAAAGTTGCTGGGCGTGTAACATCTTTCATCGTAAAGTCACCAGTCATTTCGTATTCATCGTTTTTTTTAACGATCTCATTTCCTTTAAATGTAATATAGGGAAATTGTTCAACATCAAAAAAATCTACAGAGCGTAAGTGAGCGTCGCGATCTTCGTTTTTTGTATTAATGCTTTCGACGTCGATTTTAAAGTCGATCAATGCGTCTTGTAAATCTTCTTCGTTCGCTTCGATTGTTGCTTCGTAAGAAGTGAAAGAACCTGTTACTTTTGAAATCATCATATGTTTTACTGAGAATCCGATTTCTGAGTGTGCAGTGTCTACTATCCACTTTTTCATGATGAATTCCTCCTGAATTTGTTATGTGTAATCAATATAACAAGAAAGTATCTCGAAGTAAATATGTTTTAATTTAAAAATCTTTGTTTCAAGATATTGTTTAGTTGGACTTTTTACCCGAAATTTGCTATATTGCTTGTCAAAACAAGGTGAAAATTAGATACTAGTAGAAGCTATAAGTTTAGAAGGGATTTGCTTTAGATGACGAAAGAACAATGGTTGGCGGATTTGCGCGGTTTTTTAAAAGAAGATCATGTCAAAATGGATGAACCGTTACACCTTCATACATTGACTAAAATGGGTGGACCAGCTGATATTTTTGTAGAACCAACGACAGAAGAAGAAACTGCCTTTACAGTGAAATATGCACATAAAAATAAGATCCCACTACTACTACTTGGAAACGGCTCGAATATGGTCGTTCGAGATGGCGGATTTCGTGGAATTGTTTTAACGTTAAAAGGACTGCAGACAATTCGCATGGAGGGCACAAAAATCTATGCTCAAGGTGGAGCGGATATTAAGAAAGTATCGAAAGTGGCGGCTGCAAAACAATTAACAGGATTTGAATTTGCTTGTGGAATTCCAGGCTCAATTGGTGGTGCTATGGCTATGAATGCAGGTGCTTATGGCGGAGAAATTAAAGACATCATCAAACAAGCGACTGTTCTTTCGAGAGAAGGCAACATGATGGTTTTAACCAAAGAAGATTTGGGTCTCGGTTACCGCAAAAGCATCATTACTAAAAAAGGCTATTTTGTTTTGTCGGCGGAATTTGAATTAGAAGTAGGGAAGCAAATGATCATTGATGCAAAGATGAGCGAATTAACATATCAGCGTGAAACAAAGCAACCATTGGAATTTCCATCGGCGGGAAGTGTTTTTAAACGCCCACCTGGTAATTTTGCAGGGAAACTAATTCAGGAATGTGATTTACAAGGAAGAGGATTTGGTGGAGCGGAAGTTTCGACAAAGCATGCTGGTTTTATTGTTAATAAAGACAATGCTTCGGCGAACGATTATATTCAAACAATCGAAATGGTTAAAAAGACTGTATTCGAAAAATTTGGTATTGATTTAGAACTTGAAGTGAAAATTGTTGGAGAAGATGTCCTTTAATGAGGACATCTTTTTTTAGTGAAAGTAGAATGCGAAACTCTCTGAGTGTTCAAAAAGGAGTTTTTCCTTCTTTAGTCGAATAAAATAGCATAGTGAAAAAGGGGGAACACCAATGGAAAAGAAAGTGCAAAAAAGAAAATGGCTAAAATGGCTTTTAGTTGTTTTGGGTGTGTTTGTGACAATTGCAATTGCTGCGTTAATTTTTATAAACGTTTACATAGCGAAGTCTAAACCGCTTATCGAAGGAGAAGCGACAGTAGAAATTTTAGACAATGATGCGACTGTCACACGTGATGAGATAGGGGTACCACATTTAAAAGCAGAGACCGATGCAGATCTTTACCGCGCACAAGGATATGTACAAGCGCAAGATCGCTTGTTCCAAATGGATTTGTCTCGCAGACAAGCAAGTGGTCAGCTAGCTGAAGTAATTGGTGCAGATGCGGTTGATACAGATAAGTTTTTTAGAACATTTAGTTTACGCGATGCGGCAGAGAAATCATGGAGCGGCTATGACGCAGAAGCGCAACAAGTTTTAGAGTGGTTTGCAGAAGGTGTAAATGCTTATATAGATGAAGCAAAAGAGAATAACGATTTAAGTTATGAATTTGCATTGCTCGGTTATGAACCGACAGAGTGGACACCAGTGGACTCGTTAACAATTGGCAAGTTTATGGCTTATGACCTCGGTGGACATTGGAATACCTTGGCTGTTCGTCACTGGGCATTAAATGAATTTCCAGAAGATAAAGCAGCAGAACTTTTTATCAACTATCCTGATAATGCACCAGCCATCTTGGCAGCAAATAAGCAACAACCAGTTCAAGTAGCGGGAGAATTTGATACGTCTGTCATTCCACCAGAATTGAACGGCAGCAACAACTGGGTGGTGTCTGGTAACAAAACGGCAAGTGGCAAGCCGTTACTTGCGGACGATCCGCATCTTGGCCTAAGTACGCCATCTATTTGGTATCAAATGCATTTAGAATCTCCTGAACAAAATGTCAGCGGAGTTATTTTTGCAGGAGTGCCAGGAATTATTTTAGGGCACAATGAAAAAATTGCTTGGGGTGTAACAAATGTCGGACCAGACGTTCAAGATCTTTATATCGAAACACCAAACCCTGAAGATCCAACACAGTTCGAATACGAAGGGCAGTGGGAAAGAGCAGAAGTAAGAAAAGAACCAATTAAAATAAAAGATGAAGAAACAGAAGATTTTGAAGTGCTGGTGACGAGGCATGGTCCTGTTGTGTCGAATATTCTCTATGATGATGAAGATCCAGGCGCTGTCTTTTCAATGCAATGGACGGCATTAGAACCTACGCTTGAATTACAGGCCGTCTTGAATTTTAATAAAGCATCTAATTGGGAAGAGTTTGAACTGGCGCTCGAAGATTTTCAAGCTCCCGCTCAAAACTTTGTCTTTGCTTCCACAGATGGCACCATTGCCTATAAAGCCAATGGCCGAATTCCGATTCGGAAAACAGGAGATGGGCAATTGCCGGTTCCAGGAAATTCGGCAGAATATGGGTGGGAAGGCTATGTGCCTTTTGATGAATTACCTCGTTCAGTAAATCCTGAAAATGGGTTTATTGCGACAGCGAATAATGAAGTAATCGATGATTCTTATCCTTATCATATTACTGATTTTTGGGCGCAACCTTATCGCTACGAACGAATTGCTGAAGTGTTAGAAGCTTCGGATAAACTGACAGCAGAAGACATGATGGAATTGCAAATGGATCAAAAGAATTTATATGCAGCTGAATTTTTAAAAGATATGATTTCTACAGTACGTAATAATACAAGCGATTATGATGAAGTTCTCGAGCTGCTAGAAGAATGGGACCAAGTTGATGGTAAAGACCAAGGCGCACCATTGGTTTTCCATACGTGGATAAAGCAATTGCCAGAAACTTTGCTCGCGGATGAATTTCCAAAAGACGTCTTTGAAATGCTCGATGGCAAAAATCACATTACAGACGAAATGATGCGTGATGCTTTTAAAGGAACAGAAGGTATTTGGGTAAGTGAATATGGCGGTATAGATAAATGGCTTGTGGATTCATTGGAAACAGCCGTTGCTGAAATTGAAGAAGAGCAAGGAAATGACCCAGCTGACTGGAGCTGGGGAGAACATCATCAATTAACATTCCCGCATCCGCTGGCAGGAGCTTCTCCAATTTTCGAGAAATTTCTGAACCCAAAAACCGTTCCAATTGGTGGTTCAAATGTAACGGTTCAAGCAGCAGCCTCTACTGCAGACGGCGATGTTAATCACGGTGCATCTTGGCGTTTTGTCGCAGATCTTGCTGATTTATCAAGTGCATATCATATTGTTGGACCCGGATTGAGTGGACACATGAAATCGGATTACTACCATAACCAAGTAGACGATTGGGCACAAGGAGATTTCCATGAAACAGAAATCGGCGAAAGAGTAGAAGGATCGACGTTAATATTAAATGCCGAATAAGTTATACTAAAGAAAAAGATATGAGGCATGTGTAATGAAACAATTATTAGCGGTAGGACTGGGTGGCATGGTAGGTGCGCTGTTCCGTGTAGCAATATACACGTCAGTTGCAGATGGTCTGGGGCTATGGATTGTCAATATCATTGGTAGCTTTTTAATCGGGCTGGCGGCTATTCGCTTATCTCATAAGTCAGCAGAGTTGAGACTATTCATTTCGACAGGGTTACTCGGGTCTTTTACAACATTTTCAGCATTTTCTGCTGACTGGTTCTATTACCTCGAATCTTCTATTTGGCTGGGCTTAGTATTTGCCGGCAGCATGACCATCGCGTGCGTTACAGCTGCAGCTGCTGGACTGTGGCTTGGTAGAAAAGGGGTGTCTTCGTTATGATAGGCGTCGCAATCGGTGGGTTTTTAGGAGCCATCACACGTTATTTATTTTATTTGCTAGTTGAAAGTCGGGTATGGCAACCAAAACTCGCCACATGGCTAGTTAATAGCACCGGCTCACTAGTCCTTGGTTTATTCATTGGCAGTGGTAGTTTGTCTGTTTTCTGGATTGCGGGGTTTCTCGGGGCCTTCACAACGTTTTCAACGATGGCTTTAGATGTAGTAAAAGAAATCGAAGACAGAAAATGGTTGCAAGGCGGTATTTATGTTTTTGCTACTTTGGTCAGTGGTATCTTATTATTCAGTCTTGGGTATGTCTTGATGCAATAAATGCTGGCTCCTCTTGTGATTGTTGCAAGAGGAGTTTTTTTCATGAGCGCTTATAAAATCCACTGAATGACTGCAAATCAAAAAAACTAGCCGTTTTTCGAAACTCTCGAAAAACGGCTAGTTTTATTTTACGATAATAACAGGAGCTTCAACGCGTTTAGCTACTTTATGGCTAACACTGCCGAGTACCATTTCTTGCAACGCATTTAATCCGCGGCTGCCGATCAAGACGACATCGTAGCCGGTCTCATTCGCGTGCTTGACGATGGTTGGTCCAGGAACACCATGTAGTGTTTTTGTTTCAAAATTTACACCTGCTGAACGGAAAATTTCTTCAAGCGGAACTAAATGCTTGCGCCGTTCTAAGTGCACTTCGTCGCTACTTTGGCCGTGAAGAATTTCTGTGCGCGCTTTTTCATAATCAATTACATACAACAATGTAATGAATGCTTGTGGATTAGCTTTGGCCATTTTTACAGCTTCATGAGCAGCTCGTTTTGAATGGTCAGAACCGTCAGCAGCAACTAAAATTTTCTCATACATAGAGCATCCTCCTTAAGGTGTACCTTTACCAGCGTTGCTGAAGGTAGCTAGTTTATCAACAAGCTTTTGACTAGACGCGTTCAATCCGACAATTTCAACTGTTTGACCTTGCGCCTGTAGTTTGTTCATGACTCGATCGATTGCACCAACGCCAGAGTCGTCCCAAACAGATGCATCTGAAAAGTCTAAGACAACATCTTGAGAAGCTTCCACTTTGTCAAACTCAGAGACAAAGTCTTGTGAAGAAGCGAAAAACAATTGTCCGTGTATGGTGTATCTATTCGACGCATTGGTTTCCAATCCTTCTTTCCGTACTTCCACTTTGGAAATTTTAGCAGCAAACAGCAATGCGCTTAAAATAACACCGGCAAATACGCCTTTTGATAAATCATGTGTATAAACAACAACAACAACCGTTAACAACATGACGATGGCATCCGCTTTCGGAGCCGTTGCTAAGTACTTGAACGAACCCCAATCAAATGTACCGATACAAACCATGACCATAATACCCGCTAAAACAGGCATTGGGATTTGGATAACCCAATTTCCCAGAACGATAATCAAGAACATAAGGAAGACACCCGCAACAAAGCTAGACAAGCGTCCGCGACCACCGGAACGAACGTTAATACCTGATTGTCCAATCATTGCGCAACCAGCCATTCCGCCAAAAAAGCCCGTAATGATATTGGCAAGTCCTTGTCCACGTGCTTCTTGGTTTTTATCTGATCCAGTTTCTGTGGCATCATCAATTATTGAGGCAGTTAATAAAGACTCCAGTAAGCCGATAACAGATAAAGCCAACGCAGTTGGGAAAATAATTTGCAAAGTTTCAAAATTGAATGGCACACTTGGAATAAAGAAACTTGGCAAGGTTTGCGAAATGGTACCAAGACTACCAACGTTTTGCATATCAATGCCGGTGTAAATAACGACACCTGTCAAGACAAGAATAGCAATTAATGGTGCTGGAATTGCTGTGAAAAATCGAGGCAAAATATATACAATCGCCAACGTAACACCAACAAAGACGTATGTAAGTGTGTTGATGCCAAAAATGAATGGTACTTGTGCCATAAAAATTAAAATCGCTAATGAGTTAACAAAACCAATCATGACAGCTCGAGGAATAAATTTCATGAACCGTGCAACTTTTAAAAGACCAAAAATCAATTGCAGCACACCTGTTAAAACAGTTGCTGCTAGTAAATAATCCAAACCGTGATCACGAACGAGCAGCACCATGGCAAGTGCCATAGCCCCTGTAGCTGCAGAAATCATTCCGGGTCGTCCACCCACAAAGGCGATAATGACGGAGATGGAAAATGAAGCGTACAACCCAACCATAGGATCGACACCCGCAATGATCGAGAAAGCAATCGCTTCCGGAATAAGTGCAAGTGCTACAACAATTCCGGCCAAAACGTCTCCACGAATATTCCCGAACCATTGCTCTTTATAAGATATTGCATTCAAAAATTCTCACTTCCTTCTCGTATTAGTTAGGTGAATATCGGATTCTGCTAATTAGTCATTAGTTTTGAAGGGCTCTAAAGAAAGAACAAAACGCAGATCAAAGCAATTATTTCGCTCTTTTATTGCTATCGAGCTGAAAAAGTTGTTAATTATAAGCTACAAAACTGTATCATCTTTTTTGAGAGATGTAAATATAATTCATTCAAACGGAGGTTTGACTGTAGAGAGTATGGGGATTATAATGGGAACAACAATCAAACTATCGTTTGAATGATGGAGGTGCCACATGAAAGAGCTATGTGAAGTAACAAAAGTTAATTCTGCTATTGTCGATCGAGTACAGGGAAACATGACTGAGCTTGGCGATGTAGCGAATTTATTTAAAGCCCTTGCAGATGAAACAAGACTGAGCATCGCCTATGCCTTAACAATAGAAGAAGAAATGTGTGTTTGTGATATTGCAGCAGTTATTGGGTCATCTACTGCAACAGCTTCTCATCATTTACGCTATTTACGAGATAGAGCCTTAGCGAAATCAGAGCGCAAAGGAAAACAAATTTTTTATTCTTTATCTGATAATCACGTACGTCAATTGGTGACTATTGCTAACGAGCATGCGAAAGAAGGTGTGGAAATTGGTTAAAACCTATCGTTTAGAAAATTTGTCTTGCACAAGTTGCGCGGCCAAATTCGAAAAAAATATACGCGGCTTACCTGATATTAAAAACGTAGATTTGAACTTTGGTGCGTCTAAACTCACAATCGATGGAGACATATCAATTAAAGCACTTGAAAAAGCAGGAGCGTTTGATCATATCCGCATCTACCCTGAAAAACAAAAAATAAAAGTCGTACCGTTCTATCAACGCCGACAAACAATAGAAACCACTTTTTCATTGTTATTACTTCTAACAGGAATTATCGTTTCATTTCAAACAAGTGAAACAGACGCTTGGGCTATCGCTTTATTTGCAGGTTCTATGGCGATAGGTGGCTATCATATGTTTTGGACAGGATTAAAAAATCTCAGTGCGTTTCAATTTGATATGAAAACCTTGATGACCATTGCCATTATCGGTGCGGTCATCATTGGCGAGTGGCGTGAAGGAGCTGTTGTCGTTTTCCTTTTTGCTGTTAGCGAAGCATTAGAGTCATTTTCAATGAACAAAGCACGTCAATCTATTCGCAGTTTAATGGATTTAGCTCCGGCACGAGCATTAATTCAACGCGCTGGGGAACTCGTGGAACTCGATACAGAAGATATTCGCATCGGTGACATATTAATCGTTAAGCCAGGCCAAAAAATTGCCATGGATGGCACCGTTCTTCGTGGACAATCTGCTGTTAACCAAGCTGCAATTACAGGAGAGTCACTTCCAGCTGTTAAATCTATCGGAGATGAAGTTTTTGCGGGCACGTTGAACGAAGAAGGTGCATTAGAAGTCACCGTTACAAAACGAGTTGAAGATACGACGATTGCTAAAATCATTCATTTAGTAGAAGAAGCACAAGCTGAAAAAGCACCCACTCAAAAATTTGTTGATCAGTTTGCAAAATATTATACACCCGCCATTATCGTTATTGCTTTCTTGGTAGCGATTGTACCTGGTTTTGTAACTGGTAACTGGGAACTATGGGTGTATCAAGGTTTGGCTGTGCTTGTCGTTGGGTGTCCGTGCGCTTTAGTCGTGTCCACGCCTGTTGCGATTGTTACCGCGATAGGGAACGCTGCGCGACAAGGAGTACTTATTAAAGGTGGTATTCATTTAGAAGAAACAGGCCAAATTAAAGCTGTCGCTTTTGATAAAACGGGAACATTAACAAAAGGCTATCCAGAAGTGACAGACGTTTTAGCGCAAGGCGCTATTACAGAAGAAGAATTATTAAAGCTAGCAGCATCAGTAGAAACGATGTCACAACATCCTTTAGCAAGAGCGATTCTAAAAAAAGCGGCCTATACGTATCCTTCTGAGAACTTTAATTCTGTCACAGGAAAAGGTGCATATGCTACTGTGGATGAAGAAATTATTTACGTAGGTAGTTTGATTTGGGCAGAAGACAAAGGATTACGTATTCCTGAACAAGCGCGTAAACTGCAAGAAAGCGGGAAATCTGTCACGGCTGTATTTTCTGAAACGGTCTTGCTAGGCATTGTTGCAGTAGCAGATGCGATCCGTACAGAAAGTCCATCAATCATTAACCAGTTAAAAGAAATGGGAATAACTCAAACGATTATGCTGACAGGCGATCATCCATCAACAGCAACTGCTATAGCTAGAGAAATAGGTATTACAGATGTTCGAGCTGGATTGATGCCAGAAGATAAACTAACTGCAATTAAAGATTTGAAAAAACAATATGGTCGCGTAGCAATGGTTGGAGACGGGATTAACGATGCACCAGCTTTAGCTGCTTCAAGTATCGGCATTGCTATGACTGGAGCAGGGACAGACGCTGCACTTGAAACAGCAGATATCGCGTTAATGGCTGATGATTTGGAAAAACTTCCTTATACGATTCGACTTAGCCGGAAGACATTGCGTATAATAAAGGAAAATATTATCTTTGCATTGGGGCTCAAGATTTTAGCGTTGCTTTTAATTATTCCGGGTTGGTTAACCTTGTGGATTGCGATTTTTGCAGACATGGGTGCTACGTTACTGGTGATTTTAAATGCGCTACGTCTTGTGAAAGTTCAGAAGTAAGGTAGGTTTGGAGGTTTTTAAGTGAAATTAACAGAGTGGACAATGGAAGAGCAAGAACAGCTAATTCATTTTATGACAACAAACTCATGGCCTTTTCACGGTCACGAACATCCAGTCCGGGCTTTAATAAAGAAGACCATCGAAGAAGGTGGCTATAAATCAGATCAAGTCACGACGTTCTGGATTGAAAATGATAAAAAAGAACAAGTAGGCTTAGTAAAAATATTCGATTTGCAAGATGACATTCCACTGTTTGACTTACGAATTGCAGATCCTTATCGAAATAAAGGCTATGGTCCAAAAGCGTTAAAAATGATTGCGGATTTTGTGTTTTCCCTACCCGAGAAAAAGATTCGATTAGAAGGCAATACACGACACGATAATTTTGCGATGCGCAAAGCGTTTGAACGAACAGGATTTGTGAAAGAAGCTCATTTACGACAAGCATGGTTTTCTCCACGAGAAAATCGTTATTACGATGCGGTGATTTATGGCATGACACGTGAAGACTGGCAAGCAGGAATTTCGACACCGGTGTTATGGGATGATGCTGTAGTAGCAACAAAAGAGTTGCCTTTTAACCCGATATTACTCGATTTTCCCGAACAATTTGAGTCTGAACGATTGGTAATTCGGGCACCTAGAAGAGAAGATGCAGAAGCGAGTTACGAGGCAGTCATGCATTCATTAGAAGCTTTCCGACCTTGGCTGCCGTTTGCACAGCAAAAGCCAGACCTTGCCCAAACAGAGGCAACGCTAATTGAAGCTGCTGCAGATTTTAAGTTGCGCAAGGATTTACGCCTGCATTTCTTCTTGAAAGAAACGGGTCAGTTTATTGGTTCTACGGGGCTTCACCGGATCGACTGGGAAGTGCGCAAGTTTGAAATTGGCTACTGGGTAGATAGCCGCTTTGAAGGCAAAGGATTTGTTTCTGAAGCGGTAGAGCGTATTACACGTTTTGCTTTTGAAGAACTAGGTGCTAATCGCGTTGAAATTCGCTGTGACCCAGACAATGTCCGAAGTCGCGCGGTAGCTAACCGGTTAAATTTTGAGTTAGAGGGGATTTTACGTAACGATACCGTTTCACGCGTAGACAATAAACTTCGTGATACATGTGTATATGCTAAGATTCGCGAATAACATGACCCAAAAAGCAGGAAAGGAAATAATTTATTTTCCTTTCCTGCTTTTGCTGTGCAGTAACGAATAAACTAAAAAAGACTGCCATCAAGAGCCAGTTAATGCGGCTCTTGAGGCAAGTCTTTGTTTTTTAGTAATGCTATGGCTATGCGCCTTTACGACCTGTAACTAGATTAATAACTAAAATGATTGCAGCAATAATTAGAAGAATGTGTATTAATCCACCTGCCACGTCCATTAAGAATCCAACAAGCCAAATAACAAGAATAACTGCAAGAATAATCCAAAGAATGCGTCCCATGCTTTTTCACCTAACCTCTCTATAATAACAATTTCGATTACAGTAATAAAGTACCCTAGTGATAATCACTTTAAACCTTTCTGAAAAAACGGACTGTTCTGTAGTAAGAAGAGTCGAGTTGTTTCGGGGGTGGCGGTATAGTAAACTAGATATAGCTAAGTGAGGGAGGAAAGAATTTTGCCTACTCCAAGTATGGAAGACCACATTGAAATCATTTATTCTTTAATTGAGCAAAAAGGCTATGCGCGTGTATCAGATATCGCGGAGGCCTTATCTGTGCTGCCTTCTTCTGTTACCAAGATGGTGCAGAAGCTTGATAAAGACGGATACTTGATATATGAACGCTATAGAGGGCTTGTGTTGACGCCAAGAGGCCAAAAACTAGGAAAGCGGTTATTGGAACGACATAGTTTGCTTGAGCAGTTTTTGCAGTTGATCGGTGTAGACGAAGAACAGATTTATGAGGATGTCGAAGGCATCGAACATCATTTGAGCCGGAATTCAATCGATCGAATTGCTGATTTGGTCCAACTACTGGAAGAAAGCCCAGATTTTACGGAGAAACTTGAACAAATGAAAACAGCAGGAAAAGAAAGCTAAAGAAAATAGGAGGAACTACTTATGGCTTTGCACCCAGGGTTAAAAGCAGTATTGCAAGTAAAAGATCGTTCAACGTCTCAATGGATTTTATCAGACGGATCAGGCGATGAAGTCATGATGAACGCATCAGAAATAGAAGAAGGACAGGAAATCGGAGAAGAAATTGAAGTTTTCCTTTACCGCAATCGACAAGGCGGCGTTTCAGCAACACCAATGATGCCACATATTTTGCCAAGTGAATACGGATGGGCGAAAGTTTTAAAAGTATCACAACGCGAAGGAGCAGTAGTTGATATTGGTACGACACGTGAAGTGTATTTGTTACCTGCAGATCTTCCACAAATTTTAGAACTGTGGCCAAAGCAAGGTGACCATATCTTTATGACGCTTCGTACAGATCGCCACGGTGATTTATACGGCCGTTTAGCAACAGAAGAAAAAGTATTGGAATTGATGGAACCAGCTCCAGAAACACTTTTCAATCAAAACGTACAAGCACGCGCTTACCGGTTGTTGCCGGTTGGTACATTTATGTTGTCGGTACCGGAAATGCATCGTATTTTTGTTCATGAAACAGAACGTCAAGAAGAGCCACGTCTGGGTGAAGAAAAAACGGTGCGCATTATTGGCGTAAAAGACGATGGTACATTGAATGGTTCTTTACTTCCGAGAAAGCAAGAACGCTTGCTAGATGATTCTGAACAAATTATGCGTTATTTAGAAGAGTCGGGTGGGAAAATGCCATTTACCGATAAATCTTCTCCAGATGAAATCTTAGAAATCTTTGGGATGAGCAAGGCTGCATTCAAGCGTGCGCTCGGAAAACTATATAAAAATCGTCAAATTATCCAAGAAGAAGGATGGACCAAGTCGACGAAGTAAAGGAACCTTTTCAACTAAATTTCGTATTGATAGAAGTTGAACACATTTTTATCCAAAAGAGATTTGATAAATGACTTCTCAACTGTGGAAAAAAAGAGCCATAAAGTTCAATTTGTATGAATTCGAAGAAAGGGGCACCATAAAAATGAAAAAATTACTAGCTGTAATAGCTTTATTGTTCGCTTTATCTACTGTACTTCCGTCTTATAGCTCAGCAAATGTCGGCATTAACGAAAAATTCGGATTGCCAATAGTTGTTTACGGAGGTAATTTATCAGCTGATGAAAAAGCATCGGTTGCTAAAAGCCTAGATGTTGCAGGAGAAGTAGATGTAGAAGAAATTGAAGTAACAGGCCAGGATTTGATTAAATACATTAAAGACGGGGATTCTCGCGCGAATATGTATTCATCAGCTAAAATTACGCGCAAAGATGAAGGCGCTGGATTGGTCATTGAAATCGTTACACCTGAAAATATCACACAAGTAACGACTGATATGTACGCCAATGCAATGCTCACTGCGGGCATTGAAAATGCTACGGTAGAAGTTGCTGCACCAAAAGCAGTAACGGGTCACTCGGCGCTTGTAGGAATCTACAAAGCATACGAAGTGAATGGCGAGGCACTTGATCCAGAACGTACGGATGTGGCAAACGACGAATTGTCTGTTGCGACTGAACTTGCGGACGGCGGCGTAGAAGATGCTAAAGTTAGCGAGTTGTTAACGGAAATCAAAAAACAAATTGCTGAACAAAATCCTGCTTCTCGTGAAGAAGTAGAAAAAATCGTTCAAGAACAATTAGACAAGCTTCAAATTGAATTGAGCCCAGAAGATCGTCAGTTATTGGTGGATTTGATGGATCGCATTCGTCAGCTTGATATTGATTTTTCAAAATGGTCAACGCAATTAGAAGATTTGAGCAAAACAATTGAAGATAAAATCACCACGATTGTTAACGACGAAGGATTTTGGGAAAGTGTAAAAAAATTCTTTAGAAACTTAGCTGATACTGTACGCGGTTGGTTTAATTAATGTGAAACAGGCAACCCTTTAAAATAAGGTTTGCCTGTTTTTGTCTAAGCTGAATGGCTTGAGGTAGAGAAAAGCCAGTGATAGTATAAAGTTACTATCTTGAAGTAGTTTGATGACTTCAGGCAAAGCCAATCGTGATGATTTACAGACTGTCTATTTTCAAGAACTCCCTGGACTAATAGTAGATCGACCTTAAGAGAAGCGAGGAGAGCAACTAATAATAGCACTACAGTGCAGCGATATTGAGCAATACCAATGTATAGGAGGAGAGCAGAAAATGAATTTTAACTTAGCTGAATTAGGTAGTGATGAATTTGCATACCGTCTTGAAGAAGAAGGTGTGATGAAAGCCGAAATAACGTGGACAATGCTAGCAGACGTGATGATTATTGAACATACCTTTGTGGATGAAACAATGCGTGGAAAAGGTTTGGCTAAAAAATTATTAGATCAAGCAGCAGATTATGCTCGTGACAATAATTATAAAATGGAACCTGTTTGTTCTTATGCTGTTACAGCATTTGATCGCTATAAAGAATATGATGACGTCAAAGTATAAAAGTCGTTATACAATTGATTAAGGTTCTAAAACTAGAACGTAATTAAACACACAAAAAGCAATCCGCTATTTCTCAAAGTGGATTGCTTTTGCTAATTATCGATTATGTAGTTTTCCATCAGTACCTCCGTTTTAAATATTAGATAGTAGTTAAAAAGAAAACGATAGCTGTTAAAATTGAAGCTCCACCAACACCATACATAAAATCTGCTTGACTAAAAATTAGGTTTTTTTCCATTTTTTAGAACTCCTTTCAAATGTTTGTTAATAGTAAAGTACCCGAATAAGAGCTTGTTAAACAGGTTTTATTAATTTTATTAGGGGAAAAGAATAAGTAAGTAAATCCTTATTTGTACTTATACTCATAAGAGACTAAGAAAAAGAGGTGGTAAGAGTGAACCAAGATACAGTGAATAGAGCAGGAGAAAAAGTACTCGGTATCATTGGAATTGTTTTTAATATTTTAGTAATGGCTTTAATTGGTGTTGTAATGGCAGGTTACTCGACTATGCCCGAAATGCAGCAGTTTATGGAAGATGAAATTTTAGCGGATCCGACCATAACAAACCCTGAAGACGTGCAAGTAATGCTAGACATGATGTCTTCAGGCTTTAACGTTATGGGATGGGTGATGATAGCATTATTAGGATTGAGTACGATCCTGGCGATTGTCGCATTAGTTAATCTTCGAAAAAATGGAAATGCATCTGCTGCTGGAGTGTTCTTTATCATTGCAGGATTGTTTGCAGGATTGTTATCATTAACTTCAATTCTTTTCTACATTGCTGCAATTATGTGCTTTGTTCGCAAACCAGGTAGACAAAACAAACAAGAACTACGCGACGATGATTTTAAGTATCAAGAAGATCAGTACCGTCGTAAAGAGGATTCGTTGGCTAACGATCAAACAACACGTACTGATGATGACACCCCTTATCGTCCGCTTTAAAAACTAGTTGAACAATAAAAGACGCACATGCATTTTCAGCACGTGCGTCTTTTAATTGGATATACAAAAAAAAACAACAGCCTTATATAGCTGTTGTTTTAAAATTGTAAACGTATTTAGCTGTCTGTAAAGGATGTCCTTCAAATAATTCTTCAAACTCTTCTAGCAGTTCAAAGCCATTTGCTTCGTAAAAGTTGCGGCCTTTTCTATTTTCACTTTCAACATAGACAAATAATTGATTGCCGTTAGGCAAGTAGCTTAAGCCTTGAGTTAACAATTGCTTGCCATAGCCAGAGCGTTGAAATTCAGGCTTCATGTATATGGCAATCAGCTCAGCGTCACCATCTTCATCCACTTTAGTGAAATTTGCGAAGCCGACAGGCTGTCCTTCGTGTTCTGCGAGCAGTATAATCGTCTTTTTTAAACGCATTTCCATCATTGGAATCGAATACGATTTATCTAAAAAACTGTCCTGTATTGTTGAGGGAATAATTCCGGCGTACGTATCATTCCAACTAACTTTAGCAATTTCTTGGACAGATGGAATATCTGCGGATGTACCAGTACGAATCATGTAATCACCTCTAAATTCTTTCTGCAATCATACCAAAAAAAAAGGGGAATAGCCACTAATGTAGAATAGGTAAACCAATAGGGAGGCTATAACATATGATCTGGAAAGTGTATCGATTCGACGAGCTCGCAACGAAAAAACTATATGATGTACTCAAATTACGTGTAGATGTATTTGTCGTAGAACAAAACTGTCCATATCCAGAGATAGACGGCTTGGATCCACAATGCATTCATTTAATATGCAGTGAAAATGATACAATATTGGCCTATGCACGTTTGGTTCCAGCAGGTACAAAATACGAGGTACCTTCAATTGGAAGAGTTGTTGTTCGTGAAGAGGCTAGAGGAAGAGGCTTGGCTACGCAATTGCTAAAACGGTGCCTTACTTATATTTCAGAAGAATGGAAAGCAGACGCTATTAAATTACAGGGGCAAGTGTATTTAGAAGAATTTTATCAATCTTTTGGTTTTCAATCCATCTCCGACCACTATGATGAAGATGGAATTCCTCATGTAGATATGAAATGGAGGCGCAACTAACTGTAACATGATTGACATATGATAAATGATTACTACGGCACATAACGGGTAAACAAAGAATAATCATAATTAGATAAGAGGAGTGCTGCACATGGCAAGAAGAAGAGGTTTACTAGTGGCAGGGTTAGCTGCAGGAGCATACGCATATTTCAAAAATCCAGAAAATCGTGAGAAAGCAACAAAAGCTTTTAATAATGCGAAAGTGAAGGTGAACTCTTATATGGAATCTCAAAACTTAAGTCAAGAAAAAAACCAAGATTCAGAAGCAAACGATGCGGTAGATAATACAGAAAAACGTGAAGCAAAAATGGTTGGAGAAGGCGGAGCTACAACAAGCATCCAATACTACAACGAACAGCAACAAAAGAAAAAAGATCAAGAAGCTAGTGACACAAAGCTATCATCAAATGACGTTAGCGAAGAAAAAGCTGAAAATACAAGTTCAGCTTCTCCTGTAAACAAAATTAACACAGATAATCTATAAAAAAAGGATGGTCTTTGACCATCCTTTTTACTACTGATTTATTTTTTATGCGTTAGCGCATTAACTAAAGCTGCAGTGAGTAACAGCGAAGCACTAAAGATAAATCCTTGATCAGGGTTCAAGGCTAAAGCGCCCGTAACACTTGAACCAACAACTACGCCGGCAGAGAAAAAGGCGTAAAAATAACCGTAAGATCGTCCGCGAGACAAAGTGTCTGTAGAATCGATTAAAATAGAATTGATTGATGGGAACAATAGCGCAAAACCAATTCCATAAGTACACATACTGAGATAAAGTAACGGTTCAGTTAAAACTGCACTTAAAAAGAACAACGATGCACTCATAACAGCAAAACCTGCGATTAACGTGTAGATAGGTTTTGCGATATCGAAAATGCGATTAACGGGCAATAAAAAGATCAGAATCGCCGAAACTCCAAACGTACTTAATAGTAAACCACTAAGCTGTGAATCAAAGCCGAGTTCTTCAACTTTTAAAGGCAGCATATAAGCAAGCACACCTTGTGAGAACATAAGAAAAAATGCACCTGAAAAAGAGCGGAACAAGCCTTTGTTTTTTAAAATATCAATTATAGAAACAGTATTTTTAGCAACTCGCTTTTTTATAATAGTGGTTTGACGTAATGCTATAAAAGCTGCAATACCAACGATGAAAATCAATATTCCAGTCAAAAGCATCGTTTCAGAAACGCTATTGCGACTCGTATAGACAGCCCCGTAAGCTGGCCCAAGAATTGCGGCTAGACCGATAAAGGCACCCGATAATGCAGACCCTCTACCACGTTTTTCTGTTTTTGTTCGATTGGCCAAATATGTGAACGCAGCAGGAACGATGAGTCCAGCTGTCAGGCCGTGAAGAAATCGCACAACTAGCAAACTATAGGGACCATCAATCAATGAATAAGAGAACAAAGCAGTACTTGTTGATAAAAGACCGATTACTAAAATTGCAAATGGACCTTTTCGATCGGAGAAAATTCCTGAGATGATGTTTCCGAATGTATTAGATAACGAATACATACCTACCGCTAATCCAGCGATAAAAGGACCAGCACCCAATGATATGGCGTACGTACTCATAATCGGGAGTTGGGCAAACAAATCAAAGAAAGAAAAAAAGATAATGATGTAAATGAAAATACGCAAGGCGTTTCCTACTTTCCTTAACAAATTGCAGTTTTCCAGGTTTGTTCACTCTTTAACAGGGGGAAAGACAGCTATAGTTAGATTATACCATCGGAGGTTTAAAGATGAAAAAAGCGATGTTTATATTAAATCCATCTTCTGGAAAAGAGCAGGCATCTGAATATCGAGAACAAGTAGAAGAAACGCTTTTTTCTATGGGTTATGAAGTGGATACAAGAGAAACACAAAAACAAAAAGATGCCACTTGTTTTGCAGAAGAGGCTTGTGAAAAAGAATATGATTTTGTCGTAGCTATGGGCGGAGATGGCACAATTAATGAGGTCGTTTCTGGATTGGCTGAAAAAAAGCACCAGCCTCTATTCTCACTGATTCCACTAGGCACAGTCAACGATTTTGCTCGTGCATTGGGGATTTCCTTAGATCCGCCAGAAGCAATTGAAGCATTAAAAACCGGTTATGAAAAGCGAGTGGATATAGCCAAAGTCGATAAACACTATTTCATGAATATATTGGCAATTGGCGATATTGCGGAGTCTACTTATGAGGTGGATCCCGAACAAAAAACTAAATTAGGAGCTTTAGCCTATTTTATTGAAGGTGTAAAAGCGATTACTTCGGAGTCTGAAACTTATTTCGAAGTTGAACATGACCACGGTATATGGTCTGGAGAAGCTAAGTTGATATTAGTTGCTTTAACCAACTCAGTTGGAGGGTTTGAAAAACTAGCACCAGAGGCTTTGACAGATGATGGAATGCTTCATCTTTATATCGTAAAAAATGTTGCTTTGCCCGCTTTTGTCCGTATTGCGACTTCGGTGATTCGAGGGAAATTAGAAGAAGATCCAGCAGTAGAAGTAGTTCATACTACGAGAATATCTATCAAAACAAATGAACCCTTATCTAGCAATATTGATGGCGATGAGGGGTGTACAACACCATTCGTTATAGAAGTATTGCCAAAACATATTCGAGCGCTAATTCCGCCAGAAAAAGAATAATTGCTTCTTTTTGTCTATAAAAAGCATTTCTAATTGAATAACTAGAAAGGTAAAGCAATCTATTTTCTATAGCTTGCTTTATCTTTCTGTTAAAATTAAGTTTTATAAAATAAAAATGAAACTTTTACTAAAGCAATCTCGTCTAATCTAGTATAATATTGTATTAAAGCATTACCGAAGTCTTATGAAAGTTGAAATACTTATAGAGCAAATTACATAAAAAAAATACCGAAGTGAGAGCTTTACTCTATTATTCTAAGTTATTTCAGTATATAGTGGAAATAAAGTCGCAAAAA
The DNA here is from genome assembly GCA_038243515.1 of Caryophanales bacterium. Lineage (GTDB taxonomy): Bacteria > Bacillota > Bacilli > Bacillales_A > Planococcaceae > Planococcus. Next base: position 61,844 of record JBBSRA010000014.1, read on the forward strand.
TTGTAGAAGAAAGACGGGGAAACAATGAATATTATTACAGCACCTTCCATTCAAGAAACCATTTCTAAAATTTTTATGAATGAAACCGAAAATTTAAACCAAATTGATGGGTTGGATAGATTTTTTGAAGTCGAAACACAGTTAATGTACGAAATTCACCATCTTGAAAAAGAGCGTGCGAAAGAAACATTGAGAGAGTTAATTGATATGCTCTCACTTCGTTCAGAAAAAGACATTATACGATCTATTCGTAATTATTACATCATCCTGTCTTCAGTTATGGCACGCAAACTTTACGAAATGCGCGTACCACCTAAAAAGGCATTTGCGTTCAATTCTGCATGCGTAGAATTAGTCGATAAACATATGAACGATTCAGAGTTTATGTTTGTAGCAGATGAATTGATCGAGTTTTTCGTTTCGATTATCTCTGAACGTAAGCAACCTTCTTTTGGCCATCAAACAGTCAACAAAGTGGTCATTTACATTAACGACGAAGTTGAACGTGATTTATCAGTTGAAGAAATTGCGAAGCATTTTAGTATTTCAACAAGTCATTTGTCACGCATCTTTAGAGAACATGCAGGAATTACACTTGTCGAATACTTAAACGTCCGTAGAGTAGAAGAATCGCAATACTATCTTCGCCATTCCGATAAAGGAATTTCGGAAATTTCTAAGCAATTCCATTTCTGCAATCAAAGCTATTTCACACGAATTTTCAAAAAGTATACGGAAGTCACGCCAAAACAATTCCGTGATAGCCAACACATTCCCTATTTTCGGTACACATTACCAAATGCTAAGTAAGGAGAAGAAATTCTCCTTTTTTTCTTTGCTTTTTTAAAAGGGAGTTTAGATAGTTGGAATGCCGTAATTTTGTCACAAAAATTAAAAATTCCAATAGTGTCTCTTCCATGGATTGAATTTTGTTCAGCTTATCGTTATACTTCATAGTAGTTAAAAAAGGTGAAGGTGACTAATTTGAAAAAGAAAATTACATTATTAACGATGATGGTACTAGCTGCTGTCCTCTTAAGTGGCTGTTCGGCTATTGAAAACCAAGAAGGGTTCTTTTATAACTTTTTCGTAAAGCCATTTGACTTCTCACTGAATTATTTAGGCGACTTGTTTGGTGGCAGTTATGGTCTGGCTATTGTGGTCATCACTATTATTATTCGTTTAGTCTTAATGCCGTTCATGCTGCGTACATACAAACGCCAGCAGGGAATGAAAGTCAAAATGGATGTGATGCGTCCTGAAATGGAAGACATCCAAAAACGTATAAAAGAAACAAAAGACAAAGAAGAACAAATGAAATTGCAACAGGAAATGATGGGACTTTACAAAAAGCATGAAGTAAATCCGCTGAATATGGGCTGTTTACCTGTCGTAATCCAAATGCCAATCATTATGGGTCTTTATTTTGCTATTCTGCACTCACCAGATGTTCAAGCGCACGAATTTTTATGGTTTAGTCTTGGTTCACCAGATGTCATCATGACGTTGATCGCTGGTGCCGTTTATTTCTTCCAAGCCAAAGTATCGTTATGGACAATGCCTGAACAGCAACAAAAACAGATGAAACTGTTTGTTTATATTTCACCAATCATGATTATGTTTATTTCGTTTACATCAATGGCGGCTTTACCAGTTTACTGGACAGTCGGAGGTATTCTTTTGATTACCCAAACGTTTATTGGACGTAAATTCTATTCTAATCATCCAGAAAAAGCACTTGAAGCCGTAGAAGAGAAAAAAGAATAATTGAGAGTGCCGGCAATTAATGCCGGCTTTCTTTTTGGGGAGATTTTAGCATGAACTTGAAATTTATACAAGGAGTGGCAATTGCGCTTCTGAGTATCATAGCATTGACGTTTTTACTATTTGGCTATTTAGAAGTTGCTGTTTTGTTTATGACTTTATTATTCATGCTGACAAATAGCTTCCGCTATCGTCACATGAAAGAAAAAGGAATGCACCGCGAAGCCAAGTGGATGCTCGGAATGTCCATTACGTTTGGCGTGTTATTCTTTGTTGTTTTAGCAGTTATCTTAATATAGAAACTTAAAAACACAATCCCTTTATTGAGATTGTGCTTTTTTGTATATTCTTATTTTTCTTTCATATGTTTTTTATTTTTAGCTCTTTAGGTTTAGTAAATGCATTAATTTTAGAAGTGAAAATAGAAATTGTTAATGAAGAATTTCAGTAATAAAAATGGTAGAATAAGAAGGAAATCAATAGAAGGAAGGCATTGTATGAAGTCAGTAGATCGCGCAAAACAAAAAAACAAAAAGTTCTATATAAAATGGGTGGGGATCAGTCTGTCAGTAATTATGGCTGCTATAGCAGCAATGTGGTTTTACATAAATGATTGGGATGTTGAAAAAAGCATGAAATCGTTAGCAGAAGCTGTCACAACTGAAGAGTCGACAACAGAAGCGCCAAAAGAAGATGCAGAAAAACCGGCTGAAAAAGAACCGGTTGAAGAACCGGTGATAAAAGTGACGGATGCTACTGTTTATCCAGAAATTGAATTGCCAAAAAAACCTACTACTATCAATGGTGTGCTTTTGGCCAATAAACAACACCCGCTACCTGCAACTTATGCACCTGGTGAAGTACCAGAAGCGCGAGCAGCTTTTGAAACAATGAAAGCAGCAGCAGCTAAAGATGGCATCAATTTAAATGCATTTAGTACGTATCGTGATTTTGCACGACAAAAGCAATTATACGAAAATTACGTAGCTAAGGATGGTCAACAAGCAGCCGATCGATACAGTGCGCGTCCTGGATATTCTGAACATCAAACAGGGCTGACTTTCGATATTGGTGAAGCTGGAAAAGAACAGCACTGGGCATCTTCTTCGTTTGGTGATACAGAAGGTGGCAAATGGCTAGCAGCCAATAGTCATGAGTATGGATTTATTTTGCGTTATCCTAAAGAGAAAGAAAAGATTACTGGTTATATGCATGAATCGTGGCATTTCCGGTATGTTGGAAAAGATATTGCTCTAGAAATTTATAAAAAAGATGGAACACTTGAAGAATATTTGGGTATTTAATTATAAAAAAGCGTCTCCTGAAAAGGAGACGCTTCACAGCTTGTTGAGAAACTAAGGTTTTATCGATTATCTTCTTAGTGGATTGGTCAACAAATAAAAGAACGTGAAGTTTTTAGACCCTTCTGTTTAGCAGAAGGGTCATTTTTTTGATGTTTTGCACTGCGGCTGTCAGATAAGCCTGTTCTTGGACAGACTTGCGCCCTCGTCGCCTTGCGTAACGGAAACTATGGAGTTCTTTCGCATCGGCGAAACTCCGTTCGATGGTCTGGCTTCGTAACTTGTATAGCTTTTTTCCGCTGGGGGTGCGCTTGTTGGCGCGCACCTTTTCTTTTTCGTCTTCCCAGATGTGCCGGAAAATCGAGCGCTGCTTGCTTTTCGCGGAAAAACAATCCGAGCGCAGTGGACACTGTTCACAATCCTCCGGCCGGCTTTTGTACTGCCGATATCCCTCTCGATCTGTGGTGGCGTAGGACAACTTACAGCCCATGGGGCAAGCATACGCATCTAGTGAAGGGACATACGTAAATAACCGTTTCGGCACTTTCGGGTTACCGCCTTTGAAACGGCGGTAGCCCATGACCACAAACGTTCCGGCTTCGTTTAACGTTTTACAGATGTGGCCGGTAAAATAGCCGGCATCCAAGGCGACGGCTTCCACCGGAAAAGCAAACTTCTTCTTTTGTATAGCGAGCCGGTCCAAATAAGGAACGGCGTCGTGCATATTGCCGGCCGTGATGTACGTATCCGTGATGAAATTGTATTTGGCATCCACCGTTCGGTGGTCGAGATAGAAAAAACCTTGAGGTTTCTGGTTTCGCATGAGGAACCCACTATCCGGATCGGTCACGCTTTCGCGGGTCATCGCCGGTTTGGTTTTGGCAACGGGCCGAATGACCTTCGGCTTCAGCGCTTTTTTCCATGGGCCTCCCGGTCAGCTACGACCGCTTCTTCCAATTCCCCCAGGTAGCTCACCACTTTTTCTGCCTTTGCTTTTCGGATAAACTTGTTCTTATTGGCATTGGCTTTGATATGCGTGGAATCGGACAGAAGCACGCGGCCACTCACCATGCCATGGGCTTTTGCCTGACGAACCGTTTCGTCGAAAATTTCTTCAAAGACCGACGTGTCTTCAAATCGGCCCTTCCGATTGAAACTGATAGTGGAGTGATCTGGAATCCGGTCGACGAGGGAATAGCCCAAAAACCATCGGTAAGCGATGTTATCCCGAATCTCTTTTTCCAGTTGGCGTTCTGAGCGAACACCATAAAAATAGCCGATGAAAATCATTTTGAATAAGGTAATGGGCGGAATGGCGGGACGGCCGTTATCCGGACAATAATAAGGGGAAGCAATCCGTTCAATAAAAGAAAAATCAATGAGCGCATCAACGGTACGAAGAAAATGGTCGTGTGGCACGAGTTCATCAATTGAGACGGTGACCTGTTCATGACGGTGATTTTTGACGGGACCAATCATGGAACTTCGCTCCTTCTTTTTTCTTTCAGTTTACATCAAAAAAGTATCGAAATAAACAAAAAAAGACTGTCGAGAGGGTTTCTCGACAGCCTGA
>JBBSRA010000015.1:0-60160 GCA_038243515.1 Caryophanales bacterium
AATCTACATGGCTGCTTACGCATTTCAGTGTCCAGACTCCAGCAGCCAGATTCTAGGGTCATAAGCCACCCCGACTACGCGGCAAAGAACGCCGCTTTGTCGGTCTGTCTTATGCCCGTCGAATCTACATGGCTGCTTACGCATTTCTTATAACTTGTCATAACAGTATTGGTAGATGGCTGCTGTTGCTAAGCAGTCGCCTAGTGCGTCGTGCGCTTCGTGTTCGAGTTTTAAGAATGCGGTTAATGTTGTTAATTTATGGTTAGGTGTTTGAGTAATGGCTTTTCTTGCTAACCGGACTGTGTCGATTACCGTGTATTCTGGAATTGGCGTGATGTCTTCCAATGCATATAGAAAACCCATATCAAATGGAGCATTGTGTACAATGATTGGCAGTTCACCGATAAATGCAATGAGTTCATGAGCTATTTCTTCGATGACGGGTGCGCTTTCTACATCTCTATTGGTAATTCCTGTGATTCGGGTAATGGTGCTAGAAATTGAACACTGTGGATTGACCATTACATACATGGTTTCTTTGCGTTCGTGATTCACATATTTAACTGCGCCGATTTGAATAATTTTATCGCTTCCGGCACGCAAGCCAGTGGTTTCAAAATCTAATACAACGTAATTTTCTACTTTTTCTATACTCGATTTGTATTTTTTAGGACGAGTTGATTGCTTAGAACTCCACTGTGGACGTGTTTCTTTCATTTTTTGTTCCAAAATCTCTCTTGCGTTTCTTTTTTCCATAGGATCGCCTCCTTTATTTCTACATACTAGTGTAACGTAAAATTGAAAAAAGTTCCGTTTTGACAGATGACACAGTTTCTTCATTGTATTCACCATCTGCCTATGGCAAAATAAAGCGCAGGAGGAATGCATGATGAAAAAAATGTTAGTAGCGATAGGTGTTATTTTGACACTCGCCGCATGCTCGGATTCCGAAGAGTCTTCGGTCAATGAAAATACGGTTGAAGATGGCAATGCAGCAAATGAAAACAATGCGATCGATCACGGCATTGTCGAAGATAAAGAAGAAAAGAAAGAAAAGAAAGAAAATGTTGGCTTTACAGTAGATGACGAAGGCAATATTATAGCAGCAGATGTACCTGCCGAACCAGCTAGTAAATTATTAGCAGCTTATAAAGAATATATAGCGGCATTTAACTCCGAAGATATCGATCGTTATATGAAAACCATTGCGCAAAATCCAGATGGATTTGATCGTGAGGAAGATAAAGCGGCATTAATTCAAGCATTTGAAGCTTATGACAGCTTCTACGAAACAAGCGATGAAACGATTGTAAAATATCAGGAAAATCGTGCAGAAGTTTTTGCTTCACTTAATGTGAAAATGAAAGCAGCGAATTCCAATGATGCTGTTGAACAAACAGCACGCCAAGTAGTCATATTTAAAAAAGAAAATGGTGAATGGAAAGTAAGTGGTGTCCATTTAGTTGGAAACCAATAAAGAATGCCCGCTTTTTTGCGGGTTTTTTTTGTTAGGACTTTTTATTTTATGTCTTTTCTATGTCGTTTTTTGCTAAACTAGAGAAGGAGGCTGATCTACTGATGAAAACGGCAATTGTAACAGATAGTACATCTTATTTATCAACAGAAATACAAAAAACACTTGATATCCATATGATTTCATTAGAAGTAACGTTTGGTACAGAGTCATTTAAAGAAGCAGAGTTAACTCAGGAAGAATTTTATCAGAAAGCAAGACAGGAATTCCCAAAAACATCACAGCCACCATTAGGAGAATTCATTGAATTATACAGCGAACTTTCTGCGCAACACGATGAGATTATCTCAATTCATTTGTCGAGTGGTATTAGCGGAACTTACGCAGGCTCACAGCAAGCGGCTGAATTGGTCAATGGTGTGAAAGTGTATTCGTTTGATTCAGAACTAACTTGTTCGTTACAAGGGTTTTATACTGTGAAAGCGGCAGAAATGGCTAAAGCAGGAGCGGATGCTCAAACAATTTTAGTCGAGTTAAATGAAATGAAAAAAACATTACGCGCGTATTTCATGGTTGAAGATTTAAAACATTTGCAACGAGGAGGAAGATTATCCAGTGCACAAGCTTTAGTTGGAGGCATTCTGCAAATTAAACCGATTTTGCATTTTGAAGAAAAAGTTATTGTGCCGTTTGAAAAAATTCGAACGCGAAAAAAAGCGATGAGTCGAATTGTCGAGTTGCTATATGCTGACATGAAAAATGGTCATCAGCTGCAAGCAACCATTATTCATGCGAATCGGTTGGAAGAAGCGCAACAATGGCAAGAACAGCTAAAAGCGATGTATCCACAAGTAGACTTTGAAATTTCTTTTTTTGGTCCGGTTATTGGAACGCATTTAGGAGAAGGAGCAATGGGTCTTGGTTGGGTGAAAAAATAAACCTGCTGAGACTTTTTGTCTATAGAAAGGTGGCTGAAGATGAAGCAAGTCGAAGAGTTTTTAATCGGTAGAATATGGCTTAGAAATTTTGTCCCTTTTCCCAAAGAACTAGTAGATCGCGCCATACAGATTGGTGCTATAAGCGTGAGCTTAGGTATTACTAAAGAAAAACAATGTGTTCGATGTCTTGAAAAATCTTCTCAAAAGATTGTTTCCTTTTTTTGTGCGGCTTGTCAAAAAACCTGTTTTTATTGTCGACATTGTATAAAAATGGGGCGCATCAGTTCTTGTACAGAATTGATTACTTGGGCACACCCCTCAACGATTCCACTCCAAAACCATTCGTTTAGCTGGAATGGACAACTCACCCCTCAACAAGAACGAGCTTCTCAACAAGTTCAAAAAAGCCTCTTACAAAAAAATGATCACCTTGTTTACGCAGTTTGTGGAGCTGGTAAAACGGAGCTGCTGTTTCCCGCTATTTTTGTTGCGTTAAAAAAAGGTCAACGTGTTTGTATTGCTGCGCCTAGAACAGATGTTGTTTTAGAATTGACGCCGCGATTACGCGCTGTGTTTCCACAAACAACAATTCATAGTTTATACGGAGACTCACCTGAAGAAACTGGTTTTGCGCAGCTTGTTGTTGCTACCACACATCAACTTTATCGATTTAGCAATGCTTTTGATGTCATGCTTGTTGATGAAGCAGATGCCTTTCCATATTCTTACGACGAAGCACTGAAAAGAGCGGTTTTAAAAGCAAAGAAAAAGGAAGCGTCAATTGTTTATGTTTCCGCAACCCCTTCAAGTCACTTGTTGAAGCAAATAGATGGTGTCTCAAAATTATTTAAACGATTCCACGGCTATCCTTTGCCTGTTCCTGCATTTCAATCGCTATGGAGATACGAAAAAGAATTCGCTAAAGGAAAAATTCCTGAAAAACTGAAGGAGTGGGTAGATGAAAGAATAGAGAAAAAAGAACCGTTTCTTTTGTTCTTTCCTACAATTGAATTGATTGAAGAGGCTATTGTTTTATTTAAAAAAACCCACCCAATGATTGAAGCTGTGCATTCTCAAGATGTAAACCGAAAAGAAAAAGTGATGAAATTGCGTCAAAGCCAAATTCCAGGTGTCTTAACTTCGACAATTTTAGAACGAGGAATTACTATTCCCAACGTGCAAGTCGCAGTGGTAGGAGCAGATCAGCCGATTTTTAATGCAGCTGCTTTAATTCAAATCTCCGGACGCGTCGGTAGATCTCGTGATTATCCAGATGGTAAAATCATCTTTTTTCATAATGGTATTACACGTCAGATGGATAAAGCGAAAAAAATGATTACTTCGTACAATGGAGGTCAGTAAAGTGAACTGTTATTTATGTGATCGCAAAATATCGCTTCAAGTTACTTGGCGAAGTCTCTTTTTCAATGAGCCAGACGATGTCTGTTGTTCGCGTTGCCGAAATGGTTTTGAGCAAGTAGCAGCAGGGTGTCCAATTTGTAGCGCAGAAGGAGAAGGCAAATGTTTCAATTGCGTTCAGTGGGAAGCAACTGAATACGAAGGACTTATCGATTCGGGAACGAGTTTGTATCGTTATAATCCTTCAATGAAAGAATACTTGCATCGTTATAAGTTTTTGCAAGACGTGATACTTTCAGAGGTATTTGCATCGGTTTTGAAAGAAGAGTTACAAGGGCAGAAATCGGTCATCGTACCAATTCCGATGAATGATGAAAAGTTAAAATTGCGGACCTTTTCTCAAGTAGATCGACTCCTCGATGCTGCATCTATTCCTTATACACATCTACTAGGGAAAAATCGAGTAGCTTTGGGAGAAAAATCAAAAGCAGAACGAATAGAATTGCAAAATGTATTTTGGTGGAATGAGAAACGGGTGCCTGAAAAAATTTTGTTATTCGATGACTTATACACAACAGGAAGCACAGTACGGATGGCTGCTAAAGTTTTAAAGGATAAAGGTGCTAAAGAAATTAAAATACTAACACTTATTCGTGCTTGATCATTTGTCTATAATAGATGGAAATAGGAGTGACGCCGATGTTTTATAAACGATTAGAGAGCTTTCGGTATACATTTGGCACACCGCCAGAAATCCAATTGCAAATAAAGAATCGAACTAATAATGATGTATTGACTTCAACAATATATGGCTTGTTGTTAGACGTGTCGCCCAAAGGAGCAAAACTTTTTAGTGAAAAAGAAGTAACAACTTTGCAAGAAATGATGAGGTTGAAATTCGTTTTAAATCATGAAACCATTACGGTTGAAGCAAAGCTTGCCTGGAAAAGTCGGTATGAGGAAGGCTGGCTTTACGGGGCAGATTTCGAGCGTAATACGATTAAGGAAATGCTTATTTTAAATGAAATTAAAGAATTGAAAGAAATTGAATACAATTAAAAAAACGGCTTTCGCCGTTTTTAAATTGCACTGTGAAGTTGAACATTTTGGCACATCAAAGCTACATGGCTGCTTGCGCTTTTCTTGGTGTCTAGCTCAAGCGCCTAGCTCCTCGGGTCATAAGTCAACCCAGCTGCGTGGCAAAGACCGCCACACTGCTGGTCTGCCTTACGCCTGTCGGAGCTTAACAGGCGCTTGCGCTTTTCTTGGTGTCTAGCTCCAGCAGCCAGCTCCTCGGGTCGTAAGTCGTTCTGGCTGTGTGGCTGAAAACACGCCACTTCGCCAGAGCGTCTTACGCCTGTCGGAGCTATATGGCTGCTTGCGCTTTTCTTTAGTGTTCGTAAATCATTTTTCTTGTCATTCCTCCATCGATAGTTAAGCATTCGCCTGTAATGAAAGAATTGTCTGGGTTGCTTAAAAATAGACAGGCACGGGCGATGTCAGAGGGATTTCCAACACGTTTACTCCAATGCTGTTGGTGATCAACATCTCGTAGTTCTTCGATGTTTCCTGTGTGAATCCATCCTGGTGCAATTGAGTTGACACGAATCTCTTGATCGTTGAAAGTAGCCGCAAGAGAATGCGTTAAAGCGAAAATGCCACCTTTTGATGCAGAATAGGTTTCCGTATTGGGTTCCGACATAAAAGCGCGTGTTGAAGTCATATTGATAATCGAGCGAATGTCTTCTGTCATGTAACGGGCTGCTTCGCGACTGCAGATGAAAACGCTTTTTAAGTTAGTGTCTAGCACCTGATCCCATTCGTTCTCATCTACTTCCCAAATCGATTTGAATGTTGAAATTCCTGCGTTATTAATTAATGCATGAATCGCACCATAATCGTCATGAATTTCCTTGAATGTTGTCATCACTTCATCAAAGCTTCCGACATCGCATTTTCTGTATTCAACCCCATCGATTTTGACAGGTTGAATATCCAATCCGATGACACGTGCGCACTTAGCAGCGAAATGAGTGGCAATACTATTTCCAATGCCGTGTGATGCTCCTGTGACAATGACTGTTTTGTTGGCGAACATTAGCTTCAGCTCCTTGTGTAGTAGTTTACCTGAAACAAATCTTTTTAAAACTTTTTTAGTTTTAAGAAGGAATGATAAGGGAAGATATAGAATTGTATAGATAGCACAATAGAAGGAGGAGTTAATATGTTGCAATTTAACATTAGAGGCGAAAATATCGAGGTAACTCCAGCAATACGAGACCATATTGAGAAGAAAGTAGAAAAAATTGAACGTTATTTCACAGACGGTGCAAATGCTACCGCAATGGTTAACTTAAAATCATATAATCATAACCAAACAAAAGTAGAAGTTACAATTCCAATGAAAAACCTAACATTGCGTGCAGAAGAGCGTCATGAAGATATGTACGCAGCAATTGATTTGATTGTTAGCAAACTAGAACGTCAAATCCGTAAGTATAAAACTAAAGTCAATCGTAAATTCCGTGATCGCGACGGTATGGGTGTATCCTTTGCTGTTGCAGAAAATGACACACGTCAACAAAACGATTCAGAAGAAGAAGATTTCACAATCGTTCGTACAAAACAATTTGAGTTAAAACCGATGGATGAAGAAGAAGCCGTTTTGCAAATGAACATGTTAGGACATAGCTTTTTCGTCTTCACGGATGCAGAAACAAATGAAACAAATATCGTCTACAAACGAAAAGATGGAAGTTACGGCTTGATCGAAACTTCTGCACAATAAATATAAAGGGTTTAATCGTTTATCGAGTCCTTTATCGACAAAAGCCTCTCGACAGAGAGGCTTTTTGTTTTTTGCTTATTTAATCTTGTCAATTATACGATAATCTCTAAGTTGACGATAGAATACGACGGCATTATTTGCACGCGTTTCTACGCAGTGTTAAAATAAATAGTGAGAATTTTTTTGGACTGACTGAACATGAATTGGGTAAGTTAATTTTTACGCAACATTGCTTAACACTATAAAAGCTAAAGCGATCAATCGGGATGTTAAATCCCGATGGACACTTTTGCAAGGAGCGGTATAAATATGCTGGGAGTATTAAATAAGGTATTTGATCCGAATAAACGAGATTTGAAACGATTGGAAAAAGTAGCAGATCGAGTAGAAGCATTAGCAACAGATTTTGCTGCGTTAACAGATGAAGCATTAAAAGCAAAAACAGAAGAGTTTGTAGAGCGTTATGCTAAAGGCGAATCATTGGATGATTTATTGCCAGAAGCTTTCTCAACAATTCGCGAAGCGGCGAAGCGTGTTCTTGGGCTTTACCCATTCCGCGTACAGATTATGGGAGCAGTTTCTCTTCACGAAGGAAATATTTCAGAAATGAAAACAGGTGAAGGTAAAACTTTAACTTCTACGCTAGCGGTTTACCTGAATGCTATTAGTAAAAAAGGAGCACACGTCGTAACGGTCAACGAATACTTGGCGAGTCGTGATGCCTTAGAAATGGGTCAACTGTATGAATGGCTTGGATTATCTGTCGGATTGAACTTAAACAGTTTGACGAAAGAAGAAAAGCGAACAGCTTATCAAGCTGACGTAACATACAGTACGAATAATGAACTAGGATTTGATTATTTACGAGATAATATGGTGTTATACAAAGAAGATATGGTACAACGTCCATTAAATTATGCAGTTATTGATGAAGTCGATTCTATTTTAATCGATGAAGCACGGACACCCCTTATTATTTCTGGACAAGCAGCAAAAGCGGCACAATTGTATCAACAATCAAATGCCTTCGCACGTTTGTTAACGAAAGACACAGATTATACGTATGATGAAACAACAAAAGGTGTTGTGTTAACAGAAGATGGTATTGAGAAAGTTGAAAAAGCGTTTGGCATCGACAATCTTTTTGATATTAGTCATGTTCGTTTAAATCATACAATCAATCAATCATTAAAAGCTTACGTTACGATGAACAATGATGTAGATTACATCGTACAAGACGAAGAAGTAGTCATTGTCGATCAGTTTACGGGTCGGTTAATGAAAGGACGTCGTTATTCTGATGGCCTTCACCAAGCGATTGAAGCAAAAGAAGGCTTGGAGATTCAAAACGAATCGATGACGATGGCAACAATCACATTCCAAAACTTTTTCCGTATGTATGATAAATTGTCAGGGATGACAGGTACTGCAAAAACTGAAGAAGAAGAATTCCGCAATATTTACAATATGTATGTCATTGTCATTCCAACTAACAAACCCATTATTCGTGAAGACCATGTCGATTTGATTTATTCTACAACTGCTGGTAAATATAAAGCAGTGGGCGACGACATCGCAGCTCGTCATGCGAAAGGGCAGCCAGTTTTAGTTGGTACAGTAGCGATTGAAACTTCGGAAATTATTTCTGAGTATTTGACGAAAAAAGGCATTAAACATTCTGTATTAAACGCAAAAAACCACGCCCATGAAGCGGAAATTATTTTAAATGCCGGACAAAAAGGCGCTGTAACGATTGCTACAAACATGGCAGGACGTGGTACTGATATTAAATTAGGTGAAGGTGTTATTGAAGCTGGTGGTCTTTCAGTTATCGGTACAGAACGCCACGAATCCCGACGTATTGATAATCAGTTGCGTGGACGTTCAGGTCGTCAAGGTGACCCAGGGGTGACACAATTTTATCTTTCTCTTGAAGATGATTTAATGCGTCGCTTTGGTTCAGATGCCATGCGTAATATGATGGGCAAATTAGGTATGGATGACTCCCAGCCATTGCAATCGAAAATGGTAACACGTTCTGTTGAGTCTGCGCAAAAACGAGTAGAAGGAAATAACTTCGACGCTCGTAAACGCTTGCTTCAATATGATGATGTTCTTCGTCAGCAACGTGAGATTATTTACAAAGAGCGTATGGAAGTATTAGAAACAGAGAATATGCGTGTGTTAGTAGAGAACATGATTAATAGTTCAATTGAGCGTATGGTGTACGTGCATACAGCAGAAGAAAAACCAGAAAACTGGCATTTAAAAACGCTTTCTGAATTGATCGCAGCGAATTTATTGCCAGAAGATGCAATAACGGAAGCTGATCTTCAAGGGAAATCTCAAGAAGAGCTTATTGCTTTCATTAAAGAAGCTGTGACCGCTCGTTACGACGAGAAAGAAGAAGAAATGACTCCAGACCGGATGCGTGAATTTGAGAAGGTTGTTTTGCTTCGCTCGATTGATACGAAATGGATCGATCATATTGATGCAATGGATCAATTGCGTCAAGGAATTCATTTGCGTGCGTACGGTCAAAATGATCCACTTCGTGAATACCAAAGTGAAGGATTTGCGATGTTTGAAGCAATGGTTGAAGCCATTGAAGAAGACGTAGCGAAGTATTCGATGAAAGCTGAAATTCGCAACAACCTTGAGCGTGAAGAAGTAGCAAAAGGACAGGCAGTCAATCCAAAAGAAGATGGACCGGCTCCGAAAAAGAAAAAAGCTCCAGTCCGCAAGCAAATGGAAGTGGGTCGTAATGATCTTTGTCCATGCGGTAGTGGCAAGAAATACAAAAATTGTCACGGGGCAGCTTCATAAGAATGCGTGAAGGACCGAAGAGCATTTGCTCTTCGGTGTTATTTTGAGGAGGAACATATGATGGAATTAGCAGACATCCGTAACAATCTTGATAAAACAGCCAGTAAATTGACCGACTTTAGGGGGTCTCTTTGACTTAGAAAACAAAGAGTCTCGTATACAAGAATTAGATGAAATGATGCTTGATCCTGATTTTTGGAATGACCAAGACTCAGCTCAAACTGTTATTTCAGAATTAAATGGATTAAAAGAAATCGTTAATACGTATTATGAGTTCGTGGAAACACAAGAAAGCATGGAAATGTCTTTGGAGTTACTACGAGAAGAAGACGATACGGATCTGCATGAAGAAGTCGATACTGAAATGAAGCAATTTATAGCCGATTTAGCAGACTACGAGCTAACTATGTTGCTTAGCGAACCTTATGACAAAAATAATGCTATTTTAGAGTTGCATCCAGGTGCAGGTGGAACAGAGTCTCAAGATTGGTGTTCAATGTTGCTTCGCATGTATACACGGTGGGCAGAGAAACGCGGCTTTAAAGTAGAAACCTTGGACTACTTAGCAGGAGACGAAGCTGGCGTTAAATCTGTAACGTTAGGAATTCGTGGACACAATGCTTACGGCTATTTAAAAGCCGAAAAAGGCGTTCACCGTTTAGTTCGAATTTCTCCTTTTGACTCGTCTGGACGTCGGCATACATCGTTTGTATCTTGCGAAGTAATGCCTGAATTTACGGGTGAAATTGAAATTGATATACGGACAGAAGATTTGAAAATTGATACTTATCGTGCAAGTGGAGCGGGTGGACAGCATATCAACACCACTGATTCGGCTGTTCGAATTACGCATGCACCAACAGGAGCTGTCGTAACATGTCAGCAAGAACGTTCGCAAATTAAAAACCGTGAAAAAGCAATGCAAATGTTAAAAGCAAAATTGTATGCCTTAAAAATCGAAGAAGAAGAAGCACGACTTCTTGAAATTCGAGGCGAACAAAAAGAAATCGGTTGGGGAAGTCAAATTCGATCATATGTATTCCATCCATATTCAATGGTTAAAGATCATCGTACCAATTACGAAACAGGCAATTTAGGTGCGGTGATGGATGGCGATATTGATGGGTTCATTAACTCGTTATTGCGTTCTAAAATGGACTAGTTAATCGCATTTTTTTATATTTAACAGGTCAAAAGCATTTATGCTTTTGACCTTTTTTCGTATAAATTGCTTTAACTTAATGAAGTTCACAAAGTCTAATGTGTTTGGTATACTCTGACAGGGCTGAATTCGAGAGTAGAAAAGAGGAAAAGATAGATGACTAAAAAAAATCGACGTATTCGCAGAAATCCGCATCCAATGCTGACGATTTTCAGTGATTACGCCAGCGTAATCATCGGATCAGCGATTGTGGCTATTTCTTTTAACGTACTATTATTGCCGAACGAAGTTGCTTCCGGAGGCGTAAGTGGAATCAGTACGATATTGAAGAGTGTATTTGACTGGAGACCGGCATTTGTTCAATGGGCGTTCAACATTCCATTATTTTTTGCTGGATTAATCTTGCTCGGAAAGAACTTTGGCATCAAAACGGCTGTAGGAACCATTTTTCTTCCATTAGTCGTATTTTTAACAGAATCATGGGAGCCTTGGACGCGTGATCCATTGCTAGGCGCTTTATTTGGTGGGATTATGGTCGGGCTTGGACTCGGCATTGTTTTTCGCGGAAAAGCTTCGACAGGTGGAACTGATTTGGCTGCGCAAATTATCACTAAATTTTCAGGCCTAACTTTAGGTACAAGTGTTGCGTTGATTGATGGCTTTATCGTATTAAGTGCAGCATTGGTTTTTGATATTGAAAAAGGTCTGTATGCATTAATTGGTTTATATGTCACAACAAAAACAATTGATCTTGTTCAAGTAGGATTTGGCCAATCGAAATTGGTTTATATTATTACGACGAAACAAGTAGAAATCCGAGATGCAATCTATAACGAAGTTGATCGTGGTGTAACAGAATTAGCTGCAACTGGTGGTTACTCTGGAACGGAAAAACCACTGCTAATGGTTGTTATTCCACAAACTGAATTTACACGGTTAAAACAATTAGTGAAGTTTATCGACCCTTCTGCATTCGTAATTGTTTCAGATGCCTCTGAAGTTTTGGGAGAGGGTTTTAAAAGACCGTAACTTTGGTATACTATAAGAAGATTTAAAAAATATATGAGGAGGTCACCAAATGAAAAAGCAATTAATGGTTATGTTATTCGGTGCAACACTTGTTCTTGGAGCTTGCGGTGGAGATGATTCATCAGAACCTGAAGAAACACCAGCAGATAGCGGGGGAGAAGAAACATCGGCAGTTGATGCAGAGCAAGTTGTTCAACAAAACTGTATTTCTTGTCACGGTGAAAACTTGGAAGGTGCTGGAAACTTCCCGTCTCTCAATGATGTGGGCTCGCGTTTGTCAGAAGATGAGATTCATTCTGTCATCGAAAATGGACAAAACGCAATGCCGGCTGGATTAATTGAAGGCGAAGAAGCAACAGCAGTAGCTAAATATTTATCTGAAATGAAATAAACCTGCGAATTTGCAGGTTTTTTTTTTTTGGATTTTTATTAATATAGAATATTATTCATTCATTTGGTAGAGTAATTTGTCATATAATTGATGAGATTTATTTTAAATTCCTTAGTTTTTTATGTGAAATAGCTTGTCCCATTTGAATTTTAAATGATACAGAAATGTAATAAAATAAAGGGTTTAAGGTGTTATAATGGGGATGCTGCAAAATTTTAAGGAAATAATTTTGGCGTAAGCCAATTACTAGTAGGTGGGTAATAAAAGATGATACAAATGAAAAACGTTTACAAAAAGTATCCAAACGGAATTGTCGCTTTGAACGGTCTCAATGTTGAAATCGAACAAGGTGAATTTGTATATATTGTAGGACCAAGTGGAGCAGGGAAATCGACGTTTATCAAAATGATGTATCGTGAAGAACGACCGTCTTCAGGACAAATGTTTGTAGATGATATCGATATTGCTACGCTGAAAAACCGGAAAGTTCCGATGTTACGTCGTCAAATCGGAGTTGTCTTTCAAGATTTTAAATTGCTAACCAAGTTAAATGTCTACGAAAATGTAGCTTTTGCGTTGGAAGTAATCGAAGAAAAACCAGAAGCCATTAAGAAACGAGTAATGGAAGTATTGGATTTAGTCGGGTTAAAACACAAAGCAAAAATGTTTCCGAATGAATTGTCTGGTGGCGAGCAACAACGTATATCCATTGCGCGTTCGATTGTGAATATGCCAAAAGTGATGATTGCCGATGAACCGACAGGGAATTTAGATCCTGAGACAGCATGGGACATTATGAACTTGTTTGAACGAATCAATAAAGCTGGGACAACCGTGATTATGGCAACACATAATCAGCATATTGTTAATACATTGAGACATCGTGTAATTGCCATTGAAGGCGGATTAATTGTCCGTGACGTAGCTGGAGGTGATTACGGCTATGAAGGGTAGAACATTGAGACGTCATTTTAAAGAAAGTTTTAAAAGCATTGGTCGCAATAGCTGGATGACATTCGCATCAGTCAGTGCAGTTACGGTCACTTTATTATTGGTTGGCGTATTTGTTCTCATTATGATGAACTTGAACAAAGTAGCTGACGATCTTGAAAACGATGTCGAGATCAAAGTTTTCATTTCGTTAGAAACTGAAGAAGAAACAATAAAAAGTTTAGAGTCGCAAATCAGTGAAATACCGGGTGTCGAATCAACAGACTTTTCAACAAAAGAAGAAGAGTTGACTGACTTGGTTCTTGATTTCGGTGATGAATTGCGTTTGTTTGAACAAAGCAATCCACTGTTTGATGTATTTTATGTGAAAGCTACTGATCCGCAACAAACTGAAACAGTAGCGAAAAATATTGCCACTTTAGACAATATAAAAAACGTCGAATACGGTAAAGACAAAATCGAAAAGCTCTTCAACATTTTAAATGCAGGTAGAAACGTTGGGTTGATTTTAATTTTAGCGTTATTATTTACCGCAATGTTCTTAATTTCAAATACAATTCGAATCACGATTGTCGCAAGACGCCGTGAAATTGAAATTATGAAATTGGTTGGGGCGACAAACTGGTTTGTTCGTATTCCGTTTATTTTGGAAGGTATGTGGCTAGGAATACTAGGATCAATTATTCCAATCGGTCTTGTTGTGGTGTTGTATAAAAATGTCACTGAATATGCACAGCCTCGTTTGAGTGGGGAATTATTCTCGCTACTTGAATTTACTCCGTTCATTTACCAAGTAAGTGCCTTGATCTTATTGATGGGTGTATTTATTGGGATTTGGGGAAGTTTTATGTCAATTAGAAAATTCTTACGTGTATAAATTAAATTTACGAATAGAGACAGTCGGCATGGAAATGCTGACTGTTTTTTTATTACGATCATTCTGTCACAATTTCAAATAAACTTAGTGGAACAAAGTGCTCAATTTATCGTATGATAAAACGTGAATGGAGTGGATAACAGATGCCTAAAAAGATAATTGGCTTATTAGTGCTTGCTGTTATGGTAGCAATCGTCATAATAGGAGTCGTCAAAAGCAACATTGCAGAAACAGAAGCGATTGACAACATGGCTCTTGGCAGTGATGTGGAGTTTCTACCGACAGACGAAGGTTTGGCAAAAGGAAAACAAGCACCTAATTTTCAACTAACGACATTAGATGGAAAAGCAGTGACGTTATCAGACTATCAAGGTAAAAAAGTCATTTTAAATTTTTGGGCTACGTGGTGTCCGCCTTGTCGAGCTGAAATGCCGCATATGCAAACGTATTATGAAGAACAAGCTGAACGAGAAAACGTCGTCATTCTAGCAGTAAATTTAACAACTAATGATAGAGGCCTTGCAAAAATTGAAGATTTCGTCGAGGAATTTGGATTGGAATTCGCTATTCCAATGGACAAAAAAGGAGATGTAGGCGCTACCTACCAAACGATATCTATTCCAACTTCTTATATGATTGATACGAAAGGGCGTATTCAAAATAAAGTTGTCGGACCTATGAACATATCAATGATGGAACAATTCGTTAAAAAAATGGAATAGGGGATGAACTAATGACATCAATCGAAACCAAATCGGTACATACGGCTACAATGAAAGAACGAACGATTCAATCGAAAGTTATGCCGCTGTATCAAACTTCCGCATTTTCTTTTTCTTCTTTAGAGGAACTTGAAGGGTATTACGAAGGAAACGGCACTTATTTGTATTCGCGTACAGCTAATCCAAATACCGATGCTTTAGGGCAAACCGTAGCTGATTTGGAAAAAGCGCCAAAAGGCGTTTCAGCTTCTTCCGGAACATCCGCAATTTTGGCTGGAATCTTGTCTGTTGTTCAAGCTGGAGACCACATTTTAGCGGCACAAGACGTTTATGGAGGAACGTTCCATTTACTAAAAGAAGAACTGGCTTTAATGGATATTCAAGTGCACTTTGAAGACTTTTCAGACCACAGTAAAGTTGAACGGATGTTAATTGATATTCCTGAAATCAAATTAGTGTTCAGTGAATCAATTACCAACCCCTTTTTACGAGTAGAAGATATTGAAGTGCTTTGTCAGTTAAAGCAACACTACGGTGTTCGCGTTATGATCGATAATACATTCGCTACACCCTTCACAATGACGCCTTATACGCTTGGAGTAGATTTAGTTGCTCACAGTGCGACAAAGTACCTTGGAGGTCATAGCGATGTAACAGCAGGTGTTTTAGTTGGTGATGCAGAATTGATCGGCATTGCTGAAAAACGAGTAGTGAATTTAGGTTTGAACTTGAGTCCTTTTGAAGCTTGGTTGACGATTCGAGGCATTAAGACACTCGCTCTTCGAATGAAAGCACAAACTGAAAATGCACAAGCAATTGCTGTGTTTTTAACAAATAAAGCACGTGTTTGGTATCCAGGCGTGGGTGCTATCGTGTCATTTGAGTTACCTGAAACAATCGATGTGTCAACGTTCTTTTCATCACTCGGTTGGATTAAAATTGTACCAACATTGGCTGGAGTAGAAACTACAGTGTCGTATCCATATGGAACTTCGCATCGAGCGTTGTCAGCAGAAGAAAAAGAAAAAGTTGGCGTTACCCGTCAAGTTGTTCGTCTGTCAGCAGGAATAGAAGGAACAGAAGATATTTTAGAACAATTAGATGCCGCATTTGTTTAACTGAAAAAGAAGTGCAGAAAGCAAGTTTTCTTTGTTACAATAAGTAGTGACGTTAATTGCCGGTGATAGGATGGTGTAAGTATAGTGATAATGGATTTAGTGTTAGCGATTGGAAGATTTTTTGTAAACCCGGTTTTATACATCGCATTGCTTGCTGCAGTGCTATTGGGGTATTATCGCGTAAAAAAAGAACGGAAAATTTTTAGAATTCGCATTGTTTACGGATTGACCGAATTTAAACGACTTGTAAAAGATGGTTGGTTGTATGCCTTCGTTTTCTCGTTACTGTTCGCAGGAATTGGATTAGTCGTACCGATGGATTGGTTGATTGCGTTGAGTATTGTTTCCATTCTATTAATGGTCACAACTTTTTATCAAGCAGGATCATTTATTTATTTAGCTACAGCGGCTGTAGGTCTTAGTTGGTTGTTCTATGCCAATGATTGGACCCTAAATTTTGGATTGTTTAAATTCGAAGGAGTCGCTTTGTCGTATCAATGGTTAATTCCTGTGGCACTGATTGCAGGTGCATTGGTATTTGCAGAAGGTAAAATGATTGTTAAAACAGCAGCAGATGCTGCTTCTCCTCGACTTCATAAATCGGGGCGCGGCTTAAAAGCTGCAGCTTATATCTCGAAACGTTTATGGTTATTGCCAATTCTTTTGGTCGTACCGGGTTCTTTACTTGATCTGTATGCGCCGTACTGGCCGCAATTGCCAATTGGCGAAAGTAGCTTTTCGTTGATCCTTTTTCCGGTTGTTTTTGGATTTTTAGGACGCACGCAGCGGACTTTACCAGTTTATCTTTACCCATTAGTTGGTAAAGCGGTTTCCACTTTAGGGGTTAGCATTGTCATTATTGGTTTAGGGGCATTGCTATGGCAGCCATTAGCAGCTGTTGCATTAGTTGGTGGAGTAATTGGCCGCATCGCTATTGCTATTCATTTCGCGTTAAAAGAACGTAGTGGTAATTATGCAGTTACACCTCAGTCACAAGGGGTTATGATTATCGATGTATTACCTGGTTCACCAGCCGATAAAATGGGCTTGATACGCGGAGAAGTGATTCGTAAAGTAAATGGAATTGCCATTGCTAATGAATCTGAGCTTTATGAAGCCATTCAAGTGAATGCTGCTCATTGTCGTTTAGAGGTGCTAGATCATAACTTGGAAGTGCGTCTACGCCAGCATGTTATTTTCCGTCATGATCACCATCGTCTAGGATTATTAGTGGTCAATTAAGGAGCTAAATTAATGGAATCCATGGTAACAAAATTCTTCTTGTCTCTATTCGTACCAGGACTACTCGTCATTTTGTTTACAAGAGTCACATTTAACCACATCGTTGCGTTAGTTTTGACGGTGGCGCTTATGGCCGCAGCTGTTTATGCAGGTTATACCCATACATGGGTGCTATTTATAGCGAACGCGGCATCTCTTACTGTCGGGTTCTGGTATTCTACAAATATGTTTAAACGCAGAAAAAAAGCCGAAGCTCATGAAAATGAGTGACGGCTTTTTTCGTACATACTTTTATAATAATCCACTAACTATAGCGAGTACAGCAATTGAACCAAGAACGACAATCATTACATTGGCTCCAGTAATCGCGATGCCAAACGCTGCCACAGCGCCAATAACACCAAACCAAATGTTTTCTTGAATAAAAAAGACAGCTGGAAAAATTAATGCACCTAACACAGCATAAGGAATATTGCGCAAAACATTTTGAACCGGCTCAGGCAACTCGCGACCTTCTAAAAACGTCAGCGGAATAGCCCGAGGAATATAAGTTACAACAGCCATGCCAAGTATCATCCACCAATACCAAGAACTCATGATGTTTTCACACCTTTCCGTGAGATCCATTCAATAAAAATGGCTGATGCCAAAGTGGACACCATAATGGCCCAGCCTGTAGACAACCATTCTGTAAAATAAAAAAGAGAATTAATCGCTCCGGCAATAAGTGCCAAACTAATAACTTTACGGTTGCCACGCATCGAAGGAACCAATAAACCAATGAACATAGCATAAAGCGCAATCGACATAGCAGCTTGAAGAAATTGAGGAAGGTTAGCACCAATCAAATGACCGACTGAGGTAAACACAACCCAACTCCCATAAGCAATGAGGATTACACCAACAGCAAATGACGTAGTTATTTTATGGTTTTTTTGTGTAGCTAATACTGAGAAAGTTTCATCCGTGATACCAAAAGCATATAAAGCTTTTTTCCACCTATCGTCGGGTTCCATCTTTTCATTAAGTGCCGCCGTCATAAGAAAATGACGAATATTGACGACAAATGTGTTTAAAACAATGACTACAGGAGCCACGCCTACTGTGATAAGTGAAAGTGCAATATATTGCGAGGCCCCTGCGAATACAAATATGCTCATCGCTGTAGCTTCTAGTAGTGAAAGCCCAGTAGTTTTTGCAAGTAAACCAAAAGTCAAAGCTATAGGAAAATAACCAATAGCAATGCTAGTCCCAGCCTTTAGTCCATCAGAAAACTCACGTCCGTTCATTCGTTTCGCCCCTTATGTATAGGTATTTCCTTTTCCAAACTCTTTGAAAGAGTGTAAAGTAATTATAATAGCATATCACAAAACTTTTTAGTTTGGGATAAGATTTTGAAAAATTAAACTCTTTAAAGGACTGAGTAGATGTCGGATTTTTTTTCAATGGAAAATATTGTTGAGTTGACCCAGTCTTACAGGGCTTTTGGTCCGTTAATTGGTTTCTTATTACCATTCATCGAAGCGTTTTTGCCTTTTCTACCTTTATTTGTTTTTGTCTTTGCTAACGCAACAGCCTATGGATTATGGTTTGGCTTTTTACTTTCTTGGGGCGGGTCTGTTATCGGCGCTTATGCAGTGTTTTTAATCGTACGAAAATATGGCAGAGCACGATTTATGAATTTTATGACTCGTCACGATAAAGTTCAAAAATTAATTCATTGGGTAGAGCGGAACGGTTTTGGACCCCTATTTCTTTTACTGTGTTTACCTTTTACGCCTTCTGCGCTCGTTAACTTAGTGGCGGGGTTATCAAACATTCGCAAACAATATTATTTGTTGACGGTGATGGCAGGTAAGTTTGTCATGGTCTTTACCATTTCTTATGTTGGCTATGACTTACGCGCACTTTTCACACAGCCAATTCGGACAGCTATAGTAGTGTTAGTGATTATTTTACTGTATATCATCGGAAAAGTTCTTGAAAATCGCTTGAATACGAAAGTAGAAGCAGATTTCCGTTCGGCAAGTGAACAACGGAAAAAGCAAAAGCAACAAGAGTAAATCTGTAAGTAGCATTTCGATAGAGAAAAACGTATAATAGAACAAACGTTCTTATGTGAGGAGTGGTTACGTGTCATTACGCATTGTCTATGGCAGAGCAGGAGCGGGAAAAACTCGTTTTGTTCAAGAAGAAATAGTAGATGAGTTAAAACAACAAGCAGATGGAGACCCCATTTTCCTAGTTGTACCAGATCAGATGTCCTTTACTACTGAGTATCGACTCGCTGCTGCTTATGGTATGAACGGCATGATTCGAGCACAAGCGGTTACGTTTAAACGACTAGCTTGGCGTGTGCTTCAAGAAGTAGGAGGCATTAGTAGAAAAGAAGTAGATACATTTGGTTACCGCATGTTAATTCGTAGTTTGTTAGAAGATCACCGTGAAGACTTTCAATTGTTTCGTCGAGCTGCCGGTAAAAGAGGATTTACTGATCAAATTGAGCAGTTGGTAAAAGAATTTGCACGTTATTGTGTAAATTGCATCGAATTAAACTCTATTCGCTCTTCGTTACTAGAAGCAGGAGCACCTCGAACCTTACTCGATAAAGCAGAAGACCTGGAATTGATTCTTACTGAAATTGAGAGTCGATTAGGAAAAGTTTTTGTCGATTCTGAAGGTCATTTGGCATTATTAAGTGAAAAAATTTCGCAATCAGAGTTGATAAAATCTTCGACTATTTATATTGATGGGTTTATGACATTCACAGCGCGCGAATACGAAATTCTTTTCGAACTCATGAAATATGCCAAGTCGGTAACCATTGCTTTACCAATGGATGAAAATACAGATGCAGATGATGAACAAGCATTGTTTTACCAGTCCGCAAATACAGCTCGTCGGTTAAGTGAATACGCCGCTAAAGAAAAGATCGAAATCGAAAATTCAGTGCATTTGAATTATGCCCGTCGTTTTAATAACCCAGAGCTCGAGCATATTGAACGATATTTTGATGAATATCCTATGCAAACGATTCAAGGAGAGGGCCATGTAGCTTTAATCGAGGCATCGAACAGAAGAGCTGAAATTCATGCAGTGGCACGAGCGATAAGAGACCAAATTAGAAATGGCTATCGTTACAACGAAATCGCCATTCTTTACAGACAGCCTGAAATTTATGATGAACTTATTAACACCGTTTTTCCTCAATACGAAATTCCGTACTTTATTAGTCAAAAAAAATCGATGCTTCATCATCCGTTGATCGAATTTAGTCGTTCGGTTCTTGAATCGGTAGTTTCTAATTATTCGTATGAATCAGTTTTCCGAGCTGTTAAGACGGACTTGTTTTTCCCACAAGGACCTGTTCAAAAATGGCGCGAACGAAGCGATTTGCTAGAGAACTTTGTAATTGCTAACGGGATATACGGCGAGCGATGGTTTGATGACAAACGTTGGTTTTATAAAAAATACCGTGGCTTGGAATTTCACACCGCAATTCAAACAGATGAAGAACTTGCAGCACAAGTTGAATTGCATGCTGTACGCGATTTAATTAGAGATCCGTTAGCTCAGTTAAAAGAACAGTTGAAGCTTAGTAAAACCGGTAGAGACATTGCAGAATCACTGTTTCTATTTATTGAAAGAATAGATGTTTACGCAAAAATTCAAGATTTACGAGAACGTGAAGAAAACGAGCATCGCTTACTCGCTGCAACAGAACATGAGCAAGCATGGAATCAGTGGGTAGGTGTGTTGGATCAATTTGTTTTAATGTTTGGCGATAAAGAAATTGACTTAACGACGGCTGTAAAAATTCTGGATGAAGGATTTGAAACCTTGGAATTTTCTCGAATTCCGCCTTCATTAGATCAAGTGACCGTGTCAAAAATTGATTTGGCGCGTTTAATGGATATTAAATCCGTATTTGTCGTAGGTGCCAATGAGGGAGTATTACCAAAGCGTATCGAACAAGAAGGCATTTTGACAGATACAGACCGCGAGTGGTTTGCACAAATCGGATTCGAGCTAGCACCTACTTCGAAGATGCGGTTAATGGATGAAACATATATGGTTTATCGTGCATTTACTTCGGCTTCTGATTTGTTAACAGTATCGTTTCCTATTGCAGATGAAGAAGGAAAAGCGTTATTGCCGTCTCTTTATATTCAAAAACTAAAGGATATGTTATCAATCGATACAATTCCCGCAGTTATCGATCCTGAAGAGCTACTAGATGCTTCACCACTGGCTTATATCTCACACCCACGAGCAAGTCTTGCTTATTTGACTTCGCAAATTCGTAGTGGTGACTTGTCAGCTGAATGGCGTGCTGTTTTAAATTATTATGAAGCAGATCCGTTATGGTCTTCTGTTATAAAACGTATTTTTGCGCCAATCAAACCCAACAAAGCAGATCCATTACGTGAAAACATCACTGAACCGCTGTATGGTGCACCCATTTCATCGAGTGTTTCACGCGTCGAAACGTATTATGGCTGTCCGTATGCGCATTACGTAGCGTATGGATTGCGTTTAGAAGAGAGAAACCAGTATAAATTAGCAGCTCCTGCAATGGGCGATCTTTTCCATGCTGCGATAAAATGGATTTCAGATGAAGTGATGAGACTAGGTGTGTCATGGTCGTCATTAACACAAAAACAATGCCGAAGTTTAGCAAAAGAAGCGATCGAACAGCTTTCACCTTATTTTGTTAATCATATTTTGATTAGTTCTCACCGGTATCGTTATATTCAACACAAGCTTGAAGGCATTATTCGTCAAACAGCGTTTATGTTGAGCAAGCATGCTAAAGTTTCTGGTTTTGTTCCAATTGCTTTAGAAGTTGGTTTTGGACCAAAAGAAACGATTCCAGCACTTGAAATTTCATTAGATCAAGGACGTAAAATGAACGTTCGTGGTCGAATTGATCGAATTGATTCGACTGAAATTCATGGCAAACCGTATTTGCGTGTAGTTGACTATAAGTCATCTAAGCAAGGTCTCGATCTCGGCAACGTTTTTCATGGTCTATCTTTGCAAACCTTTACTTATTTAGATGTGGCATTAACGCATGCAGATCGCTGGCTTGGAGAAGAGGCAGAGCCTGCAGGAGTGTTATATTTCCATATGCATAACCCTATGTTGAAGCTGACTAAATTGTTAACTGCCGAAGAACTGGAAGAAGAACTGGCAAAATCATTTAAAATGAACGGCTTAGTTGTCGAAGATCCTGAAGTGATTGAAGCAATGGACAACCAAATTGATGGGTACTCAAATGTTATTCCAGTAAGACTTAATAAAGACGGTGCGGTATCTGCTTCACAGTCGAAAACGGTTTCGAAAGAAGATATGCAAGCAGTTCGTCGCTTTGTGCGCAACAAGCATCAAAACGCCGGAAATGGCATTTTAGCAGGAGACACAAGCATTACCCCTTATAAATTGAAAGAAGATACACCGTGTCAATTTTGTTCGTACCGATCTGTTTGTCAATTTGATCCCGCAGATCCTGAACAAAACTACCGGAAACTTACGCCTTTATCACCCGATAAAGCGGTGACATTGATTAGAGAGGAGATTTCTGCAGATGATACCGAAGAAACCGATTGATGCCACGTGGACCGATGAACAATGGCTAGCTATTTGGTCAAAAGGTCAAGATATGCTAGTGTCAGCCGCAGCAGGTTCAGGAAAAACAGCGGTGTTGATCAATCGCATGATTGAAAAAGTATTAGCTGAAGAAGACCCTATATCAGTAGATGAACTGTTGGTCGTGACGTTTACCAATGCGTCGGCAGCTGAAATGAGGCATCGGATGTCGAATGCTTTGGAAAAAGCGGTTGCAGAAAATCCTGAATCGTCACATTTAAGAAAACAATTACGGTTGATCAATAAAGCCCAAATTTCTACCTTGCATTCTTTTTGCTTGCAAGTCGTAAAGCAATATGCGTATTTGTTGGAAATTGACCCAGGCTTTCGCATTGCTGGAGACACTGAAGCAGCTCTTTTACGAGACGATGTTCTTGAAGCGGTACTTGAATCTGCATATGAAGGAGAAGATGCAGACGCTGTTTACCGGTTAGCAGATAGTTTTACTTCTGATCGTAGCGATCAAGCGATGGAAGTGTTGCTGAGTAAACTATATGACTATTCGCGCGTGCATCCAGATCCACAGCACTGGCTGCAGCAAGTACCTACTTTGTACGACGTGCCAGTTAATGCAACTGTCGACGAGCTACCGTTCATTAAAGACTTAAAGCTAACCATACGCCACGCTTTAGATGAGGCTTTACAATTAGCTGGAGAAGGGCTCGAATTGACATTACAACCAGAAGGTCCAACTGTATTAGAAAATACATTCAGGACAGATGTAGAAGTTATAGGAGCCGCTATTGCTGCACTTGAAACTTCTTGGGACAGTTTATATGCTTTTTCAAAATCGTTTAAATGGGATAAAGCAGCGAGTATTCGTAAAGATAGTTGCGATCCAGCCATGGCAGAAGAAGCAAAAGCACGACGTAATGAAGTGAAGAAAATAGTCAGTGGCTTGTTTGATGCCTATTTTACTCGCGCTCCAAAACGTTTACTCGAAGAAATGCGTGAAATGGCTCCGCTAATGAAAACTTTAGTGCAATTAACACAGTTTTTTGCTGAACAATATAAAGCATTAAAAATTGATCGTGTGTTAGTTGATTTTTCCGATTTAGAGCATTATGCACTGGAAATATTGATGGCAGAAGACAAGCCAACGGCGATTGCGAAAGAATACCAAGATCGTTTTAAAGAAGTACTAGTTGACGAGTACCAAGATACGAACTTGCTTCAAGAAACCATTTTAAACTTAGTGAAATCTGGCGATGAACACGACGGCAACTTATTCATGGTAGGGGACGTGAAACAGTCGATCTACCGTTTCCGTCTAGCCGAACCGATGTTGTTTTTGGGGAAATATGCGCGTTTTAGTCACGATGCAAAAGCAACGGGTCTGCGTATTGATTTAAATGCGAATTTTAGAAGTCGGAAAGAAATACTAGATGGCACCAATTATATATTCTCGCAAATTATGGGCGAACGAGTTGGTGAAATTGATTACGATGAAGCGGCCGCTTTAAAAGCAAAAGCACCTTATCCTGAAAGGGTAGTACCGATTGAATTGGCTTTGATTCATGAACCTGAAACTGAAGAACAGTCGCAAGACGAGGATCTTGCTAAATCACAGTGGGAAGCTCGTTTTATCGCTAAAAAAATTAAAGAACTGATTAGCAGCAATACATTGGTAAATGATCCATGGACACAGCAACAACGCTCGCTTGAGTACAGAGACATTGTTGTGTTGATGCGCTCGATGACATGGTCAGGCGACTTCGTAGATGAATTTAAAATGGCAGGGATTCCGTTGTATGCGGAATTGACGGGCGGCTATTTTGAAGCACTTGAAGTAATGATTATGCTCAATACCTTACGAGTCATCGATAATCCTTACCAAGATATTCCGCTCGCTTCGGTGTTGCGTGCGCCGTTTATTGGCTTGAAAGAAAATGAGCTAGCCGAAATTCGGTTAGCTGCCCCACAAGCATCATTTTATGAAGCGTTAAAAACGTTTATGCGCGCAGGTACGGGGATAGATTTAGTTACTGCTGAAAAATTAAACCGTTTTGTCACTCAATTAGAGGATTGGCGGAATTTAGCACGTCGTGGTTCATTGGCAGAGTTAATTTGGAAAGTCTACTTGGACACCAATTACTACGAAATGGCGGGTGCTATGACCAACGGCAAGCAACGAAAAGCCAATTTGCGTGCATTGCATGACCGTGCTTTAGAGTATGAGAAAACTTCTTTCCGTGGATTATTCCGATTTTTACGTTTTATCGACCGAATGCGTGAACGCGGAGATGATCTCGGAACTGCTAAATCACTCAGCGAAAAAGAAAACGTCGTTCGACTCATGACTGTTCACAAATCAAAAGGTCTTGAGTTTCCTGTGGTCTTTTTTGCAGGGACTGGGCGCTCTTTCAACGAAATGGATTTTAAAAAATCGTATTTGTTTGACCAAGATTATGGCTTAGCAGTTAAAGCTGTTAATCCAGATACGCGAATTGAATATACGTCTTTGCCATTTTTAGCAGTTAGAGAAATAAAGCAACTTCAAATGAAAGCAGAAGAAATGCGGGTTTTATATGTAGCAATGACTCGCGCAAAAGAACGCCTATACTTAACTGCCTCCGTGAAAGATATCGACAAACTGGTTGAAAAATGGAAAGTTAGCACAACTGATCTTCGCTTACCAGATTTCATGCGCTCGCGTGCTAAAGGTTATTTGGATTGGATAGGTCCAGCCATAGCGAGACATCCTGATGCAGTAGACCAATTAAATGTAAATGGTAAGATAATTGACCACTCTTCACGTTTCCATATCGAAATTATTGAGTCTCAATCGTTGCTCCCAGCAGTAGCAAATTTAGAAGACCTACTAGCGGAAAGTGGAGTAAACGAAGATTATCAGCAGCTTGTAAACGAACGCTTTAACTATCGCTATCCTCATCAACGAGCGGTAGACAAACGCTCTAAAGAATCAGTTACTGAAATGAAACGGTTGCAAATGTTGCAGCGACTCGACGAACCAGAATCGTTTATTCAACCTGTAAAACAACAAAAAAAGACAATGCTTCACCGACCAGACTTTATGATGGATGAGCGTTTGTCAGCAGCCGACGTCGGCACGGCTGTTCATGCAGTTATGCAACATATCCCTTTAAATCGCACAATGAATAACAATGAGATAAAAGAATTTATCGAGACTTTGGTTGGAATGGAAATTCTTTCGCCCGATGAAGGAAAAGTCGTAAAAGTTGAAGAAATCGAGCGCTTTTATGCTAGTGAAACTGCTAGTCGTTTGAGTCAAGCGAAAAACATTAAACGCGAAGTGCCTTTTACTTATGCGAAAAAAGATGCAGACGGTGACTATCAAATTATTCAAGGAATCGTCGATTGCCTGTTCGAAGAGCAAGACGGCTGGGTGCTATTAGATTATAAGACTGATCGCGTGGCAAACATGAGCAATATGAAAAATGAAATGGCTGAACGATACAGCGTTCAATTAACCGTTTATCAAGAAGCAGTTGAATCCATACTGCAAATTTCGGTTAAAGAGCGGTTGCTGTATTTGTTTGCAGCAAGCCAAGAAGTGAATATTTAGGGGGATTATTTTGAACTTACAGCCGATTTCTATAAACGAACGAGTAAAAGCAATTGATTTGATGAGAGGCTTCGCGCTGTTTGGTATTTTAATCGTCAATATGCTTGCTTTCCACTCACCTTTTTCTTATATCGATCCGTATAAATGGTTTACTGGAGATGTTAATGAAGGCCTCTATTCAGTAATCGATCTATTTGTCCAAGCTAGTTTTTATCCATTATTTGCACTGTTATTTGGTTATGGCTTGGCGATGCAATTTATGCGTGCAGAAGCGAAAAAACAGGCTTTTATGCCACTCGCTGTAAAGCGTCTTGTCATTTTGCTGTTATTTGGTATAGTGCATGCTTTTTTAATTTGGTATGGTGATATTTTGATTACATACGCTCTCATGGGCTTGTTGTTGATTGGGATGATTCGCTTACCTTCTAGTTGGCTAGTTGGATTTGGCGTGGTTATCTATGCTATTCCTCATCTTTTGATGCTGGCGATTATGTTTATCGCGGTAGTGGCAGATCCAAATATTTATGTAGGGTATATGGAAATCGAAAGCTCGATTCAATCGTATCAATCTGGAAGCTTTGCTGAAATTTTTAGCCAGCGCTTATCTGATTGGTATGCGAGCAATAATATTTTTGGACTAATTTTGCAAGCATTTACGATTTTGCCGTTCTTAATGATTGGAGCCGCAGCTGCAAAATGGCGCTTGATTGAACGAACAGCAGAAAAGCGGAAACTATGGGTATTTTTAGCAACTGTACCTTTACTGATCGGGTTAGCTTTAAAGAGTACACCGTTTTTGTTTGATACAAACTATGCTTTTGTTTATTTGCAGGATATATTCGGAGGACCTCTTGTAGCTATTGGCTATGCTGCAATTATTGCTTTACTAGCGCAAAAAAGTGCGATGCAAAAGTTGCTTTCGCCCATCGCAAAGGTGGGAAGAATGTCTTTGACGACTTATATCACGCAATCGGTTTTGGCCACTTTGATTTTCTATTCTTATGGTTTAGGGTTATACGGACAAGTAGACCTGTTAACCGGCACACTAGTTGCCGTTGGAATCTTTGTATTCCAATTGATTTTCGCAGAATTATGGTTTGAGAAGTTTTCACGAGGCCCACTTGAAATACTGTGGAGAAAATGGACTTATGGAAATAATTTCGAAAAAACTAACAATTCAAAACGCTGAATGTGTATAATGAATGCAACTACAGAAAAGGAGTGTTTGACGAATGAAGCTGTTATCATTTCGCTATGAAGGTAAAGAAAGATTTGGACCTAAAGTTAAAAAGGAAGAAGCTGTTTGGGATTTAGTTGCGATTCAAGAGCAATTAGAGGTCTTACCTGCGTTTCCTAATCAATTGATTGAAGGAATCCCGCAAGGAATGGAATTTGTTGAACAAATCCGTAAATTGACGGAAGCCGCTGTCCAATCTGACCAATCTGAAGAATTCAAACACTCATTTTCAAAAATTGAATGGTTAGCGCCAATCTCAAGAACACCTAAAAATATTATTGGAATTGGCAAAAACTATGCAGATCATGCCCAAGAGATGGGCGGAGAGGCTCCTGTAGACTTAGTCGTTTTCACAAAGTCGTCAACTTGCATTTCAGCAGATAGTGAGACTGTTTCTGTTCATAGTGACGTAACGGATTCTTATGATTACGAAGGAGAATTAGCTGTCGTTATTGGCAAAGCAGGGCATAAAATACCAAAGCAATTAGCTTACGATTATGTGTTTGGTTACACAATCGCTAACGATTTGACTGCACGGGATGTGCAAGAAAAGCATCAGCAATATTTTCTTGGAAAAAGCTTAGTTGGTTCGTGTCCTCTTGGACCTTATATCGTAACAAAAGATGAAATTCCAGAAGCTCAAAACTTATCGATTGTGACAAAAGTAAATGATGAAATTCGTCAAAATGGAAATACTGAACATATGGTTCGTCGTGTAGACGAACTGATCGCGGAAGTCTCAAAATATGTGGCATTAGAACCAGGTGATATTATTCTTACAGGAACACCTGCTGGGGTCGGGAAAGGCTTTACTCCACCGAAGTTCTTAAAAGCAGGAGATACAGTAAAAGTCTCTATCGAATCAATTGGCACACTGGTCACACATTTGTCATAAGTTTTAGTTCTTTATCGATGTCCGATCTATGATAAACTTGAATGGATATTATTTAGAAGAGGTGAAATTTTGGGTATTTTAACAGACACTACACATTTACACATTACGACATGGGTTGTTGCCGTCATCTTGTTCTTAGTTGCAGCATTTATGCACCGTGATAGCAAAGGTCGTAAGATCGTACACATGGTCTTGAGATTGTTCTATGTCTTAATCATTATCACAGGTCTTACTTTGTTTATCGAATGGTCTTCGTCCGATCCAATGACATACGGCATCAAGCTCCTGTTAGGTCTCTTAACTATTGGGATGATGGAAATGGTGTTAATACGTTCGAAGAAACAAAAACCAGTTACTATGTTTTGGGCATTGTTTGTCTTGTTCCTATTGGCAACAATGTTTATCGGCTTTATGTTACCAGTTGGTTTGAATTTCTTTTAAGAATGCAGGTAGGTGCTCGATGCACCTGCCTTTTTCTATGCAAATTTTCACAGTTTAGACGAAACTTTAACAAGTCGTAGTCAAAACCACAACTTTACATGGCAGGGATAGCCGGAGTTTGATAAAATGAACCGGGTAGAACGCAATGATGACCTCATTGAAGGAGGATTTTAGAGTGAAGGCAAAATGGATTTCAAGCATTATAATAAGTTTACTGTTGCTAGCATCCGTCAATCCGACATATGCTGCAGAAAAACGAGAACTCGAAGACGAATTCATTTATGATTTGTTGATTGATCGTTATTTTAATAAAAAAATTGATAATGATTACGAAGTAAATGCGTTAGATCCCACAGCTTTT
Organism: Caryophanales bacterium; assembly: GCA_038243515.1. GTDB lineage: Bacteria > Bacillota > Bacilli > Bacillales_A > Planococcaceae > Planococcus. Next base: position 29,008 of record JBBSRA010000015.1, read on the forward strand.
AATGGGGGCGATTTTGATGGACTTGCTAGTGAAATATTATTTGTGAAAGATATGGGCTTTACGGCTCTTTCAATAGGACCGGTATTTTCTACAGCGACATATGATGGGAAACAAGTAGTCGACTACGCTGAATTTGAGCGTCATTTTGGTACTGAAGAAGAGTTTAAAGCACTTGTAGATGAAATTCATGACCAAGACATGAAAGTAATCGTGGATGTTCCAACGCAACAGGTAAGTGCCAATCATATATGGACCTTTGATCACCCAGAATGGTTTGCAGAAAACAAAGACGGCAGTTTAGCGCTAGACACTGCAAATCCGGAAGTCCAAAAGGCATTGACTTCAACATTCACGAAATTCAGTGATAAATATAAAGTAGATGGCTTTCGTCTTCAAGATTCAGACAAACTAGATCCTGCTTTTATTAAAAACTTTTCCGAAGTGATTAAAGATGCTCGAGACAGCTATATTTTAAGCGATCGAGAAATGGACGAAACAGCCGGGTTTGATGCGGTTGTTTTACCAGGTGTAGAAGAAACTCTTCGTGCCGGATATAAAAATTTCGATCAAGGATTGACTGATGTATCAACATTAATGGAGCAAAGTGAAGGTAAATTGATTCAAGTAGATTCGTTAATAGGATCGCGGTTTACAGCAGATGTTGTAGAAGTAAATGGCTTTCCACCTACACGTTGGACACTGTTGTTGACACAGCTACTGACTATGCCAGGAATTCCAGTTATTCAATACGGTTCAGAGTCGGCTATGAATGGGATAACACCTGCTGAATCTCATCAGATTTTAGATTTAGCAGTAGACAAAGAGCTTGTTGATCATATTACTGATTTAACGTCATTGCGTAATTCTTCAGAAGCATTGCGGACAGGTGAGTTAAACGTATTGCATGACGAAGACGACTGGCTTGTTTATGAGCGTTCAAACGATGAAGAAACATGGATTATTGCAATTAATAACTCGTCTTCGACAAAAACTTTCAACTTATCGAGTGATGTGATTGGAAAAGGACAGCAATTGCGTGGATTGTTTGAAAGTGACATTATCCGTGAAGATAATGGAGAATATCGAATCACGCAAGACCGTGAGATTGCAGAAATTTTCCACGTAACAAAAGAAACTAAACTTAACGCGGCTTACATTTCAACACTTGCCATTATGTATGTGGTGTTTATGCTATTCTTGTGGATAGTATGGCGCAAAGGAAAACAACGCAAAGCAGATGCAGCAAAGCAAAAACAAGCGAATAAAACGTTATAAACCTCTAAACTAAAACAGGTAGAAAGAGCAATTGCTCTTTCTACCTGTTTTTTGATGGGTATTACTTGGTGATTGCTTTATAGCCAACCATATTAATTGGATCTTTTGGCGAAGAATAAGGAGGCGCATAGCAAAGCTCCAGCGCTTGCAAGTCATCAATTGTTAATCCACCATAAATGGCTGTAACAATAACGTCGATTCGTTTATCAACGCCTTTGCCACCGATACATTGTGCTCCAAGAATTTTTCTTGTCTCTGGATCATAATGTACTTTCAATGTAATGTTAGAATGCTCAGGGTAATAGCCTGCATTTGAGTTGCCGTTATGAACAACAGTAGCATATGACATGCTTTTTTCTTTAATTGTTCGTTCATTTAACCCCGTCATAGCAGCCGTTAACGAAAAAATCTTTAGTACAGAAGTTCCAAGTAAGCCTTTTTTTGCTATTTTGTCACCAGTAATGTGACGAGCTACGATAAATGCTTGTCGATGTGCAGGAGAAGCAAGTGGAACTCTTTTTGGATCTCCAGTCACCATATCAAAGTTTTCTGAAGCATCACCAATCGCATAAATCGATGGGTCATTTGTTTGCATAAATTCATTGGCTTTTATTCCGCCGGTTTCACCGATAGCTAATCCGGCTTTTTCAGCAAGTTTCGTATTGGGTTTCAATCCAACACTCATGATGATAAAGTCTGCTTGTAACTCTATGCCGTTCGATAGCTTGATGTTTGTGCCTTCGGTTTTTTCAATCACCGTCCCAGTAAGCAACTTAACATCATGAATAGACAGTTCTTTTTCGATAAGCAAAGACATGTCTGTATCTAAAATAGACATGATCGTTGAGGATTTGTGCACTAAAAAAACATCCAAGCCAAGGTTTTTTAAGTTTTCAGCCATTTCAAGTCCGATAAATCCACCACCCGATACGATACAACTTTTCGGTTTTTCAGATTTAATGTAATGATCAATGTGTTGCATATCTTCAAAATTGCGTAAAGTAAACACTTTTGATGAATTCAAGCCCTCAACTTTAGGTATTATAGCGGAACCACCTGGAGCTAAGATTAACGTATCGTATGATTCTTCAAACTGTTCGCCGGTTTCCATGTTTTGCACTAGAACATTCTTAGCATCTCTATTGATCGCTAACACTTCATGGCGTAATTTAACATTGATGTCACGTTTTTTCTTAAACTTCTCAGGGGTTGTCATGATGAGGGATTGCTCATCTTGAATTACATTCCCAATGACGTAGGGAGTTCCACATGCTGCATAAGACATTGTTGAATCGCGATCAAAGACAATAATATGCATATCAGAATCATAAAATCGAAGTTGACCAGCAACTGTCGCGCCTCCGCCAACAGCTCCAATAATAACTACTTTTTTCACGGTCTATTCAGCTCCTAGTCAATTTTATTAAAGAAAAACAAAGCCAAAGTGCCTGGCCCAGTGTGTGCAGCGATAACAGAACCAATCATATGGATCTCAATACTTTGAGGATGAAAATTTTCTTCGATTTCTCGTTTTAATACAGTTGCAAATTCTTCGTCATCTCCATGACTGATAGCGATTTTTTGTTGGTCTAGTTTAGTGCCACGTTCTTTCATTAATTCGATCATACGTTTAACTACTTTTTTCCGACCACGTAATTTTTCAATGGGTACTAATTTGCCATTTTCTACGTGAAGTAACGGCTTAATGTTTAGAAGGCCCCCGACAAAAGCACTGCCTTTAGATATGCGACCGCCTTTAGCCATATAGTCCAAATCTTCTACAGTAAATAAGCTTTCTAAATGATCTGCCATAAATGAAATTTTCTCAATAATTTGATTTAACGACTGACCAGAAGAACGAAGATGAGCAGCTTCTTTTACTAATAATCCGTAACCAAGAGAAGCGGCTTTGGAATCCAGTATTGTTAGCTTTAAGTCTGGATATTCTTCACGTACTTGATCTGCAACCATAACTGCTGTGCTATAAGTACCCGACAATTCAGATGAAAAGGCGATGTACAACCCTTCCTCATCGGCAATTGCCAGTTGTTCAAAAGCTTTCAACATTTCTTCAGGTGATACTTGCGATGTTTTAGGGTGATTGCCTGCTCGAATAGCATCAAATACTTTAATGGATTGAATGCCGCGAATATCTTCATAATTTTGGTCTCCGATATGAACTCGAAGGGAAAATAAAATAACGTCTTCGTCTTCAAAAAAATTTTTGGGTAAATCAGACGCGCTATCGGCAAATAACCTCATAATTAATCCCCCTTTTTTATAGTTTCAAGCGATCAATCAGTAATTCAGCAATACCATCTTCGTTATTGGTTAAAGTGATTTCATTTGCGATATTTTTCAAAGGTGAAATAGCGTTGCCCATCGCGACGCCAATGCCAGCAAAATCAATCATTTCGAAATCGTTATCTTCATCACCAAAAGCTATGACATTTTCTCTGCTAATACCAAGTGATTTAGCAACGCGATCAAGACCAACTGCTTTGCTCATGCCACTTTTTACAATTTCGATAACATGCCACGGCGCTCCCCAGCGGCGATGATCAATCACTTCAGCATGGACAGAGGACAAATGATTGTGAATTTCCTGTACGCGTTCATAAGGAGCGTGGATCAATATGGAGGTTGGGTCAGTTTTTAAGTAACTACGCAAATCGCCAGTGGTGATCGTGGGATCTCCAAATCGAAAGATGTCCATAAGTTTTTCGTCATGTTGATGGACATACACATCGTCTAAAACTTCAGCTACGATATTATGGAAATTATAATCATACATAGACTCTACTACTTCATGAACGACGCTCAGTCCAATAGGAGTATGGTACATTCCCCAGTTAATATTTCTCGGATGATGGACAAATGCGCCGTTAAAGTTGACGATTGGCGTTGATAATCCTAACTCTTTGTAAAAGGTTTCACTTGAACGATAAGGTCGACCAGTTGCAATCATCACTTCGTGTCCTGCTTCCATTGCTTTATTTAAAGTCAGTTTTGTTTTTGGTGAAATGATTTTTTGGTCGGTCAATAATGTTCCGTCTAAATCAAGAACAATTAAATGTTGCTTCATAAATAGCCGTCTCCTTTCTATCTATTACTAGTGTAGCGATAGTACAAGGGATTCGTCAAAAATTTTAGAGGAGAAAAGGCTTTTCTGGAGAGAGGATTGGCGTTTGCTGGAAATCCTGAAAATTGGTAGGATTGGAGGTAAAGGAAGTGAATTTAATTGAAAGTAGAAAGACAAACTTGGGGACATATCCCGTTGCTCCATATAACACCAGACCAAAACGAGCATTCTGCATTACCAACAGTTATCTTTTTCCATGGTCATATGAGTGCCAAAGAACATAATTTGCACTATGCATATCAATTAGCTCAAAAAGGACTTCGTGTAATTTTACCGGATGCTCTTTTTCACGGAGAGCGAAGTGAGAATTTAGATACAGTTGAAATTAGTTTGCGGTTTTGGGAAATCGTATTAACTTCTATAGAAGAGTTGGCATTTTTGCACGAAGAACTTCACAAGCGCGATTTAGTCATCGGCGAATTTGGTGTAGGTGGCACTTCTATGGGAGGCATCACTACGATGGGCGCAATGATTGTCTATCCATGGATACAAGCTGCGGCTGTAATGATGGGTGCAGGCAATTATGTGGAATTGGCTCAAGCACAAATGACACAATACGAATCTAGAGGCTTCAAGTTACCAGTTAGTAAGGAAGAAAGAGAACGCATGCTAGCAACTTTAGCGCTATTCGATAGTGTTCAACATCAAGAAAAATTCAATAAACGTCCCATTTATTTCTGGCACGGTGAGCAAGACACGACAGTTCCTTTCGAACCAACGTATCGTTTGTACAAAGATCTTAGAAAACAATACAAATCAGTACCGGAAAAAATTGTTTTCCATCGCGAACGAGAAGCAGGACACGCAGTAAGTCGAACGGGCATGCTTGAAGCAACAGAATGGTTTGTCAAGCACTTATCCGAGTAATCGTGTCAATTCCATTTTCGCACGAAGTTTGATAAGATGAGATTACTAGTAAAAGGAGGAATTTTAAATGGATCAAGATATGAAAGATAGCATGATGGGCGCATTAGAAACAGTAATCGATCCGGAGTTAGGAATCGATATCGTCAATTTAGGACTGATATATGATGTGTTGTTGTCAGAAGACGGTTTTGCAGTAGTTACGATGACATTAACGTCAATGGGTTGTCCGATGGGACCACAAATCGTACAAATGGTTAAAACAGCATTGTATGAGCTACCGGAAGTGGAAGAAGTCGATGTAAAAATCGTCTGGCAGCCAGTATGGGGCAAAGAACATATGTCACGCTATGCAAAAATGGCATTGGGCGTTCGATAAGTAATACTTGAAAAACCTCACTAGATTTTATTCTAGTGAGGTTTTTTCTGTTTGCGAGTAAAATGTGTTATGGAAGGCTCCGCACTACTATTGCTACAGTAAATCAGCTATTTAAACATAGTTTAAAATAAAACCGACTGAAAAACCAAAATAATTGCTAAATCACAAAAAATTAGCTATAATTTAATTAGTCAAAGATAGTCAAACTTTTTAAAAGGAGTGGTTGTTATGGTTCAATCCCCAAATAATGAAGAACAAAAATCACCATTAGAGCAATTTGGACGCAATATGGTGGAACAAGCACAATCAGGAAAAATGGATCCGGTCATTGGTAGAGACCAAGAAATTCGAAACGTGATTCGAATCTTATCGCGTAAAACAAAAAATAATCCCGTATTGATCGGGGAACCTGGTGTTGGTAAAACAGCGATCGTTGAAGGGTTAGCACAACGTATTGTTCGCAATGACGTACCAGAAGGATTGAAAAACCGAACAATTTATGAACTCGACATGAGTGCGTTGATTGCTGGAGCTAAATACCGTGGAGAATTTGAAGAGCGATTAAAAGCGGTGTTAAAACAAGTAAAAGACAGCGAAGGACAAATCATTTTGTTTATTGATGAAATTCACACAATTGTTGGTGCGGGTAAAACAGAAGGGGCAATGGATGCCGGGAATATGTTAAAGCCCATGCTTGCTCGTGGTGAACTATACTGTATTGGCGCGACAACACTAGATGAGTACCGCATGCATATTGAAAAAGACCCAGCTTTAGAACGTCGTTTCCAACAAGTAATGGTACGAGAGCCATCTGTCGAAGATACTGTGTCGATTTTACGTGGTTTAAAAGAACGTTTTGAATTACACCATGCTGTTCGTATTCATGACCGTGCAATTGTTGCAGCCGCTGCCATGTCGGATCGCTACATTACAGAGCGTTTTTTACCAGACAAAGCGATCGACTTGATAGACGAAGCTTGTGCAATGATTCGTACAGAAATCGATTCGATGCCGCAAGAACTGGATGAAGTAACACGCCGTTTATTGCAGTTGGAAATTGAAGAGCAAGCATTGATGAAAGAAAAAGACGAAGCGAGTAAAATTCGTTTGGAAACCTTGCGTGAAGAAATTAAAGAACTACGAGATTCTTCAGAAGGTATGAAAAATCAATGGCTCAAAGAAAAAGAATCATTGAAAATAATTCAGCAAAAACGAGAGCAATTAGATCAGTTCCGCAGACAATTAGAAGATGCGGAAAACAAATATGACTTAAACGCAGCCGCTGTTTTGCAACATGGAAAAATTCCAGCACTTGAAAAAGAATTAGTTACATTAGAAGCAAACTTAGAAAACGAAGGTGCTGAACGATTGCTGCGTGAAGAAGTAACCGAAGAAGAAGTTGCAGGAATTGTCGCAAGATGGACAGGCATTCCGGTGACGAAATTAGTAGAAGGTGAACGCGAAAAACTATTACGTTTAGGCGAAACCTTAAAAGAACGCGTCATTGGTCAAGACAAAGCAGTAGGACTTGTAACAGAAGCTGTATGGAGAGCACGTGCGGGTATTAAAGATGAAAGAAAACCAATTGGCTCTTTTATTTTCCTCGGACCAACGGGTGTCGGGAAAACAGAACTGGCGAAATCGCTCGCTGCCAACTTGTTTGACTCAGAAGATCATTTTATTCGAATCGATATGTCCGAATACATGGAAAAGCATAGTGTGTCGCGTCTGGTCGGAGCCCCACCAGGATACATTGGCTACGAAGAAGGCGGGCAATTAACAGAAGCGGTACGTCGTAATCCTTATTCGGTTGTGTTACTAGATGAAATTGAAAAAGCACATCCAGACGTTGCCAATATTCTATTGCAGATTCTTGACGATGGACGCATCACGGATAGTCAAGGACGTCTAGTAAACTTTTCAAATACAGTCGTTATTATGACATCGAATATCGGCTCAGCTTATATTAGCGATACAAGCAATGAACACGATATCGAAGACATTGTCATGGGCGAGCTGCGTAGACATTTTAAGCCAGAATTATTAAACCGTATTGATGATATCGTTATTTTCCATGCGCTTACTAACGAACATTTCTACGGCATAGCTAGAAAAATGATTGGTGAATTAGCCGAACGAATGAATCAGCAGCACATTAAATTGACGGTCGACGATTCTGTCATCAACTATATTGTTGAAGCGGGAACTGATCCTGTATTTGGTGCACGTCCGCTAAAACGATTTATTCAACGTAGAATCGAAACAGATATTGCTCGAGAATTGATTAAAGGTGGAATTGTAGCGAATACAGAGTTAGAACTAACGATGGATAACAACAAACAAATCGTGATCAACAAAAAAGAAGCGTAGCCGGGAAACCGGTTTACGCTTCTTTTTTATTGATTAATGCTTTTCAGCAACAGTTTCGTTGGGGATAACTGCTGACATCACGAAGATTAAAATGGAAACTCCGATTGAAATGTAAGCGCCGACCATAAAGTCGAAAGGTACGTTCTGAACTGCACTTACCACGTAGTTGACCAAAGTAATTAACAAAAATGACCATACAAATGTTCCGATATATTGCATCTAATTTCACCTCTACGTAGAATATCTAGCTTAATCATAGCATAAGCTCCAGCAGACAGAAAGAAAGATTCTAGAGAATAGTGATTTTTTGTCGGAAATATGTCAGTTAGTTGAAATTGGCCATGGGATGGCGTATTATTAACACCAGGTACTAACATATGATGATAATTGAAATGAGGGATAAAGATGAATGCTGGAATAGTCGGAATGGGTAGAAGTTTACCTGAAGAGCGATTGACGAATTTTCAATTAGAGCAACGCATGGATACAAGTGATGAGTGGATTCGCACAATGACAGGAATAGAAGAACGTCGAATTGCACAAGACGATCAAGATACTTCTGATATGGCGCGTGAAGCAGCACAAAATGCGATTAAAGACGCTGGAATTGATCCGGCAGATATCGGGTTGATCCTGGTCGCGACAGTAACGCCAGATCAACCTTTCCCATCGATGTCTTGTGTGATTCAGCAAGAAATTGGTGCAGTTAACGCAGCTGCTATGGATATTTCAGCTGCCTGTGCAGGATTCATGTACGGCGTGATTACAGCAAAACAATTCATTGATTCTGATGTTTATAAATATGTTCTTGTAGTTGGTGTTGAAAAATTATCAAAAATTACCAATTGGGAAGATCGCAACACTGCTGTTCTTTTCGGTGATGGCGCAGGAGCGGCGATCATTGGCAAAGTATCAGAAGGCCGTGGAATTTTGTCTTTTGAACTAGGAGCAGATGGCAGAGGTGGGAAACACCTTTATCAAGACAAGCATTTAATTATGAACGGCCGTGAAGTTTTTAAGTTTGCGGTACGTCAAATGGGCGAGTCTGCGATTAATGTAATCGAAAAAGCAGGTTTAGAAAAAGAAGACGTAGATTTCTTGATTCCACATCAAGCGAATATTCGCATTATGGAAGCATCTAGAGAACGTTTAGGTCTTCCACCTGAAAAAATGTCAAAAACAATTCAAAAGTACGGCAACACTTCAGCTGCATCAATTCCGATTTCTCTTGTTGAAGACGTAGAAGAAGGTCGCGTTAAAGACGATGATATTATCGTTATGGTCGGCTTTGGCGGGGGATTGACTTGGGGCGCAATTGCAATGAAGTGGGGCAAATAAATAGGTATGCGAAAGGAAGAAAATAGAATGGAAAATCGCCGTGTAGTTATTACAGGAATTGGTGCTGTCACACCTTTAGGCAATAATATTGAAACGACGTGGGAAGCAGTTAAAAACGGGGAATCTGGTGTTGGTCCATTAACGAGATTGGATGCAGATTTATATGCAGCAAAAGTTGCTGCTGAAATAAATGACTTTTCAATCGAAGACTATATTGAGAAGAAAGATGCTCGGAAAATGGATCGCTTCACACATTATGCGCTTGCTGCCTCAATCATGGCTATGAAAGATGCGAATCTGGAGCTAGACGAAAAAACAGCTTTGCGGACCGGTGTCTGGATCGGCTCTGGTATTGGTGGTATGGAAACAATTGAAAGCCAAATGAATGTATTAAATACACGCGGTGTGCGTCGAATTAGTCCGTTCTTAATACCAATGATCATTCCAGATATGGCATCAGGACAAGTATCGATTTACTTTGGTGCCAAAGCCATTAACTCATGTTCAGTAACAGCTTGTGCGTCAGGCACAAATTCAATTGGAGATGCGTTTAAAGTTATTCAACGCGGTGATGCAGACGCGATGATTTCTGGTGGAGCAGAAGCGCCTATTACACAATTGTCTGTAGCTGGATTCACGGCAAATACAGCGTTGACAACCAATACGGATCCAGCAAAAGCATCTCGTCCATTTGATAAAAATCGTGATGGCTTTGTTATTGGGGAAGGAGCGGGTATCGTTATTCTTGAGGAGTATGAATTTGCAAAAGCACGCGGTGCTAAAATTTATGCAGAAGTTGTTGGATATGGTTCGACTGGAGATGCGTATCATATTACAGCTCCAGCAGAAGGCGGAGAAGGAGCAGCGCGTGCAATGGCACAAGCGCTGGCTGATGCAAATATTGAAACAACGGATATTGGCTACATTAATGCCCATGGCACAAGTACTGCGTATAATGATCTTTACGAAACAATGGCGGTTAAAACTGTATTTGGTGAGCATGCTTACCAACTCGGAATGAGCTCAACTAAATCGATGACAGGCCATTTGCTGGGCGCTGCTGGTGGAGTTGAAGCTATTTTCACAGCTTTAGCATTACAAGAAGGCATTATGCCTCCGACAACAAATTATGAAACGCCAGATGAACAATGCGATTTAGATTACGTGCCGAACAAAGCGCGAAAAGCAGACTTTACCTACGCGATGAGTAATTCACTTGGATTTGGTGGACACAATGCTTCGCTTGTGTTTAAAAAATTCAATTAAAATGAGAACAGGCAATCTGCGGCAACAAGTGCAGGTTGTCTTTTTATGTCTTTAAAAAGTAAAACAAAAGGAAAATACCCATAATTTTATAAAAATTGAAAAAAGTTAGCCACTCTTTAAATTATTGTGCTATTCTAAATATAGCGAAAAAATTAGTAGAATCTCAACAAATTTGAAAGTGAAGAATTAGTAGTAGAAAATAGTTTCAGCCTAATAAATCTGAAGATTTAAAATGTTAGGTGTATAAAGTGGAGTACTTTGTAGAGGACACAATAGAAAGTTTTATTTTGAGGGGGATCTATGTGAAAGATGTTTTGCTTGAAATCAAAAATTTAGAAACGTCCTTTAGGATTAAAGATGATTATTACGCAGCAGTCGATAACGTTTCCTTAGACGTTCGGAAAAACGAAGTGTTAGCGATTGTTGGTGAGTCGGGTTCTGGGAAAAGTGCATTTGCATTTTCTATTATGGGGCTTCACACACGTGCCAAAATTGAAGGGGAAATCAATTACAAAGGCAATAATTTAGTAGAAGCAACTCCAAACCAAATGAAGAAATTGCGTGGCAATGAAATGGGAATGATCTTTCAAGATGCCCTATCAGCACTCAATCCGCTTATGGTAGTAGGTGCGCAGATTGATGAAGCGATTTTTCTACATAATCCAAAAACGTCTAAAAGTTTACGTAAAAAACAAGTGATTAACTTATTGAACCAAGTTGGAATTCCTCGTCCTGAAAAAACATATTACCAGTATCCACATGAATTATCAGGGGGAATGCGCCAACGCATCGTTATCGCAATGGCGATTTCGAATCAACCAGAGCTGCTGATTGCTGATGAACCAACGACAGCACTCGATGTAACGATTCAATCGCAAATTTTGGATTTAATTAAAGAATTAAAAGAAACCATTCATGCTGGCATTATCTTAATTACACACGATTTGGGTGTAGTTGCAGAAATGGCTGACAGAGTCGCTGTTATGTATGCAGGACAAATTGTGGAAATTGCTGATATTTATACATTGATGGAAAATCCACTGCATCCGTATACACGTTCATTACTAAACTCAATTCCAACATTATCAGAAGTGAAATCAGATCTTCATGTGATTCAAGGCGTGGTACCTTCGCTTCAAAACTTGCCAAGAACAGGATGCCGTTTTGCTTCTCGCATACCGTGGATAGAAGATTCAACTCACGAAGCATCACCTGAACTACATGAAATTAGCACGGGTCATTTTGTGCGCTGCACATGCTATAAAGATTTTTACTTCCCAGAACAAGTCAAGGAGGACCACACCTATGTCGCTAATTGAAGTTGAAAATCTTAAAGTTCATTTTCCTGTTCGTGGCGGAGTCTTTCAAACTGTACAAGATCATGTCCGCGCAGTAGATGGAGTTTCGTTCTCGATTGAACAAGGTCAAACGTATGGGATTGTTGGAGAATCGGGTTCAGGTAAAACAACGACAGGCCGTGCCATTATCGGTTTGAATGATATTACTTCAGGAAAAGTAATTTTTGAAGGTAAAGATTTAGCTACAATCGGTAAAAAAGAATATATTGATGTGCGAAAAGATATACAAATGATTTTTCAAGATCCTTTTTCATCACTTAACCCCAAAAAGCGAGTAGCAGATATTGTAGCTGAACCGCTCCGAAATTATGAAAACCTATCCGCAAAAGAAGAACGCATTCGCATTCAAGAACTCATGGAACTCGTAGGTCTTAGTCCAGAAGCCATTTACAAATATCCACATGAATTTTCTGGTGGACAACGCCAACGAATTGGCATTGCCCGTGCAATTGCGTTAAACCCTAAATTGATTATTGCTGATGAACCTGTATCGGCGTTAGATGTATCAGTTCAGGCTCAAGTATTAAACTTTATGCGTGAAATCCAAAAAGAACTAAACTTAACATATTTATTCATAAGCCATGATTTGGGGATTATTCGCCATATGTGTGACCATATCGGCATTATGTATAAAGGTCGTTATGTCGAACATGGAACAGCTGATGAGATTTTCACTAATCCACAGCATATTTACACAAAACGATTGATAGCAGCAATTCCAGATAGTAATCCGCGTAATCGGGAAATGCATTATGAAAATCGTAAATTGGTGAAATCTGAGTACGACAGGCTGGAAAAAGACTTTTTTGATGAAGAAGGTTTGCCTTTCTCGTTAAAATCAATTTCAGCTACCCATCAAGTAGCGTTGGCTGAGAGAGGTTGAATGGTATGTGGAAATTAATTGTACGAAGAACACTTATCACTATCCCACAAATTATTGTCTTAAGTCTTTTAGTATTTATTTTAGCTCAGGCGATGCCTGGAGATGCTTTAACAGGGCTAATCGACCCAAGTATTGACCCAGCAACTATCGAAGCAATGCGTGAACGCCTTGGATTGAACAATCCTTGGTATGTGCAGTACATCGATTGGATTAAAGGAGTCGTACAAGGAGATTTTGGTCAATCGTTCCGCTTTAAAATGCCGGTATCTGATTTAATCGGTGGACGAATGATTAACACGCTTTGGTTGTCGTTAGCAACATTGATTTTGACATACTTAATCGCTATTCCATTAGGCATTATTAGTGGACGTTTTAACGATACGTGGTTAGACCGTGCAATTACAGGTTACACGTACATTGGTTTTGCAGCTCCACTATTTATTTTTGCTTTAGTAATGCTATTCATTTTTGGCTTCCAACTTGGCTGGTTCCCGACAAGTGGAAGTGTCGCACCTGGTACAATACCGGGAACATTCGAATATTTTATCAGCAAATTGAATCATTTATTATTGCCGGCAGTATCGATGGCATTGATCACTACTGTTTCTACAGTTCAGTATTTGAGAAGTGAGATCATTGATACAAAACAAAAAGATTTTATCGTAACAGCTCGAGCTAAAGGTTCATCTGAATCACGTGTTTATAATCGTCACGTACTTCGCAACTCTTTGCTTCCGATAGCCGCTTTCTTTGGTTACGAAATTACAGGGTTGATTGGCGGAACCATATTTATTGAAAACATTTTTGGCTATCCTGGAATGGGTGAATTATTCCTTTCTTCTATTAGTTTGCGTGATTATAGCGTAATGACGGCTCTTGTTCTGCTATTTGGACTTGCTGCAATCATTGGTGCGTTATTATCAGATATTATCTTGAGTTTAGTAGATCCACGTATCCGGATTAAATAACAAATGACAATTTTGAGGTGTAAATATGAGACTTGATAAAGATGTTGGAACACAAATACCAGATTTGGATCTAGGCAAAAGTCCATCCGGATTTAGTATATTAGTAAGAGAATTAATACGGGATAAAATTGCTTTTGTTTCTCTATTATTCCTGTTTCTTATTGTTGCCGGTGTGTTTGGTACATCAATAATTTTAGATCAGGCTGAAATCATCAAAGTTGATTTGTTTGCACTTTATGAAGCACCATCTTCGATGTATTGGCTGGGTACTGATTACGGTGGACGAGACATTTTTGGGCAATTAATTATTGGAACGCGTAACTCACTCGCTATCGGAATCATCATTACGTTGCTGACTGGAATTATCGGCATATTAGTAGGACTGATTTCTGGGTACTATGGAGGCACTGTTGATAACATCTTCATGCGTTTTGTCGACTTTTTTATGGTGTTACCGACTTTGATGATTGTTATTGCTTTTGTTACTGCCGTACCTGGTTATAGCATTGTCTCGTTCTCTTTAATTATGACTGCGTTCTTATGGATGGGAATCGCCCGTCTCATACGCTCGAAAGCATTACAAGAAAAAGAATTGGATTATGTAAAAGCATCCAAAACATTGGGCACATCCAATTTTAAAATTATGTTTTTCCAAGTACTGCCTAACTTAAGTTCAATCATTATTGTTACGATGACCTTAAACTTGGCAGCAAATATCGGTATTGAGTCTGGGCTATCCTTTTTAGGATTTGGTTTTCCAGAATCGACTCCAAGTTTAGGGACGTTGATTAGTTATGCACGAAACCCTCAAACTTTGGAGCTGAGATGGTGGATTTGGTTACCTGCATCAGTTCTAATTCTAGTGTTGATGCTTAGTATAAATAATGTTGGGCAAGCCTTAAAACGCGCTACCGATGCCCGACAGCGTAGAGGGTAACAAATTAGGGGGAAAGGGGATAAGCGTTTATTTGCAACTAGACAAAATGAGTAAACAGCAATTATTTTATTTAAAATCAGAGGGGGAAACAGATAATGGGGAAGACGAATAGGTCTAAATTTTTACTTTTTCTAATCATGTCTTTTGTGTTAATTTTGGCAGCTTGTAGCGGCGATGACAAAGCGAAAGATAGCGGCGGCGATAAAAGTGCTGAAGGCGGAGATGAGAAGAAAGATGGTTTGTATTCAATTGATGATTTTAGCAATGTCAAAACAAATGAAGGCGAAGCTATTGATGGCGGAACCATTACATTTGGTTTAGTATCAGATACTGTATTCGAAGGGACATTAAACTGGAACTTCTATTCTGGCGCACCAGATGCAGAAATCTTAAACTGGTTTGATGAAGGATTGTTAACTTGGGATGAAAACTATGTGTACACAAATGATGGAGCTGCAACATACGAAGTTTCAGAAGATGGACGCACATTTACATTTGAAATCGGCGATAATGTCAATTGGCATGACGGCGAGCCTGTTACTGCAGAAGACTGGCAGTTTGCGCATGAAGTAATCGGTAACCCTGATTATGACGGCCCTCGCTATAACTCAGATTTCACAAATATCGAAGGTATGGAAGAGTATAACAGCGGATCCGCTGATACAATTTCAGGTATTGAAGTAGTTGATGAGAAGACATTGAAGATTACGTATATCGAATCGACACCTTCTCTATTAACAGGAAGCATTTGGTCATATCCATTAGCGAAGCACATTTTTGGAGATATGGCAGTAGCAGATATCTCATCTTCACCAGAAGTTCGTCAAAATCCAATTGGTTTTGGTCCATTTAAAGTAGACAGCATCATACCTGGTGAGTCTGTAACGCTTACTAAAAACGACGACTACTGGCGCGGAGCACCAAAACTTGATGGCGTTACTGTAAAAGTAATCGGCAGTTCAACAGTTGTTCAAGAATTGGAGACGGGTGGCGTTGACTTGATCAGTGATTTCCCGGTAGATCAATTCCCAGACAACGCTGAAATGTCGAATGTTGAATACTTAGGTACGATTGATCGTGCTTATACGTATATTGGCTTTAAACTTGGAACGTGGGACGCAGAGAAGAATGTTGTAGCTCCTAATCCAGATGCAAAAATGGGCGATGTCGAACTTCGTCAAGCAATGTGGCATGCAGTTGATAACACTGCGGTCGGCGAACGTTTCTATAATGGATTACGTTGGAATGCAACGACATTGATCCCACCGTCTCATCCTGAATTCCATGATGATAAAAACGAAGGTAGAACGTATGACCCGGAAGTAGCAACTAAGCTTTTGGATGACGCAGGATATGTTGACACAGACGATGACGGTTTCCGTGAAGATCCGGAAGGCAATCCATTAGAAATTAACTTTATTTCTATGACTGGTGGAGACACTGCTGAACCTTTAGCTCAATACTATGTACAGTCTTGGGAAAAAGTTGGATTGAAAGTAAACTTGGAAATGCTTGAATTTAACACTTTCTACGACCGTGTTGGTAACGGCGGAGAAGACGATCCAGAAGTAGACGTTTTCCAAGCAGCTTGGGGAGTTGGAATTGACGTAGATCCTTCAGGCCTTTACGGAGCAGAAGCTCTATACAACTTTGCTCGCTGGGAAAATGAAGATAACGAGCGCCTTCTAAAAGAAGGACGTTCACCGGAAGCGTTTGATTTGACATACCGCCAAGACGTTTATAACGAGTGGCAACAGCTGATGGTCGATGAAGTGCCAGTATTCCCGACACTATATCGTGCATTGCTTAGCCCAGTTAACAACCGTGTCTTGAACTATGCAATTGGCGATGGAACTGGCATTTATTTGTCTGACCTTGCTGTGAGCAAAGAAGAAGCGGTTAAAGCAGAATAAAAATTAAATGAAAAAGAGCTGCGAAAATCGCAGCTCCTTTTTTTATTTTCTTTTACGTCCAAGTCCCATCGCATTTTCCATTTTCCGAATGGTTTTGTTCGCTAAGAGGTTTGCTTTTTCAGCTCCACTGTCCAATATCTTATCTAATTCATCTGAGTCCAGAAGCGCTTTATAGCGTTCTTGAATGGGTGCTAAATGTTTAGTAACCGCTTGTGCAACAGAAGCTTTAAAATCACCATATCCAGAACCTTGGTATTTAGAAACCAAGTCGTCAATACTTTCGCCAGTTAATGCAGCTTCAATTGTTAAAAGGTTTGCGACGCCTGGTTTGTTAACAGGGTCGTAACGAACAATTCCTTCCGAATCAGTCACAGCGCTTTTGACTTTCTTTTCAATTGTTTTCAAATCATCGAGCAAAGTGATGATAGCTTTTTTGTTCGGATCTGATTTACTCATTTTCTTTGTAGGGTCTTGCAACGACATAATGCGAGCTCCATTTTTAGGAGTGCGAATATCTGGAATGGTAAAAATATTGTTGTACTTCCGGTTAAATCGTTCTGCCAAATCGCGTGTCAATTCAATATGTTGTTTTTGATCATCGCCAACCGGTACGATATCAGTTTGGTACAACAGAATATCAGCTGCCATCAACGGAGGGTATGTCAATAATCCAGCTAACACTGAAGCATTTTTAGCTGATTTATCTTTGTATTGTGTCATACGTTCGAGTTCACCAATAGTTGAAACACATTGTAACATCCAGCCAGCTTGAGCATGCGCCGGAACTTCCGATTGAATAAATAGTGTGACTTTTTCGGGATCAATCCCAACGGCTAAATAAAGTGCCGCTAACGCTTTAATATTTTTTCGAAGTTCCAAACGGTCTTGAGGCATTGTAATAGCATGTTGATCTACGATACAAAAGATACAGTCGTACTCATCTTGCAACTCAGTGAATTGTTTGAACGCTCCTATGTAATTGCCTAGTGTTACTGTACCAGTAGGCTGAACGCCTGAAAAAATTTTCTTCTTCATCTTTATTCCTCCTCATAATAAAAAACACAGTACACATCCCTGTAAAGGGACGAATAATGTGTTTCCGCGGTACCACCCTAGTTGCCGTCACCGGCCACTCTTCTTCATAACGTGAAGAACACGGAATCAGCTACTCACCGTTCACCGATTCAGCTCTAAAGTCCATTCAATGTAGCACTCCATCTGTTTTCACCAACCACAGACTCTCTATATAGAAGAAACTACATTTACTCTTCTTTATCATTGCTTATTTATATCTTATAATTATAATACATAACCAAATTTTTAAGCAATATTAGAAACTATAAATCATTAAACAAACGCCCATTATCAGTAAGGTGAGTGTTCCTGTAACGAGTAAATACGAACTAGAAAACGCCAATATCTCAGAAGGAGGTCGCATTTCATCATCTTCCAATGTCGATTTTATTTTAAATGCTTTTCTCATGCTGATTGTAAATATATCAAATACACCTGTTCGTACTACAAAGACCCAAAGACCGATAAATAATAAAATCCCACCATATACGAATGAGTTATTAATATAGGTTAATAAGCTGAAACCATCTGAACGTAAAAATGTCGTGATTAAAATCAAAACTTGAACTAATAACAAAGAAATTACTATTTTTTTCAAACTGTGCACCTCGATTCTTATTAATTGTAGAAGAAATCTAAAAAAAAATCAAAAAATATTCAATCATCGTAGACGCCGAAAACGCTTACAAATACAACATTCAAGCTACTTTGCGTAATATAAATGTAACGCAATTGTTACAAAAGTGTAAAAACTATAGAAAAAGTTCTGTACAACAATAAATATATATGTATAATTAGCTGTGTACCAATTTTTCAGAAAACTTGAGGGGGTCAATTTAGTGAAGAACAGTAAGATTTTTTGGCTACTAAGCCTAGTTTTAGTTCTAAGTGCTTTTCTAGCTGCATGTGGCGGCGATAAAGAAGAGACTGGAACTGGAGGATCAGACGAAAAAGAACCAGCTGGGGAGTTAGACTCAGAGCAAGTACTTAACTTAATGGAAAGCGCTGAAATTCCAACAATGGATATTTCACTTGCTGAAGATGCAGTCGCGTTCAACATTTTCAATAATGTTAACGAAGGCCTATTCCGTTTAAATCAAGAAAGCGTAGCTGAACCAGCACTTGCTGATGGCGAGCCTGAAGTCAGTGAAGACGGACTAACTTATACATTCAAATTACGTGATTCTAACTGGTCAGATGGTACACCAGTTACTGCTAAAGACTTTGTATACTCTTGGCAACGTTCAATTGATCCTGACACAGGTTCTCCATACGGAGCTTACATGATGGCTGGTTCGATTATAAATGCTACTGAAATTGCAGCAGGAGATATGGAACCAACTGAACTTGGAGTTACTGCTGTTGACGATAATACTCTTGAAGTAAAACTTGAGCGTCCAGTACCATACTTTATGTCATTAATGTCATTCCCAACTTTCTATCCACAGAACGAAGCTTTCTTAACTGAAAAAGGTGACGCTTACGCTTCTAACTCTGAGAACTTAATCTTTAACGGACCATTCACATTAACGGATTGGGACGGAACTGGTTTAACTTGGAAAATGCAAAAAAACCCTGAGTACTGGGATGCTGAAACAGTTAAACTTGAAACTATTAACGTAGACGTTGTTAAAGAGCCTGCTACAGCAGTTAACCTTTACAACTCTGGTGAAAAAGACCGTGCTGGATTAAGCGGTGAATTTGCTAGACAATATGCAAATGATGAAAACTTAATTACTGATTTAGAACCAACTGTTTTTTATCTTAAGATGAACCAAGAACGTAAAGGCGAAGAAAATGCTCTTTCAAACGTAAATATTCGTAAAGCAATTGCTATGGGCTTCAACAAACAAGATCTAGTTGACGTTGTACTAGCTAACGGTTCATTACCAGCTACTTTCTTGGTACCAACTGAATTTGCTTTTGATGAAAGTAAAGCTGATTTCCGTGAAGTTAACGGAGACCTAATTGAGTTTAACGCTGAAGAAGCTGGAAAGCTTTTCGCAACTGGACTTGAAGAATTAGGAGAAAAAGAACTTACGCTTGAAATTTTAGGTGGAGACACTGAAACAGCTAAAAACATGGATGCGTACTTGAAAGCACAACTTGAAACAAATCTTGAAGGCTTAACAATCAATCTTAAAGCTGTACCTTTTGGAGTTCGTTTAGAACTTGATGAGGCTCAAGACTATGACATTCAAACTTCTGGATGGGGACCTGATTACCAGGATCCTATGACATTCATTGACTTGTTTGTTACTGGATCTGCTCAAAACAAAATGTCTTACTCAAACTCTGAGTATGATGCTTTAGTTGAATCTGCTAAAGGCGATTTAGCAACTGATCCTGCTGCACGTTGGGAAGCAATGGCGAAAGCTGAGAAAATCCTATTAGAAGACGATGCTGCAATTGCACCGATCTATCAGCGTGGAGCAATGGCTCTTCAACAACCGTATGTTAACGACATTATCAAACACCCATTCGGTGGAGATTTCTCTTACAAGTGGGCATACATTTCGGGTAAATAATAAGTTAATCCCGCTACTGTGAAAACAAAATAGAGAGAGAGTATATCGAATAGTTAGATTGATATACTCTCTTTTCTAATGCAAAGGAATTGACCGAAAATTGGGTATTTTCCGCTAACCATTGAAAATTATAAATCTACTTATACGATAGTAGAATTTGTGAAATAGAATTATTTTTGGAGGTGCACTATGGCGAAGTATATAGGCAAACGTTTAATTTATATGGTGATCACTTTAGCGCTGATCGCGAGTTTCACATTTTTCTTAATAAAAGTTTTACCAGGTTCCCCCGTCGCTTCCGCAGATAAATTATCTCCAGAACAAAGGGCAGTCGTCGAAGCGAGATACGGATTGGATAAACCGCTTCCGGCACAATACTTTGATTATATGTTTGGTTTAGTTCAAGGTGATTTAGGTATTTCCATTAACCAGTTTAAAGGAAGAGAAGTTACAGAAGTCATTTTAAGCCGAATGGGTCCTTCAGCCCAAATTGGTTTCCAGGGAATGGTGCTCGGAACCGTCTTAGGAATTCTTTTAGGGATGGTTGCTGCCTTAAGGCAAAACACATGGGTTGACTACACAAGTACATTTGTAGCAATTGTAGGAATATCAATACCTTCTTTTGTTTTTGCTTCATTACTGCAATACTGGTTCGGTTTAAAATGGGATTTGTTCCCGGTAGCTTTATGGAAAGATGGCTTTATGTCTAGTGTGTTGCCATCCGTCGCATTAGCTATGTTCCCGCTTGCTACGGCAGCGCGTTTTATCCGTACTGAAATGATTGAAGTTCTTGGGTCGGACTACATTACGTTAGCAAAAGCTAAAGGTGCAAGTGGTTCAGAAATTGCATTTAAACATGCTTTCCGTAATGCATTGATTCCATTGGTTACGGTTTTAGGACCTATGGCGGTTGCTATTCTTACAGGATCACTCGTTGTCGAACAAATTTTCGCAATTCCAGGCATCGGGGAACAATTTGTCAAATCGATTATAGTTAATGATTTCTCTATTATTATGGGAACTACTATTTTCTTCTCAGTATTTTTGATTGTGATCATCCTACTGGTGGATATTTTGTATGGCATCATTGATCCTCGTATCCGTCTTTCAGGAGGTAAAAATTAATGACTCAAAACATTGATAAGATTCCAGAACTGCCAAAAGGTTCATTTGAGCGTATTACATTAGACTCTAAGCAGTCTGAACGCATTACAAAGCCCAGTGTTAGCTTTTGGCAAGATGCTTGGTATCGTATTCGTAAAAACAAAGGCGCATTATTTAGCATCATCCTATTTGGCTTAATCGTTATTATGTCATTTTTAGGACCAGTTATTAGTCCGTACGAGCCTAACTCCCAAACAATCACTCATGCAAACTTACCACCAAAAATTTCAGGCTTCGAAAAAATAGGGATTTTTGATGGTGTCGGTACTTTAGGCGGCAAAGAAGTTGATTTGTATGAAATGAAAAATGTCGAAGTCAATTATTGGTTTGGTACGGATGGGCTTGGACGAGATATGTTTTCTCGTGTTTGGAAAGGTACGCAAGTATCTCTATTTATCGCATTTGTAGCAGCAGCAATTGATATGTTAATTGGCGTAATTTACGGAGGAGTTTCCGGATACTTTGGGGGACGCGTAGATGACTTTATGCAACGTATTGTGGAAATTTTAACGGGAATTCCAAACTTAGTCGTAGTAATCCTCTTTATTTTGATCATGGACCCAGGAATATTGGCCATCATCATTGCCTTGACCATCACCGGATGGACGGGAATGTCTCGAGTCGTCCGTGGACAAGTTCTTAAATATAAGAGCCAGGAATTCGTTTTGGCTGCTCGTACGTTAGGTGCGAGTGACAGCCGCATTATTTGGAAACATTTAATGCCAAACGTTTTAGGCGTAATCATCATCAATACGATGTTCACTATTCCAAGCGCAATTTTCTTTGAAGCTTTCTTAAGCTTTATCGGACTGGGGCTGCAGGCTCCTGATGCATCGCTCGGAACATTGATTAACGATGGGTATGCATTAATTCAATTTGCGCCGCATATTTTAGCATTCCCAGCAGTCTTGCTGAGTTTAATCATGATTGCGTTCAACTTAATTGGTGACGGACTTCGTGATGCCCTCGATCCGAAGATGAAAGATTAAGGAGGAAAGTTTAAAATGGAGAAAATATTACAAGTAAAAGACCTAGAACTTTCCTTTAACACCCAAGGCGGGGAAGTTAAAGCGATACGTGGGGTTAACTTTGATTTATACAAAGGCGAAACTTTAGCAATCGTTGGAGAGTCTGGTTCAGGTAAATCTGTAACGACTAAATCCATCATGCGTTTGCTACCGGAACAATCTGCAGAATTTAAAAGCGGCGAAATTTTGTTTGATGGCCGTGATTTGACAAAGTTGAGTGACAAAGAAATGCAAAAAATCCGAGGGAAAGAAATATCAATGATTTTCCAGGATCCAATGACTTCTCTGAATCCAACTATGCCAATTGGTCGTCAATTAACAGAACCCTTGTTAAAACACCAAAAAATCAGCAAAAGTGAAGCGAAAAAAGTAGCAATCGACTTGTTACGCTTAGTTGGTATGCCAAAGCCCGAGTTGCGGATGAAGCAATATCCTCACCAGTTCTCAGGTGGACAGCGTCAACGTATTGTTATCGCTATTTCATTAGCCTGTAACCCGAAAATTTTGATCGCCGATGAGCCGACAACGGCACTTGACGTTACAATCCAAGCGCAAATTCTAGAGTTAATGAAAGATTTGCAGAAAAAAATTGATACTTCTATTATTTTTATCACACACGATCTTGGTGTTGTAGCGAACGTAGCAGATCGCGTAGCTGTTATGTACGGTGGGAAAATTGTTGAAATTGGTACAGTTGATGAAGTGTTCTATAACCCCCAGCATCCATATACGTGGGGATTATTAAGTTCGATGCCATCATTAGATACAGAAGATGCAAAATTGTACGCAATTCCAGGAACACCACCTGATTTATTGGATCCGCCAAAAGGAGATGCTTTTGCACTTCGTAGTGAGTACGCAATGACCATCGATATGGAGCAAAACCCTCCATTCTTCAAAGTCAGTGATACACATTATGCAGCAACTTGGTTATTGCATCCAGATGCACCTCAAGTAGAACCGCCTCTCACTGTTATTGAACGTATGAAGAAATTCCCGGGAAGCAGATATTATGAAGGGGGTGCGGTATAATGGCTGAAAAATTACTTGAGATTAAAAACCTGAAACAATATTTCAATATCGGTAAAGCAAACGAAGTCCGCGCAGTAGACGATATCAGTTTTGATATATACAAAGGTGAAACTTTAGGATTGGTTGGCGAGTCGGGTTGTGGGAAATCGACAACGGGTCGTTCGATCATTCGTCTATACGATGCGACTGATGGTGATGTGTTCTATGAAGGTGAAAACGTTCATGGCAAAAAATCTAAAAAAGATTTAAAGAAATTTAACCGTAAAATGCAAATGATCTTCCAAGATCCATATGCATCGTTAAATCAACGGATGAAAGTAATGGATATTATTGCAGAAGGCATCGATATTCATGGCTTAGCAAAAAATGCAACAGAACGTAAAAAAATGGTTTATGATTTATTAGAAACAGTTGGCTTGAACAAAGAACACGCTAACCGCTATCCGCATGAATTCTCTGGTGGACAACGTCAGCGTCTTGGAATTGCTCGCGCTTTGGCTGTTGAACCTGATTTTATCATTGCCGATGAACCAATTTCTGCACTAGATGTTTCTATCCAAGCGCAAGTTGTTAACTTACTGAAAGAACTACAAGAAGAAAAAGGACTTACATTCCTGTTCATCGCCCATGATTTGTCGATGGTTAAATACATTTCAGACCGAATCGGCGTAATGTATTTTGGAAGACTGGTGGAACTAGCACCAGCGGAAGAGTTGTACAAGAATCCATTGCATCCGTATACGCAATCTTTGTTGTCTGCAATTCCACTTCCAGATCCAAACTATGAGCGCAACCGCGTTCGTAAATCATATGATCCTGCTGTACACGAATATACAAAAGCTGACGATGTTCGCATGAGAGAAATCAGCCCTGGTCATTTTGTTCAATGTTCAGAGCGCGAATTCGAATCGATTAAAGCAGCTGTAATAACAAACTAAAAAAAAGAACGTTGTCTACAAGACAACGTTCTTTTTTTATTCTTTTTGGCCGATTTTGGCGCTTTCTACATTTAATTTAAGATATACGTAAATTTTTGATTTAATTAGTCAGATAAATGATAGAATGGAAGAACAATGGATATTCAAAAACTTTGAACAGCTATAATTGGTTGATCAACAGTTGCTGTAATTGTAAACGTATGGAGAAGGAGTGCGGAAGAATGATTAAAAATTGGAAATGGATCGCAGCGTGTGCAGCAAGCATTAGTTTAGTAGGTGCAGGAAGCGTGTATGCAGCTGATGAGGATAAGACACCTGATTTTACAAAACGGTCTTATCAAGCAACTCAAATTGACTCAAAAGTATTAACATCATCAGGATTGTTTAAATTCGATTCAGGACTGGAATTTAATTATCCAGATGCTGTTCGAGGGATATTTTTAACGGGTTACTCTGCTGGAGGAGAACGTTTTAGTTCTTTGGTTGATCTTTTAGACAATACAGAATTGAATGCAATGGTTATTGATATTAAAGAAGATGTAGGATATTTAACATACCAACCTGAAGAAGGCTCAGAGTTAGCGGAGCTTGGTATGGGAAAAAACTTTATAAAAGATCCTCGAGGTATGTTGGAAAAATTAGAAGAAAAAGAAATTTACCCAATTGCTCGTGTAGTTGTTTTTAAAGATACTGTTTTAGCAGAACAACGTCCAGATCTAACATTTATGGATGGCAATCAAGTTTGGAAAAATAATCGCGGAGATGCGTTCGTCAATCCATTCCTTAAAGAAGTATGGGATCATAACGTAAAAGTAGCTATTGAAGCAGCAAAACTTGGGTTTAAAGAAATTCAATTTGATTATGTTCGATTCCCAGAAGGATTTGAAAATCGCGCTGATGATTTAACATACTCTCTTGGTGAATACGAAGATGTTGATATAGACCTTGTTCAAAAAAGAGTTGAAGCCGTAACAGATTTTGTTGCATATGCTAAAGAGCAGTTGGAGCCTTACGGTGTTGAAGTGTCGGTTGATATATTTGGCTATGCGGCAACATTACCTGAAGCACCTGGCATTGGCCAAAACTTTTCAAAAATCTCTGAAAACGTCGATGTCATCTCATCTATGATTTATCCAAGTCACTGGACATCTTATTTTGGTATCGCAAAACCAGACTTAGAACCGTACAAGCTAGTAACCGAATATGCAAAAGTGGAAAATGAGGTTTTAGGAGCATTAGAAAACCCACCCGTTTCACGACCGTGGATTCAAGATTTCACAGCAAGTTACTTAGGTGCTGGAAATTTCAAGCGCTATGGTAAAGAAGAAGTAGAAGCACAAATTAAAGCATTAAATGAACAAGGAATAGAAGAATTCCTTCTGTGGAATGCTGGAAACACTTACTCAGAAGGTGTCGATTACACGCCTTGACTTAGAGAAAAAAATGTATAACTCTTTGCAAAATTAATACAATAACATGCTAGTTAACGAAACTTTTCTCGTTTTAAAACGTATTATATTAGAGTAAAATATTTTTTCAAAAAGAAAATGTAAATGAGAAAAAAATAGTTTGTTTTTAAGTTTGCGGTATTGTTAAACGGGGTAAATTAAATATATAACAAATTAAGTATAATGAATATATAGTCAAAATGTGACAGAATGCTCGATTTGATAATTTTTTATCGAGATTGACTATCAAATTAAAGACAACCGTTGTATAATGAATGTAGAGCTTCTAAACAATAATGATTCTAAATTAAAAATAAACTAAACTATATTTCATGAATCCGAAAGGAAGTGCTCCACTATGATGGTTACATTATTTACTTCACCGAGCTGTACATCTTGTAGAAAAGCTAAAGCTTGGCTCGAGGAACACGAAATTCCATATACAGAACGCAATATTTTCTCTGAACCGCTAACAATTAGCGAAATCAAAGAAATCTTACGTATGACTGAAGACGGTACGGATGAAATCATCTCTACTCGCTCTAAAATATTCCAAAAATTGAATGTAGATGTTGAAAGTTTACCGCTTCAGCGTTTATATGAACTGATTCAAGAACACCCAGGATTGTTGCGTCGTCCGATTATTATGGATGAAAAACGTCTACAGGTCGGGTACAATGAAGACGAGATTCGTCGTTTCTTACCACGTAAAGTTAGAGCTTACCAATTGCTTGAAGCTCAGCGAATGGTTAATTAATAATAATTACACTAGCTGTCCGGTCTTTATGGTATTTCATAAGAGATCTTTGGACAGCTTTTCTTTATTTTAAATTAGTTGCATAAATTAGTAGAGTGCATTAAACTCTATGTACTTGCACATGACCTTGAGACATAGGCATAAACTTTTTCTTTAGTAGTAATAAAAGTTATACTTGGTTAAAGCAATACAGCACGGCTCGGAGGTAAATCCTCTTAGTCTAAACCGTAAAGGAGAGGTGTAAAATGGAAATCGAACGCATTAACGACAACACAGTTAAATTTTACATTTCCTATCTCGACGTTGAAGAGCGAGGGTTTAGCCGTGACGAAATCTGGTTTAACAGAGACAAAAGTGAAGAGCTTTTTTGGGAAATGATGGATGAAGTCAACGAAGAAGCCGATTTCGTTATGGAAGGCCCACTTTGGATCCAAGTCCAAGCAATGGATAAAGGTCTTGAAGTCACGGTAACACGCGCTCAACTAACAAAAGATGGTCAAAAATTAGATTTGCCTGATGATATAGAAGAACGTCGTAAAATGTTTGCGAGTGAAGATACGGAGACAACAGAGTTTGATGAATTCGAACCTGTCTTCGATGAACCTGATATTAAGAAACTTGAATATACATTTGTTTTTTCAGAAGTAGAAGAATTGCTGCCGATTGCACGACGTTTAATGTATGTTCCAATCGAATCGGCAGTTTATCATTTCGACAATAAATATTACTTGTACTTGAATTTTGATGAGATCTTGCATTCAGAAGAAGACATCAAAAACAACATCAGTATCATCTCTGAATATTTACGCACATCACCACTTACGATTCATCGTCTTGAAGAATACGGAAATCCTATTTTTACAGAAGATGCGCTTTCAAACATCCTACATTATTTCGGCTAAGATCTCCTTTATTGGAGATCTTTTTTTATTGCCAAAATCTTTGAGATTCCATAGAATGGAAGAAAGGAGAGTGGTAATTATATTAGTAGCCAAAACAATGCGTCAGAAATTGTTTTACTTAACAAACCAATACTCACGACAAGAGTTGCAAGAAATTCGGGTGTACGAACAGTTTTTTTGTCCTACCTGTCAGGCTTCGGTACGTTTGAAAATCGGAGAAATTAACATTCCTCATTTTGCACATAAAACTCTTTCAAGCTGCGATCAGTTTAGCGAACCAGAATCCTCATTACATTTACACGGAAAACTCCTTCTACACGACTTCTTCAAAAGGTTAAAACACACCGTAGAACTAGAAAAATATTTATCTGCAATTCGCCAACGCGCGGACGTATTTGTTAACGAGCGTTATGCCATTGAATTTCAATGCAGCACCATACCGGTTTCACAGCTTCTTCAGCGCTCTGATGGCTACCAGCGACTAAATGTTCATCCTATATGGATAAAAGGGTTAAAAGAACCTGTGCGCGAAGAAATTGGCTTGTTGCAACTACAAGCTTACGAAGTTGCTATGTTTCAGCAAGTAGATCATATTTCTTATTTGTTGTTATTTTATCCGCCAAACAATCAGTTTTATTATCAATCAAATTTGTTTTACGTAAGCGGTAACCGATGGGTAGGAAAAACGAGATCACTTCAAGCCGAACATCAAATTTTCCCTTTCGCTTTGCCGAAACCTTTAACAAAAGACGAGTTTAAACTTATCGTTGGAATTTTTCAGAATCTAAAGAGACAGTACATTCGCAATCAATTATACGCAGGCAAGCGTATAGGAAATTCTTTTTGCAGATTGTGTTACGAATTACAGTTAGAGGAGACAAATGTGCCTGCATTTTTTGGAATACCATTACTCGGCAGTGACTGCATGAAAGAGCCAGCGATATTGTGGCAATTACAAGTGGTTTGGGCTTATGAAAAAGGGATTCGAATAGAAACATTCGTTGCTTCTGGACAAGTCGTTTTAACTCATCCAGAAAAAATTCTACAAGCACTGGATGTTATAGCGGATTATTTGAGTTTTTATACGGCAGTAAAAGATAACAAAAAAACAAATGCCAATCTTTTGGATAATGTCTATGATATCTATTGCAAAAGCGTAAGAAAATTGAGAAAATAAGATGTAGTTCGTTTCCCGAAAGAACTGAATAGAGGAGGAAATTAAATGGTTGAAAAAGTATTAACAAGAGAAGAAGTTCCGAAAGAATTAACGTGGAAATTAGAAGATATATTTGCAACCGACGAACTTTGGGAAGAAGAGTTTGAACAAGTAGCGACTCTTAGCAACAAAGCAGAATCATATCAAGGGAAATTACAAGAAAGCGCTGAAGCTCTTTATGAAGTATTGGTTTATAAAGATGAGTTAACCGAGCGCTTAAGACGTCTTTACACATACTCACATATGCGTTATGACCAAGACACGACGAATTCGAAATACCAAGCACTAGATAGCCGGATTAAATCGTTATTTGCAAAAGTATCAGCAGGCTTATCATTTTTAACACCTGAAATTTTAGCTTTAAAAGAATCTGTCTTAAATGAATACATTGCAAATCATGAAGGCTTAAGTCTATACAAACAGGCACTTGAAGAACTAAATTCAATGCGTCCTCACGTGTTACCAGCAGAACAAGAGTCGTTATTGGCTCAAATGTCAGAAGTCGCACAAGCTTCTTCTGAAACTTTCGGTAGTTTGAATAATGCGGATCTTGAATTTCCAGAAATAGAAGACGAGTCAGGTGAAAAAGTTCAAATTACACATGGCAATTATATTCGATTTCTAGAAAGCAGCGATCGTCGTGTGCGTGAAGACGCTTTTAAAGCAGTTTATGCAACATATGGTAAATTCCGAAATACGTTTGCATCTACGTTATCCGGTAATATTAAACGCGATAATGTGAATGCGCGAATTCGTAAATTCGATTCAGCTCGACAAGCAGCTTTAGCTGACGACCATATTCCAGAAGCAGTTTACGATAATTTGGTTGAAACGGTTAATAACAATCTTCACTTATTGCATCGCTATTCAGCTTTGCGCAAAGAAGTGCTTGGACTCGACAAAGTTCATATGTGGGATTTGCATACACCACTGGTACCAGAAGTGAAAATGGAAATGCCATATGAAAAAGCGACAGGCGTTATGCTCAAAGGCCTCGAAGCTTTGGGAGAAGACTATGTAGGGATTGTTAAAGAAGGCATCGATAATCGCTGGGTAGATGTGAAAGAAAACAAAGGCAAACGTAGCGGAGCTTATTCATCAGGAGCATATGGAACCAATCCGTATATTTTGATGAACTGGCAAGACAATGTGAATAATTTGTTTACGCTGGCACATGAATTTGGACACAGTGTTCACAGTTATTACTCACGCAAAAACCAACCTTATGTTTATGGCGATTATTCTATTTTTGTAGCAGAAGTGGCTTCTACAACAAACGAGGCTTTATTGAATGAATACATGGTCAACTCTACTGAAAACGACCAAGAGCGTATTTATTTATTGAACAACTGGCTTGATGGCTTCCGTGGAACCGTGTTCCGTCAAACGATGTTTGCAGAGTTTGAGCACTTGATTCACAAAATGGATCAAGACGGCGAAGCGTTGACAGCTGATCGCTTAACAGAAGTTTATTACGAGCTCAATCGAAAATATTACGGGCCAGATGTTGTAGCTGACGAAGAAATTGGAGTGGAGTGGGCACGCATTCCACACTTCTACTATAATTATTACGTCTTCCAATACGCAACTGGATTTAGTGCAGCTACAGCTCTTAGCAAAGGAATTCTTGAAGAAGGACAACCAGCAGTCGATCGTTATATCAATAAATTCCTTAAAGCAGGAAGCTCTGATTATTCGATTGAAGTATTGAAAAAAGCTGGTGTTGACATGACTCAGTCGAAAGCCGTTGAAGAAGCTTGCAAGGTATTCGAACAAAAATTAAACGAACTTGAAAAACTATTATTAAATAAATAAAATTTCGAAAAGGAAGCATCTTTACACAGGATGCTTCTTTTTTATTTTTATATTAAAATAACGAATAAACAAGATGGCAAATTCGTTCTGACCATAATTATGACGACTTTGTGAAAGTGTTTGTGAAATATTGATTTAACTATTATTCCGTGATAAGATAATCTTGTGAAATAAATCACATACAAACATACACCCCTTTGTTTGAACGTGAACATTTCTCCCATCCCCTTTGTGTGATATAAAAAGGCGCCTTCCGGACGTGGAAGGCGCTTTTTAGATTTTGATAGAAGAGTGGAACTTTTGAGATTCATTCCTATAATCTGGAAATACTGTCCGATTCGAATGAAATACTGTCCAATTTGGCAAAATACTGTCTAATTCAACTCGAATACTGTCCAAACCACATAAATACTGTCGAAACGCATATCAACAGCTAAAAAAATAACCTATCTCCCAATTTTGGGAGATAGGTTATTTTGCTTTCCATAATGTTTCTTTCGGCATGCAGATGCGCTCTACTTTTTGTTGAAGCACTTTCTTTTTTAGTTCACATTCAGC
>JBBSRA010000016.1:0-59809 GCA_038243515.1 Caryophanales bacterium
GTGTTTGCTTGGTTTACCCGGGTGTTTGTGTTTTATACCCGGGTGTTCGCGAATTATACTTGGATGGTTGCTTTTAACCCGTGTGTTTGCTTGGTTTACCCGGGTGTTTGTGTTTTATACCCGGGTGTTCGCGAATTATACTTGGATGGTTGCTTTTAACCCGTGTGTTTGCTCGGTTTACCCGGGTGTTCATCTTTTATACCCGGGTGTTTTCTCGGTTTACCCCGGTGTGTGCGCGAGTTACCGGAATTACGCTATTTTCACAAGAGATTTGCATCAAAATAAAAAAGGCTGTTCACAATGAACAGCCTTCTTCTTCATTCGACTTATGATTCGATGATACGGTATTTCTTATGTGAAATTACGGTCATGTTGGATGCCGCACCAATTTCTTTTGCATCTTCTGGTGAAATTTCTACAATCACTGAGTTGTCCATAATTTTAAAGATCGTTCCATTAACATCCACATCGTTACGAGTGAAAGAAATCCATTCACCGATGTAGCGCGCTGCTACGAATTCTGATACTTCTTTTTCATGGGGTTGGAAAGCCATCAATACCACGCCTCTCTTTTTAAAACGTTATCTGTCTATTATACCACAAATCGACTTCTGTTTCATCTTTGACTACACGGCATTTCTGAATGCTTTTATTCAACAACTTTTCTTATTCGCGGTCTTCTTTTTCCATAAAGCGGCGAACTGCGCATAGTTCCACTTCGTGCTTAGTGCCGGCCAATTCGATAATCTCTACTGATTTGCCTGGTGTTGGCGAATGCAACATGAGCCCGTTGCCGTAATAAACGCCGACGTGATGCAGTTTGCCTTTGCCTTCTTCGTACGCAAAGAATAATAAATCTCCAATATGCCAAGAACTTTCATCGCGCTGATCAATTTCAGCTCCTTCTACCGCTTGATCGACTGCATCGCGTGAAATGATGACGCCGCTTGCTTTCATCAAATTGTAGGTAAACCCTGAACAATCGTAGCCGTAGCTCGACATACCTGCCCATAAATACGGCAAATCTAAAAATGACGCTCCAAGCGTTGCAATGTCTAAACCGGTCGCTTGCGAGCTTTGGTTATGAGTTGCGACAATTTCTACCGCATCTTTCATGATTAACGCATTGCCGTCTGGAGTTTGCAGACAAATAAAGTCACCCATTCCTTTGACAGGAAGCATCGTATTAAATGGCACCACCGTAGACGGTTTAAACTCTTCTGTCCACAGCTGCGCTTTGTCTTGTAGTACGCGTGCATAGCCCAGTTCTGCTAAAGTCTCGACTTCCTGCAATTGAGTCATCGGCACCCAGCCCGGATAGCCACGTTCATCTTTTTGGCACGGTTGCCAAAGCGCAATAATTTTTGCCCAGCCGTCAACCACTTCGTCAATCAAAACCGGCTCACCGTAAAGAAGCTGTGTTTGAATGCGGTTGTCGTCGACCAAGTCTCGCTTATCGTCTCGGCTCATTTCTTGAAGCCATTTATTGATATTTGGGTTTTTGGCAATTCCATCTGCATCGATCGGACGCACTTTTTCTGGTGTCGTCCAAACAGTTGCGACGGGAACGCTACATACCCATGCCGTAGATTCTGTCTGCAACATATCCTTCACTCCGTTTCTCTTGAATTATTGAACGCCTGGAAGAATCGTCAAGGTTTTCGCATCTCCATCTAATCGAGCAAGAGCACCTAAAGGAACGGAAAAATGCGGTTCGCAATGACCGATTTTAAAGCCTTTTACAACCGGAATTTTTAATTCGCTAAAATAATCAGCTAATACTTGCTCTAACGAAAACGAAGGCTTGCGTTTATTTGGCTCGGCGTTTTTAAAATCGCCAATCACAATACCAGCAGCTTCACTGAATTTGCGTGCCAAGCGTAAATGATTGAGGATTTCGTCCACTTCAGCTGGCTCTTCATCGACATCTTCAATCAATAAAATTTTGCCTTTCACGTCTAGATCAAACTTCGTACCAATTGCACTGCGAATTAACGATAAATTCCCGCCGACTAATTCGCCTTTTGCGACTCCGCCTACAATGGTTTCAAGTGGTGAAACTTCTTCTGTGTAATGCAGTTCAAACGGTTCGAACAATTGACCAAACATGCGACGGCTGCGTTCGTGAAACTCAGGTTTCCCTACATCTGAAGCAAGCATCGATCCGTGGAACGTCACCATTTCCGCATATTCGCCCAGTGCAGTATGTAAAAAGGTAATATCCGAATAGCCCCAAAATACTTTTGGGTTTTCTTTGATCATGGCGTAATCGATTTGATCAGCGTACCTTGCAGCACCGTATCCTCCACCTGCACAAAAAATACCGGCGATTTCTGGGTCTTTAAACATCGCGTGCAAATCAGCTAATCGTTCTTCATCGGTACCTGCTAAATAGCTATTTTCTTTATAAACAGATTTGCCAAGCTTGACGTTTAAACCAAGCTCTTCTAAAAATGGCAATGCTTTTTTCAAGTTTTCTTGATCTGGTGGACTTGAAGGCGAAATCACACCGACTGTATCCCCTTTTTTCAATCGTTTTGGTAAAGTTCTCAAAATCATCTACTCCTTTGGACTGTAGTCATTCTTTATTCATTATAAACCGAAATGCTCCATGATCTCTCAACTTAGGATTTAACAGAATTTTGCTTGCATTGCGAGTTCGGTCATCACTAACATTGCTCGGTAAGCTTCTAACATATCTTTAGCCTGAAACTGAACAATGGTTGTGTCTGTTTGCAACTCACAACCTGGCATCATCGCAGCTAGTTCCGCTTCACCGTAATTGGTAAACTCGATTTTCAATAACGGCTTTTCTGGTGGTAGTAACGGTTCCACATTAGCACGATTTTCAATCGCTCGGACTGTTTGTTCTTGAAGCAATTTCTGTGCTTTTTTCGGATGTAACGTGCGAACCGCTGAACGCGTTAATGATTGTTTTACCGCAACAGTCGTCACATTAGGAATTAATGCTTCAGCTTCTTTGCAAGCACAGTCGTCTCCCGCTACCAGTAAAACTGGCACGCCGTGATAACCTGCAACATACGCGTTTAACCCAATTTCGCCTACTTCTACTTCATTGATCCACATCGAGCGCACAGCAAAAATCATGGAATGTGCCATGACGCCTTTTTGCCCGGCACGAGCATGATACCCTGCAAAAAAAGCACCCGTGTAACTACGATCCAAACCTTCTACCATCGAATAAGCTTTTATTCCTCCAGTAATCAATTCAGCGTCTTCATGCAAATCTTCCGCAATTAAATTGTTCATCTTTGAATGGCTGTCGTTTACTACAAATGCCTTCGCTTCTGCAACAAACGCACCGCGAATAATCGCATTGGCATCTTCTGTCATCAAGCGGCGTCCTCGTTCGTAATTTGCTTCTTTTAAATCCACATACGTATAATCCGGTAACGCCGTGACCCCTTCCATATCCATAGATAAATAAAATTTCATCAAAAAACTCCTTTAGTGTTCTGATCTATCTACTTTCTATCATTCAATGTATCAATCTCCAGCACATAGTTCAATCCGGTGAGTACTAATTTTTATGCAAAACTAGGTCTAATCTATACATTTTAATTTATATTTTCGAATTTTTAGTTAATTTGTACGATGTTTATTAGAATTCATTCATTTATACTAAAAACAAGTTAGCAAACAGCTTAACTTACCAGTAGGATCTTCCAATAATAAACTATTTAAAAGGAGCGGATGACGATGATGAATTTTGACAAAGTACTTGAATTAGGCTGGGGAGATCTTGTAATCGGAGTAGCTGGTTCGACAGCTGTTATGCTGTTTATCAATTTTTATACTTTGATGTAAGGGGTGACCTATGAATAACGCAGATATTTAAAAGCTCTTTTCCGAGTTACGTGGAAAAGAGCTTTTAATATGCTTTTTTTTGTATTCAAAAACGCCTCTCCCTGATACTCCGGAAAGACGTTTTTTATCCATAGGCTGCTGTATCCACTTTACAAACCTCCATTTAATTGTTGCGATTCGCGCTTCTCAGACAATAACGCGTCGAACATTTCTCGATCTCTTGTACTCAATGCTTCATCAATCATCCGACTGTAATTTTCCTGTTCTAAAAAGTAAATCGCGTCTGTTGCTTCGTGCCTTGTTTGATCGTTTACTTCAACCAATTCATTTCGTTCTTCCTGCAAAATCGCTTGCAAATGTCTGTGAATGTCCGACACAAGCAACAATTGATAAAGCGGCAAGCGAATAAAACGATTTCCTTTCTGGAAAACAAACACTTCCGAAAGATTTTCTACTTGAAAAGTATTGAGGTTAACGATAATTTCTTTACCCTCCACCGGGATAAAGTGAAACAGCTCATCATCTTTCATGATGGAAAAATACTGATAAGCAAACACAAACTTTACCAGATGCCCTTCTTTCTTCGTATAGAATGGCTTCATGAGCTTTACATGCAACATTGTAATCACCCCTTTTCTATTTATCATAATATTCTGATTAAACTAACTATACCATAGAAACTTCTTTTCGAAAATAGCTGAGGGTAAAAATTACCTTATCTAGTAGACGTTTCAAAATCGATTTGTCACAAATTTTTCATATTTTTTCTTAAAAATATGATTTGCAAATCATCCACCGCTCTCAACTGCTTACCAATAGAAAAAGCCCACCACCCACCTATATCGGTAGCCAACGGACTGCTGAAGAAAGTCTATTATTTTTTTGAACGTGTTCGCTGATGTCGATGTCGTGGAGGCACAACCATAAAATGCATTTCGTTCGAGTTGATATAAATGGATACCTTTTCCATGATGTAAGCTACTAAACTATGAAATTCCTCATCAGACATTTCGCGTTTGTAAAAAACGATTCGGTTCATTTTGAAATCGACTTGCACCTGCTCCAGGTAGTCTGGAAACAGTCGGGGATTTTGGACACTGTAACAACCGCCATCTGCTGAAATTTGCCAGCTAATCTTGCCAAACACCAACTCAGCCCTCGCATAGACTACTTCCCAAGCCAATACATCTTTTGGGTGTAGCACCGAACACAAGTCAGGGATTTCTAAAACAAACGAATTGAACACCAATCATTCTCCTATCTAGACGATTATAATTAGGACTTTATAACTTTTATAGTACCATTTAACTTACAAAAAAAAAGGACTTTCAAAAAATAAAGCAATTGGTGATCAGGCTTATTAAAATCAAACTACTCTTCATCGTTTACGGAGCAGTCTAAAAGTCGTATAATAGAAGGAAAGTTTTATTTTGGGGCGATGCATATGGCTACGGTTCAATCCCTGGCGAAAAGATTCGAAGATACAATACACAATTATATGGCTGCTATCGACAAATCACTTCTACCAACGCGTGCGTTGGATGAGGAAATGGTTCGAAAAGCAGTCTTTTTAGTGCGGCACGACGGTGTTCAAATTCAGTCTTTTAATGAGGAACGTTTATTGCTTGAAGCTGTCGTCAAAGATGCACACGCAGTTAAGGTGGTTCTTAACTTTGATAAAATGACTGCGATTTGTGCATGCCCGCAAGAAGAAATGTGTCGACACCGATTGGCCGTTATTTTTGCGCTTTATCAAAAAATTGGGTCTCTCTCTGAATGGGTAGCCGCTTGGCGTGAACCTGAAAGCAAACAGATGGCTTTGTTGTCTGAAAAACGTTCTCCCGAGCAATGGACAAAACTCATTCGCAGTATTTGGCGTGATGCCATTCCAGAATACACAACACGTAATTATTTTTATTTTGAACAAATGTACGATGGCCGTTTTAAAAATGCGTTGTCGTATGTTCCATTAGAACGTGAGTGGAAAGTGCTTTATCGCACCTATGCTCACTTGATTTCATTAACGGAAGTATGGTCAACTTTTGTCTCAGGTTCACAAGAAGTCCACCATTCGTTCTTTAAAACTTGGTTTGATGATGAACTGCATGAATTACGTGAGTTATTGGGACAACTGCGTGTGCAGCACCGGACATTTGAAACTGATGCTTTTTTTGAACATTTAAAACGATTAATCCGTGAATTTATTGCCGTGAAAGATGCTTCATTTTCACAACGTTTTTCACTGTATCAATTGTTTTGGACAAACTTATTTACGACAAGTAGATTGCGCGAAGAAGAACTTCTCGCTTTAAAAAATCCAGATGAACGATTAACAGCCTTTTTCTATATTTTATTGCAGAAAGATCTTGATGTTAAAAAAATATCACCAAATGAAACACCGGATTGGGTCGCATTAGCCGTTCTTGCTGAAAGCGAGCATCATCCACAAGCATTAACAAATATTTTGATGGCTGTTAAGCCACATGTGAAGACGTTCTTATTTGAAGGGCTTTATACGCAATACCGTCATCAATATGTTCGAACACTTAGCCGCTTGTTTTCACAAATCGAATTAAGCGAACTTGATTGGGAAGATTTGTTCAAGCAATTTGGTCATTACGGCTTGCCGGCGTATTCCGCTTATTTGATCGAAAAGAGAATGTTTAAGCAATGGGCAGAACTGCATCATCTTCACAATTCACCTTTGTATTTCGCGGAAGAATGCGGTCTTAAAGAAGTGCAAAATGCAGCACCTGATTATGTGCTTCCCCTTTTGCATCGATATGCGCTTTCTTATCTAGAAGAACGAAACCGGCCAAGTTATAAACAAGCGGTTCGTATTTGGAAAAAGATGAAAGCAGCTTGCAAAAAAAGCGGTCAAATGGAGTTCTGGACTGCGTATATCACTGAAATCCGCACACAGAACAAACGCCTGCGTGCATTGCAGGAAGAGATCGAGAAAGGAAATCTTATATGAATCAATTCCAAACTGAAGGAAGTCGTCTCTACTATTTAACTATTACTCGTGGAGAACTATTTCGTATCCAAGCATCTAATGAAGCCGGCAATCGAATTCCACCGGAAATTTGGAAGCAGTATTTGTATTTCTTGGATAAAGATAGCTTTTACGGCTTGACGGCACAAATGGATGGATTGGATTTGGTCTTGACCCCTGCTGATTTTGTTCGCTTGTTTCAAAGTGAACCTCATCATTATGTGACATTTGCTGGACAGCGCGCTGAAGACGAAGATTGGTTAAATCTTGCCGAAAAAGTTGCAGATTCCTTAAGCGATCCTGATTTGTGGAATCATGTATCCATTAAAGAAAATGACATTATAATAGATGAGCACTATGGTGATCAAGAAATCCGAACATTTATCGCCGATACCATCGAGCATCAATTGCGACAAAAAGGCTTGTCTGTCGCTCAGTTGCCGTTTATTCAAGGCTTTGTCCAACAAGTCGGTTGGGATGGTCTAGCTGACGCCTCAGACTATGTGATGGCTGTTCAATTGAGTGAACCCGACGCTACTGATTTTTGGTCATTCAAAGTTGTCATGCGCTCTAAACGAGGCAGCGTTTATTGGTCTCCTTCTAAGCGTCGTGCAGATGAACCCATTCCAACAGCGTTGCCAGAAAAATGGCGTGCTTTTGCGCCTGATATTAAAAAACGACAAGCACTCATGTTGAGCCTATGCCCTTCTATTGAAAGCTTTGACGAAGATCGTTTTTACCACACAGAATGGACAGATGCTGAAATTCTTGAGTTTTTGCGAAACGATGCCGAAATTTTACAAGCTTTTGGTGTTGAAGTATCCATTCCATCTTGGCTAAAAGCCGTTCAAGAATCGAAAATTCGCGTAAAAGCTAATGTCAATTCAACAATCAAAAAAGCTTCTGTTGTAGGACTTGATCAAATCATTAACTTTGACTGGCAGTTTTCGTTAAATGGGCACGATCTTAGCATGCAAGATTTCCAGCGTTTGGTTTCTGAGAATAAGGAATTTATTCGCATTGGGAATGAATGGGTACGTGTCGATTCAAACTTGTTGATGCAATTACGGAAGATGATTGAAGAAGCAGAAGATGCCGATTGGACCATCAAAGACATGTTATTCCAAAACGTTCCAGAAATGATGTTAGAAGAAACAGCTGAAGAAGACGATCCGCTTGTGGAATTTCATTTAAATAGATCGTTGAAGACATTACTTGATAAACTACTAGATAAACGTGATTTACCGGAAACTCCGTTGCCACAGAATTTGTTGACGGAGCTGCGTCCTTATCAAAAAGTTGGTTTTGACTATTTGGTATTTATGCGCGAAGAAGGATTTGGTCTTTGTTTAGCAGATGATATGGGACTTGGTAAAACCGTTCAGTTGATTACTTATTTACTGCACGTTCATGGGAAAAATTCTGATCAGCCATCGCTAATTGTCTGTCCGACTTCTGTTCTTGGCAACTGGCAAAAAGAAATAGAGCGTTTTGCGCCTGATTTGAAAGTAGTCACTCATTACGGCAGCGTTCGACCAAAAGGCGAAGAATTTAATGCTTTTTTAGCTGAAGAAAAACCCGATGTCGTGTTATCAACTTATGGCATCGTCTCTTCTGATGGAGATGAAATGCAAAGTCTTCACTGGACGAGCATTACGCTTGATGAAGCGCAAAACATTAAAAATATGTACACGAAACAATCTCGAACGATCCGTAAATTCAAAGGTGACCATCACATTGCCTTAACGGGAACACCGATTGAAAACCGTTTGTCTGAACTATGGTCGATATTTGACTTTATCAATAAAGGGTATTTGTATCGCATTAAGCAATTCCAAGAAAATTTTATGATTCCGATTGAACGTGATAATTCAGAAGAACATAAAGAAAAATTACGTCAGCGGATTCAGCCGTTCTTGCTTCGTCGGACGAAAAAAGATCCCGATTTGCAGTTGAACTTGCCTGAAAAACAAGAACAGCTGGAGTATTGTCCACTGACTCCAGAACAAGCCGCTTTGTACGAAGGACTGGTTCAAGACACGGTGCAGAAAATAGAGACGCTCACAGGTTTCGAGAAAAAAGGACTCGTGTTGAAAATGCTGAGTAAACTAAAGCAGCTATGTAATCATCCGTCTCTTTACTTGAAAGAGCCGTATACGAACGCGGCTGAAGTTCTTCCTCGTTCTCAAAAACTCGAGCGCATTGTGACCTTAGCCGGGGAAATTGCGGAACGCGGGGAACAATGTTTGATTTTTACACAATATATCGGTATGGGGCATTTGCTTCAGCAAGCCATCAATGAGTTGTATGGTCATGAAGTACCGTTCTTAACGGGTAGTATGCCAAAACAGCAACGTGATACGTTAGTTGCTCAGTTCCAAGCCGGGAAATTCCCGATTTTTATCTTGTCTTTAAAAGCAGGCGGTACCGGCCTTAACTTAACGGCTGCAACGCACGTTTTACACGCTGACAGGTGGTGGAATCCAGCAGTCGAAAACCAAGCAACTGACCGTGCTTATCGTATTGGTCAAACACAATTTGTTCATGTCCATAAATTTGTGACAATCGGAACGATCGAAGAAAAAATCGATTCGTTATTGGTTCAAAAACAATCTATGTCCGAGGAGTTTATCCAATCCAGTCAATGGATGACCGATCTTTCAGATAATGATTTGAAAGAACTATTTACGTATTCCTTATAGCTAGTTTTAAATAATCCGGCCAGGTCCCCACCTGGCCGGATTTCCCCTTTTAGACATGATTGCTTACCCTTTTTGAACGGAGCGGAAGTCTAATTTTAATTCACTTAGTTCCCGCTCCGCTTCAACCAATCGTTGATGGAGCAAAGCGGTTAGTTTAATTAATTGCTCCATATGCACTTCCAATTGCAGTTGCACATCTTTTGGCATTGCTAAGTGCCTCCTTTCTTTCTAGTTGTTTATGCGTTTACTGGCTCGGTTCCTGGCGGTTGGAAATCGAAGTCTGCATCAGTTTGTGGTAGTTCTTGTTGAGGCGTGACTTCTTCTTGTGCTTTTCGTCTATCGAGGAAACGGATTTGATCGCCGAGCACTTCTGTAACATAAATGCGCGTCCCGTCTTCTTTGTCATACGAGCGCGATTGCAAACGGCCTGTGACAGCGACGAGGGATCCTTTCACACAGTATTTCGAAACATTATGTGCAGGCCTTCCCCAAGTGGAGCACAGAACAAAATCTGTTTCGGTTTCTCCTTTCTGATTTTTGTAGTTACGTGACACTGCGACAACGAAGGAAGTATGTACCCGTCCTTCATTCATTACGCGCATCGTTGGATCTTTTGTGAGACGTCCGACAATTCCAACTTGATTCATTTTCTCACCTCCTTTTGCATACTTAGAGCATACTAAGAAGATTGAATTCTTTGCAAAACCGAAAAAATTAAATTTCATGCACTATCAGCGTTCATATTTCATTTTTGAAGAGTTTCAAAAATACTTTTTAGAGATAAGTACTTGAATTACACAAGTTCTAGTTAAATTTCAGTCTAAATCAAAACTGGCATTTGGCAATAAATTGTTATTTTTGCATCAGCTGTTTCGATACACCGACAAAATCTTCTGTATGCTATACTAAAACAAAGCAAGTATTGGAGGCATCATCATATGAAAACATTTAAAATGCTGTCACTGGGTATTGAAAAAAACGATCAAGTAACAGATTACCCTGTATTCGACGGGATTATCATTAACCAAGAAAACGATGAACGTTCGTGGATTCTTGAAATGCTGATTGATTTACCGTATCAAGAATTTTTTGATCATTTATTGGAAACGAAAGAAGTCGTAGCTGTTCAAGTAGTGATTTCCTATCCTGGAAACGAACCCGCTCCTTTTGAAGTTATCGTTCAAGATGTAAAAGTTATGGGCGAGCAAGTTTCGGTATTGATGAAAGGGACATTAATACGGGCTCGTCGAAAATACGCAGAAACATTGCTGTCTGAGCTGTTAGAAGATGGACTGGAAGGACAACAACTTCTTGAACGGTTCGAAACTGATATGCGCACACGTCCAGGCCTTCGTATAGACGACGAAGTTTAGTCCAAAATTTTACGATCAAAAAAAGCTGTTCACGAAAGTCAGAAACAATGACTTTCGTGAACAGCTTTTTTTTCGATGTTACTTACGCTTCAACTACCGGTCCTAATGCAAAAAGAATATCGCATTCACAAGCAATTTCTCCGTCTACTGTCGCGATGGCGTGACCTTTGCCCATCGATCCGCGTAATTTTGTCAGGACGACTTCTAAGCGTAATTGATCGCCTGGTACAACTTGTCGTTTAAAACGGCAATTATCAATTCCTGTAAAAAATGCTAGACGGCCTTTATTAGCTTCTAGTTGTAACACTGCTGCTGCACCGACTTGTGCCAAAGCTTCAACGATTAAAACCCCCGGCATTACTGAATATCCTGGAAAATGACCATTAAAAAATGGTTCGTTTGCAGATACATTTTTTAAGCCGACTGCTTTTTTGCCTGCTTCTATTTCTAACATACGATCTACCATCAAAAATGGGTAGCGATGTGGTAAAATT
Source organism: Caryophanales bacterium (assembly GCA_038243515.1). Taxonomy (GTDB): domain Bacteria; phylum Bacillota; class Bacilli; order Bacillales_A; family Planococcaceae; genus Planococcus. The sequence continues at coordinate 11,393 of JBBSRA010000016.1, forward strand.
GCTTGAATTTGTTCTGTCGTCAACAATCAATCCATCTCCTTTAATCTTGTTTTCTCACTTGAGATTACTTTTTAGTTACTTGCCCGTCATAATGTCGATTATGTGCTGCCACGTTTCCCATTTTAATGCATCAGCTGGTTTTCCATCTCCGATGACACCAAAACCGACCATTACGCCAAAGACGATGGCCAAAGCCAGCAAAGCGATGACAATGAGTATGCGCAACCAGATTGGAAATAGACGAATTTGAACCCACCATGTTTTTTTCGGGTTTTCTGTGTCTGTCACTTCTCGTTCTGATTTTTTTCGAAAAGAAAAGTTTTTCTTTAGTTCAGCCATTCATGCCGTCAACCTTTCCATTTACTGAATTCCCTTAGTTCGGGCATTGCTAAATTTACTATCGCTTATTACCAATCGATTTTAGAGTTGATGTTGAGATGGAGTTTTGAAATAAAAACCTTGCATGTTAATCCATCATCCTATCATTACTCTAAATTATAACTAGAATGTGCTAATTTTGCTATTAGCTGTTTTAATTTGTTTCTTATTCTTAAAGATACTTTCTTTTGCTTCTAGCATCAAACCTGTTCCTAATACGACACACCCTAATGGATCATCTGCAATTGAAACCGGTATACCTAATCTTTCTGCAAGTAGTTGATCTAGCCCATCAAGCAACGCCCCTCCACCTGTTAGAATAGCGCCACTTTCACTAATATCCGAAGATAATTCTGGTGGTGTCTTTTCCAATACCAATCGACTGGTTTCTACAATAGCCTCTACTGAATCTCTCAATGCTTGTTCAATTTCAAACGAGCTGATCCATAAGGTTTTCGGGAAAGACGTTAAAATGTCACGACCGCGAACTTCCATCTTTTTTTCTTCACTCTGTTGTAAGGCTGTCCCGATTTCTTGTTTAATGTGTTCAGCCGTTTTTTCACCGATCAGCAATTTATGCTGTTGCTTTACGTACTTCATGATTTGCTGATCAAAACGATCTCCTGCAATTTTAACGGTCTCACTCGATACGAGATCTCCCATAGATAAGACTGCGATATCGGTCGTACCACCTCCAATGTCTATTACCATAGAGGCATTGGGCTGATAAATATCCAGACCTGCACCAATAGCTGCTACTTTTGGCTCGACTTCCACGTACACTTTTCTAGCTCCTGCTTTTTCAGCAACTTCACGAATTGCGTTTTTCTCGATGCTCGTCACATTGGTCGGACAGCAAATGAGTATGCGCGGCTTAGACATAAAGCCTTTTAATTTTAGTTCATTCATATAATGCTTTAACATCGCTTCGGTAACGTCAAAATCATAAATGACGCCATCTTTTAACGGCCTAATCGATTCAATATGCTTTGGCGTTCTGCCAATCATGTTATATGCGTCTTGACCAATTGCCAGTATTTCATTGGTTTTCTTATCTCTTGCCACTACTGATGGTTCATTTAAAATAATTCCTTTTCCTTTAACATAAATCAATATATTCGCTGTTCCAAGATCGATTCCGATATCTTTAGAAAATACCAAACCGCTCACTCCTTTTAAACCATTTAGATGACCTTACTAATTACACAGAATAAAGGTCAAAGTAATTCAGTTATTTTGTATGTAGCAATTTTGTAAGTGCCCTATCACTTTAAAAGCTTTCTTACCTGCATATTTTATCATAGTGAAGAACACGTTGACAAAAAAGCTTTACCCTATTCCGAGTAACACAAAAAAGCTTACGGAACTGATACTCAGCGCCGCAAGCCTATTATGAATGGATTAGACCAATTGCTCAACTTTTTCTTCAACTTCTTTAGTCGATACACGCTCAATATCAGCGCCCAAAGCTGCTAGTTTCAAATGAAAGTCTACATAACCGCGATCTAAATGATAAAGTTCGTTTACTCGTGTAATGCCATCTGCAGCAAGTCCCGCGAGAATAAGTGCAGCTGCAGCTCGTAAGTCTGTAGCAGAAACTTCTGCGCCTTGTAATTTAGATGGACCTTCCATAATTACTGAACGTCCTTCGATTTTAACTGAAGCGTTCATGCGGCGAAATTCTTCCACATGCATAAAGCGGTTTTCAAAAACTGTTTCAGTCAACAAACCATTGCCAGTAGCAGTTAACATCAACGACATCATTTGTGACTGCATATCCGTTGGGAATCCTGGATGAGGCATTGTTTTGATATCAATCGAACGAAGAGGACGAGTTGCACGAATACGCAATCCTTCTTCTGTTTCTTGAATATCGACACCCATTTCACCCATTTTAGAAATCAACGCTGCCATATGTTCAGGTACAGCATTTTCGATAATCACATCACCTTCTGTAATTGCTGCAGCAACCATAAACGTTCCAGCTTCTACACGGTCTGGAATAATATAATGCTCAGCACCATGCATTTCTTCGACGCCTTCAATGCGCATTGTATCTGTACCTGCACCAATAACGCGACCACCCATTTCGTTGATGAAATTTGCCACATCAACAATTTCAGGCTCTTTCGCAGCGTTTTCGATAATTGTTGTACCTTCTGCCAAAGCAGCAGCCATCATAATGTTTTCAGTTGCACCAACACTTGGAAAATCTAAATAGATTTTCGCTCCACGCAAACGACCAGTTGTTCTTGCTTCAACAAAGCCGTTTCCGAAAGTAATGTTCGCACCCATCGCTTCAAATCCTTTTAAGTGTTGGTCGATTGGACGTGATCCAATTGCGCAGCCACCAGGTAAAGCAACACGAGCAAAACCATTACGTGCAAGTACTGGTCCCATAACTAAAATTGAAGCACGCATTTTACGTACGTATTCGAATTGAGCTTCGCTTGACAATGTTGCTGAAGAATCAATAATCATTTCATTTTTTTCCGGTGAATATTCAACCGTTACGTTCAAGCTTCTTAACACTTCTTGAATCGTATAAACATCTGCTAAATTTGGTACTTCTTTAATGACACTTTTCCCTTTTGAAGCTAGTAACGCACCAGCCAGCACAGGTAGGACTGCATTTTTAGCCCCTTCTACCCGTACCTTTCCTTTTAACTTTTGGCCGCCTTTTACGATGATTTGATCCACTAATATGCCCTCCATATGTTTAATAATTTTTTATAATTTTTTCCATTATATACATTTTAACGTTCTCTGTCATTCTGAATAAACAAAACCTTGTTCATATTACCTTCTTTTTTAACAAAAAACAAGGAACTTTGTTCTCATCTTGTTTTTATTTTGTTTTCGTCCCACGTATGATTCGATTAACAACACCTTTTTAAGACTGTCAGGGAAGAAAGTCACGCTTTTAAATTATCTATATTAGTTCTTTTCCCCTTGAATGTTCCTTTAAACATCATACACAAACTATTTCCCAGGAAATGATATTTTGCCGTTTTGCCATAACCATGAGTTTCAAGGACATGGCAAAACGGCAATTTTAAAATAAATACGGTAACTGTTTTGACCAAGATGAAATATTTAGGAAAAAAGTAGATACCATAGTACCGATTGTAATACTTAAGAAAATATAAAGTATTTGTGCTTGTAGCACATGATGCTTGTGTATAATTTTCTCAATCATTAACGCTCGCAACGCATAGAATGCGACTCCTGTAAAAAAAATATGACTTAAAATCGATATTAATGCATTTTGACCAATCATGTTTTCCATTTTATTCATCCTTTCGAGTATAGTTTTCTTTGGTTTGTTAGTAAGTGTCAAATATATAATTAAAGTGATTGCAAAATAGAAATAAAAAAACGGACAAAAGTCGATTGCCCTTTTGTCCGTTTTCACTTTTCTTGCTGTCTAGCTTCAGCGCCCAAATTCTAGGGTCATAAGCCACTCTGGCTGTGCAGCAAAGAACGCCGCTTCGCCAAAGCGTCTTATGCCCGTCGAATCTACACGGGCACTTATGCTTTTCTTGCTTTAAATGTTACCCTCATAAACGTTGATACGATTCATCGCACGTTTTAACGCCAATTCTGCACGTTTAAAGTCGATTTCATCTTTATTTGCCTGCAAAAGTTCTTCTGCACGTTTCGCGGATTCCTGAGCACGCGCTAGATCAATTTCTGTTGCGCGTTCAGCCGACTGTGCAAGAATTGTTACTTTTTCAGGACGGATTTCAAGAAATCCGCCGTTTACAGCAACTAATTCTGTCGAGTTCTCTTTCTTCAATCGGACTGCACCGATTCCAAGAGGAGCCACTGTTGGAATATGACCTGGTAAAATACCCATCTCACCTGTTGCTGTAACTGCAATAACCATAGATACTTCTGAATCGTATACCGGGCCGTCGGGAGTGACAATATTGACTGTAATGGTCTTCATTTTTTTTCCCTCCTGGTCCCTGGTTTTAGACTTCTACGCCCATGCCTTTTGCTTTTGCAATAACATCTTCAATGCGCCCGACTAAACGGAAAGCATCTTCTGGCAAGTGGTCATATTTTCCATCAAGAATTCCTCTAAATCCTTTGATCGTTTCTTGAACTGGAACATAAGAACCTTTTTGGCCTGTGAACTGTTCAGCAACGTGGAAGTTCTGAGAAAGGAAGTTTTGAACACGACGCGCACGGTTAACCGTTAGCTTGTCTTCATCACTTAACTCATCCATACCAAGGATTGCAATGATGTCTTGTAATTCTCTGTAGCGCTGTAACGTTTCTTGAACTTCACGTGAGATGCCGTAATGTTCTTCGCCAACAATTTCAGGTGACAATGCACGAGAAGTTGATGCCAAAGGATCTACTGCTGGGTAAATACCCATCTCAGAAAGTTTACGCTCAAGGTTAGTGGTTGCATCTAAGTGAGCGAAAGTTGTAGCCGGAGCCGGATCCGTATAGTCATCGGCTGGTACATAAATTGCTTGGATCGATGTTACTGACCCTCTACTTGTAGTTGTGATGCGCTCTTGTAATTGACCCATTTCTGTAGCAAGTGTTGGTTGGTAACCAACTGCTGACGGCATGCGGCCTAGTAATGCTGATACTTCAGATCCTGCTTGTGTGAAACGGTAGATGTTATCGATGAATAGAAGAACGTCTGCGCCTTGTTCATCACGGAAGTATTCTGCCATTGTCAAACCAGTCAAAGCAACACGCATACGTGCACCCGGTGGCTCGTTCATTTGACCGAAGACCATTGCCGTTTTCTTAATAACACCAGAATCGCTCATTTCATAGTACAAGTCATTTCCTTCACGTGTACGTTCACCAACACCAGCGAATACAGATAAACCACCGTGTTCTTGTGCGATGTTGTTGATCAATTCCTGGATAAGAACTGTTTTACCTACACCGGCACCACCGAAGAGACCGATTTTACCACCTTTAATGTAAGGCGCAAGTAAGTCGACAACTTTGATACCTGTTTCAAGAATTTCAACTTCTGTGGAAAGATGTTCGAATGTAGGTGCTAAACGGTGAATCGGATCACGACGCACTGAATCTGGAATTTCTTCCCCTAAATCGATAACTTCACCAAGCACGTTAAATACACGGCCCAATGTTACATCTCCAACTGGAACAGAAATTGCTCTGCCTAAGTCAGTTACTACTGAACCACGTTGTAATCCATCAGTGGATTCTAACGCGATTGTACGGACTGAATCATCACCTAGATGAAGAGCCACTTCAAGCGTTAAAACGACTTGATCTTGGCCGGGACGATCAATATTTACAGTTAGGGCATTATAAATAGCTGGAAGTTGACCATCGGAAAACTTGATATCTACAACCGGTCCCATAACCTGAAGAACGTATCCTGTGTTCATGCTGTTCCCTCCTGTCTTACTTTTTTATAAAATTCCCTTTTAGGGATGCTTGTAATTTTTATTGTTCAACCTTCAGCACCCGGATTCTCGAGGTCTTAAGTCAGCTCACTACGAAAATCACATTTTCTTCGTGTTCTGCCTTGAGCCCGTCGAATCTACTTGGGCACCTCTGCTGTTCTTACTCTAAAGCAGATGCTCCGCCGACAATCTCAGTAATTTCCTGTGTGATTGCTGCTTGGCGCGCACGGTTGTATTGAAGTGTCAATCCAGTTATCAAATCAGACGCATTATCGGTCGCGCTCTTCATTGCTGTCATGGATGCAGCATGTTCACTCGCTTTGCCATCAAGAACGGCCCCAAAGATTAAGCTTTCTGCGTATTGAGGAAGAAGAACTTCCAAAATTGCTTCTGCTGAAGGATCGAACTCATATGATGCAGTTGATCCGGTCGGTTGAATGTCCGTCAGCGGCAAGACTTTTTTCTCTGTGACTTCTTGTTGAATTGCTGAAACAAAGTGATTGTAATACATATAAACTTCGTCATATGTACCATCTGAGAACATACCAACAGCTTTGCGCGTTATTTCTTTAATATCCGCAAACGTCGGATGATCGGGTAGTGCAATTGCACTTTCAAGAATTGTCATTCCTTGCTTCGCAAAGAATTCTTTTCCTTTCCGGCCAACGCTCAGGATAACAAAGTCGTCATTAGATGTATGTCGTTCACGGATTTTTGTCATAACGGTACGAAGAATATTACTGTTATATCCGCCTACAAGTCCACGATCTGATGTAATCACTAAATAAGCGGTTTTCTTTACAGGACGAGCAATCATCATCGGGTTGCTCGTATCCGAAGATCCTGCAGCGATGGATGCAACAACGTCCTGAATTTTTTCCATGTAAGGAACAAACGCTTTCGCGTTCACTTCCGCACGACTTAATTTAGATGCAGAAACCATTTGCATGGCTTTTGTGATTTGACTCGTTTTCTTAGTTGACGTAATTCGGCTTTTTATATCGCGTAATGATGCCACTGGTATTTCACCACCTTATTATTTTTTCTTCATATCCGAACTCGGTATTACTCAGATTTTGCAAATGTGCGTTTGAATTCATTGATCGCTGCACCAAATGCGTCGTCAGCAGGTAATCCTTTAGTTGTGCGAATAGTATCCAAAATTTCTGTGTGGTTAGAATCCAACCAGCTTGTCAATTCAGCCTCAAAACGAGAAATGTCTTTAATCGCGATATCGTCAAGGAATCCACGAGTTAACGCGTAGAAAATAACAACTTGTTTTTCAACTTTGATTGGATTGTTCAAGTCTTGTTTCAAGACTTCAACCGTACGTTTCCCACGCTCAAGTTTCGCAGCAGTTGCAGCATCAAGATCTGAACCAAACTGAGAGAATGACTCAAGTTCACGGAAAGCCGCTAAGTCTAGACGCAATGTACCCGCAACTTTTTTCATAGCTTTGATCTGAGCTGAACCACCAACACGTGATACAGAAAGACCCGCATTGATTGCTGGGCGTACACCCGAGAAGAATAGATCCGACTGAAGGAAAATCTGACCATCTGTAATCGAGATAACGTTTGTTGGAATATAGGCAGCGATATCGCCAGCTTGCGTTTCAACGAACGGCAATGCTGTGATTGATCCTGCTCCAAGAGTTTCGTTTAATTTCGCAGCACGTTCAAGTAGACGTGAGTGCAAGTAGAAAACGTCACCTGGATAAGCTTCACGGCCTGGTGGACGACGAAGCAATAGTGAAAGTTCGCGATAAGCAGATGCTTGTTTTGTTAAATCATCATAGACGATCAACACATGTTTGCCTTCAAACATGAATTCTTCAGCCATTGTAATACCTGCGTAAGGAGCCAAGTACAGCAATGGAGCAGGTTGTGAAGCTGAAGCCGTTACAACGATTGTGTAATCAAGAGCTCCATTTTTACGGAAAGTTTCTACTACGTTACGAACAGTAGATTCTTTTTGTCCAATCGCAACATAGATACAAATCATGTCTTCGCCAGCTTGGTTTAAGATCGTGTCGATTGCGACAGAAGTTTTACCAGTCTGACGGTCACCGATGATCAATTCACGCTGTCCACGACCGATTGGCACAAGTGCGTCAATCGCTTTAATCCCTGTTTGAAGTGGCTCATGAACCGATTTACGGGCCATAACGCCTTGTGCAGGGCTTTCAATTGGACGAGTTTTTGTCGTGTTGATTGGTCCAAGACCGTCAACAGGCTCTCCAAGTGGATTTACTACACGTCCGATAAGTTCATGTCCTACCGGTACTTCCATAATACGGCCAGTTCGACGTACTTCATCGCCTTCTTTGATGTCTGTGTAAGGGCCAAGGATAATGATACCAACGTTGTTGGCTTCCAAGTTTTGCGCCATACCAATAGCACCAGTTGCGAACTCTACAAGTTCTCCAGCCATGACATTGTCGAGGCCATGAGCGCGCGCGATACCATCACCAATGGTAATTACTGTACCAACGTCGTCAACTTTCATCTCTGATTGATAATTTTCAATCTGTTGTTTAATCAGACCGCTGATTTCTTCAGCTTTGATGCTCATGTATGTCACCCTCTCATAATTTCATAATTAACCGATTAATTGACGTTTTAGACGTGCCATTTTCGTGCTCACGCTGCTGTCATAAATGCGATTTCCGATTTGAATACGCAATCCACCGATTAACGATAGATCGATAATGTTTTCAATTCGTAAAGATTGTTTCCCGATTTTTTTAGCGAATACAGAAGAAATCGATGCGCGTTCTTCTTCAGTCAATGGACGTGTAGAATAAACTGTTGCATCTTCAATTCCTTGTGAATCATTAGACAAAGCGATAAATTCATCAGCCATTGAACCGATTTCGTTTAATCGTTTGCGTTCTGCCATTAATTGAAGTGTGTTAACGACAAACGAATTTGCCTCATGAAACACTTCATTGATCAATTTTGTTCGTTTATCAGCTGAAAGTTTTGGAGAAACAATCAAGTTGTAAAGTTCTGGAGTCATGTCGAAGACTTTTTTCACTTCACGTAAATCATGTTCAATAGCCAAAGACGAATCGTGCTTTTGAGCGACTTGGAACAATGCTAAAGCGTAGCGTTCTGAAACTTGGCTCACTGAACTTCGCCTGCCTTCGCAATCGTTTCGTTAATCAACTGACGGTTGTCTTCCTCAGAGATTTCTTTTTCAAGCACTTTCGTAGCAGCAAGTAATGACAATGCCACAACTTCTTCACGAACAGCTGAAATCGCTTTATCTCTTTCGTTGGCAATTTCCTGAACTGCTGCTTCTTTCATGCGACCAGATTCAGCACGTGCTGTTGTAATGATTTCCTCGCGCGAAACTTCGCCTTGCTTTTTAGCGTTTTCAACGATTTCTTGTGCTTGCGTACGCGCATCTTTAAGAAGGCTGCGCTGCTCTTCAAGCAATTTGTGTGATTCTAGACGGCTGTTTTCAGCAACTTCGATCTCACTTTTAATCAAATCTTCACGTTGCTGCATTACGCCCATCAAAGGACCCCATGCGAATTTCTTCAATAGCAACATTAGTAAAATGAAGATGACAAATGTTGCGAGAATGTCTCCAATATTTAAAAACTCCCCGGTTGCACCGAGTACGAGGTGATCAAAAAACACGATTGTTTCACTCCCTTCAAGAGCCTAAAATGCAATTTCTTCTATTTATAGTAAGATCTTTTATTGTCGTTAGTGGTATTCTAAAAAACTAGTTTTTACAAGTTTAAATGGCGAAAACCCTGTCGAAGCATCCCCACCATTTAACTTTTTGTATAGAAATACTATTGGTTCATAACGATGAACGCGATAACTACAGCGATGATTGGCAATGCTTCAACCAATGCAACACCGATAAACATTGTTGTTTGTAATACGCCACGTGCTTCTGGCTGGCGAGCGATACCTTCAACTGTTTTTGAAACGATAAGACCGTTACCAATACCTGCACCTAGTGCTGCTAAACCTACTGCGATTGCTGCTGCTAATAAACCTAATGAACCTGTCATTGTGATATGTCCTCCTCAGGATAGTTGTTTTTTTTTGCTCGATGAGCGGTTTTATACTTAATGATCGTCGGCAACTTTATGCGACATGTAGACCATCGTTAACATAACGAAAATAAACGCTTGGATTGCCCCGATAAAAATCGAGAATCCTTGCCATGCCATCATCGGCACGATTGCTGATGCAAATCCAAATGCACCTGCTGATGCGAGGCCTGCTAACAAAGTTAACAAGATTTCCCCCGCATAGATGTTCCCGTAAAGACGCAGACCGAGTGTCAGCGTATTTGCGAATTCCTCAATGATGTTCAATGGGAACAAGAATTTCATTGGCTTTGTATAGCCTCCGGCATATGATTTGAACCCTTTTAACTTAATACCATAATAATGGCTTAAGATAAGCACCATTGCGGCTAATGTCATCGTTACCGTTGGATCAGCTGTTGGTGATTTCCACCAAAGTTCCCCGTAGACAACTATTGAAAATGGAAGCCCTAACATATTCGACACAAAAATGAACATAATCAGAGTGATTCCAAGAACGTGGAATCGGCCACCATCTTTCCAGTCCATATTGCTTTTAATAATCCCTTTAACGAAATCCATGATCCATTCCATGAAGTTTTGCATGCCCGTTGGTTTGAGTTGCAAGTTACGTGTGGAGATAAAAGCAATTAGGAAAACGATAAGAGCGGCTACGAGTAGCATCATAACGTTCGATAGGTTGAACCAGATCCCGAGCACCTTAAGCATAGGAGCGCTGTGATCCACGATAGTTTCACCTCTCTTTCCACATTGTTAATGGTGTTTCACGTGATAAACAATCCGCTCTGTTAATAACAGAGCATAAGGGACCATCAACCCTATTACTGTACTGACCAAGTGAACGTGCTCTGCGAACAAAATGGCAATCGCCACAGCTGCAACACCTGATGCAAACCGTAATGCCGTTCCAAGAGAACGAACTTTCGAGCCTTCTGCCACCGCACGATCGAATTTCTCCATCCGCCGAACCAAAATCCACATATTGTAAATGCCGAACAAAGTTCCGATGATGAGACCTAAGAACACCTCTTGATAAGGGGTAAACCCCCAACCAATAACGTAGAACGCCAAGATGAAGAAAATCATCTTTTTCAGTCTTGTGTATATCTCCCTAAGTCCTTCCATTTTCTACATGTCTCCTGATTCGAATTTGCGGACAGTCTGAAGCATTGCCCAAACACCGACAGTGATGCCTATGAAAAGGCAGATGATCATGAAAAACGGTGCGGTTCCGATCTTTTCATCGAGCCACTTTCCAGTGAAAACACCGATGAGAACGGACCCGACAAGTTGTGTCAGGATGGCGCTGTAAATTGCCATCGCTTGTAAGGGACTTTTTGTTGGGCGCATGATAACCCCCTCGAACTTCGTTGATTTGACATTACACTCTTAAAAAGAGCAGTCGCATCAGGCTTCCAAATTACATATTCTATGTAAGAAAACCTTCTCATGCATACCCTTTGTAAGCATACATTAGGGGTAAAATCATGTCAATTAGTAGAAGTGAAAAACTTCACAAGCGATTTCCCTCCGACATATTGTCGACAAATTTTAACCAGAAAAGTGAAAGTGCCTGTTTAGCTCTGACAGGTGTAAGACGATCTGGCGAAGCGGCGTTCTTTGCCGCGTGACTTACATCCCGAAGAGCTAGTCACTTGCAACTGGACAATAGAAAAGTGAAGTCGGCCATTATAGCTCCGACAGGCTTAAGGCAGAATGGCGAAGCGGCATTTTTTCAGCCGCACAGCCAGGCTGACTTAAGACCCCGAGGAGCTGGCCGGTGCAACTGGACAATAGAAAAGTGAAGTCGGCCATTCACTCTTCTACAGCTTTGAAAAATACGTATGCAACGCTTCGACAATACGAGCAGATGCTTTACCATCTCCATAAGGGTTAGATGCTTGGGACATAGCCGTATACGCTGCTCTGTCCGTCAGCAACTCTTTCGCCATCCCGTAAATTGTTTCTTCATCTGTTCCTGCAAGTTTCAACGTGCCTGCAGTAATTCCTTCAGGACGCTCTGTCGTATCACGCAAAACGAGTACCGGTTTACCCAGTGAAGGCGCTTCTTCTTGAATTCCACCTGAATCGGTCAAAATAAAGAATGAGCGTGCCGCAAAGTTATGGAAATCGAGAACTTCTAGCGGTTCAATTAAATGAATGCGCGGATCGCGACCTAATACTTCGTCTGCTATTTCACGGACAGCTGGGTTCATATGAACCGGGTAAACAACTTGAATGTCATCGTGCTCTTCGATCAAGCGCTTAATCGCACGGAACATATTACGCATGGGCTGCCCCAGATTTTCGCGACGATGTGCTGTCAACAAAATCATTCGATCGGTACCAATTTTTTCTAAAATCGGATGCGAATACGTTTCACGAACCGTTGTTTGAAGTGCATCAATCGCTGTATTGCCTGTAATGTAAATCGTATCGGCTTTTTTGTTTTCGTCAAGCAAGTTTTGAGCTGATTTTTCAGTTGGTGAAAAATGAATATCTGCCATGACTCCCGTCAATTGACGGTTCATCTCTTCAGGATACGGCGAGTACTTGTTATGTGTACGTAAGCCCGCTTCGACATGACCGATTGCTACGTGATTGTAAAAAGCGGCAAGACTCGCAGCAAAAGTTGTTGAAGTATCACCATGTACCAAAACGATATCTGGTTTTGCTTTTTTCATAATGGTGTCGAGTCCTTGCATTGCGCGCATCGTAACATCGGTTAATGTCTGACGTTCCTTCATGATGTTCAAATCGAAATCAGGCGTAATTTTGAATGTCTCTAACACTTGATCCAGCATTTCTCTATGCTGTGCCGTAACAGTCACCAATGGTTCAATAGTGTCCGGATGTTTTTGAAGTTCTAAAACAAGCGGTGCCATTTTGATGGCTTCTGGCCGCGTACCAAATATCGTCATTACTTTCCATTTTTTCGTCAAGCTGATTTACCTCACTCTCTTATTTTGTTCCAAATAACCGGTCGCCAGCATCTCCAAGACCTGGGACGATATATCCTTTTTCATTTAACTTTTCATCTAAAGCTGCAATGAAGATATCCACATCCGGATGCGCTGCTTGTAAAGCCTCTACACCTTCTGGAGCTGCAATGATGCACATGAATCGAATTTTTTTAGCGCCTCTTTTTTTCATCGAGTTCACTGCTTCGATTGCTGATCCGCCTGTAGCAAGCATTGGATCAACTACGATAAACTCACGCTCTTCAACATCGGAGGGCAATTTCAAATAGTATTCGACTGGCTGTAACGTAACAGGATCACGATATAAACCGATATGACCTACTTTAGCGGCTGGAATCAATTTTAAAATTCCATCTACCATGCCAATTCCTGCACGTAAAATAGGAACAACACCTAATTTTTTCCCTGCAAGAACTTTTGATTTTGCCATTTGAACCGGTGTTTCCACATCAATTTCTTCTAACGGCAAGTCGCGTGTAATTTCAAAAGCCATCAACGTAGCGATTTCATCTACCAATTCACGGAACTCTTTAGTACCTGTAGACTTATCACGGATGTACGTTACTTTATGCTGGATCAATGGATGATCGAAAACGTATACTTTTCCCACTGCCTATCTCTCCTTTTCAAACTTAATCTTAAATAGTATAACAGAAAACCTGTGGTTCAAGTGGCTGAATTCTGCTTTAATGGTATTCAGTTATTTTCACCTACGGACATTTTTCCACAAAAAAAACCGAGAAAACTTCTCTCGATTTTTAAAATAAATAAATTAAAATCTTGCTAAACCCCTTACGTTCATCTTACTTTAATTGAAACGCTTCACTAAGTGGCATTGGTTTATAAAATAAATACCCTTGCCCAACTTTGCAACCAATGGTTAACAAAGCTTGACGTTGTTTTTCTGTTTCGATGCCTTCAGCAACTGCGTACATATTCAGATTTTCTGCGAGCTGAATAATTGTACGAATAATTGCCAAAGTACCAGGTTCGTTCATATTTGAAATAAACGAGCGATCAATTTTTAATTCTTCAATCGGTAGCTTTTGCAGGTAACTAAGTGAGGAATAACCCGTACCAAAATCATCAATCGAAGTGGTAAATCCACATTGCTTCAAATGCTTGAATACTTTATTTGCGATTTCGATATCGACAAAGCCAATACGCTCCGTGATTTCCAACTGAATCCACTGAGGATCTATGCCATACTCTGTGGTCATATCCATTAAATTGGGAACAAAAGAATGATGGAAAAAGTGATCGGCTGAAATATTGATTGCGACTTGTCGCAACTTCAAGCCTTTATCCACTCTCTTTTTCATCCATGTCAACACTTGTCGCAAAACGTTTTGTTCTAGCAATTGAATTTTCCCATTTTTTTCAGCAGCTGGAATAAAAACATCTGGCGGAATTGTACCAAGCTCTGGAGATGTCCAACGAGCTAACGCTTCAAAACTTAAAATTTCACCAGATTTTAAATCCACTTTTGGTTGCAGATAAACCCCTACTTCATTGCGTCTGAGTGCTGCCGTTAATTCGTTCGCGACACGCAAGTCTTTCATCATGAACTCATCTAGTTCACTTTCAAAATAAGAAATTGCTTCGCCTGTACGGAGTTTCGCTTGAGACAATGCACTATCAGCACATCGGATTAACTCTTCGGAATCTTTTTGGTGAGGCATGACAATGGCGACACCTATTTTTAAAGTAAGAAACAATTCCATGTCTCCTACAGTAATCGGTTCTAAAAATCCCTGCAAAAGCTGTTCTAAGTACTCAGGGATTTTAGTAAAAGGTGTCATACTGTACATCGAAATTGTAGAATCCGAAAAACGCGCAACTAAATCATTGGAATGATTTTGCATTTTATTTAATCGTTTGCCCATCTCATATATAATTGTGTCACCCGCACGGTGACCGTATTGATCAACCACTTTAATGTATTCATCCGAAGAAATAAAAGCAATAAACCCTTCCTTGCCTTCACTCAACATTTCATCAATTTCACTTCTAAAATAGTTTTGATTTGGAAGATCTGTATTGCTATCCACATAAGCAAGTCGCAAAATTTCTTCTTGTTGCTGAGAATATTTAATAACTAATGAAGCAATTGATGCCACTTGTTCCATAAACGCTAAATCTTCTCCATCCGGAGTTAACGGCACCGGAAAATAAATTCCAAACGTTCCAATGATGGATTCTTCAACACTAAATATGGGTATTGACCAACTTGACACCAATCCATACTCTTTTACTAGCGGCTGATGATTTCGCCACAAGTAGTCTGTGTTCATATTTTCAACGACTACCGGCTGTCCGCTATGATATGCTGCTCCACAAGTTCCGATATCCGCTTCTACACCCAATCCACTAATCGCTTCTTGAAAGCCCGTCGGCATGGAACTGGCCGCACCAATTTTGTAAATCTCAGCGTCTCCAACTAAAAGAACTGTACATTTTGCACCGTCGATAAAGAACGATTCACAAACGCGGCAAATATCTTGTAGAAGTACGCTAAGCATGTGACCTTTTTCAATTCCTCGATAAGTCTCTTTTTGAAGTTTAATCAACGCTTCTGAACGTTTACGATCGGTGATATCATGTTGCAACATCAATGTGAATTTAAAGTTTTTCTCTGGAAACGATAACGGCTGGATAGCTATTTCATTCCAAAAAGGTACTCCGTTTTTGCGATAATTAATGACTTCAATAATGTCGTCTTTGCCTGCATCTACACAAGCGCGTACTTTTTTAACCGCTTCTTCCCCTGTTTTCGTACCGTGTAAAAACCGCCCATTTCGTCCTATTGTCTCCTCTTCACTGTACCCAGTCATCTCAAAAAAGGCATTGTTTGCGTAGACAATTGGTTGATCTTTTAGTTCGGTATTGAGGATTAAGAACGATGTGTGGAATTCTAGACCAAGGCGACGTAGCCATTCCATAATCACTCTTTTATCTCGCTCCAATTCATCCGTGTACATGCGTTTCCCCTCCCGCCGTTAGAATAGCTAGTTACGTGTAAGGATTGGTTTTTTGCATTGCGATTTCTACTATCGTCTTAGGTTGTAAAAAACGATAGAAATCTTTCCTTTTTATGTATAAGCCAAAATAATTGTATCTATTTGTATATTTCTACTATACGTTGCCCGTTCAATAAGCTCAACTGTTATTATAATACAAAAATACAGCTGTCGAGTCACTTTCCTCAACAGCTGCACAAATTATTTATATAAAGGATGCGCAGCAGTCAATTTAGCAGTACGTTCTGCTGCGTCTTTTTTTACTGTCTCGTCTTCTGGATTTTTCAAAAGCATCGCCATAATAGAAGCAATTTCTTTCATCGACTCTTCTTTAAAACCACGAGATGTAACAGCTGCTGTCCCTAAACGGATACCTGATGTAACAAATGGGCTTTCCGGATCAAATGGGATGGTATTTTTATTTGTTGTAATGCCAACTTCATCAAGAACATGTTCTGCGACTTTCCCTGTTAGATTTAACGAACGAAGGTCAAGCAGTAGTAAATGATTGTCAGTGCCGTCCGATACGATATTGATGCCTTCTGCGATTAACGCTTCCGCTAATGCGTTGGCATTTTTTACAACTTGTTCAATATAGGTTTTAAATTCCGGTTGCTGCGCTTCGCCGAATGCAATAGCTTTTGCTGCAATCACGTGCATAAGCGGCCCGCCTTGAATTCCTGGGAAAATCGTTTTATCGATTTTTTTCGCAAATTCTGCGTTGCAGAGAATTAATCCCCCGCGCGGTCCACGCAATGTTTTATGCGTAGTTGATGTAACAAAATGTGCATGAGGAACAGGATTTGGATGAGCACCAGTTGCAACTAGACCCGCAATATGAGCCATATCAACCATCAAGTATGCACCCACTTCATCAGCAATTTCACGGAATTTAGCGAAATCCAATTGACGTGAATAAGCGCTTGCACCAGCAACAACCATTTTCGGTTTATGCTCCAAAGCTGCTTGACGAACAGCTTCATAATCAATTAATTGCTCATCTTCAGTAACACCGTACTCAACAAAATTATATTGCATACCACTAAAATTCACTTTACTGCCATGTGTTAAATGCCCACCATGATTTAAGTTCATTCCAAGAACTGTATCGCCTTTTTCTAAAACTGCTGTGTAAACAGCCATGTTCGCCTGTGATCCAGAATGAGGTTGAACGTTCGCATGATCTGCACCAAAAATTTCTTTCAGGCGGTCACGAGCGATGTTCTCGACAATATCCACGTATTCGCAGCCTCCGTAATAGCGTTTGCCCGGATAGCCTTCCGCGTATTTGTTCGTTAATACTGATCCTTGTGCATCCATAACAGCTTGCGAAACAAAGTTTTCAGAAGCAATCAATTCGATATTCGCTTCTTGTCTTTCTTTCTCTGCATTCATCGCTTCATATACTGCTGGGTCTTGCGCCTTAATCAATTCCATCCGTATATCCCTCCCGTGATTGAACAAGCTCCCGATTATAAACTGCACGTTCACCGCCAATAAGTTTTGGTCGCGTCGTTGCAGTTGCTACAATCGCTTCACCTACTAGTTTAACAGATGTCCGCAATGGAACGGCAACTCTTTTTAAATGCATGCCAATCATTGTTTGTCCAATATCGATTCCTGCATGCGCTTGGATTTCTTCTACTACAACAGGATCGGTCATGTTGCTGAATGCGTACGCACTCATTGAACCTCCAGCTTTTAAAGTAGGGATCACAGAGACGGTTTCCCAGCCATATTTCTCAGCTGCTTTGCGCTCTACAGTCAAAGCACGGTTAATGTGTTCGCAACTTTGAAAAGCCAAAAACAGTTGATGGCGTGCCGCAAATTTCTCTAACGGTTGAAACAAACCTTCTGCAATATCAAGTCCGCCGCTCGTTCCGATTCGTTCGCCTGCTACTTCTGAAGTCGAACAGCCGACTACAAACACTTGGCCTTTCCTGAATGTGATCTGTTGCTCTAATTCGCTTAAAACCTCTTCAAGTTGCAATTGCCACAAAGTTTGCATGCCGACTCCTCCTTATTTCTCGAGATCAGTAATTTTTTGAATACGTTTTTCGTGTCTGCCGCCTTCAAACTCTTCAGTTAACCAAGTTTGCGCAATTTCTCGTGCAAGTCCTGGACCAATAACACGTTCCCCCATTGCTAAAATATTGGAATCGTTATGTCCTCTTGTTGCTTTTGCACTAAAGACATCATGAACTAATGCACAACGGATTCCTTTGACTTTGTTCGCTGAAATGGACATACCAATGCCTGTACCACAAATCAAAATTCCACGATCAAATTCCCCGCTTACTACAAGGTCAGCTACTGGCTTAGCATAATCTGGGTAATCTACCGAGTCGTCTGTATGAGGACCAAAATCCTTATATTCAATCCCGATTTCGTTCATAAGGTTAACGATTTCTTTACGTAAATTATTGCCACCGTGATCTGATGAAATTGCTACTTTCATGATACTCCCTCTTTTCTTTGGATCAAATTTATCGATTAGCAAAAGCGTCATTGTTGAATCTTGCTAAACTACTCTCACGCTTTTAATCAATTCTACCATTTTTACGCTAAAAAGACAGACTCGGCTTTTATGGCTCTGTCTGTCTTTTGTCTTTTATGTCAGTTTTACAATAATTTTATCAATTAAAGATTGAAGTTCGTCGAATGTTTTTTCATAAAGTGCTAAAGAGCCACCATAAGGGTCGCTAATATCGTCGGTTGAACCATCGGCAAATTCTCTTAATGTGTAAATTTTCGTGGCAGCTTCCGGATAAACTTGTAAAACCGTCATTTTATGCGAATGAGTCATTGTTAAAATCAACTCTGCCCATTCTAAAGACTCTATATCTAAAGGTTTTGACATGTGATCAAACAAAACTTCCTGTTGATCCAATACTGCTTGCGCATTTTTAGTTAAAGGATCTATTCCTGCATATATGCCTGCCGAACGAGCTTCTATTTTATCTACCTTTTTTGCTGATAGGATAGCTTCAGCCATTGGACTGCGACATGTATTGCCTGTACAAACAAAAAGAATGTTCATCATGCATCTCCTTTCACCAAATTAACTAAACCATTTATGATCTGCTGCTTTTTCAAGCCTATTCATCAATGCGTCATCGTCTTGTCCGCCACATTCAACAGAAGCCAAAATTAAATCAGCATCTGATAAATCGCATTTCCGCAAACTAGCATACAAGTTTTCCATCGACAACGGAAAATTAAAATCAGCAAATGGATATTCTGTTTCGCTAATAACAGCGACGCGCTTGCCTTTTTGTTGAACGTATTGAATCGCTTTTTCAATCAACGCTTTTTCATTCTCGATCAAGTATAAAGGAGCGGTAGGCGCATAATGCATGTACTTCATTCCCGGAGATTTGGGTATATTCCCTTTGTTTTTGGAAGACGCACGAACTGTTCCGATAACACGCTCGATTTGTTCTTTCGAAACATTGCCTGGACGCAAAATAACAGGCGGTTCACTAGTCATATCCAATACCGTTGACTCGATACCAATTTCTGTAGCTCCCCCATCTAAAATTAATGGAATTTTCCCATTCATATCGTGATGAACATGCTCGGCTAATGTCGGACTTGGTTTACCACTAGTATTAGCACTTGGGGCAGCTAAAGGCAATTGCAATTTTTTCAACAACGTTAACGCAACTGGATGATCTGGAACGCGAATTCCAACTGTTTGGAGATTTGCGGTTACATTGCTCGCAAAAGTATCAGGCTTGGCTTGCAAGATTAACGTTAACGCACCTGGCCAAAACGCGTCCATACACTGGAGCGCTTTTGGTGACACTTTCTGCACATAATTCAAGGCTGAATCTTTCGAATCTACATGAACAATCAAGGGATTGTCTGCTGGACGTCCTTTTGCTTCGAAAATTTTGCTGACTGCTTCAAAGTTGGTCGCATCTGCTCCTAATCCGTAAACTGTTTCTGTCGGAAAGGCAACAATTTCACCTGATTTTAGGATTTCCACAGCTTGTGCATAACTATTTTCTTCATCCACATTCTTATCCACAAAAATCATTTTTGTTTTCACACGAACAACTCCTATTTTTAAGGGTTTTTACTCTCTTATCCACAATCTGTGGATAAGAATATATATATTGTGCGTAAGTTGTGTATAACCTACTCAATTACTGCAAAAACCATTCGGTCGTTTTTGTTGATATCTTTTTTACAATAGACGAAAGCATCGGGAAAAGCATCTTTCAGCATTTTTTGGACTGCTACGCCTTGTTGATAACCTATTTCAAAACCAATAATTCCCGGTTTATTTAGTAATTTTGGAAATTGAACTGTCATCTTTTCATACAGTGCTAAACCTTCGTTCTCTGCGAATAACGCGCTCGATGGCTCAAAATCACGAACGCTATCTGATAATCCTGGAGCTTCTGCATAGGCAATATAAGGAGGATTGGATAAAATGATATCCCATTTTTCATGTTCAATTGGTTGAGTTAAATCCCCTAAACGGAAGTCAATTTCAGCGCCTAAATCTTCTGCATTTCGAGTTGCCATTTGAAGCGCTGGTTGCGAGATATCAGTTGCAGTGAGTTGCGCTTGTGGCAATTCGCATTTCATGGTGATCGCAATAACACCGCTTCCCGTGCCAATATCTGCAATCATAAGTTTCTTTTTATCTAGATGGCGTTCGATCAACTCTAGTGCTTCTTCTATTAGTTCTTCTGTTTCCGGTCTTGGAATTAATACATCCGCATTTACACGGAATATTCTGCCATAAAATTCTTCAGTGCCGGTCAAATGCTGGACAGGAATTCCTTTTGCGTGTAGCTCGACATTCGCCCAGAACTTTTCCAATTGCCGTTCACTTATTTCATCTCGCATCGAAGCGATCAACCCCGAATACGAAAGGTCCAGTTCATGCTGAAGAAGAATTCGCGCTGCTCCTTCTTCACGTCCGTGTTCCAGTAAAAAAGAAGAAGCCCTCTTGAGGGCCTCATAAACAAACTTATGCTTGGTCATTATTTAAACTTTCCATGCGCGCTGATTGCTCTTCGATGATCAATGCATCGATGATTTCGTCCATTTTCCCTTGTAAAATCTGATCTAATTTTTGAATCGTCAATCCGATTCGATGATCAGTCACACGGTTTTGCGGGAAATTATAGGTGCGGATTCGTTCAGAACGATCTCCTGTTCCAACTGCTGATTTACGTACGGCATCGTATTCAGCTTGTGCTTCTTGCTGGAATTTCTCATATACACGTGCACGCAATACTTTCATTGCACTGGCTTTGTTTTTAATTTGTGATTTTTCATCTTGGCACGTTACCACTGTATTTGTTGGAAGATGCGTTAACCGAACAGCTGACATTGTCGTGTTGACCGACTGTCCACCAGCTCCAGAAGAAGCATAGGTATCTGTGCGGATGTCATTTTCATGTATATCGACTTCTACTTCTTCTACTTCTGGCAAACAAGCAACTGTTGCAGTTGATGTATGAATACGGCCACCTGATTCTGTTTCTGGAACGCGTTGCACGCGGTGTGCACCGTTTTCGTATTTCATTTTCGAATAGGCGCCTTTCCCTGTAATCATAAAGACGATTTCTTTAAAGCCCCCAAGTCCAGTAGGGTTTGAGTCCATAACTTGAACTTTCCAGCCATTGGCTTCAGCAAAACGTGTATACATGCGGTATAAATCTCCAGCGAACAAAGCCGCTTCGTCTCCACCTGCAGCGCCACGAATTTCCATAATAACGTTTTTGTCATCATTAGGATCTTTTGGAATCAATAACTTGTGAAGACGTTCTTCAACGTCTGTGACTTGTTGTTCAAGCTCATTCACTTCTTCTTTTACCATTTCACGCATGTCTGCATCCATTTTATCGTCAAACATGGCTTTTGCTTCTGCTAATTGAGTGGTCAAATCTTTGTATTCACGGTAAGCCGTAACGGTTTCTTGAAGATCCGATTGCTCTTTTGAATACTCGCGTAGTTTATTGGTATCGCTAATAATATCAGGATCACTCAATAATTCATTTAAACGGTCATACCGATCTTCTACTGATTGTAATCGATCAAACATAGGTGTCACCTCGAGTTCTAATTTTGTGTTGTTAACAAGAAATCGCTCCAGACGGACGCTTTCCGCGGGCACGGACTCTGCTGCCGCTTCCCTCGCTTTGCTCAGTCCAGTGGCTCCGTCTCGCGCTGTTCCCGCAGGAGTCGCCGTCTTTCGTTCTTTCTTCTGAATATAATCTGTATATATTAGATGAAACCTTAATCATTAACTCTTCACTTGAATTGGTGATAATTTTATAAGTAGCTATACCCTATAATCCATATATTTAGGATATGGAGCAAAGCAGCGGAGACTCCCGCAGGAAAGCGGAGCTCTTTTGCGGACTATTACGATCTCGTATTCAACTTCTACTAACTGTTACACCTGTCGGCACTTCGTGATGATGACGGCAGCGTGGTTCGTAGGCTTCTGATGCGCCTACCAAGATGGTTGGATCGTCTGAACCTGCTGGCTTGCCGTCGATCAGGCGTTGCGTGCGACTGGCAGGAGAACCACAAACTGTGCATACTGCTTGTAGCTTTGTTACTTGCTCGGCAATTGCGAGTAATGCAGGCATCGGCCCAAATGGACGACCTCTAAAGTCTTGGTCAAGTCCCGCAACAATTACACGAAAACCGTGATCGGCAAGCTTTTGAACATTGGTGATAATGTCTTCATCGAAAAACTGCGCTTCATCTATTGCAATGACATCGAATTCGTCTGAAATGTATTCCCATAATTCGTTTGAACGGGTAATCGGTAAAGCAATCACAGTTGCACCATTATGCGAGACCACTTCTTCTTTACTGTAACGATCATCGATTTTCGGTTTAAATACAGCAATTTTTTGTTTAGCGAATTGGGCGCGGCGAACGCGGCGGATCAGTTCTTCTGATTTCCCAGAAAACATACTTCCACAAATCAATTCAACCCATCCGGTTTGTTTCATGACATACATAGGTGAGACCCCTTTCAAACACGTTGTTGTTTTATCTGATTTCATGAAGCAAGACATTTGTTATTTTCCACGAGTAAGCTTGCTATTAATCATACCAAAATAATGATGAATTCTGCGGTTTTTTTGGAATATGTAAGGTTTTTTTAACAATAAAACGAAAAAAAATACCCGCCAGGCGTTTTCGCGCGCGGCAGGTATATTTTAATTGATACAAGAAAGCAAAAACCGGAAGATGGAAATTTACTAATTGAAAATCTCCAATTCCAGTTTGTTGCTAAACACGTATTACTCGTTGATTTCTTCTTTTAAGCCATATTTTTTGTTGAAACGATCTACGCGGCCATCTGCTGCTGCGAATTTCTGACGTCCAGTATAGAATGGATGACACTCGCTGCATAGCTCAACGCTGATGTTTTCTTTTACAGAACCTGTAGTGAATGAGTTCCCACATGAACAAGTTACTGTAGCTTGTTTGTACTCTGGATGGATACCTGTTTTCATAATAATTTTCTCCTCTCGCCCTGAACCATCTGGAACAGAGTTTACTCTATTTTACTATTGCCTTACACGGTTCTTCAGACCGTATATGCAATAGCTTCGATTTTAATCACTAGAACAATTGTATCAAATACCTGCATGTTTTGCAAGTAGTTAAATCATCTTCTTATTGCTTCGATGAGTTTTCATTTCTGTGGTTAATTGCTCGAAAAATTCCTCGTTGGTATCTGTTTGGCTCAATTTCTTTAAGAAACGTTCGCCAAAGTCATGCGAATCCGAAAAGGTTTTTCGAATCGCCCAAAGCTTTTCAAGCTGCTTTGGTTCGATCAACAATTCTTCTTTACGCGTACCTGAACGGCGAATATCAAGTGCTGGGAAAATTCGGCGTTCCGCCAAAGAGCGATCAAGATGCAATTCCATATTACCCGTTCCTTTAAATTCCTCGTAAATGACTTCGTCCATACGCGACCCTGTTTCTACTAAAGCAGTAGCTAAAATCGTTAAGCTTCCACCTTCTTCAATATTACGTGCTGCACCGAAAAAGCGTTTTGGTCGGTGGAAGGCAGCTGGGTCAATCCCTCCAGACAGTGTACGGCCACTTGGCGGAATTACTAAATTATATGCTCGCGCCAAACGTGTAATCGAATCCATCAAAATAACAACATCACGTTTGTGTTCAACAAGACGCATTGCTCGTTCTAGCACAAGTTCTGCCACTTTCACATGATTTTCAGGCACTTCATCAAAGGTTGATGAAACTACATCAGCATCAACAGAACGCTCAATGTCTGTTACTTCTTCTGGACGTTCATCAATTAGCAAAACAATCAATTCCGCTTCCGGATGATTGGTTGTAATGGAATTAGCGATTTCTTTTAGCAACATCGTCTTGCCTGCTTTTGGTGGCGCAACGATTAACCCACGTTGACCAAATCCAACAGGTGCTACTAAATCCATAATGCGTGTAGATAAATGTGCGGGTGTGGTTTCTAAACGAATGTGACGATCTGGATAAAGCGGTGTAAGTCCTGGAAAGTGAACGCGTTCTTTTGCTACTTCCGGGTCTTCCCCATTTACCGCTTCGACTTGAAGCAAGCCAAAATAACGTTCATTTTCTTTTGGCGGACGTACTTTCCCTGAAACTTTGTCCCCGTTTCTTAAATCAAAACGACGAATTTGAGAAGCGGAAATGTAAATGTCTTGCGAGCTTGGCGAATAGTTAATTGGTCGTAAAAAACCAAAACCTTCAGATTGGATAATTTCAAGTACACCTTCCATAAAGAAAAAGCCTTCTTGTTCTGCGCGTGTCTTTAAAATCGCAAAAATTAGTTCTTTTTTTGAAAGCTTGCTGTAGTTTGTTAGTTTGTATTCTTTTGCTAAATTATAAAGTTCTTTTAAGGTCATATTCTCCAATGCGGAGATTGTTATCGTTGCCATGTATCGAACACCACTCTTATTTGTTTTATTTTTGGTTTGTAACTCTATTGAGGATCGGTCGTAAATGCTTAAGAAGATCTGTAAAGAAGAAGTCCGGCAAGATGCCGGACTCATTTTATGAAGTAGGATCGTTAATCGTTCATTACAAGATTCGGCTTTTTCTCCAAGCTGTGACGCCCTTCGATAAAGCGAATTGTTCCAGATTTTGCACGCATAACCAATGTATGGCTTTCTGCAAATCCACCTTTTAGCTGAACGCCTTTTAACAGCTCTCCGTCTGTAACGCCGGTAGCTGCGAAAATAGCATCATCGCCTTTGACAAGATCGTCCATCATTAAAACTTGGTTTACATCGATGCCCATATCTAGACAGCGCTGTGCTTCTTCTTCGTTTTGCGGTTTAAGCTTTCCTTGAATTTCACCGCCGAGGCATTTTAAGCCTACTGCAGCGATAACGCCTTCAGGTGCTCCACCAATACCAAATAAAATATCGACGCCGGTCTGATCAAACGCTGTATTGATAGCTCCTGCTACATCACCATCAGATATCAATTTGATACGAGCGCCTGCTGCACGGATTTGATCGATAATATCTTGGTGACGCGGTCGGTCCATAACTGTGGCAACGACTTCTTCGATGTTTTTGTTTTTGGCTTTTGCCACCGCACGAAGGTTATCGATAACTGGCGCATTAATGTCGATTTTGCCTACTGACTCTGGCCCAACCGCAATTTTTTCCATATACATATCCGGTGCGTTTAGAAGATTGCCGCGATCAGCGATTGCTAGAACTGCTAATGCATTCCAGCCACCCGCTGCAACAATATTTGTTCCTTCTAAAGGATCAACAGCAACGTCCACTTCTGGACCATTACCTGTTCCTAATTCCTCACCGATATAAAGCATAGGCGCTTCGTCCATCTCACCTTCACCAATAACCACAACTCCACGCATTGGAATGGTATCAAATACCGTTCTCATTGCGGTTGTCGCTGCGTCATCTGCCTCATTTTTCAAGCCACGGCCCATCCATTTTGAAGAAGCAATTGCTGCCGCTTCGGTGATGCGCACTAATTCCATCGATAGACTTCGTTCCATACGATCAGTTCCTCTCGTTCAGCATTAACTTTTCGGTAATAAGTGTAGCATATATTTTCATCCTAAAAGAGAGTCAATTTGCGTCTTGGTTAAGGTCGGACTTCATGCTTGTTACCGGATCAATCGTTTCTCTTCGAATATCCGCGCCTAAGCCTTGCAATTTTTCAATAATAGACGAGTACCCGCGTTCGATATGGTAAATTTCACGAATTTCAGTTTCACCTTCTGCAAGTAGTCCTGCGATTACTAAAGCTGCTCCTGCACGTAAGTCAGATGCTACTACGGTTGCAGCTGTCAGGGGTGTCGGTCCTGTAATAATTGCCGCTCTTCCTTCAACACGACCGCTTGCATTCATACGGCGAAGTTCATCAATATGCTTAAAGCGAGCTGAATAAATCGTATCCGTTATCATAGAAGATCCTTCAGCTTGCGTCATCAGCACAGAAAATGGCTGTTGAAGATCTGTTGCAAATCCTGGATAAACCAAGGTTTTTACATCAATTGCTTTTAGATTTTCAGATTTTGGAATGTAAATAGATTCTTCGCCTTCTTGAACATCTACGCCCATTTCACGTAATTTAGCAGTTAATGCTTCCATATGGAACGGAATAACGTTATCAATGGTTACACCATCTCCAGCCGCCGCAGCCATAATCATGAACGTGCCTGCTTCAATGCGGTCAGGAATAATCGTATGGTTGGTGCCGTGCAGTTCTTCTACGCCATCAATTCGAATCACGTTTGTTCCTGCACCTTTTATTTTCGCACCCATGTTAGTTAGTAACGTAGCGACGTCAATAATTTCTGGCTCTTTTGCAGCATTTTCAATCGTTGTTTGACCTTTAGCCATAACTGCAGCAAGCATGATATTGATTGTCGCTCCAACACTCACAACATCCAAATAAATTTTTGCTCCGCGAAGTTCATCGGCACGCAAGTAAATAGCACCGTGCTCGTTTGTTACTTTTGCGCCAAGCGCTTCAAAACCTTTAATGTGTTGATCGATAGGACGTGGTCCTAAGAAACAGCCGCCTGGCAAACCGATTGCTGCATGCTTAAAGCGACCAAGCATTGCGCCCATCATGTAATAAGATGCACGTAGTTTTTTCACGTTGCCGTTTGGCAAAGGCATGTCAATCATTTTTGTTGGATCAATATTCATTGTTCCATCTTCAAATGTAACTTCTCCACCAATTTCTTCTAAAATGTTTTTTAATGTCCATGCATCAGAAATTCCCGGTAATCCTTCAATCGTTACAGGCGAATTCGCCAAAATCGATGCAGGAATCAAAGCAACTGCACTGTTTTTAGCGCCATTGACTTTAATTGTTCCGGAAAGACGGTTACCGCCCTTTATTTTATAAACATCCATTGAATTTCTCCTTTATCCACTTTTCGGACTGTTTAGTTGGCCTGAAAAGTTCCATTGGTTCGACTTATAAAATGAAATGCCAATCACAACTTACAGTTCTCTATTTTTGTGGTACGTATAATCCTGCTTTATCAGCAGGAGACTTCATTTATTTTTTATTTTATTCTGTACGTTTTTCCCAATCAGCTAGGAATGCTTCGATTCCTTGATCAGTTAATGGGTGCTTGAACATTTGGTGCATAACTTTAATCGGCATTGTTGCGATATGTGCACCGTTTAATGCAGCTTCTGTTACGTGTTGTGGGTGACGGATTGATGCCGCAATAATTTCTGAAGAAATATCGTGTATCGCGAAAATTTCAGCAATCGTCGCAATCAAGTCCATACCGTTATGTCCGATATCATCAAGACGTCCAAGGAATGGTGACACGTAAGCCGCTCCTGCACGTGCTGCAAGCAATGCTTGGTTCGCGCTAAAAATTAATGTAACATTTACTTTTTTGCCTTCTGAAGCAAGAACTGCACAAGCTTTTAAACCTTCTGGTGTCATCGGCAATTTCACTGTGATGTTCGGAGCAAGATCAGCAAGTTCACGGCCTTCTTTAATCATGCCTTCTGCATCAAGTGCGATAACTTCGCCACTAATTGAACCGTCAACAAGTGCTGCAATTTCTTTTAAACGGTCGTGAAATGAAACATTTTTCTCTTTTGCTACTAATGATGGATTTGTTGTAACTCCTGAAAGAATTCCCCAGGCATGTGCTTCTTTGATTTCGTCAAAATTTGCTGTATCGATAAAAAACTTCATATTTTTTCCTCCAGTATGATGGGAAAAAGAGAAAACGTCTTTTGACGCTTCTCTCCCTTTTTTTTACTACTTATGCTTTTTGAGAACTTCCAAACTCACGCATTTTGCCAGTTACTGTTTTTTTGATTGCTTCACGAGCTGGTCCCATGTATTTACGTGGATCGTAAACATCGGGGTCGTTGTTTAATGCATCACGAACAGCTTGTGTTGATGTAATTTGACTTTCTGTGTTGACGTTAATTTTTGCTGTACCTAAAGATACTGCACGTTGAATATCTTTTAACGGAATTCCTGTTCCTCCGTGCAAAACAAGTGGTACGTCGCACAGTTGAGAAATTTCTTCCATTTCTTTAAAGCCTAAATTCGGTTCACCTTTGTACGGACCGTGAACTGAACCAAGAGCTGGCGCTAAGCAATCAATGCCTGTTTGGTCAACCATTTTTTTACATTCTTGTGGATCCGCGTAAATAACGCCGTCTGCAATAATATCGTCTTCTTGTCCACCAACAGTTCCCAATTCCGCTTCAACAGAAACATTATGCTGGCGAGCATATTCTACAACTTGTTTTGTGATTTCAATGTTTTCTTCAAATGGATGATGAGAAGCATCGATCATGACTGAAGTAAATCCTGCATCAATCGCTTCTTTACATTTTTCAAAGCTCGAACCGTGATCTAAATGAATCGCCACGGGAACTGTAATTTTATAATCATGCATTAATCCTTTAACCATATGAACAACTGTCGTAAATCCACCCATATAACGTGCAGCACCTTCAGAAACCCCACAAATTACTGGAGAATTCTCTTCTTGTGCAGCTTGCAGAATAGCCTGCGTGAACTCTAAGTTATTTAAATTGAATTGACCAATTGCATATCCTTCTTTTTTTCCTTTTATCATCATTTCTTTCATCGAAACTAATGGCACTTAGAATTCCTCCTTGGCAATGTTTAAAGCGAATATCCTTTATACTATATCAAAAACCCACTATTTACGCTACTTCTTCCCTTGCCCTTATTCTACTAATCGCTTTACAGCATCGCGCACTTCAAATACATCAAAAGGCTTTGTAAAGTAAAGTTCAGCTCCCCAATTCATGGATTCTCGAATAAGATCCAGTTCTCCGTAAGCTGTCATCATAATAACGTGTATGCACGGGTTACTTTTTTTCAAGCGCTTTAAAATTTCGATACCATCCATTCCCGGAATCTTCATGTCCAAAAGCACAAGTTCTGGAGAAGTTTCTTCTACTTTTTCAAACGCTTCTATACCACTACCCGCCGTGATCGCTTGATAGCCTTCTTTACTGAATACTTCTTTTAATAAAAGCCGGATTCCTGGTTGGTCATCTACTATTAAAATGGTTTTCAAGAAGAGCCACTCCTTTATCTGCTATACTTTTTTACGAGGTGAAGCTTATGGATCTGTTTACTAACCAATTAAAACACTTGTTTGACCATCTGTCATACCAGCATGAAGCTTTTGATCGCATCGCAACCGTATTGGCACAAGCCGCTCTTGCAGAAGGAACGATCTTTATCGCAGCCTTTGGTGAAATGAAAGCTGTTACTGCTGTTGCTTTAAATGGCACACAGCTATTGCCTGCTGCTGCCGAATGGTCTCCTGCTAGCATTGTCACCCATATAGATCGCGTTTGGATTTTGGCAGCTCATGAAGAAGGCGATGAACTTGCTGGTAGACTCTCAGATGCTGGCATTCCGTTTGCTGTCGTTTCGGTTCATTCAACCAACGGAAAGTTGGCTGACGCTTTTCTCTTTCTAAATGATCAAGAAAACACTTTGACACTAGACGAAAATAAACCCGTTTTTGTTCCGCACGCTATGGCAGCACTATATATTTACTATGCTGTCGAAAAACGAATCCATTCACTTTTACTCGATTAACTAAATTATGCACAAAAGCCTTCCTAATTTCTCAAAGGAAGGCTTTTGCCATTTATTTGTTAGCAATAGAAGCTTTAACAAACTCACGGAACAATGGCTGTGGTCGGTTCGGACGTGAAATAAACTCCGGGTGGAATTGACAAGCAACAAACCAAGGATGATCTGCAACTTCTATAATTTCCACTAAGCGGCCATCTGGGCTCGTACCTGTAAATTTGAATCCAGCACTTTCAAAAGCTTCACGGTATTCGTTGTTAAACTCATAACGATGACGGTGTCTTTCGTATACCAACTCTTCGCCGTATGCTGCGTAGGCTCTTGACCCTTTTTCAAGTTTCGCAGGATATAAGCCAAGACGAAGTGTTCCGCCTAAATCTTCAATGTCTTTTTGTTCTGGCAATAAATCGATTACTGGGTATGGCGTTCTAGCATTTAGTTCAGAAGAATGTGCATCTTCTAAGTTCATGATGTTGCGAGCAAATTCTACAGAAGCTAATTGCATGCCTAAGCAAATACCGAAGAACGGCACCTTGTTTTCACGTGCATATTGAGTTGCAGCAATTTTCCCTTCAACGCCACGATCACCAAATCCACCTGGAACTAAGATGCCGTCACAGTCTTTCAACATTTCCGCTACGTTGTCAGCAGTAACGTGCTCCGCGTTGATCCAGTCTACTTCGATTTCAGAATCGAATGCAAAACCAGCATGTTTTAACGCTTCTACTACAGAAATATAAGCATCTTGAAGCTCTACGTATTTACCAACAAGTCCGATACGAACGCTCTTTGTAAGAGATTGCACTTTTTCAACAAGTGCTTTCCAATCGGTCATGTCAGCTTCAGGCGCATCGATTCCGAAATGATCTAAAACGATTTGGTCCATATGCTGCTCTTGCAAACGAAGTGGCATTTCGTAAATCACATCTACATCGCGTGATTCGATTACTTCTTCTGGCTTAATATCGCAGAACAACGCAATTTTGTCTTTCATATCTTGTGGCACGGGATGTTCTGTACGCACAACGATTAAGTTTGGTTGAATTCCAAGACCACGAAGCTCTTTCACACTATGCTGTGTTGGTTTTGTTTTCATTTCTTTTGCTGCGCCCAGGTATGGAATTAACGTACAGTGAATGTACATGACTTCTTCGCGACCAAGGTCTGATTTCATTTGACGAATCGCTTCTAAGAACGGCAATGACTCGATGTCGCCAACTGTTCCACCGATTTCTGTGATCACAACGTCTGCATTCGCTGTTTTCGCAGCGCGCAACAAGCGGTCTTTGATTTCATTTGTAATATGTGGAATTACTTGAACCGTTCCACCCAAATAATCACCGCGGCGTTCTTTTTGAATAACCGTCGAATAAACTTTTCCTGTTGTTACGTTTGAGTATTTGTTTAAGTTGATATCGATAAAACGCTCGTAATGACCAAGATCCAAATCTGTTTCTGCACCATCATCTGTTACGAAAACTTCTCCATGCTGATACGGACTCATTGTTCCTGGGTCAATATTGATGTACGGATCGAATTTTTGAATCGTTACGTTCAATCCTCTATTTTTCAATAAACGCCCTAATGATGCAGCTGTGATTCCTTTACCTAGTGACGATACAACGCCACCGGTTACAAAAATATACTTTGTCATGCCTGTTTCCTCCTCGAATTATAAAAATAAAAAGCGCTCCTCCTGCTAAATGCAGGGGGAGCGCGTAAACTGTACGAATCATCTCTCCTATTTTAAGGAGCCCAAATAAAATTTTATCCAGTCTCGCCTCATAAGTCAAGGTGAAAAAATGTTCAGTTTACTTCAAGTCGTCCTCATCTTCGTCTTCTTCATCGTCTTCTTCATCGATGATATTGCCGTCCATGTCTTCAACTAGTACATCTTCGTCTTCTTTGTCATCATCCGCATCAAAATCAAGAATTTCAACAGGTGATTTAACAACTTCGTCTTCTTCGTCTTCTTCATCTTCGCCGAAATCTTCAAATTCCAATTCATCTTCTAATGCTAACTCATCCAAATCATCAAAGCCTTCATCATCTGCAACTTTCGCTTTTTTCTTACGCGCTTTAACAGTTGGTGCGGACTCTTCTTCAATCTGATCAACCGGGTACCACTCGCGTAGACCCCAACGGTTTTCGCCTAAGATTAAAAAGCGACCATCAATGTTCAAGTCTGTATAGAATTGAACTAAACGTTTTTTCATATCTTCTTTTGCTAGTCCTAATAATTTCTCAATCTCTGCAACTAGTTCTGCATAAGTTTTTGTTTCATGTGTTTCTTCCAACATTGCATATGTCAAGTCAACAAATGACTCTTCTATTAGTTCTTCTTTAGATAATTCACGAATTTTCATTCCGTGCACGTCCCTTCTTCTTTCTTAACTTAATTCATTATATACAAACTAACTAGTCTCCGCTACCTTGCATTCTTATTTCTTGGATCTATTTGTTGCCAACCAAAATAAAACAAATAGATTGCCAAAATCATAAATGGAATTGACCCCAAAGCTTTATTGTACAGGAAGAAAATCAGTATGACACAGATTATGATAATACTATAATGGACAGCTTTGTGCATAGGATCCATCCTTCTTTGTCTCAGTTGATAAGTATTCTACTAGTATACAGAAAATCGATGCGTATATCGACCGCTTGTTACGTTAAAAAGATGGGTAGATGATTAATAGTAACTTATTTACGGCAATATTTTCTTTTTATGATTTCATTACTGGATTTAATTACTTTATATCTTGATTCCCTTGCTAATCGTGCGTATTTCCTCCTGAACGTGCACATTTTTATTTGAGCGTGCGTATTCTGGTCTAGGGGTGCGTATTTATATTTAAACGTGCGTATCTTTGAACGTTGAAAGAATCATACTTCTTTTTACAAATTAAACTCTATATTTCGTTTCACTCTACAAAAAAAAGCACAAAATCCGTCTTTCAACGGATTTTGTGCTTTCTATCGTTCTTTATCCAGCTTCTTCGCCCAGCCCCTCGGGGTCTTAAGGCAATTCGGTTGTGCGGCTGAAAATACGCCGAGTCGCCTTAAGCCTGTCGGGCCTTGCGTGGGCGAATCCGCTTTTACGCTTACATATTCCGTCTGTACTGCCCGCCTACTTCATAGAGAGCTGTTGTGATTTGACCGAGACTTGCGACTTTTACGGTTTCCATCAATTCTTCAAAGATGTTACCGCCTGTTTTCGCTACTTGCTTCAGGCGATTTAATGCTTCAGTTGAATCATTGCGTTCTTGGAAAGCGCGCAAATTGCCAATTTGTGTTTCTTTTTCTTCTGTTGTGGCGCGGGCGATTTCCATTGCGTTAATGTCATCGTCCGTTTGTGGATTCGGGTTCAAATACGTGTTGACTCCGATAATCGGTAACTCGCCAGTGTGTTTTTTCATTTCGTAATGCATGGACTCTTCTTGGATTTTGCCGCGTTGGTATTGCGTTTCCATCGCGCCCAAGACGCCTCCCCGGTCGTTGATGCGATCAAATTCGGTCATTACCGCGTCTTCAACCAATTGTGTCATTTCTTCAATGACGAACGCGCCTTGTAGCGGGTTCTCGTTTTTCGAAAGACCGTGTTCTTTTGTGATGATCATTTGAATTGCCATTGCGCGACGAACAGATTCTTCTGTCGGCGTTGTGATGGCTTCATCGTAAGCATTTGTATGCAACGAGTTACAGTTGTCTTGCAAAGCCATCAATGCTTGAAGCGTTGTGCGGATATCGTTGAAATCGATTTCTTGTGCGTGCAAGCTGCGTCCTGAAGTTTGTACATGGTATTTCAGTTTTTGGCTACGTTCGTTCGCACCGTATTTATCGCGCATCACGATTGCCCAAATGCGGCGTGCTACACGGCCGATAACCGTATACTCTGGATCTAATCCGTTCGAGAAGAAGAACGACAAGTTCGGCGCAAAGTCATCGATGTTCATGCCGCGGCTCAAATAATATTCTACGTATGTGAAACCGTTAGAAAGCGTAAATGCCAATTGTGAAATTGGATTTGCACCGGCTTCAGCAATATGGTAGCCCGAAATTGATACTGAATAGTAATTACGAACTTTGTGGTCGATAAAGTATTGCTGGATATCACCCATCATGCGCAATGCGAATTCAGTTGAGAAGATACATGTATTTTGTCCTTGGTCTTCTTTCAAAATATCAGCTTGCACAGTTCCGCGTACGACTTGCAATGTGCTTTCACGGACTTCCGTAAATTCTTCAACAGTCAATGTACGGCCCAGCTTTTCTTCATTTATCTTAACTTGCTGATCAATGGCTGTGTTCATGAACATCGCCAAAATGATTGGAGCCGGTCCGTTAATTGTCATCGAGACAGAAGTCGTTGGTGCGCAAAGGTCAAAGCCTTCGTACAATTTCTTCATATCATCGAGTGTACAAATGGATACACCTGATTCTCCGACTTTGCCGTAAATATCCGGGCGGTGATCTGGATCTTCGCCGTAAAGCGTTACCGAGTCAAATGCCGTAGATAGACGTTTTGCATCGTCATCTTTCGATAAATAATGGAAACGACGGTTTGTGCGTTCAGGTGTCCCTTCACCCGCAAACTGACGTTTTGGATCTTCTCCGGCACGTTTGAACGGGAATACGCCCGCTGTATAAGGGAATGAACCTGGAGCGTTTTCCAAATAAACCCATGATAAAATTTCGCCGTAATCAACAAATTTTGGCAATACGACGCGTGGTACTTTAATGCCTGAAAGACTTTCAGTACGCAGAATTGTACGGATTTCTTTATTACGTACAGTCGTTACGAATTCGTCTCCTGCATACATTTCTTTTAATGCATCCCAGTTAGCGAGAATGCGTTTAGATTCAGCAGTCAATTCGTCACGAACGCCGTCAGACAGCGACTCAAGTGAAGCGACTAACGCATCATCTGGTGCTTTTTCTTTTACTGTTTCGATTGCACCTTCTAATTGGAACAAACGACGCGCAAAAGCAGCTTGTTCTTTTGCTTTCGCATGATAGCCGCGAACCGTGTCCGTTAACTCACGTAAATAATAGCGACGTTCGTTTGGAATAATGAGGTTTTCTTTTTGCGTTTTAACGAATTTATCATAATCCGTTTCCCAATCCGTGCCACATTTTTCATTAACTGTCCCTACTAATGCTGCGAATAACGAGTTGGTTCCTTTGTCGTTAAACTGGCTAGCGATTGTGCCATAAACCGGCATGTCATCTAGCTCTTTATCCCAAAGTAAACGGCTACGCTGATATTGCTTTTGCACTTGACGAAGTGCATCTTGCGAACCGCTACGTTCAAATTTGTTGATACAAATCAAATCTGCGTAATCAATCATATCGATTTTTTCAAGCTGTGATGGAGCACCAAATTCGCTTGTCATCACGTACATTGAAACATCTGAGAAATTCGCGATTTCTGCATCACCTTGACCAATACCGCTTGTTTCAACAACGATCAAGTCAAAATCTGCTGCTTTTACGACATCTAAAACATCACCAATTGCGCCTGATAACTCAGAACGCGAGCCACGTGTTGCAAGACTTCTCATAAAGACGCGCTTGTTGAAAATAGCGTTCATGCGTATACGGTCACCCAGAAGTGCGCCGCCCGTTTTTTGCTTTGTTGGATCAATGGACAAAATCGCGATTTTTTTGTCTGGAAGTTCAGATAAGAAACGACGAATCAATTCATCTGTTAACGAACTTTTACCAGCTCCGCCCGTTCCTGTAATCCCAAGAATCGGCGTGTTTTTTGTTTGTGCACGAACCGTTTTCAACAGTTCAGTTGTGTCTGTGTCACGTGTATGGGCTTCTTCTGCTGCTGTAATTGCATTTGCCAATACAACCGGTTCGTCAGTTGTTAAGTTTTCAAAAGACTGATCTGCTATAACTGTTGAGAAATCACATTCTTCAACAATTTCTGTAATCATGCCTTGCAAGCCTTTTTTACGGCCATCTTCAGGTGAAAAAATACCCGCAATGCCGTATGCTTCAAGTTCTTTGATTTCACGAGGTAAAATAACACCGCCACCGCCGCCATAAATGCGGATGTGCGAAGCGCCTTTTTCCTTCAACAAGTCGTACATATACTTAAAGTATTCCATATGGCCGCCTTGGTAAGAAGAAATACAAATTCCTTGAACGTCTTCTTGAATTGCTGCATTGACCACTTCTTCAACTGAACGGTTATGACCTAAGTGGATAACTTCGGCTCCGCTCGCTTGTAGAATGCGGCGCATAATATTAATCGATGCGTCGTGGCCGTCGAAAAGACTAGACGCTGTAACAAATCGGATATGGTTTTTCGGCTGATAGGTTTTCGCTTCTTCAATGATTGCCATTATGTTTTAGCCCCCTGTACTGAAATTTTTTCTCCTGCCATCCCCTGCAAAAGAAATTGAGTTTGGATATCGATAAATTCTTGAATCGTGAAGTCGTCTAATGCCCATCGTCTGAATGCCCACATTTGACCTTGAACAAACAAATGATGAGAAGCCATATTCACTTCTTTTGGAGTCATTTCAATTTCACCGTTATCAACACATTGTGTGAGTAAACGTTCGAAAATTGCGACCATTTCAAGCTCTTTTTTCAAAACATACTGCAATGCATCTTTTGGCAATGCTTTGGATTCTTGATACATGACCACAAATTCATCTTGCATATCATCAATTAACGTGTAGTAATGTTCGATTGCCATGGTCAAGACGCTAATAGAGCCCCGCTCCATGTCAAGGTGGTCGAGACGTGCGTGCACTTCATCATAAATAGAGTCACAGACAAGATAAAGCACATCTTCTTTTGTCCGGATGTATTCATATAAAGTGCCGATGCTGAAACCAGCAGCTTTAGCAATTTCTCTTGTCGTCGTCCGGTGAAAGCCTTTTTCTTTAAAAAGCGTGACAGCACCGCGAATCATTTGTTCGCGGCGCTTTTCTATCAAGCTCTCATCTTTTACGGAAGACTCAATTTCACGCTTTTTATTCATAAGGCAACCCTCCGCTTATTTCGTAACCATCCGGGAAATAACCAAACGCTGAACTTCCTGCGTGCCTTCATAAATTTGCGTGATTTTCGCGTCGCGCATATAGCGCTCAACTGGGTAATCTTTCGTATAACCGTAACCACCGAATACTTGAACTGCTTCAACTGTTACTTTCATTGCTGTATCGCCAGCCATCAATTTTGCCATAGCTGATTCTTTGCTGTAAGACAGTTTGTTCGATTCAAGCCATGCAGCTTGGTATGTCAACAAACGAGAAGCTTCGATTGAAGTTGCCATGTCTGCTAATTTAAATGAGATTCCTTGGTTTACCAAGATCGACTTACCGAACTGCTCACGCTCTTTTGCATAGTCGATTGAAGCATCAAGTGCACCTTGTGCAATTCCGACAGCTTGAGCTGCGATTCCGTTACGTCCACCATCAAGTGTTTGCATCGCAATTTTAAAGCCTTGACCAAGTTCGCCTAAGACGTTTTCTTTTGGTACGCGGCAGTTATCGAAAATAATTTCTGTTGTTGGGCTTGAACGAATGCCTAATTTGCGTTCTTTTTTACCAACTGAAAAGCCTTCAAAGTCTTTTTCAACGATAAACGCTGTTGTTCCTTTATGTTTTGATTCTGGATCTGTTACTGCGAAAACAACATAAATATCTGCAATGCCGCCGTTTGTAATAAAGATTTTCGAACCGTTTAGCACGTAATGATCGCCATCTTCTCTAGCAGATGTGCGCATAGAACCTGCGTCAGAACCTGCAGACGGTTCTGTTAAACCGTAAGCACCAATTTTTGTTCCTTCAGCCATTGGACGAAGGTATTTTTGCTTTTGCTCTTCTGTTCCGAATGTGTATACCGGCCATCCAGCAAGTGAGGTGTGTGCTGAAAGTGTAACGCCTGTTGATGCACAAACGCGTGACAATTCTTCAACTGCGATACAATACGCTAAATAATCCGAGCCGATGCCGCCGTATTCTTCTGGCCACGGAATTCCGGTAAGGCCAAGTTCAGCCATTTTATCGAAAATTTCGCGGTCAAAACGCTCTTCTTCGTCGCGTTCTTCTGCTGTTGGTGCTACTTCTTTATTGGCGAAGTCTCTTACCATTTTGCGGATCATTTCATGTTCTTCAGATAGTTGGAAATTCATTTTTTCATTCCTCCATTTATTTGGTTAGTTGTTTGCTAATAACAATGCGTTGAATTTCACTCGTGCCTTCATAAATTTCAGTTACTTTTGCGTCGCGGAACAAACGCTCGACTGGATAATCTTTCGTATAGCCGTAACCACCAAATACTTGGATGGCTTCAATCGTTACGTCCATTGCTGTTTTCGAAGCAAAAAGTTTTGCCATTGAAGCTTGTTTATTGCATTCTTTGCCTTGTGAATACAAGTCAGCTGCGTTATAAACGAGTAATTTCGCTGCTTCTACTTGCGTGGCCATGTCAGCTAGTTTAAAGCCAACACCTTGTTGTTGTGCAATCGGTTTACCAAATTGCACACGTTCTTTCGCGTAAGCAACAGCATAGTCGTATGCCGCTTCAGCAATACCAAGTGCTTGCGCCGCGATACCGATGCGTCCCACGTTTAAATTCGCCATTGCGATGCTGAACCCTTTGTTTTCTTCGCCTAATAAGTTTTCAGCCGGTACGCGCATGTTTTCGAATGTTAACTGAACGGTTTTCGAACCGTGAAGCCCCATTTTCTTTTCGTTCTTGCCAATTATCAAGCCGGGCGTATCTCTGTCAACGATGAACGCCGAAATCCCACGAGATCCTGCTGATGGTTTTGTTGAAGCGAATACAATATACGTATCTGCTGCACCGCCGTTTGTAATAAAGACTTTTGAGCCGTTTAGTATATAGTCATCGCCATCTAAAACGGCTTTTGTTTTAAGACTTCCAGCGTCAGATCCTGCAGCAGGTTCTGTTAAACAGAAAGCTCCAAGATATTCGCCACTTGCTAGTTTTGGCACATATTTTTCAATTTGCTGCTGTGACCCGAAATTTAAAATTGGGTTTGTGCCGACAGATGTGTGAACAGATAAAATAACTCCAACCACACCGCTGACTTTTGATAATTCATGAATAGCGGTGATATAAGAAGTGAAATCCATTTCTGATCCGCCGTATTTTTCTGGAGCAGTGATTCCCATTAATCCAAGCTTGCCCATTTTTTTGATGATTTCTGTTGGGAATTCATCATTTTCCATGTTTTCAATAAAAGGTGCAATTTCTTCTTTCGCGAAATCTCGTACCATGTTGCGCATCATAAGTTGCTCGTCTGTAAAGTTCAAATCCATTCCGGTTCCTCCTAAATGTTATGCGTAGCTATAGAAACCGCGTCCGGTTTTCTTGCCAAGCCATCCCGCTTTTACGTATTGGCGCAATAACGGGCTCGGTCGATATTTACTATCTCCAAATCCTTCATGCAATACTTCCATAATATAAAGACACGTATCCAGTCCAATAAAATCAGCTAATTCGAGTGGACCCATTGGATGATTCATGCCCATTTTCATAATGTCATCGATTGCTTCTTTTGTTGCCACACCTTCTTGAAGTGTGAAAATCGCTTCATTGATCATTGGCATCAAAATCCGATTTGCGACAAATCCAGGAAAATCGTTTACTTCTACTGGAGTTTTTGATAATTGCACAGTCATTTCTTCTACTTTTTTATACACTTCATCTGAAGTAGCTAACCCACGGATAATTTCTACTAATTTCATGACCGGTACTGGGTTCATAAAATGCATGCCGATTACTTGTTCCGGACGGTTGGTAACTGCCGCGATTTCTGTAATAGGCAGTGACGATGTATTGGTTGCTAAAATTGTATGTTTCGGTGTTACTTCGTCTAGTGTTTTAAAAATGCTATGTTTGATCGCCATATTTTCAACAGCTGCTTCAATTACGATATCGACATCATGTGCGTCTTTTAAATCCAGTGAAGATGTGATGCGTCCAAGAACTGACGTTTTTTCATCTTCTGTCATCCGGCCTTTTTCAACATTGCGCGTAAGATTTTTAGTAATCGCTGCAATGCCTTTGTCATAGGCTTCTTGTTTCATATCATTTAATTTAACGTTTAATCCTGCTTGCGCACAAACTTGTGCGATGCCTGAACCCATTTGTCCGGCGCCTATAACCATTACATTTTGAATTGTCATCTTTATTTTGCCTCCTTTGGAACTTCGATCATAATCGCATCGCCTTGTCCGCCACCTGAGCAGATTGCTGCGATACCGATGCCGCCTCCGCGACGTTTTAGTTCGTAAGCAAGTGTAAGGATAATACGTGAACCGCTTGCTCCAATTGGGTGTCCAAGTGCAACAGATCCACCGTTAACGTTTACTTTTTCAGCATCGAGTCCTGCAATTTTCGAACTCGCTAGTGCAACTGCAGCAAATGCTTCATTGATTTCGAACAAATCGATTTCTTCTAAGCTTTTACCTGTTTTCTTTAATAAATCGTTAATGACAATACCCGGTGTTTCAGGAAAACGATGAGGCTCGATTGCTACTTCAGTATGTGAAAGAATATGAGCCAAAATGTTTTTGCCTTCGTTTTGTGCACGCTCTTCACTCATTAAAACAAGTGCTGCTGCTCCGTCATTAATGCCAGGTGCGTTTCCGGCAGTGATTGTGCCGTCTTTCCCAAATGCTGGCTTTAATTTCGCTAATGCTTCTACGGTTGAATTGGCGCGCGGCGCTTCGTCCACGTCTACTGTAATGGGATCTCCTTTACGCTGCGGAATGTCGATCGCAACGATTTCTTCAGCGAATAGATCTTTCGCTTTAATCGCACGTTCATGCGAGCGAGCAGACCATTTATCTTGCTCTTCACGCGTCAAGTCGAAATCTTCAGCTGTTGAGTTACCGTAAGTTCCCATGTGAACACGATCCGGATGGAATGAACAAGATAATCCGTCATGTACCATGCCATCAATGACCTGTGCATCGCCCATGCGAAGTCCCCAACGTGCTTTTGGTAAATAATAAGGCGCATTCGACATTGACT
This sequence comes from Caryophanales bacterium, assembly GCA_038243515.1. GTDB lineage: Bacteria > Bacillota > Bacilli > Bacillales_A > Planococcaceae > Planococcus. Next base: position 52,407 of record JBBSRA010000016.1, read on the forward strand.
CCATGCCGCCTGCTACGATTACTTCTTCATCGCCTAAACGAATGATTTGATCAGCTAATGTGACACTGCGCATACCCGATGCACATACTTTATTTATTGTTTCAGATTTTACGTTATACGGAATTCCCGCTTTTTTTGCTGCTTGGCGAGAAGGAATTTGGCCTTGTCCTGCTTGCAACACGTTGCCCATGATAACTTCTTGAACATCTTCTGGTTGGATACCTGCGCGGCTCATTGCAGCTTTAATGGCTTCTGCCCCAAGTTCGCTTGCTGTTAATGTGCTCAAGTTTCCTCCGAATTTACCAAATGCTGTACGTGCTCCGTCAATGATGACTGTTTTTGCCATGATGATTTTCCTCCCTTAATGTGTTTCGTTGTAAACGGTTTCAATTATTCTAAAAAAGAATGAATTTTTTGTGTTTGCTTGGGCATTTCTTAGAAAGCATCCGTCAAGAGCGATTTCTTCATTTTTCAACTCGATTATTTTAGTGACTGAACGCTCGCTCGATTTTTACCCAAAAGAAAAGGGAGCATTATACTCCCTCTTCTGTTTATTGCTTATGCTATTATTCTACTCACTTTTCTAGTAATAAGCAATTATTTCTTACTGCGCGTTTGTTTGCTTACTGGACAATTGCTTCTGGCTCTGGTGTCGCGTTTCCAAGAACAGCCATCTCCAATAATTCGGCTACATCGTACGTGCCAACTTGCTCTTCGACTTCTTTCGCTTTCGTGCCGTCTGATAACATCGTCAAGCAGTACGGGCAACCAGAAGAAATCATGGTTGGACTAACTTCAAGTGCTTGTTCCGTGCGGGCAACGTTGACGCGATGACCTACATCTTCTTCCATCCACATCATTCCGCCACCGGCTCCACAGCACATGCCATCTTCGCGGTTACGAACCATCTCAACCAGCTCTACGCCTTCAATCGCTTTCAATATCTCGCGCGGTGCGTCGTAGACATCGTTATAACGACCAAGGTAACAAGAATCATGGAATGTGATGCGTTCGTTTACCGGGAATTGCGGTTTCAATCGACCTTCTTGAACTAGATCGAATAGCATTTCCGTGTGGTGATAAACTTCAGCTTCAAAACCGAAATCCGGGTATTCATTTTTGAAAATGTTGTAAGCGTGCGGATCAATCGTAACGATTTTCTTGATTTCCGCTTTTTCAAATTCTTTAATATTGGCTGTCGCTAGTTCTTGGAACAAGAATTCGTTTCCAAGACGACGTGGTGTATCGCCCGAGTTTTTCTCTTTGTTTCCGAGAATCGCGAATTTCACACCTGCTTCATTCATTAAACGTGCAAATGACAAAGCAATTTTTTGTGAACGGCTATCAAACGATCCCATTGAACCAACCCAGAATAAGAATTCGAATTCTTCTCCTGCTTTGTTTGCTTCTTTTACAGTAGGGATATGAATATCTGGACGTGCATCTCTCCAGTTTTCTTTTTCTTTACGGTTAAGACCCCACGGATTTCCTTGACGTTCAATATTGGTCATCGCGCGTTGAGCATCTGGGTTCATTTTTCCTTCTGTCATTACAAGATAACGACGAAGGTCAATAATTTTATCTACGTGTTCGTTCATAACCGGACATTGATCTTCACAGTTACGGCAAGTTGTGCATGCCCAAATTTCTTCTTCTGTGATGACGTCTCCAATCAAGCTCGGGCTGTAAAGTTCGTCCATGGTAATGCCTTCAGCGCCAGCAGCCATTGCCAACTGGTTTCCTTGTGTATTGTTAAATGCCATCGCTGGCACCCAAGGTTTTTTCTGAGTCATAACCGCACCTGTATTTGTCAGGTTGTCGCGAAGTTTTGTAATCAAGTCCATTGGTGACAGCATTTTCCCTGTTCCTGTTGCTGGACACATATTTGTACAACGTCCACATTCTACACAAGCGTAGAAATCGATCATTTGGCTTTGTGAGAAATCAGTGATTTTCCCAACACCAAACGAAGGCATCGCATCTGGATCTTCTTCATCTTCCATTTCTTCAAAGTTGATTGGCTTTAAGCGGCCAACATGGTCAACTCTGTGGAACCATGTATTGACTGGTCCAAAAATTAAGTGAGCGTGTTTTGATTGTGGTACATAAACTAAGAATGATAGTAGGAATAGTAAATGCGCCCACCACATAATGTAGAAAATTGTTATGGCTGCAACTTCAGGTAACCAAGCAAATGCACCTGCTACTAGAGAAGCAACGGGCTCTGTCCAAGCAGCTTCGTGTCCGTGCCAAATCATGCCCATTCCGTTACCCACAAGCACAGTGACCATCAAGCCACCAATGAAAATCAACACAAGTCCTGATTTCCATCCACGTTTCAAGCGAACAAGCTTTTCAATATAACGTCTGTAGAACGCCCAAACTACCGCCACCAAAATCGTTAATGTCACGATTTCTTGGAAGAAAGTAAATGCTGGGTAGAGCGGACCTAGTGGTAAACGTGAACCTGGTGATAACCCTCTAATAATAAAATCAATAGCACTTGCTTGAACTAATAAGAATCCGTAAAAGAACATGACGTGAATTGTTCCGCTCTTTTTATCTTTCAATAACTTTTTCTGACCAAATACGTTGACCATTACTTTGCGCACACGCTCTTTGAAATTTTCTTCAAACTCCACTTTCTTTCCGAGTTTGATAAAATCATATCTCGACTTTAATAAATAGATGAAGAGATAAATTGCGTAAGCGGTTACAGCTATAAATAAAACCCAGTTTGCAATTAACAATGGCTCCATCGCGATATCCCCCTTATATGTGTATTCTAAAAATAACTTACTCAAAGTTTACGTGAATGCGTGCAACTTGTCGATACTATGTTCTATATTAAAATATGAATGAGCATTCAGTCAACCTAAACTTAAAAGAGTTTTCAATTTAACCCTTATGATTTAGCCTTTAAAAAACTAATGGCAGAAATATGTATTTTATTCTGATATAAAAAAAGAGGCATCCCATTACAGGATCCCACTTTGCGTTAAGAAGTTCTAATGGAATAAAGATGTTTTCCGAAACCGTGTTGGGTGCGTTCTAGATTTTGGGGGAGCACACCAACTAACACACAAGTAGCTGGTCCGCCTGAACAATTTGCATCAAGTGCTGTGGAAATTTCTACAGGTCGTTCCATTAACAATTGGTATTCTTGTTTGATGCCTTTTGAACCAACCGGCCAAATGCGTTCGATTAAAGATGAGTCGAGTGCTTTTTTTAAAAACCCCATATTAGCAGTTTGACTTGCTTTAACTATTACTTGTTCTCCTACTAATGGAACGCCGTAAACAAACCAACAAAGCAATTCGGCATCTATTGGCTTCTTTTGTTGCTTGCCAATCATTGTTATAGCGATGCCCGACTGCTTTGTAAGCATATTGGTTTCCGTGCTTCCTGAAATAGGAGGAAGTGTTGTTTGTGCTTCAGTGAACAATTCAGTGACACCCGCAACATAAGCGTCCCAACTAGAAGCTCCGCTAAAATTATGCACAAGCACAGCTTGCGGCGTACTTCCCGCTGCCCATTGTTCGAGCAACGCGACACGTGCCGCAAATTTCGCTGCGAGCACGTCAGGTACATAGACAACATCTTGATCTTTTTCACCGATGCCTGCTGAATTGTCTGACGTAATAATAAAATCATCAATCGCTAGTTCATGACGCATGTCGCGCACCTCCACTCGCTTTCGACACATAAGGCATTAAAAGAGCGGCTACTGCAGCATTGATAGAAGCAGCGATTAACAGTCCTGGAACTGACGCGTAAAAAAAAGCGGGTGACAATAAGAAGTAAAACGGCAATGCCGCTACTATTCCATTGCCGATTATAAAAACTGGCCATTTTAACCAATATCTACCTGTTTGGTGCAATTTTGCAAATAGCCATACCGCTACCCACATTTCAACGGCAATGATCAAGTGGAACGGTCCAAGTGGCATGCCGCCAAACAATGCAGAGATCAAATGACCAAATGCGGCAATAATTCCCGCGATCGGCGCTGAAAAAAATAACACCGCTACAAGTGCTGGCATGGCGTCGAGCGCAATAGACGCGATGCCGAGCGGAATTTTGATCATGCCACCAATTGCAGACAAGCTAATAAACAAAGCCGCAAGCGCTAGTTTTTTCGTCTCCATCTTACTTTTCCGTTTTCTTGCTACGTCCGCCATTCTTAAAAACTTTTGCACTACGCACATACTCGTTATCTGGAACATTCGCACGTGAATTAGCTACTCGTGAAGCTGCGAATAAATAATCAGACAGACGGTTTAAATAACGTTGAACAACTTGTGGAAACTCTTCGCCTGACTTCATCAACGTAACGGTTTGTCTTTCAGCACGGCGTGTAATCGTACGCGCTATGTGAAGTGTCGCAGCTGCTGGCGTTCCTCCTGGCAAAATAAAACGTTCAAGTAATGGAGGTTCTTCCATCAATTCGTCGATGCGCTTTTCTAAAACCTCTACTGGCTCTTCTGTCATTTTGAAATTTGGTTCTTTTCGTACATCTGCTAAATCTCCACCGCAATCAAATAATTCATTTTGAATTGCTTCTAAATCTTCCAGTAAATCCGCATATTTTTCTGGAGCTAATTCCGTCATTGCTTTGCCGATAAACGAATTGACTTCATCGATTGTGCCGTATGCTTCTACGCGTGGCGCGTCTTTGTCTGCACGTGCTCCGATTAAACTTGTTTGACCTTTATCCCCTGTTTTTGTGTAAATTTTCATCTTGATCCGCCCCTTTAATTGTTTGTGGAATACCGTACCAAATGCGTGTGATTTGTTTTGCTTCGTTAAATAAAAACTGATATAACCGGCCAACGACGTCGCGCATTTCGCGCTCGATCCGTTCAGTTGGCACGATGCCACGATTCAAATCGGTTAAAATCCAAATTTGTTGCACTTGTCTGTTGTGCAGTATTTTTTTTACTTGTTCTATTATTTGTTGTTCCGACAATTTTTGTTCGAGTTGTTTTTTCACCCAATGTTCGAGTCCAGCAATAACTGCTATCGAGCCACTAGGCAATGCTTGTGGCAAAACGCCTTCATGCCAGCAAGCCTCTTTGTTGTGTAGTTGATCTTTTACATAATGGCGCTTGCCGTTAAAGGCTCCACCGAAAACGATGTGCATAATGTTCGCTCCTCAAACGCTTGTCGACTTTGCCATGTTAAGCGATGACAGCCGCCGTGTAGCGCAACTTGATCTTGAAAATTTTCTCCTAATGCCTTTGCTAGTAAATAGCGAATCGGTCCCCCGTGAAGAACTAACGTAACTTCATTGCCACTCGGCAATTTGCGCATGGCTTGTTCAACACGTTCGGCCATATCTTTTAAACTTTCACCATCAGGCGGAGTAATGTTCCATGGGTCACTTATCCAGTCGCGATACAGTTGATTGTCTTTTAGTTCTTGATAGGTTTTCATTTCCCATTGACCGAAATGACATTCTCGCAAGTTTCGGTTGGCACGGTACACAGCATTCGGAAACAACATGGCAGCCGTTTCTCGACAACGCCTTAAATCACTACCCATGGCGCTTTGCAATTGTAAATCAGCTTTAGCATCAAATGGCAAGATCGATTCATCGGTCCAGCCAATATAGCGTTTTTGTTCATTGCCTCGCGTAGGCGCGTGACGGATTAAAGAAAGAACAAAAGGCTCATCCATAATAAAATTTCGACTCCTTCCACATAAGCACCAAACAAATCACCGGTAACACCGCCAAAATTGCGTAGACACCAAGCGCGGTAAATCGATGAAAATAGCACTAACATAATAAATAACATGAACGCGGTCCCCAAAGTAGTCATCACACTCATTATCGCTAAGCTAATTACCAGTGCTGCAACCGCTACAAGTCGTAATTTTTTATGGCTAGCTCGCTGTTGAAAAAAAGCGGCTATGCCATCTGGCTTTGCTGAATTTGTGGAACTAAATAATGCCAGCAAGCCAATTCTCGAAAGGACTGGGATTAATACAAGCCATACGAGCGATAACCCATTTATTGATTCTGCTACTAGTATAATTTTACCAACAATCGCAAGCAATAACACCATCGTACCAAAAGCACCAATTTGCGGATCTCCCATAATTGCCAAGCGTTTTTCACGATCTTGGTAAGAAAAGTAGGCATCTCCTGTATCTGCTAAACCGTCCATATGCAATCCACCAGTCAGTACCATGCCAACCAAAACGACCATAAAGCCGATTAGTAAAAAACTGACGTCTGTTGAATCACGCAACATCCATACAGTACTTGCTAAAACACTTCCAACTAATAGCCCTAGTACAGGTAACATCGCATACATTGCTGTGATATGGACTTTTTCCATCGGCAATTGTTTTTTGACAGGAATCACTGAAAAAAATTGAAGCGCCAATAAAAACCCTGTTGCTACTTGCCGGATCATTGAAACGCCTCCATTATTTCTGTTGTTTTTTGCCAGTCTAAATGATTTTTTACATGCGTTGCCCAGCGATCAATTGGATCGGTTGTTGTTTCAACTGCTGGCAATGGTAAGTTTTTCTGTTTACGAATAGATGACAAAAATGCAGTCCGGCAAGATCGATCTCGGAAAAATCCATGTAAATGCGTTCCAATGAGACGGTTGTGAAAATACCCTTCAGTTGATTCTTCGGAATCTATCAAGGGATAGTTTATACCTGTTACTCGGCCATGGTGAATTTCATAGCCGCTCACTGCAATATCATCCTCCCTAAATTTCACCATTCCTTGTTGCCGTCGAACTATTTTTTCTTCTACAAAATCAACGTGCATATTCGAAACTAAACCAAATCCAGCTTCCGATTCTACACTAACGCCGTCATGCCCTTCAGGATCTGACAAAGTTTCTGCAAACATTTGAAAGCCGCTACATAACCCAACAATCCATGTGTCTTTTTGTAACGATTTTAACTTTTCTCCAAGTTGTTGCTGTTTCCAATACCGTAAATCAGCGATGGTGCTTTTTGTACCTGGTAACACTAAAATGTCAGGATGTCCGATGTCATCAACCGTTTCTGCCCAGCGAACCGAAACATCCGCTTCTGTTAAGAATGGTTCAATATCTGTAAAGTTTGATAAATAAGGATGTTTGCAAACAACCAAGTCGATGGCATCTTCAACAAGAGAAAGTTGATGCACCGCTTTAACGCCAAGTGAATCCTCTTGTTCAATTTCGTGATGATCCAAGTATGGTATGACACCAAGCACTGGAATACCGGTATACGATTCTAAAAAACGCACGCCGTCTTCAAAAAGCTTGACGTCTCCTCTGAATTTGTTGATGATCAAGCCCTTTACTCGTTCTTTTTCCGGTATCAACGCAAGCGTGCCGACAATCGATGCAAATACACCGCCACGCTCGATGTCAGCCACAAGTATTACAGGA
>JBBSRA010000017.1:0-55793 GCA_038243515.1 Caryophanales bacterium
TGCCGGGTTCAAAACTGGTCTAAATTCAGCCTGTTCCGCTTGTTGCCATTTGCCATTCACAAAATTAGTTAATTTCATCGTCATTACCCCTTTCACTTACGCGCTTTTGAAAACGCTTTCACCTTCATTATTTCATAGTTTTCTAGTAAATAGTAGGAGATATCTGAAATTTCTGTATTTAATTATTTTTTTAGTTTTTTTCTAAGATTTTTCATTGTCATAATACAAAAAAGAGTTATTTTAATAACTTTTCATTAAACTATTGACACTAACGGTGCGTTATAGTGTATTTTAAAGAGAGAGGTGATTAGATTGTACAAAGTACAAGAAATAGCAAAAATAGCAGGCGTTAGTGTTCGGACACTCCATCACTACGACAGCATTGGTTTGTTAAAACCATCAAATATTGGCACAAACCGATATCGTTATTACAATAGCGAAGATTTAAAATTGCTTCAACAGATTTTATTTTTAAAAGAGCTGGATTTTTCGTTGAAGAAAATTCAAGAACTAGTCGCCGACGGCTTTGACCGTGAATATGCTTTGTCACAACACATCGATTTATTGGAACAAAAAAAGCAGCGCATAGAAAAACTTATTCAAAATGCTGAGCATACTCAACGTGAACTACAAGGTTTAGGGAACTTAACCGATATAGAGCGCTTTTTAGCTTTTGAAAATAGCAAAGTAGAAGATTTGATGAAGAAATACCAAAAGTCAGGGGCAGGTTCTGGTTTAGCTCAAACGGAGAATTTGGCAACATCTTTTACCAGTCATGAACAATCTGCTGTAGCGATAGCTGTTGCTCCAGTCGAAATAGCAACTTTTGAGGAACCTGTTGCCGTAGCGAGTGAACCTGCTGCAGAAGAAAAAGAAGAAGAAGATTTAGAAGAAATCAATCTTGAAGGAAATCGTATTTATACAGCAGTAGCTAGTTTGATGCATTTATCCCCACAAACAGATGCCGTTCAACAAGAAATGAAAGCTTACTATACACTTTTAAATCGCTTTTACGAATGTTCACCAAAAATGTTCCGTGGACTCGGGGATTTATATGCATCCGATAGCCGCTTTGCGAAAAACATTGATCAGCATGGACAAGGTTTGGCTAAATACTTGAAAGACGCGATGTATATTTACGCTGAAGGTATGCAATATGCTTGAACTCATCGGACCGTGCAGCAATTGTGGTAAAGACGTATATTGCCGAGATGGTTTTTTAGATGGTGTTTATGTAGATGGAGAATTGGTGTGTTTTGATTGCCAAGAAGAAGTTGAGAAATAAAAAAGTATACAGACTATAGCCAAACTCGATTTGTAAGCGAGGTCACCAGTCTTTATGCGAAGTAACAAAACTGCTTTGGTCGTTTTTAGGAAGGCTCTCGCCCACTCTGAGCAAACGTTATCGCTAGAATTTATAATAAGTTACTAAAAAAAGCTGCCGAATGATAAATTCGGCAGCTTTTTTCGTTCATACTTCAGTTGTTTCTTTTAATGCATCCAAACGTGCTCGTACTTGTTCTCCCGTTAATCCGTGTTCAAAAGCATAACGGTTACGTGGGTGTTCACGGCATTCGTCTGTGCATGAACGCATGTATTTATGTTCATTTTCTTCAGAAGTTAAGATTTTCGCATTACACTCTGGGTTTGCACAGTTTACATACCGTTCGCAAGGTTCACCTGTAAAATGGTCTTTCCCTACAATAACTTGCTCTACTTGGTTTATAGGTACAGCAATACGCTCATCAAAAACGTATAATTGTCCGTCCCATAGTTCACCTTTTACTTCCGGATCTTTACCGTAACTAACGATTCCTCCGTGAAGTTGAGAAACATCTTCAAAGCCTTCTTTTTTCAACCAGCCAGAGAATTTTTCACAGCGAATTCCACCTGTACAATACGTCAAAATTTTCTTGCCTTCAAATTGTTCTTTGTTGTCACGAATCCATTCTGGAAGATCGCGGAAGTTTTCGATATCTGGGCGAACAGCGTTACGGAAATGACCAAGGTCATATTCGTAATCATTTCGCGCATCTAAAACGACGGTATCTTGCTCTTGCATTTGTTTATAGAATTCTGCTGGCTCTAGATATGTGCCTGTTAGTTCGTTCGGGTTGATGTCATTTTCAAGCCCAAGGTGAACAATTTCTTTTTTCACACGAACGTGCATTTTTTTAAACGCATGGCCATCAACTTCATCGATTTTAAAAACGATGTCTGAAAAGCGGGAATCACTTTTAAGCATTTCCATATAAGCTCGGGTTTGTTCGATTGTTCCTGAACATGTACCATTAATCCCTTCTTCAGAAACGAGGATACGGCCTTTCAGCTCTAACTCTCTGCACGCTGCTAAATGTTCAACTGCAAAAGCCTCTGGATCTTCAATCGGTGTGTATAGATAGTAAAGTAAAACATTATGTGTATGATTTTGCATGAATCATACCTCCTATTTCTCAATTTAGTTCTATCCAATAAAAATAGCAAAAACCTCAATCATTTTACAATAAATAGAGTTAAACTTCAACTCTTGAAAATATACATCGTAATTAGATATTTTTTCGAATACGAAAAAGAACAGCATAAAACTCGCTGCTCTTTTGTTAGTTATTTAGCAAACTCTATTTTTTACTGATTTGTTTTCGAAGCATGCTTTAATGGCTTCCGCATTTAACGCCATCATTTCTAAACGCGTTTGAATGGTTGCGCTGCCGATATGAGGCAATACCGTTAAATTTGGTAAAGTTAGCAATGGATGGTCTAACGAAACTGGCTCTTGCTCAAATACGTCTAAGCCCGCCCCCCAAATCTTTCTTTCTTTTAACGCTTCGTATAAAGCCATTTCATCGACAATTCCACCTCGTGCAACATTGATTAGACAAGCAGTTTCTTTCATCAATGCCAGTTCATCTGCACCAATCATCCCTTTTGTTTCTGGTGTCAAAGGAGTTAAAATCACCACATAATCCGAAACCTTTAACAACTCTTCAAATTCTGCGTAACGCACATCTTCTAAACTTTTGCGCGTCCGATTATGGTAAAGGACTTTCATGCCGAAGCCCTGTGCACGAGTCGCTACAGCTTCACCGATTCGACCCATCCCGATAATGCCAAGCGTGGCTCCTCCAACATTCTGACCAGTCATCCCCATTGGTGTCCAAGACTTCCACTCTCCTGAACGAACAGATTTTTCTGCTTCAATAATTTTGCGCGCAGTTGCTAATAATAATGCAAAGGTCAAGTCTGCTGTGGATTCCGTTAATACGTCTGGTGTATTGGTAACCGTCACGCCATGCTTTCTCGCTGCATCCAAATCGATATTATTGTATCCAACCGCTAAATTACTGACGATTTTCAAGTGAGGCGCAGCTTCAAATACTTCACTATCTACTTTGTCCGACATCATTGTCCAAAGTGCATGTGCTTCTTTTGCTTCTTCTAATAATGTCTCACGTGGTGCAGGCGTATCTTCTTCCGGCCACATGCGAACTTCGTACTGTTCTTTTAGTTCGGCTATTGCGTTATCTGGCAGTTTTTGAGTAATAAATACAATCGGCTTCATAACCATCCTCCATCTCTTATTATGTAACAATTATAACAATTAAAAAAACTTCCGGCAATTGCCAGCAGTTTCTTACTTATTTCTTGATTTTATTTTTTTGAAATAATACTCACTAGCAATAATCGGACCTACAGCAATAAAGGTATAGACGACATTGGAATACATTGATAACTGACGCATAATTTATAGCCATAATCCGACATGACTGAGGTAATCCATTCTTCCATAACAACACTCCTTTTAAGAAGATGGGCGGAAATTCATAGTTACCGACCATAATTCTGAACGGCTCCCAATGCGTAAAGGAGGTCCCCAAAAGCCAAAACCAGAAGACACAAGAAAATGCGTCCCTCTTAGTAAGCGATACCCATAATCTAATTCAAACATTCGCTTTGTTAACAAATGATTAGGCCACATTTGACCTTTGTGTGTATGACCCGACAGTTGAAAATCCACTCCGAGTTCACTTGGTACTTTTAAATTTGCAGGCGTGTGGTCCATCACAATCCAAGGCAACTCGCCTTTTTCAGGTTTCAATTCAGCTAGTGGAAGTCGTTTGCTATTTGTTCGATCTTCTCGACCCGTCAAATAAAAACGATTCGCAATCAAAATGGTTTCGTCTCTTAAAATTTCCACGCCTGACTTTTCCATTACTTTTACTAACAATGGTATTTTCTTGCCATAATATTCGTGATTCCCTAAAATACCGTACACGCCAAGAGACGGTTTCAGCTGTTCCATCACTTCAGACATACCATAACGTGCATACCATATCGGGTCATCATCTACTAAGTCGCCTGCCAAAAAGACGATGTCTGGATCAAGTGCATTTGTCTTTTCAACAAAACGTCGCAAATGTCGTTTCCCTGATAGAAAACCTAAGTGAAAGTCAGAACCTATGACCATATGAAGTGGTTCTGCCGCTTCACCTTCTACTGTAATCTCAAGCTTTCGAACAACCGGACTGTACGCCATATAAGTTCCGACAATAAATAGTAGCAGTAAAGTAATTGTTGTTGCCAATCCTACAAAAAACACATCATTTTTAAAATCCATTATTAGTACAATGACATTGGCTAAAGGAATCAACAAAATGGCATACTGCAAAAAAGCAAACCAATAAGAACCTAGCACCGTAAACCCAAGCCATTTGTGACCAATTCTTCCAATCACATAACTATAAGCAACCACGAACCAAAATGCTGCAAAAAGCCAAGGGTTCATGCCCGCTAAAAAACTCGCGAGCCAAAAGTAAACCGCCCAGCCCAAATACGTAATAAGCGCTGTATATATCAATAAAGCACTACCAATGCTCGCAATCATTTTCATAAACATACCTCTTTCTTTTTCTAAACTGCCTCTTTCTATATAAAAAAGACATTTATTCTCTGTCGTAAAAAATAGTATAGCACCTCAATTCACAACCTTCACAAAAGAACCCTTGTCTTTCTCCAAGCATTGCTCTGCTCAAAGTAGCGGGTGCGATTACCACCATCCATCCTACTTAATTCAAGACGTTCATTTCTACTACTCTCTAAGCACCGCCGCGCTAGCGGACGAAGTGGAGCTAGAAGACAAACGTTTTTTGCTCGGCTTCTAGCGAGAGCTCTATCCAAAGCGGTCGGTGCGACTTTCAATGCCACATAAATTCACACTTAGAATCCTCTACGTCTCAAGACCTAGTCAAAGATGCAGTCAGAGACCGTATGAAAAAAACCATTCTCCTAATATGATTAACTTACAAATCAAAGAGGAGGCAAACAACATGAACAACTTTTGGTTATTAACACTCGGTATTATTGCCGGAATCGTTGTACTTTCCAATATGGGTGCTTTATTGGGACTAGCTGTTTCCGCAGTAGTTGTTTATGCAGGTGTCCATTACTACTTAAGAAGCTTATCAACATGGACAAAAGTATTTTGGGCAGCAGTCGGAGTTGTTGGCGCACTGTCAGCTATCTCTAACGTGCCCGCATTGATTGGTCTCGTTGCACTTGCTGGATTATGGATAGTTTACCGTAAATGGAACGGACAAAGTGTTTCGATTGATGCTGTGAAAGAAAGTGAGCCATTTACAAACCTCGAATACCAATGGAACAAGCTAACTAAATAAGAATGAAACGAAAATGATAACTTTTTAGGAACATTTTAAATTCTTGGTTGCAACTGATTTAGGAGCTATCGTCGCAAAAAAAGAGGATAAAATCCTCTCTAATTCGCTATATTACAGAAACAGAAAACCAAACAGCAAATAATGGGAAATGAGTAGAGCGTCAAGCCAGGTAAATGGTAAACTAGAAAAAGAATTAGCCGAAGTAGCTCTAATTAATGGGCAAAAAAATGCAACACGCGATCATTACCAAATGGATAAACTATTGAGTCCGAACTTGTTGCCGAACAGATTGGTTTTTTGATGACGTGACTTCTTACATCACAACATTCGTTACCCAAGTTGAAGAATGGTATGAACGATTCGTAATGGAGCACCGTCTAGAATTTTTAGAGAAAAATAACGCAAGCCAAAAAGAACTTGTGTGAACCTGAGTGAGAAGAAGTTTTTCTTCTCCTCATTTTTTCTGGTACAAAGAAGGAGGCAAAAGCCGTGCAGCATATTTCTACAAACAAACAAGCATTTTTTATTTTGAGCGCTTTCTTATTAATCTTTGTAGAAGCTACCTTTTTTGAAAATGGCAGTGTGTTTTTAATCTTTCTTGGTATCGGAACGATCTACTATGCGTTAAAAAAAAATGTGAAATACCGTCGTTCTTATTTTTGGATAGGTGCTTTTCTTATTGGAGTTTCCATTTTATCGATGTGGAGTTTGCGTTTGATGGTGTTTGGACTTGCCGTTTATTTATTGATTCGTTTATGGAAAGGCGACGAATGGCTTCAAACCGCACCCATTTACAGAGCGACCGACAAAGGACTTATTCAAAACAAAGTCATGTCTACACGAAGTACGCCGATCGAAGCATATGAATGGAAAGACATTCATATACAAGGGTTTATTGGCGATATTTTAGTGGACACAACACAAACGGTATTGCCTAAAAAAACGTCACTCATATCCATTCGACAAGGCTTTGGAAAAATCCAAGTAGTCGTGCCTTACGAAGTTCCTGTACGTGTTTTTTATTCCACACTTCTTGGAGAAGCTCGCTTTTTCTATGGCGACAAGCGACGCATTGTGAATGGAACTATTCACTCTGAAGATGGTTATCCCGCAGACAAAGGCAATAAAGTCGAATTGATCGTCTCTGTGACCACTTGGATGGGAGATGTTGAGGTGATTCGCCGATGAAACAAATTGTGCCACGCAGTTTATTTTTTATTTCTCTTTTTGCCTCAATTGTCTTTAGTATCTTATTTGCTTTACTCGGCTTGCCTTCGTTTAACAGTTGGGCTGTTTTATGGGAAGATTTCATTGCTGGACTGCCACTTGGTATTTGGCTTATTGTCCTCATGTTTGCTTTATCTGTCGGCATCTCGTGGTGGACTGAATCGCTGTCACGATCGAAAGTACAAGAAATCGAAGACATTTTCCAAGCACTTTTGCGCAACGAAGACAACACTGTCGTTCAAGCAGCAAACATGAAAACCTTGCCGCGTAATTTATCTAGTTCTATCTTAAAACTACAAAAGCTTCTTGAAACACAGCGCAAAAGCTTAACGCGCATTGCCAATGAACGAGCAGAAATGCAAGATCAACTTATTCAAGAACGCTTGATAATGGAACGTCAGCGATTGGCTAGAGAATTGCACGACTCTGTTTCTCAACAGCTTTTCGCAGCTTCGATGCTGTTGTCTTCTATGACTGAAAGCGAAGACGCGCAGCCGGGATTGCTGCAGACTGAAAAGATGGTTCAGCAAGCGCAATTGGAAATGCGCGCGCTGCTTTTGCATTTACGTCCCGCCGCTCTTCACGATAAGAGCTTGCGCCAAGGTTTGTTTGAATTGGTTAGTGAACTTAAAGAAAAAGTTTATTTTACCATTGACCATAAATTAGAAGAAGTGCCTTTGCAAAAAGGAGCAGAAGATCATTTGTTCCGCATCGCACAAGAAACCTTATCAAATACATTGCGCCATTCAAAAGCAACTGAAGTTCATATCTTGTTTGTTGAACGCGATAATTTTGCGATCCTGCGTATTCAAGATAACGGTGTCGGATTTGAAAGTGAACAGTCCAAATCGACTTCTTATGGCTTAAAGCACATCGAAGAGCGCGCCATCGAAATCGGTGCTACCAGCAAAATCATTTCTGTGCCATCTGAAGGTACAATTGTGGAAGTAAAAGTTCCTATTGAAAGGAAGAAAACCGATGATTCGAATCTTATTAGTGGATGACCACGAAATGGTACGCATAGGAGTCTCTGCTTACTTGCAGTCTCAAAAGGATATGGTGGTTGCCGGTGAAGCTGCAAACGGCCAAGAAGCTGTGCAAATGGCTTTAGACTTACGACCCGATATCATTTTAATGGATATGGTTATGCCCATTATGAATGGCGCAGAAGCGACCAAAGCCATCATTGATCAATGGCCAGAAGCTAAAATTATGATTGTTACAAGCTTTCTTGATGACGACAAAGTATACCCCGCGCTTCAAGCCGGAGCCGTAAGCTACATATTAAAAACTTCGAAAGCTTCACGGATTGCCGATTCGATTCGCGAAACCATGAATGGTACGCCTGTTCTTGAGCCTGAAGTGATGACAAAAATGATGAAGCAAATGCGTTATGAACGTGTTCTTCACGATGATTTGACTGAACGTGAAATAGAAATTTTGCTTTTGCTTGCGCACGGTTTGACCAATCAAGAAATTGCCGACAGATTGTTTATTGCCGTGAAAACCGTTAAAACGCATGTCAGCAATATTCTTGCAAAACTAGAAGTTCATGACCGCACACAAGCCGTTATTTACGCATTCCAACATAAACTCATTACTCCTCCCAAATAAAAACGAAAAAATGCCGAACAGTCTAGATGCTGTCCGGTATTTTCTAATTATGCATTCCGTTTTCGCAGTTCAACGCGTCGAATTTTACTCGAAGCTGTCTTCGGTAATTCATCCATAAATTTAGAAAGTCACTTCGACAATTATTTGTCGAAGTGACTTTCTGCTACTATTTATAGTTCAGGCTTATTGTTTTCTTTTTCCATTTTCTTTTCAAGTTTTTCTAGCTGACGTTTCGCAAACTCACGTCCACCCATACCAAATGAAATTGCGAACGCTACTGCAAGTCCAGCGATAATGAATAGAAATGCTAAGTTGACGATATTTGTCGCAAAGTTTAATTGGTCAAGCGTCATAAATACTGCAATGATGATAACTACGTATTTCACAATAGCTCCTAAAAAGCGATTGCTTGAAGCTTGTTTTACGTAATTTCCTAGCAAACTTCCTCCAACGAGTCCAAGACCTAGAATGATCAATGAACTGATAAGAAGTGGCAAGTAAGCAATAACAGCTTCACCAATTCCATTTAATACGTCAAGTTGCAATACATTCATCGCTTCTACAGTAAAGAAGATGATGATGATTGTTTGGACTAATTTGCCAATGATGTTTGCAATATCAAAGCTTGGTGATTTCGTTTTATCAGTGCTTAAATACGTTGAGAAACGATTGATTCCTGTTCCATTTAAAAGACTGATTAACAAATCTCCAACGAACTTCGCAATCAAGATACCTGCCAGCACTAAAATGATTGCGACAAAAATGTTTGGAATCATGTTAAGAACTTGGTTAAGCATATTAACAATTGGTTCAGAAATTGATTGAATGTTTAATGTTTCTAATGCAATCGTTAAAATCGGAATCAATACAATAACAAATACAACATTCGCTAATACATTTGCTAGTGTTGACTTGTCTCCAGCATCCATTCGTGTAGTTCCTGTTGTGCTACTTGTTTTGCCAGTAAATTTATTGATCCATTTGTCAATGTTGATTGCCGACAAAAGACTAAACACCAGGTTTTTCACAAATTTTGCTACAAAGTAACCAATTACGAGGATGATAATAGCCATGAAAAGATTAGGTAAAAAGGCTAATAGTTTATCCATCATGTTCGAAATTGGCTGTGCCACATTGTTCATATCCAAAGCTTGTAAAACGCTTGGAATAAACAAAATGAAAATTAAGTAATAAAGGATTTTTCCTATCGAATCCAACATACTGTCTGCACTTTCTTTAGTTTTCGCCATGTGCCCTCTGACCATAGCTCGGTCTGCACCTGCTTTTTTCAATCCTTTAGTGAAGATCGCTTTCACGATTGTTGCTACAATCCATGCTACAAGTAATAATAATAATGCCCCTAAAACGTTTGGAATGTAGTCGATAACCGTATTGCCGACTCCTCTAAAAGAATTTCCAATATCATTCATACACTCGTCCTCCTTTTTTTGTATAAGCCTCTCTCCTACTATCCCCCTACTCTCGTGAAATTAAACGCTAAAAGTAGTAATACATTAATATTTATAAGAAAAGACTGACAAGCGGTTATTTAACCGCTTGTCTCCCTCCTCGTCCGTGAACTATTGGTTTGAGATAGCCTTGTTCTTCTATTATAATAAAAGAAAAAAGGAGGAGATCCTATGTATATGACAGTTCAGGAAACTGCTGCTTTTTTATCGATGCCCGAAGAGCAAGTCAATCGTTATGTTTTAGAAGGTCGCATTCGCACAGTTCACGACGGCGAGCAATACATGATTAACACTTCTCAATTTGATACCCATTTTCAGCACTTAGAACAAGCAAAGCATGCTTTAGAGGAATGGCGCGCTACTCCTATTCCAGATGACGTAGATATTAAAGATGAAGATTAACTCTAACTTATAGAAAAAAACATCTGAAGCCACTAAATACATGGCTCAGATGTTTTTTTATTTCCACATAGCTTTTTGAGTTAAATGAAAAATCTCAACGAATCAGTTCAGGTATGACAAAAGTTTTTAGTTTTTCATTTATAAACCTTCCCCATTTTTCAAACTCAATCAAAAATCCATCGTGGCCATATTCTGTTTTGATAATTTCCCACTCTGCAGTCGTTTGTTTTTTAAGCCATGGAACAGTAAGTTCATTTGGATAAAGCAAATCATGCGTAAACGATAACGAATATACTGGTACTTTTAAAACTGCCTCTTTAATATCGTGTGTATTCATAGCTTTTAGCAGTACGAGATAGCTATTAGCGTCAAAACGACCCGCTAATTTTTTTCCTTGATAATTTAAATACGACTGTATATTGAATTCACTCGCATCGCCCGCGCGCCCAAAGCGTTGATTGAACATATTGCCACTTCGATACGTTACCATACCGGCCATTCTAGCTAACTCGAACCCTTTTAAAACAGTAGAATCTTTATAATTTCCATCATTAAAATCTTGATCATTTTCAATTGCCATTATCCCAATATGATTAAAAGCTATTCCATAGTCACTGTAATATGGCGTAACAGCTAACGGAAAAATCGCATTGATAAACTCTGGATACATTTTTCCCCACTCTAAAGTTTTCATTCCACCAAGAGATCCTCCAATAACGCCAGCTAAGTTCTTGATACCAAGTTTTTTTAATGCAAAGTATTCGGCTCTGACCATATCACGTATCGTAAGCGTTGGAAAATCTGCGCGGTAAGCTTTTCTTGTTGCGGGGTTTACTGAGGCGGGTCCTGTCGATCCGTGACAGCCACCAAGTACGTTAAATGTAATCACTTGAAAACTAGTTGTATCCACTGACTTGCCTGGACCGATCATTCCTGCCCACCAGCCTGGATTTTGCTCGGTGCCAACTGCATACTGATCGCCAGTTAATGCGTGACATACCAGAATCACAGGAGCATTTTCATCTCCGAGACGTTCGTATGCAAGTTCTACATGATCTATCGTCTTAGTTGAGTCCAGAGTTAATGAGCCAATGGATACTGTTTTCATAGCGATTCCTCCTTATGCTTTTGCTAATGTTGCGACTTGAATCGCTTGCTCTAAGTCAGCGATTAAATCTTCAGAGTCTTCTAAACCAACCGACAACCGAATCAACTCTTCGGTTACACCGGATGATTTTAGTTCTTCATTATTCAACTGCTGATGAGTTGTTGAAGCTGGGTGGATAATTAACGACTTTGCATCACCCACGTTTGCAACATGTGACCACAACTGGATGTTATCAATCACTTTACGTCCTGCTTCTCGTCCACCTTTAATACCAAAATTGACAATCGACCCGTAACCCTTGTTTTTTAAGTATTTCTTCGCTAGCTGATGAGATGGATGATCTTCGAATCCTAAGTAATTCACCCATTCAATTTGTGGGTGTTGCTTTAAATATTCCGCAATAACTTGAGCATTGCTATTATGCTTTGGAATGCGCAAGTGCAAAGTCTCCAAGCCTTGGATTAATGCATGTGCACTATCTGGACTTAATGACGGACCAAAATCTCGCAATAACTGAACACGTAGTTTTGTTGCAAAAGCTGCATTTGGGACATCTATTCCATAACGCAAGCCGTGGTAAGATCTATCCGGTTCAGTGTAATTTGGGAAGCGTGGATTGTCCCAGTTAAATGTTCCAGCATCTACTGCAACTCCACCAATCGTCGTGCCATGACCTCCAATCCACTTTGTAGCTGAATGAATGACGACGTCTGCACCAAACTCAATTGGATTGCTACCATATGGAGAAGCAAATGTATTATCAATCAATAACGGAAGCCCATGATCGTGAGCAATGGCAGCGACTTTTTCGACATCAAAGACATTCAAACTGGGATTTCCAATAATTTCGCCAAAAACTACTTTTGTTTTATCTGTAATGGCTGTTTTGAAATTCTCTGGATTCGTAGCATCAACAAACTTAGTCGTAATGCCATAACGCGGCAATGTATTTGCAAATAAGTTATGCGTGCCACCGTAAAGACTGCTATCTGCCACGATCTCGTCTCCTGCTTCTGCAATGTTCAAAATAGAAAAGGCAATTGCCGCCATTCCCGATGAAAGAGCAACTGCTGCGGTTCCTCCTTCAAGCAAAGCTACTCTTTGTTCAAAAACGTCAACTGTTGGATTCATAATGCGCGAGTAAATATTCCCTACTTCCTTTAACCCAAAAAGATCTTGTGCGTGCTGTGTATCACGAAAAACGTAAGAAGTTGTTTTGTATACCGGGACCCCTCTAGATCCTGTTGTTGGATCTGGTTGCTGTCCGCCGTGTAGCAATAAAGTTTCTGGTTTTAAGTTTGTCATTTTCTATTCCCCCTATTTTGTATGTACTGTTGTTCCAAAGGGGACGACAAAAAGCCCCCTTCGCTTAAGAAGAGGGCCGTAAAATACGGAGTTTCCTCCTCTTATCTGTCAGAACCTGTACACCGGTTCTGTAGGAATTAGCACCTTTCCAGACAAATCGTCTGTTGGTTGCCGGGCATCACAGGGCCTATCCCTCCGCCACTCTTGATAAGAGTATTTGATTTAATTTTGATCTTGTTGTGAAGTATAAAAACTTTTCAAACATTTGTCAAGCTAATTAGTCGGAAAACTTTGAAACCTCTACCATTTTCAAACGTTATCATCATGTAGAGAGGAGGAATCGGTTATGATTACATGGATTTTGCTATTATTTATTGCAAGCTATGGAATTGGATGTTGCCATGGATCTCTGGTAGCACAGATGTTATCAGGAGTGAATGTTAAAAAACAAGGTATTAAAAATTCTGGTGCCTCTAATGCTGCTATTGTATTGGGTTGGAAATACGGGCTACTCGTGGCTATTATTGATATCTTCAAGGGATTCGTAGCTGTAGCAGGTTTGCGTTTACTGCTTTCTACAGGTAATTTTGCAGCTGACGTAACATGGGCGTTATTGTTTGTCGCAGGTGCTGGCGTTATTGTCGGGCATAACTTCCCATTTTTCATGAAGTTTCAAGGAGGCAAAGGGACAGCCTCTGTTATAGGCGTTATGTTAGCACTTGATTGGAAGCTCGGTTTGCTCGGTCTTATATTATTAATCACTGTTTCACTCGTAACAGATTACTTAGTAATTGGTGTACTCGTATTGTATGGCGTTTATTTAGTAATCGCAGTTATTCCGGCAGTAGGACCATGGCCTCTCGTGATTGCTACGGTACTTTTTGCAATGGCTCTTTGGAAACACCAAGAAAACATTATACGCATAAAAAATGGGAGTGAAAACAAAGTATCAGCAGTTTTACGTAGGAAGCCGACAACGCCTATCTAACAAAGGAATTCTCTTTATTATCTCGTTTTATGACAGAATTTTCTTGCTTCATGTTAAAATAGATACGAGACTTATTTTAGGGGGATTTATACATGTTAGAAAATTTAATTGAACGACTTGTTCGTTATGCTAAAATCGATACACAATCTGATTTCACGAGTGACACCACACCTTCTACAGCTGGTCAATGGGATTTACTCCGTGAACTAGAACAAGAAATGAAAACCATTGGTTTGACAGAAGTGGACATGGATGATTCCGGTTATCTTTTCGGGACACTCCCTGCCAATACGGAGCAGGATATGCCTGTAATTGGTTTTTTAGCACATGTTGATACTGCAACTGACTTTACCGGAAAACATGTTAATCCAAAACGCATTGATAATTATGATGGCCAAGACATTCCTTTGAACGACAACATTAACATGATGGTAGCGGATTTTCCTGCTCTCAAAAATTATGTTGGCCATACACTCATTACGACAGACGGCACCACGCTTCTCGGTGCAGACAATAAAGCAGGTATAGCTGAGATTATGACAGCGATGGACTATTTAATTAAGCATCCAGAAATCGAACATGGGAAAATTCGCGTCGCATTTACGCCTGATGAAGAAATCGGTCGCGGTCCACACAAATTTGACGTTGAACGCTTTGGCGCTGAATATGCCTATACGATGGATGGTGGTCCTCTTGGTGAGTTGCAGTATGAAAGTTTTAATGCAGCAAGTGGCAAACTGATTGTTCAAGGCAAAAGTGTCCATCCGGGCTCTGCAAAAGACAAGATGGTCAATGCACAAACCGTGGCTATTCAATTCCAGCAAGAAATGCCCAAAAACGAAGTTCCTGAATTGACCGAAGGCTATGAAGGGTTTATTCATCTGAATAATTTTGTTGGCGATGTTGAAACAGCAGAATTAAGCTATATTATCCGTGATTTTGATAAAGATCAGTTCGAAGATAAAAAACAACATATGCAAACGGTGGCAGAAAAGCTTCAGCAGCAGTACGGTAAAGAAGTTATTCATTTAGAACTCGAAGATCAATATTACAATATGCGCGAAAAAATCGTACCTGTTATGAAAATCGTTGACTATGCGGAACAAGTTATGAAAACACTAGAAATCGAACCAAATATTGTTCCTGTTCGTGGCGGAACGGATGGTTCTCAATTGTCTTATATGGGACTTCCAACACCTAATATTTTTACAGGTGGCGAGAACTATCATGGAAAATACGAATTTATCTCTGCTGAAAATATGGAAAAAGCTACACAAGTAATTATCGAAATTGTGAAATCTACTAAATAAAGAATAAAAGTGTATTGGACCTTGTCCAATACACTTTTATTCTTTATATAATACTTCTTCCATTTTGCGCCAATGCGTAATGAATGCCGTGCTGCAAGGTTTGGAAGCATTGGAATTTTGATAAATTAATAGCTGCTTCTGTAATGGTTAAGCTCATTTCAGCCGAAATACCTACCAAAATAGTTTGTGTTCCAATTAATGACGCTGTCAATCCTAGCTTTTCAATCAGCATCGCGGCATGCTGAGTAAAGTTACTGTTTAATCCTGTCAGATCCAAAATCAAATACTTAGCTTTGTGTTTTGGCATATTTTGCAAAGTTTTTACTAATAGCTCTTCTGCACGTGCTTCATCGTAAGTTCCAAGTAATGGGACGACAACGATATCTTCTAGAACCGGAATAAGTGGAGAAGAAATTTCTTTGATCATTTCATTTAGCTCACGCGTCTTGTCATCCACTAATCGTTCCAGTTCATTAATCTTTTCGGCTTCTTTTAAACGAGATAATTGATGGATATTTTTTTCAATCGTTTCTTCTGAAGGAAAATATTGAATAACGCTTTCTTCAAAACCATCTAATTGATGATGTACGACTTTATACCAAATATTTTCATTAAATAAAGAAGAAAATATCCCGGCGTAATGGGCTGGCAAAAAGCTGCCTCCTTGCGTTTTGTCTTGTTCTACGTTGATTATATGCTCCCAGCTGTTTTTTAAATAGACTTCAAGCGTACGTGTTTCTTCATTTATTTTTTTAATTTCCGCCAGTCCCCATCCTGCAGAGGCGTATGTATTCGTAATCAATTGAGCTGCATTATCGATAGAGAATTTTTCCATGTTTTGAAAATATTCTCCCACTATTATCCCTTGGCGAAATCCTGTTGTTTCTAATACGACATTTGCTGCGTCTTTCCCAGAAATTTCTTCTATAGAATCAAAAAACAGCTTCATTGCTGTTGCTGTCCAAAAAAGAACCGATTCCTGTCCTTCAAACAAAAAACGTCCTTTGGTCAAGTCCCATTCAAAATTTAAACCACCTACTGTTATGCCTGGTTTTGTATCCATTTTAAAACTCCTCACGTTTATTGGTTTCAATTTATGATAGTCATTATTTTTATAAGAATAATTTTTTTCCCTTTCTTTAACAGTCTACACTATTCTCAACAGATTAAAGCTAAAACCGCTTACTAATCGTTTAGAACGTACTAAACAAGATCTATGTTTCAAAAATTTTATATAAGGAATACAAAGACTAATACAAATAAGGAAGAGGTGCTTTACATGTCAGATAAAAAACCATTCAATGAGGAAGATCGCAACATAAGCGATGGCGGTCCCATGGACAATCCAGAACAGTATAAAACTGATAAAAAGACTCTTACCGAAATGCACGAAGAAGAATTAACCGTTGACGCTATTCCAATGGAAGATTTAAAACAAGAAAAACGTGAAGAAGGAGATAAACGCGGTACGAAAGACAGTTCTTCTAGCGAAGAAAAATTCCCTGAATAATCGTACAAATGAGTACTATAGCAAAAACCCACAGAGACTGTTTTCTGTGGGTTTTTTATGCTATGATTCTCATTTGAACAGGAGTGAAAGAAAATGAAAAACTGGATTTATCCACTTATGGTCGTCGTAGCAGCAAGCTGTTATGGGGTACTCTCAACTATTATAAAGGTAGCCATGAAAAATGGATTCACTTCTGCAGAAGCAGTGACTAGTCAGTACTTTGTAGGATTCGCATTGGCGGCTCTGTTATTTTTTGGGACACAACGAAAAATGCCTCGTCTAAAGGGTTGGAAAGTTTTGGTACTGTCGGGTAGCTTTACAGCCGCTACCGGTATGGTTTATGCACACTCTCTTAACTACCTTCCCGCTTCACTAGCAGTTGTTTTATTATTCCAATTTACTTGGATTGGCATGTTCTTGGATTGTATCGTCAATCGCAGATGGCTTAAACGAACAGAAGTTTTTTCGTTGATCTTATTATTTGCCGGCACATTGTTTGCAGCTGGCATTATTGGCACTGACCTCAGTGGCATTCCGTGGCAAGGTTGGGTATGGGGCATGGCTGCAGCATTTTGTTTCTCTGCGTTTATGTTCGTCAATGGTAAGCAAATAGAAGGCATGGACACATCAGCCCGTCTATTTTATGTGTCGCTTTTTGCAGCAATCATCGTTGGGCTCTTCCAAACACCTGAAATTGTTTGGAACGGTCAATTATTCAATGAAGGCTTATGGATTTATGGATTATTGCTGGGCTTTTTTGGCATCATTATGCCGATTTATTTCTTTTCTATCGCCGTTCCACGCGTTGGCTCTGGACTCGCATCAATTTTAAGCGCAATGGAATTGCCCGTAGCTGTCATTGCATCCGTTCTTATTTTAAATGAAACACTAAGCACACTTCAAATTGTCGGGATCTTTATTATTTTGATTGGAATGGTTTTGCCAAGTGCATTTAATCGGACGCCCAAAACTGTAGAACATATTTAAAGACCTGCTACCTTAGCAGGTCTTTTATGTTTAATTCGGAGTGAAACAGGAATAGACAACTATACAGACAAAAGGAGTGATAGTAGATGAATCAAGAAGATGTAAAAAAAGCTGCATTAAAAGTTCTTGAGGAAAGTTACGTAGGAACATTAGCCACAGTAAAAGGCGACAAGCCTCATTCGCGCTATATGACTTTCTTTAATGACGATTTTACACTCTACACTGCCACTAGCAAGAAAACACAAAAAGTTGATGAACTAGAAGCAAACCCACATGCTCATATTCTTTTAGGCTATGAAGGGGAAGGCATTGGTGATTCATTTTTAGAAATCGAAGGCACAATGTCTTTGAATGACGATCGCAAAATCATCGACAAAGTATGGAATGATAATTTAAAAGGTTGGTTTGAAGGTCCAGACGATCCAAATCTTATTATTTTAGCTATAAAACCAGAGCATATTCGCTTAATGAATAAAAAAGGTGAAGAGCCACAAACTCTAGAACTGTAAACACAAAAACGGCTCAAAATCATGAGCCGTTTTTTATGTCTTAAGAATTTCTCGAAGTCCTTCCCTATTAAACATCAGGTCTTCAAGCGTATATTCATCGAGTACTGATAAATATGCGTTGAGGGCTTTGCCTAAAGCACCGCGCAACCCGCAAATTGACGAAATGGGACAACGATTTGTAGCCGAATTAAAACATTCAACTAAATGGAAGTCATCTTCCATTTGTCTTATTACGGTTCCGACATTAATGTTTTGAGGAAGATCTGCAAGGCGAATGCCCCCGCCTCTTCCTCTGACCGTTTGAATAAAACCTGCTTTTCCGAGTTCAAATGTAACTTTGGTTAAATGATTTTTTGATATATCGTAAGCGTCAGAAATTTCTTGGATGGTCGTCAGTTTTTCTGGCTCTTTTGTGCCTAAATAAATCAAAACACGTAATGAGAAATCAGTATACATGGTCAATCTCATTTTATTCACCTCTTCTGACTGTTTATTATAGCGACTTTTTAGTTCTTTCGAAAGCAAATGAACCTCAAAATACAAAAAGGAGTGTTTACTATGTTATCAGAACAAACTCGTTCTATTGTTAAGTCTACTGTCCCCGTTTTAGAGGAACACGGTGTTGCAATTACCACTCGATTTTATGAAAATCTTTTTGTAGCGCATCCTGAGTTATTGAATATTTTCAATCAGGCAAACCAAGCACAAGGTCGCCAACAAGCTGCACTAGCAAATTCAGTTCACGCAGCTGCCGTTCACATTGATAACTTGGAAGAAATTCTTCCAACGGTTGTTCAGGTGGCACACAAGCATGTGAGTGTTGGCGTTTTACCTGAACATTATCCAATTGTTGGTGACTATTTACTAAAAGCAATGAAAGAAATATTGGGTGACGCTGCAACAGACGAAATTCTTGAAGCGTGGGCTGAAGCTTA
Organism: Caryophanales bacterium; assembly: GCA_038243515.1. Classification (GTDB taxonomy): domain Bacteria; phylum Bacillota; class Bacilli; order Bacillales_A; family Planococcaceae; genus Planococcus. The sequence continues at coordinate 19,037 of JBBSRA010000017.1, forward strand.
TGGAGTCATTGCAGATGCTTTTATTAATGTTGAAAAAGACATGTATAAAGAAACAGAAGACCAAGAAAATGGTTGGGTATTCTTTAAAGATTTTGTTGTTGCACGCAAAGTCAAAGAAAGTGATGTAATTACTTCTTTCTATTTAAAGCCTGCAGACGGATCTAATGTACCTCCTTATACACCAGGTCAATATATTTCAGTGCGACTTACGATGCCTGGAGAAGAATTTTTAGTCATTCGACAATACAGTCTTTCTCAAGCACCAAAGCCCGATGAGTTCCGTATTTCAGTTAAAAGTGAAAATGATAACGATCCGAACGGTGTCGTTTCTAACTATCTACACCGCAACCTCAATGAAGGGGATCCCATCGAAGTTAGTGCACCAGCTGGAGTATTTGTACTCGATATATCGAAAACAACGCCTGTTGCTTTCATTAGTGGCGGTGTCGGGATTACTCCAATGATGAGTATGTTTGAAACAGTTGCACGATCTACACCCGAACGTCCAACTGCTTTCTTGCATGGTGCGCGTAATCCAAATCAACACGCTTTCGATTCAGACATTCAATCTTATGCTGAAAAAATGGAAAATGCTCGCTACAAAACGGTGTATTCAGATGAACCTAATGGTTTTATTACACGGGAAATGCTAGAGGAGTATGTAGATCCAGCTAGTGATATCTATGTTTGTGGTCCGCCTCGCTTTATGGAAATTATGATTCGTGAGTTACGCGGATTAGGCATTCCAGAAGAACAGATTCATTACGAGTTCTTCGGCCCTGCAATGGATTTGAATATGAACAGTGAATAAATATGTTAGTCGCCCAGCTGATGCTGGGCTTTTTTTTTATGTTTTGAGATATTTAGTCGCAATATGAAGTATTTCAGTGGATTTGGACAGTATCTTCAACGTTTGGACAGTATTCGGCGGCCAATGGACAGTATTTGAATGAATACGGACTGTATATCCATTTAGTGGAATTAACTCTTATCCTAGTTAAACGAGCGCTTCTACTTTTCTCTTTGTCTAGACTTCAGCGCTCAGCTCTTCGGGTCATAAGTCAACCCAACTGTGGCAAAGAACGCCACACTGTTGGGTCGCCTTATGCCTGTCAGAGCTAAACGAGTGCTTCTACTTTTCTCTGTTGTGACTTTTTTGTGAAGTCAATTGTGTCTAAATTTTAAAGATGTATTTTAAATATATCTTTAGTGGAATTGGAAGAGTATAGTCAAGGTATAGAAAACAAAAGGAGAGATTGACCATGTTATCACAAGAGACAAGAACAATCATTAAATCCACAGTACCGGTATTAGAAGAGCACGGAACAGCCATCACAACTGTTTTTTACAAAAATATGTTCGAAGCGCATCCTGAACTTTTAAATATTTTTAATCACGCAAACCAAAAACAAGGTCGTCAACAAGCTGCATTGGCAAATACGGTTTACGCTGCTGCAGTCCATATTGACAATCTAGAGGCTATTCTTCCAGCTATCGTACAAATTTCCAACAAACACGTAAGTTTAGGAATCAAACCTGAGCACTATCCAATTGTTGGAGAATACCTATTAAAAGGAATTAAAGAAGTACTAGGTGATGCTGCAACTGATGAAATTATCAATGCATGGGCAGAAGCTTATGGTGTCATTGCAGATGCGTTTATCGGTGTTGAAAAAGATATGTACGCAAATATGGAAACTCAAGAAAATGGTTGGAGTTTCTTTAAAGACTTCTCAATTGCTCGTAAAGAAAAAGAGAGCGAAAATATTACTTCTTTCTATTTAAAACCAGTAGACGGAAAAAATGTTCCTGCTTATCAGCCTGGTCAATACATTTCTGTACGTATGTCAATTCCGGGAGAACAGTATTTGTTTAACCGTCAATATAGCCTTTCTCAAGCAGCTTGTGAGGATGAGTTCCGTATTTCAGTTAAACGTGATGCAGACAATGATCCGAACGGACGTGTATCCGTTTATCTTCATGACGAAATGAATGTAGGCGATCGCTTTGAAGTCAGCGCTCCTGCAGGTGAATTCGTTCTAGATACTGAAAAAGATACACCCGTAGCATTTGTCAGCGGCGGTGTTGGCATCACACCAATGATGAGCATGTTCGAAACTGTGGCTACTTTGACTCCTGAACGTCCAACAGCATTTCTTCATGCTGCACGCAATGAATCCTTGCACGCTTTCGACAAAGATATTCAAAAACACGTTGCAGCTATGGATAATGCAAACTACAAAACACTTTATTCTGATCAGCCACAAGGGTATATTACACAAGCAATTTTAGAAGAGTACGTCGACATCACAGGTGACGTTTATGTGTGTGGTCCTGTTCCTTTCATGGAAGCCATGATTCAACAACTGAGCGCACTTGGAATGAAAGAAGAACAAATTCATTTTGAATTCTTTGGTCCCGCTGTCGCTCTTCAAACTGTATAATATTTTTAGAAGCTGTCCCATTCACTGGACAGCTTTTTATATGCAGTCATTTATTGCAATAAGCAGTAGTCGTTTAAATCTATTGTGTTATCTACTGCCAGAAATTCACTTACAATAAATAAATGCCCTGCTATAGCGCAGGGCATTGTTAATTTAAAAACTCTAGCCGATTACCGAACGGATCAAAAACAAAAAATCGCTCTACACCTGGAATGCTATCATCTTCTTTCACTTCCACTTTATTTACTAGCAAATGTGTTTTCAATTCTTCATAACCTGCTACTCGAAATGCTGGATGCGCTTTTTTAGCTGGTGAAAAAGGCTCTTCAACACCTACATGCAATTGCTGATCGCCAAATCTAAACCATGCTCCCCCTCTTCCTTTCAATGCTTCTGGCTTTTCAAGCTCTTGCATTCCTAAAATTCCTGTATAAAAAACTATCGCTTCCCTTTCTTTTCCTGCAGGTGCTGCCACTTGTACATGATCGATCTTCAAAATAGAAAAATCCATGTCTGCACTCCTTTTCTATAGTTTATCTACATTTCCAACAATATCATAGATGAATATTTCCCGACTTTTCTATAACACCATCTATTCACTTTGCAAACTCCTTCCATTTGCCGTAGCATAAAGAATAAAGAGGTGAATCCATATGACCTTCCCACAACAAGCTAAATATCTACTGAGCAATCAATCCGTCTCTGTAGATCGCGTTCCTCAACGACCACTTAAGCAGGATATTCCAACAATGATTGAGGAACTAAAACATTGGTGCGATACCGATAATGCGGGTGTGGCTGTGTCTTATTTTTTTCGGCAATACGCACTTTATGTAACTGCTCAGTTTACTTTGCTCCATCAACATCATGGTTACTTTTCCGTCGATTGGCGCGAATTGCAGTTTGACCGCGTTCATAATTACGGCTTACCACTTTTGCAAACACATGTATCATCTTCTACATTTCAAGTTGTTGATTCGGAAAAGCGATTTCAAGCTTTTCATGACATTCTTTCTAAACAAGTTGATGACTTGTTAAATGAATTTAAAAAGCATATAAAAATTTCTCCAATCACTTGCTGGGAAAATGTTCTTGGATCTGTCTTATGGTATTATGCCAGTATGGAAACTCGAAACCCACGATTAGTGGCAGAAGATTTCGACTGGCTTTTAGACGATGCGAATTGGAAACCTGTTAAGAATTCTTATCTAGCCAAGTTACTCGGCAATACTCCACTGCAACAAGCAGTTTCAAAGCCGCTCCGGAAAACATGCTGTTTGTATAAAGAAATGCCTTCATTTGATACTTGCACCTTTTGTCCAAAGCCAAATTAAAACACCTCAGCAAAATGCTGAGGTGTTTGTTTTATACTTCAAATACTTCGTGTAGGATTTTTCCAGGGTCGTTGTTCATCAAGTTTTTAAACACGCAACTTTTTGGTTTTTGTTGAAGTGTTTTCGCAAATGATTTAGCGTGATCGGCTTCTCCGACCACATGGATTTCTTCCCATTTGCGTTCTTTTTTCAATTTATCTATTTTGCTGCCCATATCTTTATAAAAGCGTTCCAAATTCTCCTTCAGTCTGTGATCTAGTTCATCGACTGGACTTCCGCCGCCGCTTCCGCCAGTAACGGCTGCGCCTCCACCACCAGCTCCGCCACCAAGAGAGCCGGAACTGCGTACGCCTTTTTGCTCAGTCCAGACTTCTAGACCAGCATCAAACTCATAAAAGAACTCTTCATTAATGATCCCCATCGATGTATCAATGACACGAATTCCTTTAAAGCCTGGCAAAACAATACCAGCATAAGGATACGCTTTATACATGTATCGAAGTTCTTCTAATTCAGGCTTATTTTCCCAGTGAAAACTTGTTTTTACTGGGACTTGAACATAGTGTACTGACCACAAATCATCGTGTGGTGATGCGAAAATGATGACCCCTTTCTGGAAGTCTGTTTGGTTATCTAAAATTTCTTTTTCCACTTTTTTTCTTAATTCTTTATAGGATTTCATCTCTTTTTCATTGTTAGAAGCTGTTAAGTACTCATCTAGTCGTTTTAAACCATTTTTCAGATGGATCTTCCATGCCCCATTCTGGGCATTTGAATCAGCTGGATTGGTATTCAAATATACACTTAACACGCAACGATCTGGACATTCAAAATGTTTCAATTCCTGGATTTTGTCGTATAAGGTCATTCAATCATCCTCCTTTTTGTATTCCATCTTCACTACTTGGTTACCCTGAAAGAGTTACTTTAAACGAATATTCTAAACCTTCCACAAGATTCTAATGTTTAAATAGTTCTGCTAGTGGTATCTAAGTAAAGAAATGTAAATCACAAAGGAGTGGACGAGGAAATGGAAGATATCAATAAACAAATAGAAGATAAATTGAAAAATACAGATGATCAAAAAAAGGAAAAAATTTTAGCAGACTTCTCAGTGTTTATTAATTATTTAAGTGAAAAAGTAGAGCTAGGCGAAAAAATGGGCTTAAGTGAAGAACGCATTGCACAATTAGCTGAAAAGATAGCTTCTTACCTTGCTAAAAAAGAAGATCCAAAAAACAGCGAAGAATACTTGCTACAGCGTTTATGGCAGGTTGGCGACAAAGACCAACAGCATATGCTAGCACATATGTTAGTAAAGTTAGCCAAAGACCAAAAATAAATCGAAACAAAAGGTCTTCCTTAATTGGAAGACCTTTTTTCATAGAGTTTAAACATTAACAAGTAAACAAACCCACTCGCAAATGCTAAGAGTCCTAGCACACCAAATGTCCATGGAAATCCAAACCAAGCAGTCATCGGTATGGAAATTGGCGCAATCATACGGCCTATGGTGTAACGCAAACTAGCCGCCGCAAAATATTGCCCACGCATGTCTTCAGGTGCAAGCTTAGAGATAAAGCTTTGCTGCAGGCCAACCACCATTAATTCTGCAAAAGTAAATATCCCCATTGCTACAACAAACATCCAGAACCATGACGTCACTGGGAATAACCACATTGCCAATCCATAAAAAGCAGCTGATGCAAAGAATACCCACTTCTCAGGAAACTTTGTCATCCATCTTGTAACAACAACTGTCAATAATGCCACAAACAAACCATTTTCAGCTAACAAAATACCGAAAGAAGTTTCTCCTGTAACAGACCATTCTCTACTAAAAAAAGAAGCAATTGTTTGTGTATCGATTGTTTCTCTCAAATAAATCGGGATCAACAAATCCAACTGCATAAAAGTTTGTGCACCTAAAATTCCAGCTACGATAAACAGCATAAACAAGCGATCTTTAAAAATTAACCCATATTCTTTAAATTGCTTTGAAATAGCACCAATCCAACCAGTTGCCGATTGAGACTGCCATTTATCTACCATCACTTGTGATAACGTTTCTTTTATAAGCAATTTCAATACCAATCCGAGTAGCATGGATATAACGGTAACCACCAATAATAACTCAAAGCGGTAAGAGAAAAAGAGAATTGCTCCAAAAAGAGGGCCTACCACTACCGCAATATTTAATGTTGTGTAAAAAATAGCAAAAACATCACTACGGTATTTTTCCGGTACGACATCGGCGATCATTGCTTGACTTGCTGGTTGATACAAAGAGCCACACATTCCAGCAAGTGTAAACGCGATAAATCCAAGCACAGGAGATTGAAGCCACGGCGAATTGGCGAAAGCAAATAACAAAAACGAAAAGCCTTGTGCAATAGAAGCGACAACAAGCATACGTTTACGTCCAAATCGGTCAGCACAATACCCACCAACTAAGTTTGCAGCTACAGAAAAAACTTGAGAAACAACCAGCAATAAGCCAGCAGTTCCTTTACCAAACTCTTCTGCAAAATATATCGCTAAAAACGGAAATACCATCCAATAACTTGTATTCATGAAAAATTCGCCAATTAAACGAACTTTTAAACTGCGATCCCAATCCTTAAATCTCATTTCCAATTCCCCGCGTTCTTCTGTATGTCACGTCTGTTTTTCAGAGGCGCTAGTTGATAATCTCCAATAATCGATAGCTTATGCAAATATCAATCATTAATTCTTTTCGTTCTTTAGCAAACTGAATCGAAATTCGTTCGTTGTCTCGTTCAACAATTTCACCTGCACCAAAAACACGATGACGAACATGGACTCCTTCACGTAATACCTCTTCGGAATGAATAGCGTTTGGGTTATTAGGCACTGCTACTTTAATCGGTGTCTTCACTATATTGCTTTGTGAAGTAGCTAATCTTTTTTCAGGAACGATTAACTTACGTACTTCTCCTACGAAACGCGATTCATTGCCATGACTGATCAGCTCTAAATGCGTTTTTGCTCTTGTCATGCCCACATAAAATAATCGACGTGCTTCTTCTACTAAATCAGGTGTTTCCGCATCTTCTTCTGTTGGAATCACACCTTCTACCAAATCAATCATGTAAACTCGTTCAAACTCCAATCCTTTCGAGCTGTGAAAAGTTGATAAGGTCAACATATCGTCTGTTTTTTCTTTTTTCGCTTGTTGCGTTACTTGTTCTAGTTGTTTGAGTCGTTTAGCAAAAGCTGTCATCGATTCAAGAGGCTCTGCAATTTGTTCTAAAGTTGTGAGAATTTGCGTCAAATACGTCATTTTCATACCAAACTTCTCCGCGCGGCTAGCAAGCATTTGGTCATAACCCATTTCTCCACGAATCGTTCGAATCACTTTCAAAGGCTTCATACCATTTAATGCAGCAAACCAATTTTTCTGTTGGTTTAAAATTTTAATTTGGTAGTCCTTTAAGGTAATCGTTAAATTAATAGCGTCAAAGGCATTCTCACTTGTTGGTTTCATGCGACTTAGCATTTTCAATTGACTGCCTGACCAATAAGCATTGGTTTTGGAAGCAATTTTTGAATAGATATCAACGCGTTCCGGCTTTAAGCTAAAGCGCATAAAATTTAACATATCTTCTACAATCCAATGAGAGAAAAAGCGGTTATCGGAATCTTTCATATAAAAAGGGATGCCTAAACGTTCTAGTTCACTCATTAGCAAAGTGGACGATGAGTTATTGCGGTAAAGAATAGCGATATTTCCGTAGTTGCTTAATTCTTTAAGCTCTTTTAAAACATATTTGAATTGTGCATCTTCTGAACTCAAGCGTTTTAAAATAATAGGATCGCCTTCTGGTTGTTTCGTGAACATGTTTTTATCATGCCGCTTTTTATTGGTTTTAATAAACTGATTCGCGGTATGTACTATGTTCTGCGAAGAACGGTAATTGCGTTCCATCTTCATAATGTACGCATTTGGATAAACTGTTCTAAACTTCAATAAATATGTAGGCTCAGCTGCTCTCCACGTATAAATGGATTGATCGTCATCGGCTACGACACAAAGGTTTTGATGATGAGCTACTAACTTTTCAACAATCGCATGCTGTATAAGCGACGTGTCTTGGCTTTCGTCTGTCATGATATAATCCCAACGCCCCTGGTATTTTGCCAACAAACTCTTATTTTTATCCAATGCTTCATAAGCAAGTGATAACATATCATCAAAGTCTACTAACCTTACGTCATAGTTTTCTTTAAAGGCTTCGTACGTTTTGAGTATTTCAATTGCACCAGGGAAAGGTTCTTTCAACTTAGCCCACTGCTTTCTAGGCAACATCTTGTTTTTGACATAACTAATAAACGAAATTAGTTCTTCTAGTTGATCATCTGTAATCGGCTCATCGTTTTCAGTTCGATACATTTCACGAAGCAGCTTTTTCTTATGAAGACCATTTGTTTCGCTGCCTTCAATCATAACGTAACGTGATCCCGAAAAATAATCACGTGTAATTTGAAAAGCTAAGCTATGAATAGTCGAAAAATCGATGGGCTGCAATAATGGAAAAAACCGCTTATAGCGCTCGAGCATATCAGTAGCAGAAGCTTTACTAAATGTGATTGCTTTAATGCGCTGTGGTGATACTCCTTTTTCTTCGATCAAGTATCCAATACGCATAATCATCGTCGTCGTTTTTCCAGATCCAGGACACGCGAGCAATAGCAAAGGACCTTCTGTCCGTTCTACTGCTTTTCGTTGTATTTTGTTTAACTGAACTCCGAGTTCCTGTTTTTTTCGTTCAAAGAATTGGCTCATGATAAGAGACTCCTTCATTTTTCAATACTCCTATATTAACACAAAAACGGAACCTTTTACGGCTCCGCTAACGTAGATTTATTTGAAAAACCAATTATAAATTATTAGCACACATAAAAGAAAAAACGCACGGCCTTACAAACTAAACCTATTTTTATTTTTGTGGTAGAATCTCACAAACTCTTCCGACTTGTCCGTCTTCTAAACGTACTTTAATGCCATGCGGATGCGTCGCTGAGTTGGTCAACAAGTCTTTAACAACACCTTGTGTTTTCTTTCCTGAACGTTGGTCTTGTTTCAAAATTATGTTTACTTGAATACCTGGTTTTACGTCACTTCTTTTTTTACCGTCCATATAAACTCCTCCTTGCTTCTTTCTACTATACGCTACTATTTTCCGACAGACAAAACGGATGCCAACTAAATATCAAAATAAAAAAAGCAGGGTTGCCCCCGCTTTTCTATTATGCTTGATTACAAGCGATCACGATCTGTGCGGTTTTCACGGTTTAGTTTGTCGTCTTTGGATTTAGTATCGCCTTCGATATCTGCTTCTTCACGACGAACTGTTTCATTCACAGTTTCCGTATCTTGTACTTTACGTTTTCCAACTACGATTTCTTCAGCTACTACATCTTTTTTCGTTACTTCCACACGTTCTTCCGATACTGGAATGTGGATGTCTTCGCCTTCTTGGTAAGCATCCCCAGTTAAAGTAGAATCGTTATCAAATGCATTTCCTGATGATTCTTCGTTTACAGGACGACGTTCAACATAAACTTCTTCGCGTTCTACTGGTACTTCAATCGACTGTTCTTCTTCAACCACATGTTTACCAACATTCACTTCACCAGTTTGTACACGCTCTTTATCAACGCTCAAGCGCTCTTCATGCAAACGTAATTTTTCTTCTTCAGTTTGATCATGTTTATGGTCGTGATCATGATTTGTTTCTGTAAGTTTATCTTCTGTACGCTCAGACCCTAGGCCAAATCCTGTACCTGAATCTCTTCCAACGCCAGCAGTCTCTGTAGTGTCTGGAGTGGTAAGTGTATCGTTTTTCTTATTATAATGAACATCGTTTTTCTCATTCGTATCTACTGTTAAGCCGTCTTGTGCTACTGCCTCGTTATTCACATGAGTCCCGCTTGTTCCTGCTCCTGTAGCTCCAAGTCCAGCTGCTCCCATTGTTCCTGCTGCTGCACTAGTTGATGTGTTATCATATGGCGCCTTACCTTCGTAGTTTGCACCGTATTCACGGTCTACAAACAATAGAATTTTACCATTTTGCACTTCGTTGTAGTAACGGTCAGCTTCGTCGCTGTCCACTCCCATACCCGAAAACGCTTCACGTGTTGAATCATCTCCTGATAAGAAGCCCATGAATTTATCCATCCAGTTTCCTTCTGATGATTTATAATCCACGTCTGTACGTCCTCTAAGCATCGAAATTTGATCTTTGTCCCGTGCCATTACATACATATCGTCTTCACTAGAACCTTGTGCTTTCAACTCTTCAATTTTTTTTAAGACTTCTGTCTCTGTTTCAAATGTACCCATAAATTTATTGTTAGTCATTTACTATTCCTCCAATTTTTATAATATGAATATACTTGCTTAGTTTAAAAATACCCCGACACACACTTTTTTAAACATACCAAAAGTTAAAATACTGTTTTGTATTTCTTTATTCTACCGTTCTATCCCAGTGACGATGCGCTGCAATGGCTTCTACGAATGGACTTATGAAGCTAGAAGCATCATTAGCAAAGACTATACCTGGCTGACTTTCAATACCCGCTGCTTGCAACCATTTTTGACCATCGTGCGTGGCACCAATTGGCTTATAATGATCAAACGCTTCTCCGATATAGCGCGCTGCCTCTTTAGCAAACTTTTTACTTACATCAGGTCCACCCACTGCATAAATTGCATCGTAAAGCACAGGATCTGTTGTTGTAAATGTGTGGTCCACTTCAAGTTCTCTGCCTTCTGAACCTTTCAATTTTCCTTGCATTTCACTAACAACTTCATAATGTACTCCTTTGGCATTGAGCTCTTTTAAAACACTCATCACATCAGCATCATTAAATCCTTGGTCAATCAACACACCAACTTTACGAGTAGCTGCTGATTTCACTGTGTTTTCCATGCTTAATGCGGGTGATGTTTTTGTTACATCAGACCCACCACTAGTTGGAGGTGTTACACCGATATTTTTAGCCACCGCCTGCGCCATTTCCAAATTAACATTGGCAAACATCTCTACAGCGCCTTCACGAATCCACATTTCCTGACATTTTCCAAGTTCAAAACTAAATGCCTCAACAATGTGCTGGCGTTCTGGTTTTGTCATGCTATTCCAAAACATAGTGGGTTGTGAGAAATGATCTTTAAAGCTTTCGCTACGAGCACGCACTTTGCGACCTTCTATTTTTTCTTCATAATGAGAATAACCACCTTCAGCTTCGCTCACAGGTGCTGGTGTATTGTTTGTAAACGAGCTTTTCTGGTATGCAACACGTCCTTTATTAATTGATTGACGACCCATTCCATCTCGTTGATTGTTGTGGAACGGACATACAGGTCGGTTGATCGGCAACTCATGAAAGTTCGGTCCATTTAAACGTAACAATTGCGTATCTGTATACGAAAATAGACGTCCTTGAAGCAATGGATCATTTGAAAAATCGATTCCTGGAACTACATGTCCTGGATGGAAAGCGACTTGTTCTGTTTCAGCAAACACATTATCAACATTCCGATTCAACGTCATTTTGCCGACTAGTTGAATTGGAATTTCTTCTTGTGGCCATAATTTAGTAGCATCTAGTAGATCGAAATCAAAGCTGTGTTCATCTTCTTCTGCAACAATTTGAACGCCTAGTTCCCATTCAGGGAAATCTCCTTGTTCAATAGAATCGTATAAGTCACGACGATTAAAGTCAGCGTCTTTTCCAGCAATTTTCTGTGCTTCGTCCCAAACAAGCGAATGAGTTCCGAGTGTCGATTTCCAAGTGAATTTGACGAAATGTGATTTGCCTTTTTCATTGATAAAACGGAAAGCATGGACACCAAATCCATCCATCATTCGGAAACTGCGCGGAATAGCACGATCGGACATTAACCACATTATCGTATGTGCCGTTTCTTGATTATTAATGACAAAATCCCATAATGTATCGTGTGCACTTGCAGCTTGTGGCATTTCATTATGAGGCTCTGGTTTTACTGCATGAACAAAGTCGGGAAATTTGATAGCGTCTTGAATAAAGAAGACAGGCATATTATTGCCGACTAAATCATAGTTTCCTTCTTCGGTGTAGAATTTAGTAGCAAAACCTCGTACATCTCTTACGGTTTCAGCAGAACCTTTCGATCCCGCAACTGTAGAAAAGCGTACAAATACAGGTGTCTTTTTTCCTTTTTCCGATAAGAACTTTGCTTTTGTTAAATGTTCCAGCGAGTCATAGGTTTCGAATACGCCGTGTGCAGCATAACCTCTAGCATGAACAACTCGTTCTGGAATGCGTTCGTGGTCAAAATGAGTCATTTTTTCCCTGAAATGAAAATCTTCCAACAAGGTTGGACCTCGTTCACCAGCTTTTAATGAGAATTCATCTTCAGCCATTTTTAGTCCTTGATTGGTAGTTAAACTTTTCCCAGAATCATCCACTCGGTACTGCTCCAACTGTTCGTCTTTACTGTTTTTGTTCACTTCGGGTTCTTTTGACATTTTGCCACTCCTTTTCTTTTTAAACTTCATTCTCCTAATACCCTGTCTACTTTTAATAAACCTATATCTCCGTTGTTTCCAAAAAAAAAAAACCGCAGGCTGTTTAAGCCTACGGAAATCACATTAAAAAATACTTAAATCCCATTCTTTCGAAATTTGACGCAACATCATCGTCCCTGCTGCACTATTGCCTTGTACATCAATAGCAGGACCATATACACCAATACCAGCCCCAGCTCGGAATTCATAGGTTTGCGAGTGGAGTTTTGGCGGGACTGCTGCCATAATTCCACCTGATACACCACTTTTCGCAGGAATTCCAACATGCGCTGCAAAATTCCCAGAAGAATTATACATGCCACATGTTACCATTAACACTTTTGCAACTTGAGCAATTTCATCGGAAAAATGCTTGACCTTAGTAATCGGATTGTATCCATCATACGCAATAATTAAACCAATTAATGCTAAATCTTTCGTACTCATTTTAATGGCACATTGACGAATGTAAATATCAAGTGCTTCTTCTACTTCGATATCTAAGAATTTTGCTTCTTTCAAATAATAAGCAAGCGCTCGGTTACGATGCGAAGTGGCCCATTCAGAATCGTATACTTCTTTGTCAAGCTCGAGTGGATGACCCACCAACTCTTCTAAAAAATGCAGTAGAAATTCATATTTTTTCTGACTGGTCTGCCCTGGTAACAAAGCTGAAATCGTAATAGCTCCCGCATTAATAAAGGGGTTGAACGGTTTATTTGGTCGATGAATTTCAAATGGAATAATGGAGTTGAACGCTTCTCCTGTTGGTTCAACGTCGACACGTTCTAATACGAATTCCAAACCATAATTACAACTTAAAGCGATAAACGTTAACGCCTTTGAGATACTTTGTAAAGTAAACTCTTTATCTGTATCGCCTGCGCAATAATAGTTCCCATTGTCATCAACCATACAGATGCCAAGCTGGCTTGGATCTTCTTTTCCTAATGCCGGTATGTATTGAGCAGTCGTTCCTAATATGGCATGACCTTTATTGTCTTCCACCCAAGCTTCCAATTGCTCTTGAATATGCGGATTGTTTTGCATGTTACCCTTCCTTTTCTTTCTTTTCTCTTATCATGACTGAAACCTGCTCGTTTTGTCAAAAGCTCATCCACTATCGGACCAAAACTAGCAACCCTTTCCTAGTTGCTTAGGAAAGGTTTGTTCTATAGCTTGTCGTACCAAATTTTTGCAGCTTCAACTTCCGGCGTTGTTAATTGGTGACCAAAATTTTCCCAGTGCAACTCCACTTTCGCGCCAGCATCTGTTAATATTTTTTCAAGTTCCGTCGATTCTTCCGCAGGGCAAATTGGATCATTCGTACTTGCTCCAATGAATATAGGAATATTTGTTAAATCCGGTAAAGCTGTTCCACGGTTTGGAACCATTGGATGATGCAAAATCGCAGCTTTTAAGCAATCTGCGTATGTGAACAACAAATTCGCAGCGATGTTGGCACCATTCGAATAGCCAATAGCAATCACATTTTCAGGGTTGAAGTTATGCTCTTTTGTCGCATATTCAATAAATTCATGCAGTTCTTCTGTACGGAATTTCAAGTCTTCCATGTCGAAAACGCCTTCAGACAAACGTTTAAAAAAACGTGGCATACCATTTTCTGATACATTTCCACGGACACTTAATACCGAGGCATCGGGATCGATATGAGAAGCAATTGCCAGTAAGGCATTTTCGTCTCCTCCCGTACCGTGAAGCATAAGGAATGTTGGTTTATTAGGATTAGTTCCTTGTTGAAAAACATGTTTCATTAATTAACAACCTCCTATATAGTTTGGCTTTTTCTTATGTTGTTTATTCAATATTATCTACAAGAAAACTATCTCGAATTCAAGGTAACATTAACATAAACTTTTTATTCTTCCAATAAAAAAGGTTCACAGCATTTAATGTTGTAAACCTTTTCAAAAAACTACACTTGTAGAGTCAGCATATCTTCTAAATTTCCTTTCGAAAATACATAGTTTTCATTGCAGAAATGGCATTGTGCCTCTGCTTTGCCATCAGTTGCAATCATGTCTCCAATTTCTGTCACTCCAAGGCCTTGAATCGCTCTTGAAATACGATCTCTTGAACATTGACATTGAAATTTTACAGGCATCTTATCTAATACGTTGACGTTTCCAACTCCTAATACTTCAGTTAAAATATCTTCTGGCGTCAAGCCTTGACGCACCATATTGGAAATTGTCGGAATAACTTTTAGACGCGCTTCAATGTCTTCAATTATGCTTTCCTCCGTACCCGGCAATAATTGAATAATAAATCCACCTGAAGCTAGAATCGTGTTATCAGGATTTACGATAACACCGACGCCTACAGAAGACGGAATTTGTTCAGACGTTGTGATGTAATGCGTAAAATCCTCACCCAATTCACCCGATACGATTGGAACTTGTCCTACGAATGGCTGGAGCAACCCAATATCTTTTGAAATCGACAATGTTCCTTCCGTACCGACCGCTCTTCGAACATCTAACTTGCCTTGTTCATTTAAATCAAAGTGAGTTAACGGATTGCTTACGTATCCTCTCACTTCACCTTTAGCATTAGCATCTACTAGGATGGTGCCAATAGGGCCGCCTCCATTAATGCGGATTGTTAACTTTTCTTCACCTTTCATCATGGCGCCTAACATAACGCTCGCTGTCATCGAACGACCGAGTGCTGCAGATGCGGTGGGCCATGTATAATGACGTCTTTGTGCTTCTGCAACAGTTTCAGTCGTACGTGCTGCGTATGCACGCACTTGTCCATCATACGCTAAAGCTCTGACTAAATAATCGTTCATCTTGTTCTTCCTTTCTGTATGTGAGCTCTGTGCTTGGATGAGTTATCTTTTCATTTATTCTTCTCTTCTGTTAAATAACTAATTTTTGTTCTAACCAATCAGCTAATTCGGTCATTTTCTTTTCAAATCTTTGTTCTTTCATTTTTTGTGAAAGAGATCGAATCGTCTCTTGCTTCATACGAGAACGCCACGCATTTTCTGCGTCTACCATTAAGTCTGTCAGTAAGCAGCAACGATCAGGTTCTTCAAGTTCCAATAAATCACTTAGTACACCGCTTGGTGAATACAGCGATTGCTGGCCTTCAATAGCTACAAATATATCAAACACATTGATATCTTCTGGTTTCTTTTTAAGTTTGAATCCACCTTTAGCACCTGGTACAGATATGATTAATCCTGCATTGACCAGTTTTCTTAAAAGCTTTTGAAAATATGTTGGAGAAGTTCCAAGTTGCTGACTAATTACCTCACCGGAAAGAACAGCTTTGTCCGGGAGCATATTCAATAACAACATTGCATATACCGATTGTTCTACACCTGGTTTTATATGCACCCAAATTACCTTCTTTCTATCGTGGACAATTAGTATCCTTATTATCTATAATAAAATCTATTCAGTTAAAAGTAAACCATTTTGCCTATACATTTTACAAACAAAAAAAGCCGCCCGCGATTGGACGACTTTCTCAAGAAATTGATTGCTTTGCAGGTTTCAGTTTTCTATACAATTCCCGACAAGGCACCGTAAACGAGCGCCATTAAAATAACAAAAGCTGGATGAATTTTTCTGATTTCTAGTAGCCAATAGCTGACAACAATTAAGACGACAGTCTGTATAGTACCAGAGCTATCGACTGAAGTCATGAAGAATTGAAGAGTCATCGCGCCAAGTAATACAGCAATGACCGGGCGAACCAATTTTGTGATGTTTTTAACTTTTGGTGAATCTTTGTATTTTAAAAGAGTCACCATCAAGATCACCATGAGAATAAGAGATGGTGCTACTGAAGCAAATAACGCAACAATCGCCCCTCCAATTCCTCCTTCTGCATAGCCAATATAGCCAGCCATCTTCGTAGCAATCGGCCCAGGCAAAGCATTACCTAAAGCGAGAACCTCTCCAAATTCTTGTGTCGTCATCCACTCGTAACGGTCGACCACTTCTTTTTCAACAAGTGGAATTGAAGCAGGTCCACCACCGTACCCTAATATGCCTGGAATAAAAAATGCTAAGAAGAGGTACCAGTAGATCATTTTGAGTCTCCTCCTTTTTTAAAGGAAGTTAAGGAAACAATCAAAATCCCTAATATGACGATTGCTGGATGGATATTCAAAAACTCTAACAAGACCACAGCAAGAGCTGTAAACAAAATAGCACGCCCTATACCTAGTGACTTGCCTGATTTCTGAAAAAAGTCCCAAGTCATAATAGCGAGCATAACCCCAACAACTGGCACCACTGCAGCTGACATACTGTTGACCCATTCAAGGTTCTTATATTTTTGCAAAATACCTAATAGGATAATCATTAATACTACAGTTGGAACAACTGTGGCAATCAACGCCACAAGACAACCGATCACACCGTTTACACGGTAACCGATATAACCAGCCATTTTCGTTGCAATCGGTCCAGGCATCGTATTTCCCAGAGCCAATGTGTCACCAAATTCATCTTCTGTCATCCATTTATAATTAACGACAGCTTCACGGTGAAAAAGTGGAATGGCAGCAGGTCCACCACCGAACCCAAGAAGACCCACACGGAAGAATCCTAAAAAAAGATCTTTATTGGTTTTCAGTTTGGAACTCTTTACTTGCTCTTTCTCCACTTTCTCGACGCCTACCAAACAGCCACCGAACCGTCTGTACGCGCTTCAGTGCCGCCCGATAATACGCCTGTCTCAGAATCGCGCCAAATGATTTGGCCTCTCCCAAAACTGCCGCCATCTGTTGCTACTTGAATTTGATGACCTTTTCGACTTAATGCTTGCGCTAAGTAGTTTGGAAAGTCAGGTTCTACCAGAACAGTTTTTCCTTCAATCCATTGCCATCTTGGAGCATCAAGTGCCGCTTGTGGATTCATTAAATAGTCGATAGTGTTCGTGACTACTTGGAAATGGCCTTGTGGCTGCATATATCCACCCATAACACCAAATGGTCCAACAGCTTTGCCATCTTTCGTCAAGAATCCTGGAATAATCGTATGGAATGTCCGTTTGCCTCCAACCAATACATTCGGATGCTCAGGATCTAACGAAAAGTCTGCTCCTCGATTTTGCAAACCAATCCCTGTTCCGGGAATGACAATTCCTGAGCCAAAGCCCATGTAATTACTTTGAATATAAGAAATCATATTGCCTTCTTCATCTGCTGCGGACAAGTACACAGTCCCGCCTTTAGGCAATTCATATGGCTCAGGGTCAGAAGCGTTTTCGCCAATTGTTTTAGCGCGAGCAGCTGCATATTCTTCTGATAGAAGATGTTCAGTACTAACAGGCATATTTTCTGGTTCTGTAATAAACGCTTTACCATCTGTAAACGCCAGTTTCATGGCTTCGATTTGCTCATGATAGGTTTCTGCAGATTGCCATTCGGGCTGTTTAAGATTTTTAAAAATGTTTAGTGCCATTAATGCAACCATGCCTTGTCCGTTTGGTGGGATTTCCCATACTTCATAGCCTTTGTAGTCTGTAGATACCGGTTCTACCCACTCAGGCTCGAATGCTTTTAAATCTTCTTTTGTTAAAAATCCTTGATATTTTTTCATGAAGTGATCAATTTTATCTGCGATGGCGCCTTCATAAAAAGAACGGGCGTCAGTTTGTCCAATATCGATCAATGTTTTAGCATGACCTGGAGATGACCACATTTCACCAATCTCTGGTGCGCGGCCGTTTGGTGCAAACGTATCAAACCAACCTTGATACTCTTCACTAGTAAACGACTCTTTGTATTTAGCATATGCCGCTTGCCAATACTTCCCTAGAATAGGTGTTAATGGATAGCCTTCTTCTGCATAACGAATCGCTGGTTTCAAAGCTTCTGCAAGTGACAATTTCCCAAATTTCTTTGAAAGTTCAGCCCAAGCAGCCGGCACTCCGGGAACTGTCACAGGCACTAAGCCATGCGTTGGCATTTTTTCAAATCCAAGTGCTTTTACTGCTTCAGGAGAAATGCTTTTTGGTGCAGGACCTGAACTATTCAAGCCGTGTAGTTTGTCTTTCACCCAAACTAAAGCAAACGCATCTCCACCTATTCCATTAGAAGTAGGCTCGACAACGGTCAGTGCAGCAGCTGTTGCAATTGCTGCGTCAATGGCATTTCCGCCATTTTGCATAACTTCAATACCAGCTTGTGCTGCTAGTGGTTGTGACGTGGCCACCATTCCTTTTTTTGAAAAAACGGTCTGTCTTTGTGACATAAATGGGTTGTGTAAGTAATCCATTAAAATTCCTCCTATCAGTATAAAAGCCGAATGCGGGAAAGCTTCCGCATTCGGCTTTTTGGTTATCCCGCAAAATGGCAAGCTGCAAAATGATCTTTTTCATGTTCAATAAAAGCGGGCTTTTCTACTTTACAAATCTCTTGTGCAATTGGACACCGCGTATGAAAAGAACATCCCGAAGGTGGATTTGCTGGATTGGGCATGTCTCCAACTAATCGAACATGTTCTTTCTTGGCATTTACTGTAGGTCTTGGGATAGCAGACAATAACGCTTGCGTGTAGGGATGAAGCGGTTTGTTAAAAATAGCTGAAACCGTACTCATCTCTACTGTATTCCCTAAATACATAACCAGTACACGGTCACAGAAATAACGTACCACGCCTAGATCGTGTGAGATAAATAAATAGGAAAGGTCATATTTTTCTTGTAAAGTTTTTAATAATTTTAAGATTTGTGCTTGAACAGAGACATCCAGTGCAGAAACAGCTTCATCACAAATGATAAATTGTGGATTTAACGCGATTGCTCGTGCAATTCCGATGCGTTGCCGCTGACCACCACTGAACTCATGTGGATACCGGTCGTAATGCTCGGGTTTCAATCCCACTTCTTTTAGCAAGTCCTCTACCGAATCTCTTCTTTCTTGCGTTGACATATCGGTATGCATTTTAAAAACTTCATCCAACGCATGTCCCACTCGTTGTCTAGGGTTTAAAGATGCATAAGGATCTTGGAAAATCATCTGCATTTCTTTAACAAACTTCTTCTTCTCTTTTCGCTTTAAATCTTGGATTTCCTGATCATTAAAGTAGATTTTTCCATCTGTTAATTCTTCAAGTCCTAAAATGGTTCTGCCAAGAGTAGATTTGCCACAACCCGATTCCCCTACTACTCCAAGGCTTTCGCCTTTATAAAGCTTTAGAGAAACAGATTCTACTGCTTTGACATTCCCAGTAACTCGTTTTAACAGACCGCCTTTAATTGGGAAATATTTTTTTACATTAGTTAATTCTAAAAGAATTTCAGACTTTAAGGGTGATTTTTCTTTGATTGTGGTCAACCGTTTCAGCCTCCTTGTCGATCAGCCAGCAGCTCGCATAATGCCCTTTTCCTGCATTGAATTCCGGAGGCTCGTCTATTTTGCACTTATCCATAGCGAACTTGCAACGCGGATGGAAACGACAACCAGTTATTTGTTCGTTTAAACCTGGCATATTCCCAGGAATCGGTTCTAACTCAAATTCCGGATCATCTACATTGGGCACAGAGTTCAACAAACCAATTGTATATGGGTGTTGAGGATTCTCAAAAATTTCACGCACAGGGCCTTCTTCGACTTTCTTGCCTGCATACATGACCATTACTCGATCCGCCACTTCTGCTACAACCCCCATATCGTGAGTAATCAACAACACGCCCATATTCAATTTATCTTTCAAGTCCTTCATTAAATCTAAAATCTGAGCTTGAATTGTCACATCTAAAGCAGTTGTAGGTTCGTCTGCTATTAACAAGCTAGGATGGCAAGCAAGTGCCATTGCGATCATGACACGTTGCCTCATCCCCCCACTGAGTTCATGTGGATATTGATTTAACCGTTTATCAGGACTAGGAATCCCTACTTGTCTGAGTAATTCGATGCTTTGTTTGCTCGCTTCTTTCTTTGATAACTTGTGATGCAAAAGCAGTGGTTCCCGCAATTGATAGCCGATGGTCAGTACCGGATTCAAAGCAGTCATTGGTTCTTGAAAGATCATCGACATCTTATTGCCTCGAATACGGCGCATCTGCTCATCTGATTTTTTTTGAAGAAACTCTCCATTTAATAAGATCTCTCCACTTTCAATAGAACCATTAGAAGGTAGAAGCCTCATCACAGATAAAGATGTAATACTTTTTCCGCAACCTGATTCTCCAACGATGCATAAAGTTTCTCCTTTATTCACATGAAAAGAGACATCTCTGACCGCTTGTAATGAACCTTCCGCTGTACGAAAAGATGTCACTAAATTCTTCACTTCAAGTAATGTCTCCGCCATACTTTCCCTACTCTCTAGTTACGTTTTGTAAGAACCATTGGCCATTCGGATCTAATTGAAGTCCTTTAATCGATTGATCTGTAGCTGCAGTCACGACACCGTGATACATGACAACGACCGCATCTTCGTCTAACATCAACTGATTTGCTTCCTCTAAATATTTCTTACGTTCTTCTTGGTCTACTGTTGTACGTGACGATTCAACAAGCTTATCAAATTCCGGATTACTGTATTGCGCTCGGTTTGAGGCACCGACATTATCCGAATGGAAGTTAGGGTAAAACATTTCAGAACCATCACTTGTGACATTTGACCAACTCAAGAACGTCAAGTCGTAATCACCTGCTCTTGCTGTATCTAAGAATGTAGCCCACTCCATTGTTTCAATTTCTACATTAAAACCAGCTTCTGTAAGTTGAGACTGAACAATTTCAGCCATTAGAACAAAGTTATCACGGTTAGCAGCGAGTAGTTTGATTGGCTCGTCGCCAAATCCATTTTCTTCTACTATTTTTTTGGCTGCTTCTGGGTCATACGCAGTTCCACCTTCGTCTGCTGATTTGTCATAACCAAAAACTTGTGGCCCAAGAACACTATCACTTCTTACACCTAGTCCATTTAGTTTTTCAACAAAAGCATCACGGTCAATTGCACTTGCTACTGCTTTTCGGAAATCTGGATTCTCGCTACGTTCTTGCGAGTGATTGAAAGTCAAGTAATAAACCGGTGTACCTTCTTTTTTCGTTACTTCGACATTCTCAATTGATTCCACGCGAGACAATTGTTCTGAAGGCAAGGCATCAATAAAGTTTACTTCGCCTGTTTGCAACATCGAAATCGCTGTTGAAATTTCAGGAACAACTTTGTATGTCACTTTGTCTAGTGTCGGAGCACCGTCCCAATAAGCTTCGTTTTTCTCCAAAACGACTTGGTCGCCTTGATTCCAGCTCTCGAACTTAAATGGCCCTGTTCCTACAGGGTTTTGCATCAAATCTTGTGCTTGGTCAGCTGTTGGAGAAATAATTGCCGCATTTGAATGTGACAAAGCTGCCAACAACGGTCCATATGGATATTTTGTTTTAATTTCTACTGTTGTTTCATCAACTGCTGTAACTGTATCGATTGGCTCCAGTAGAGACGCACGAGGTGCTGCAGTAGCTGGATCCACTAATTTATCAAATGTGTACTTTACTGCTTCTGCATTGAATGGCGTACCATCTTGAAACTCAATTCCTTCTTTTAATTTAATCACCCAAGTCAGTTCATCAGGGTTTTCATAGGATTCTGCTAATTTTGGTTCAAGTTCCATTGTTTCTGGATTGCGCTCAAACAAGTTTTCGTAAATCTGAGACATGACACTTGAAGATACTGAGTCATTTGTCATTGTTGGGGATAATCCCACTGCATCTGTGGTAGAGGCATAAATAACTTCTTGTCCTTCTGATTCAGAAGAACTTGAGCTCGCTCCACTTTCTGTGCCTTCAGGAATTGTACTTTCCGAACACGCTCCTAAGATTAGCAAGCCAATCAATGCCAATAAAAACAACCATTTTTTATTCATTAAAAATCCCCCTATATGTTTTATTGTTGTAAATCCATATTTGGATCAAGCGCATCCCGAAGGCCGTCGCCTAATACATTAAAAGCAAAAACAGTTAGCATAATTGCAATTCCCGGAACAATGGTCAAATGCGGTGATGACCACATAAAATCCTGTCCTTGTGAAATCATTGCTCCCCATTCTGGTGTTGGTGGCTGAGCGCCGAGTCCTAAATAACTGAGTGCTGCTGTCGATAAGATTGCTGTAGCCATCCGCATCGTTGCGAATACGATAATGGGTGCAGAGGCGTTTGGCAAAATGTGACGAACCATGATACGTAAATCAGATGCCCCCATCGATCTCATAGCCATGATATATTCTTTTTCTTTTATTGATAACACCGACCCGCGCACAATTCTGGCACATGTTGGAATCGACCAAATACTGATTGCAATTGCTACGTTAACTAAGCTAGTGCCGAGAATTGCAATAATTAACATCGCTAACAAAATTCCTGGGAATGAAAATAACAAGTCAACAAAACGCATGATGACAGCATCCATTTTTCGGTAATAGCCTGCTAACATCCCTAAAATAATTCCTCCTACAAGACCTAAAGTTACAGCTACACTCCCCACAACAAGTGAAATTCTTGCGCCGTAAACAATTCGGCTCCAGACATCTCGTCCATAATTGTCTGTTCCCAACCAATGACCTTCGCTGAAAACTGGCATTTCGCTGTTGGCTAAGTTTTGTTTAATGGGATCATGAATGGTAATAAACGGTGCAAATATTGCTATTAAAATTTGAAGAATAACAATTACTAAACCAATGACAGCTAATTTATTTTTAAGTAAACGCTTGAGTGTCGTAATATAGTACTTTTCTCTTTTTTTCGGTTTTAGCTTGAGCGTTTCAGCTGTTGTCATAGCTTCTTCTCCTCTCTATTCATACTTGATGCGTGGATCAATATACGTATAAACGATGTCCACGATTAAATTGACTAGTACGAATAACGTGGCGACAAGTAAAACGGAACCTTGTACCATCGGGAAGTCCCGAGCTGCAATAGCATCAATCATCAAGCGTCCAACGCCATTAATCGCA
The DNA here is from genome assembly GCA_038243515.1 of Caryophanales bacterium. Lineage (GTDB taxonomy): Bacteria > Bacillota > Bacilli > Bacillales_A > Planococcaceae > Planococcus. Next base: position 42,347 of record JBBSRA010000017.1, read on the forward strand.
AATACTTTTTCAGTAATAATCGTACCTCCAAGCAAGAGCCCAAAGTTTAATCCAATAACAGTAATGATTGGAATCATTGCATTTTTCAATGTGTGAATCCAAATGACATTTTTTTCTTTAACTCCTTTTGCTCGGGCAGTTCGGACGTAATCAGCGCGAATTACTTCTAGCATCGACGAACGAGTCATCCGAGCAATCATGGCGGCAGATCCCGTTCCCAGCGTAATTGCTGGCAAAATCAATTCTTTAATACCATCAATTGTATAAAAGGGATTAGACATTCCGCCAACAGGTAACCATTGGAGATTTACAGAAAACACTAAAATCAATAAAGCACCAAGCCAAAAGTTAGGAATGGAAATTCCTGCGAGAGCAAGAGTAGTTGCTGAGACATCCAAAAGCGAATTTTGCTTTAATGCAGAAACCAATCCAGCAACAACTCCGATAATTACTGCAACGATCATGCTGGCAATTGCTAATTTCAACGTATTAGGAAATCGAATCATTATTGCATCTGCAACCGGTTGATTAGTCTGATAGGAATATCCGAAGTCTCCTTGAACTGCATTTCCTACGTATCTTACATATTGAGTAAGGAAAGGATCGTTCAGTCCTAAGTTGTCTCGAATTGCAGTAATGTCTGATTCGGTTGCTGTAGGTCCTCCGATAACAGCAGCTGGATCTCCTGGCGCTATATACATCGAAGAAAAAACAAGAAAAGAAATACCTAGCAACAAAAATAGTAATTGCAAAGCTCGACGTATGATTAAAGAAACCAACAATACACCTCCAGATCATTTGTTAAGCAATTATTAAAATTCACCTTCCAAATGTTAATTATTTTGATAATTTTGATTATAGAGTAAGGATGGAAAAAAAGCTATACTGTTTTTACAAAAGTATGAATTTTTTATTAGTTTTCTTTCGCAAAGGTCTTTTTTTTCTAGTTTGACTAACTTTATGTACATTCTACTCTATCAATAACTAATTATTGGTTAGACATTTTTGCATATATAAACATAAAAGTCTGCAGCTTTTTAGCTGCAGACTTTTATAATTTCATTCCTGTTCGACTCTTGAAGCGTCGAAGTAGAATATGACTCTCTACTCTTGTGATGCCTTCTAACGCATACATCTCTTCGTTAATAAATTTTTCAAGGTCGATAAAATCATCGACCAACACGTGCATATGAAGCGTAGATGGTCCCGTCATTTGATAACAGCTGGCAACACTGGGATTGTCAGCCAAAGCTTGTGCTACTTTTACGAGTGAAGCAGGCTCGCAATCTACCTCGAAAAAGCCTGAAACTTTTTTGCCCACTTTTTCACTATTAATGACTACCGTAAAACTTTCAATAATACCTGCTTCAGTGAGTTGATGCACTCTTTCTCGAATTGCTACACGTGACAAACAGAGTTCTTTACCAATATCGACATATGACATGCGTCCATTTCCTGTTAATAATGCTAGTATTTTTCGATCAATTTCATCTAGTTTCATAAATACACCTCAAACTCTTATTTTAAAATTCTGTTGATTGTTTGCGCAAATGCAGTTGTGTGCAATAAATACCCGGAGCGACTTCAACTCCAGCTTCCTCTTGAAATCCAAACAGTTTATAAAGTGCAATTGCTGGTTTATTGGCTGAGCCGGTACTAACGACAAAGTCATATGCATGATATTTTTTTAGCAAATGATTCAAGAGTTTTTTCCCAATTCCCTTCCGAAAATAGAAAGGATCAACTACCAATCGATAAATATCGACAACGCCTGCTTCTATCTTACAAGAAATAACACCTTGCAATTGCTCTTCGTTATAACCAATAAATGTTTCGGTACTATTTTGAATTTCTTCAATCGTTTCGTATAGTTGAGGAATTTCGTAAAAACCCATTAGCTCTGCTTCTACACGGTAAGCAGCTTGTTGTATTTGCTGAACCTTCTCAGCAACTTGCTTGTCTTGATGTTCTAGTCTATAAACCGTATAGCTATCACCCTTACCTAACTTTACCATGATGTTCTTTGTGAAGTTCATAAAATTAGTTCTGGAGAAAATTGAGTAACTCAGTAAATCTGTCTGTAGCGTCTTGATAGCCCTGATTATACAAAGTTTCAAGTTTCACTGGATCTCGCTCTAAGCCTTTAATTTTATACAAATTAACTGGACGTATTACTAAAGCTAACCCTTCTCTTTCTAATTGCTCAATAAACTCCATTGTTTCATTGTAATGCCAAGGGCGCTTTTCCATTTGCTTTGCAATCGCTGGATACTTCCGTACAAATGCTGGCATAATTTTTGCGAAACGACTCGTCTTTTTTCGATAGCCCTTTTCTCTTGTTAAAATAATGATTGGCTTCGTGACTCCATCGGATAACGCTTTTCTAATGGGAAGCGGATCGGCAATACTACCATCCATTAAATATTGACCATTAAATTCTACCGGTTGCGACATTACTGGCAATGAACTCGAAGCTCGTATAATGGATAAAACGTCTTCTGGCCGATTTTGTTTCTCAAAGTAAACAGCTTTTCCCGTCAGACAATCTGTTGCTCCTACCACAAATTCTTCTGTTGCGTTGTTAAAGCGCTCATAATCAAATGGCACTAAACTGTTTGGAATCTTGTCGAAGATTAAATCCATCCCAAAAAGTTCTCGCTTGGTCAATAAGTTTTTAACTGAAATGTATTCAGGGTGATTGACGTAGCCGATGGTAACTTCTCGATTGCGACCGTTTTGTCTAGAAATGTAAGAAGACGCATGACAAGCTCCTGCTGAAACACCAATTATATAATCCACAAATATATGTTCTTCCAATAGCTTTTCGAGAACGCCACCTGTGTAAACCCCGCGCATTCCACCACCTTCTAATATTAAGCCGCTTTTCATCGTTGCCCACTCCTTTGGTCAACAAAACTCCTCTTTAACCAACTTTCTCAATAAGTTCCGGATTGTTATTTTTAGGGGAATTAACTTCTTCAGAAACACGATAAACTTCCATGTCGGTTGCTCTATAAGGTTTTAACAACGATTTCAATAGTTCAATATCTTCTATACGGGGATCTAACCACATTTGTTCGTCTTGTTTCGGTAAGATAACAGGCATCCGATCATGAATTTTTTCCATTAAAGCATTCGGAGCAGTGGTCAATATGGAACAACTATTGACTATCTGACCATCTGGCGCTTTCCAAGATTCCCAAAGAGCTGCAAAAGCGAAAGGTTCACCTGTTTTCAATTTGATGCGCATTGGTATTTTTTTGCCGTCTTTTTGTTGCCATTCGTAAAAAGAATCAGCAATTACTAAACAACGTTTCTTTTTGAACGCATTACGAAAACTCGGCTTTTCATCAACTGTTTCAGAACGAGCGTTAATCATTTTATACCCAATTTTACTATCTTTTGCCCACGGAGGGATGAGCCCCCAACGGAGTTTGCCCAGTCGATTTTTTTCTCCATCATTTACTACTGCTACTACTTGTTGCGAAGGCGCCACATTATAGCTTGCTGTGTATTCATCTTTACCAATGGTAGTTTCCTCAATAGTAAAGCGTTCGATTAGCACCGCGTAATCAGTGAACAATGAGTATCTTCCACACACATCAATCGCTCCTTCCATGAATTATTAGTTACTATAAATATAACAGAAAATTCCTTCTTTTTTAAATTGAATTCATTAACACAACTCAATTTGCTTTACTATTTTATTTTTCCAAACCGAAATTCGCTATTTCGCTTGTCTTTATCTCTGCTTTTTACTATACTTTTGCTCTTTCTCTTTATTCCCTTAAATCGATAGCCCTAAGCTACTCCACTCTCTAAGGCTCAAAATCCATGGAAAATTCGTTAAGGTCCCTTAAATGGCGAAATAGTGTTATAATAGAAGAACAATGAGTTATATTAGGAGGAATTACATGGCTACTGCACGCGAAATGAGTCTCGTCAACAAGGATTTTCTGGTTGAAGAATTAGGGCTGAAACAACAAGGCAACTCAACAATTTTTATGAATGAAGATTGTTTTGTACTGTCTCCATCGGTTCAGCGGTATGAAAAAGGATTTGACGTCAGTGAGTTCAATTTGGCAAAGTTCGATCCAGAACGCCAACAAGGCTTTTTGCTCGTACGGTACATGGATACCTTTTTAATGGCGAAACTTGAAAGCTTCACTAAAAAAATGATGCTTCCTGAACTTCAAATTAAAAAGAAAAACACAAAACCACATTGGAAATTCACAGTTGCTGAAAATCCTGCCTATCATATCGTTAATACACAAAACAAAGAACTGCGTTACCGTTTACAAGAACCAACAAAAAAACAAGTTCTTTCTTTTTTTAAGAAATTATAAAATCTTCCCGCTGCCTATGCACGCGGGTTTTTTTACGAAAAAATCATTTTGCCTTCCAGTCTCCTTTATCCAGAAACCATCTTTAAGGATACGATAGTAACTAGTATAGACTGCTTGCTGACAAGTTATTTTCTATCTTGCTTTTGAAACAGAAAACCATTGTCGATTGGACGTGATGTATGTATTCGCAGCGATATACTATAAAAGACCGTTCTTTTTGGAAAATCATCTTTAGTCTTCTTTTAGCTTCTTTATTTATTTTTGCTAATATGTATGCTGTTCAGCCTATACTGCCGGTTTTTGCAGATGAATTTCAAGTTTCCGTTTCTACAGCTAGCTTGTCTTTGTCATTAACGATTTTTGGTTTAATCCTTGGCTTAATCATTCTCGGCTTTTTTTCTGACCGGAATGGCAGAAAGTTTTATATCGTCTATGCCTTACTCGGTTCAGCAATTCCTTTTTTCGTTATTCCTTTAGCGGATTCGTTTACTGTGCTGTTAATTCTTCGATTTATCCAAGGTTTTGCGATGGCAGGTGTACCTGCAGCCGCATTGGCCTATATTGTTGAAGAAATCGATCGAAAAAATATTGCTTATGCTACTGCTCTCTATATCTCCAGTAATGCGCTCGGCGGCATGATTGGACGTTTTTTAATCGGATTTTTAACAGATGAATTTTCATGGCAGTTTTCCTTTTATGCATTTGCCATATCAGGACTCATTATATTTGTAGCGGTTTTTTTCTTATTGCCACCGTCGAAAAACTTTCATTCTAGCCAATTAAGTTTCACAAAAGATATTGAAGGATTTCTATTTCATATGAAAAACCCTGCACTCCTCGTTGTTTTTGGATTAGGTGCCGTGTTGCAAATTTCCTTTACCGGGGTTTGGACCTATTTACCGTTTCATCTTGAGGCTCCGCCTTACTCTATGTCCTTAAAGGCTATCTCGTATTTATTCTTTGCATATGGCATTGGCGTTATTGGTAGTCCGTTAGCTGGTCGTGCTGCTGAAAAATTCGGCTTACGTAAAGTTCGCTTGATTGGTGTCTTTATTCTTTCAGCTGGAATTTTTATGACATTGAGTTCTGCACTTTGGCTCATTGTTATCGGACTTTGTTTAACGTGTTTAGGCTTTTTTACCGCACATTCCTTAACTGCCGCTTCAGTTGGACAACAAGCTACTCATCATAAAGGCAGTGCTTCTAGTTTATATTTAGTGTCATACTATCTCGGTGTCGCTGTAGGTAGCTCGTTGTTAAGTCGATTATGGATCTCAGCTGGTTGGACCGGGTTGATTTTTTTTACATCTGCATTGCCACTTCTTTACGTATTGGCTCTTACGATTTACAGAAAAAAGCAGGCTCCCCTGAGGTGAGCCTGCTTTTTCTGTCTTTTTTATTTTAGAAACTCTGCCGGAATCGACAGTAAGTCAATTCCCCAAACAAGTGGTAAGAAGTAAAACACTGCCAGTCCGACAAAGAATATACCAAATACGTTCAGTGCAAATCCAGCCTTAGCCATATCTGAAATTCTCAAATACCCTGAACCAAAAACAACTGCATTTGGTGGTGTTGCAACGGGCAGCATAAACGCACAAGATGTTGCAACGGCTGCTGTAACCATCAATGCATATGGGTGAATGCTTAACGCAACTGCAAGAGATGCCATGATTGGGAACATCATTGAAGCTGTCGCTGTGTTGGACGTAATTTCTGTTAAGAACAAAACAAGCGTTGCAACAACAAGCACAATAATGAGTACATTCACACCTTGAAGACCAATTAATTGATTTCCAATCCAGTCAGACAAACCAGAACTTGTAAAACCAGCAGCAATCGCTAGTCCTCCACCGAATAACAGTAAAATGCCCCAAGGCAATTTAACAGCTGTTGCCCAGTCTAACAAATGGTCGCCTTTTCTATTTTTAGCTGGAATGATAAATAAAATCATTGAAGCGATCAATCCAACCATTGCATCTGTCATTTCAAGATTTGGCGCAAATGCATCTAAAACAAATGAACGACTAATCCATGCAAGTGCAGCTGCTATGAAAACCACAAAAACGACCTTTTCTTCGTATGAAGCTTTGCCCAAGTCCTTTTTCTGCTGACGGATTACTTCGCTGCCTCCAGGTAAATGTTTTAACTTTTGTGGATAGGCGACTTTCATTAAGTAAACCCATGCAATCAAGATGAAAATCCATGCCAGCGGAACACCAAAGAGCATCCATTGCGCAAATGTAATTTCAATTCCATAAATTTCATTGACCGCACCTGCTAACAATGTGTTAGGCGGTGTTCCAATCAATGTGGCAATTCCTCCGAGTGATGCCGAATAGGCAATTCCCAACATTAACGCTTTACCAAATCCAAAGTTTTCTTTTGACGTATCAATCGAAGCATCATCTTTTAGCGCTTCTGATACTTGATAGATGATTGCCAAACCAATAGGCACCATCATCATTGCTGTGGCTGTATTTGAAATCCACATCGACAAAAATCCAGTAGCTACCATAAAACCGAGAATAATCCGCTCTGTATTCGTGCCAATAACCGCAATAATCGTGAGAGCGATTCGCTTATGCAAATCCCACTTCTCCATTGTTAACGCAATCATAAAACCATTCATAAAAGGGCTCAGAACGAGTTGTTCCGGCCCTTTGTAGCACATTGTTGTGTGTTGCTAACTTGTTTTTCTTTCCTGTTCTTGAAATTCTTTAATTAGATTTTGCTCGTCTCTACCACTTATATTGCTATGAGCCCCTTTTCCTCTCCTAAAAGTAGTCAGCTTCATTTCTGTTAAATAGAAGAGTAAAATACTTATAACGAAAGAAATACACTATAGCCAAAATATACGGTCAAGAGTGAAAGAATTGCAAAAACCATATGCTCAGAAGTTCCACCTGTAGTAGCTGCTACAGGAAAACGCACGGTCCATTTAAATGGAAAAAACAATTTGACGCCTCTTTTAGTAGCCATATCCAATACGATGTGACTCGCTATTCCTACCAATACTCCTGCTGAAATAGCTTCTACAGGCATGAAAGCTTCTAGTGCAAAGGCAATCAATGCAAGAAAAAGTAAACTATGTGTAAATGTTCGATGGCCAAAAAGACCGTTAATCACTTTCGATAACATTGGCAGTGACCTACCTATTTTACTGCCGCTATGGCAAATGTCTGGAATAATTGCGCCTATTACACTTGCTCCCATCAAAATAACGGGTTCATAATTCGTGACTTGCGCGAAAGCAAGACTTGCTGCTAAACCGCCTATAATATGTGTGTTACTTGTCATGCTTTCTCTCCTTTACTGTGCTTTGATCTAACTCACTCCTATTATACTAGTATTCGTGTATGCTGAAGATAGGAAAATTGGCGGTAAATATAGAACTCTGTCCATTTATGGGTTCAAAATCGCAATGAATATTCCAAAAACCAAAGATAGAAGGAGGGTCATTATGGGAATCCATCGTTTTTTCACTTCACTAAATGATTTGGAACGAATTATCCGTGCACCTGGCATGTTCAAATTTGAAGAACATAATGTTGCAGCCCACTCGTGGAAAGTAAGCCAATATGCGATGTTTTTCGCAACGATTGAAGAACGTGCCGGCCAAGATGTTGATTGGAAGTCTTTGTATGAGAAAACCATAAATCATGACTTTGCAGAAGTATTTATTGGAGATATAAAAACACCCGTCAAATACGCTTCTCCTGAACTTAAAGAAATGATTGCAAAAGTAGAAGAAGGCATGATGGAGAAATTTATTTTGCGTGAAATTCCTTCAGAATTTCAAGATGTCTTTTTTGAACGTATGAAAGAAGGAAAAGACTCAACCATTGAAGGACGTTTACTGGAAATGGCCGATAAGCTAGATCAATTTTATGAAGCCTTTGCCGAGTTAAAACGCGGCAATACCGATAAAGAATTTATTGTTATGTACCGCATCGCGTTAACCAAATTATTAAATCTTCCTTTGGATGCAAGTGTCAATTACTTTAGAAATACAATGCTTAAAGACGTCATTAATGAAGAAACAGCGATTGATGTAAAAGAGATTACACGTCAAATCATTGCCGATCATTGAGCTTTGCTCTATATTTCACGTGTGAGTTATGGTAAATTTAACAACAACCATTAATTTCGGAGGTGAATCCCTTAACAAGGGAATTTATTGGACCCCATACTTATATTGAATTTAGCGTTGCTCGTCTTATTAATCGCGTTAACGGCCGTTTTTGTCGGCTCGGAATTTGCCGTCGTTAAAGTCCGGATGTCGCGCATCGATCAATTAATCGATGAAGGAAACAAAAAAGCCGTACTGGTAAAAAAAATCACGAGTGATCTTGATTATTACTTGTCTGCATGTCAGCTAGGCATTACCGTTACAGCTCTTGGTTTGGGTTGGTTAGGAAAACCTACTGTAGAGCGACTTTTCTATCCTTTGTTTGAATTTCTCGATGTTCCTTCTTCTGCTTCTACAGTCATTTCATTTGTTTTAGCTTTTTCGTTGGTGACTTTTTTACATGTCGTTATAGGCGAAATGGCACCAAAATCTTTGGCGCTTCAATTCGCTGAAGCGATGACACTTTTCTTGTCGCCTTTCTTGTATTGGTTCGGTAAAATTATGTATCCATTTATTTTCATCTTAAACGGTTCTGCTCGTATTTTATTGCGAATTTTTGGTGTAGAGCCAGCTAAAGAAGATCAAGCGCATTCCGAAGAAGAACTAAAAATTATCATGGCACAAAGTTTTCAAAGTGGTGAAATTAATCAAACTGAGTTGTCCTATATGCAAAATATCTTTGCATTTGATGAACGCAGTGCGAAAGACGTCATGATTCCACGAACTCAAATGGTTTCTTTTGCCGATGACTTATCAAACGAAGAACTTCTTTCCCAAATACGCGATCATCGTTTTACGCGTTACCCGATCGCAAGAGACGGAGATAAAGATGATTTGATCGGCTTTATCAATGCTAAAGAAATACTGACACATTATGCTATCAATGGTCAATTTGACATGCTGGAACTTGTACATGATCTTCCTTATTTCCATGAGACAACACCTCTTAAAAGTGCATTAGTGAGAATGCAAAAAGATCATACGCATATCGCATTAGTAATCGATGAATACGGTGGAACTTCAGGATTAATCACAATGGAAGATATATTAGAGGAAATTGTTGGAGAAATCCGCGATGAGTTTGACGAAGAAGAAGACGAAGAAATTATTAAGGAAAGCGACACGCGCTACCTACTAAATGGTCGTGTCCTTTTAAAAGACCTGGAAGAACGATTTGGTTTTGAATTTGATGACAGTGAAGATATTGATACAATTGCTGGATGGATTCAGCATCAGCTTATAGAAGCTGAAACGGGCGATCTTTTCGTAAAAGAAGGTTGCGAATGGTCAATTGTTGAAATGGAAAATCACCATATCTTAAAAGTTGCTTGTAATGTCTTGCCAAAATCACCTTAAAAAGAACGTCCGGGACTCGGACGTTCTTTTTTTCGAGCAAAACTTCCGACAAGCTTTTTAAAAATCTAGCTTTACCTCTATTTTAAGGATTAATTCTTTGTAAAACAGGGCATATACAAGTATACAAAGTAACTAATTTTATAAAATGGAGGTTGTTATATGAGTAAAGCTATAGGGTTCATTAAAGAACTTGGTGGTGAATTTAAAAAAGATAAAGCGACAACTTTAGCAGCAGCACAAGCTTATTATTACTTACTAGCTATTGTCCCTTTGTTAATTTTGCTGTTGTCTATTTTGCCTTATCTACAAATTGATCCAGATCGGGCTGTAAAGTTTATTGGTGATATTCTACCAGGAGAAGTAGCCAACACATTTCAAGATACGATCGTTAGTGTTGTCACTACACCATCAGGTGGTTTGCTGACTTTTGGTATACTGGGTACACTTTGGTCTGCTTCTAACGCGTTATCTGCTTTTATTAACGTCACAAACCAAGCTTACGGAATTGAAGAAACACGTTCGTTTATTAAATTAAAAGGAACAGCTATCGTGTTGACATTAGCTATGCTTGTCGCCGTTATTGTGGCATTAATTTTACCGATTTTTGGTGGCACGATTATTGATATGGTGAAATCATTCTTCGATCTTCCTGAGCAAACGGAAATTATTTTCCAGGTTTTACGTTGGGTTGTTTCGATTGCTGTTATGAGCATCGTGTTAGCCTTTATGTATAAATTTGCTCCAGATAAGAGTTTCCCATTCAAGCAAGTAATTATAGGAGCGATTACTGCGACAGTTCTTTGGCAAATTGTTTCGTTTGGTTTCTCGATTTACGTTTCAAACTTTGGTAGCTATTCTGCTACTTACGGAAGTCTCGGAGGACTTATTGTATTAATACTTTGGTTCTTCTTAACAGGTCTAATTTTAGTTATTGGTGCTGAAATAAACGCTATTTTGCATAGACGCCGAATAGCAGCTTCACCTGAAGCAAGCGCAAAAGGCGAAGCTTCTATAGAAAATACCGAATCCTCTATGAACAAATATTAAACAAAATCCCTTTCACATAGCTGTGAAAGGGATTTTCAGACTGTAGACGACTCGTCTTTTTCAAGATGTCTGCAGTTTTTTGTTAGAAAATAATCACTCAAGTAGATTTAAACTCCCGGACGATGCTCTAAGAAATTCCGGTACATAAAGCCTTCTACTTCCGTTTCTGAATATTGTTTTTGCAAAGCATTGATCAAGTTAGGAAATTCCGACGCGTTATTAAGATCTGTCATATACGAAGAAATCCCATCAAAATCTGAACCTATCCCAATGTTGCGAACTCCACCAAGTGAGCAAAAATGATCAATATGACGAATCAAATCCGGTATCGTCGCTTGTTCACTATCTTTATTAATAAATTGCGGACAAAATACCACATCAATCATGCCATTTTTTTTGAACATGGCTTGGATTTGCTCATCGTTTAAATTACGCGGATGGTCGCAAAGTGCTCTGGCATTAGAATGACTAGCAATCGGATATTTCGACAGCTCCATCACGTCCCAAAATCCGTTTAATGACAAGTGAGAGACGTCCGTGAAAACATGGTGTTCGTTATTAAGTTGAACAACTTCTTTTCCGAGTTTAGTTAAGCCCGCGCCTCTTGGATCTCCTACGCCATCTGCGCAAAGGTTCGCGTTGTTCCACGTTAAACCGATTGACAAGACCCCTAAACGATACAAATGACGAAGTTTGGTTAAGTCATTACCAAACGCATCCGCACCTTCTAGTGTGAGCACCGCTCCAATTTCATCAGCTTGCAAAGAGTCTATGTCTTTCCAGTTTTTAATATGCTTCATTAACGGATTCTCACCTAAAATTTCACTGTAAAACAAATCCACTTGTTCTAATGCATGTTGCCATTTTTCATCAGATGGAAATTCAGGATGAATAAAAATAGCGAAAAACTGTACTTTCACACCTCCAGCTTGAAGTCGTTCGAAATTAGTGTCGAGTTTTTTTGATTTTTGAAAATCTAAAAGCTCTCCATCGAATAAGTTATTTCGTTTAGCCATCTGTAATTTTAATAAGGCATCACAATGTGTATCAAAAATTTTCATTTACTCGTCTCCTTCTTCTCGACATGCTTCGATAAATCCAGCGAAAATTCCCTTTGATGCTGCATCTTCTGCTATTGCCATATTTTCTGGATGCCACTGCACACCTAGCACGAAATGATGCTGCGTACATTCTACTGCTTCCACAATCCCATCACTTGAAATTCCACTAATAATGAGCGGAGCGGGCACGAATCGATTGGCTTGGTGGTGACGACTGTTTACTTTTATGCGAGTCGAACTCGTCAAACGTTGCAGTAGAGACCCTTCCGTTACGTCAACAAAGTGAGAACCATGAAAACGTGGTGCTTTTTGCTGATGCTGCAGCAAATCACCTGGTGCTTGAGTTGTAATATCTTGATACATATCGCCACCAACCGCAATGTTCAAAATTTGTGCTCCTCGACAAACACCTAAAATTGGTTTGTTTAAAGTCATTACTTTTTTAGCTAACGCCAATTCAAATGCATCACGAGAAGGGATGATTACACCCAGGTTCGGATGCGGTTCTTCATTAAACAAAGTCGGATCGATATCATAGCCACCCGCTAAAAATAACCCATCAATTCGTTCGGCAATTTCATCTACATCTTTTTCTTCTGTTAAATGAGACAGCATAACAGGTAAGCCACCTGCTGCTAAAATTGCTTGTGTATCGGCAAGTTCAATGCCATAATTGTCTCGCCCTAACTCTAAAGATGCGGTAATACCAATAATCGGTTTCATGTATGTATACCTCCTGAAATGAAAAAACTGAATAAATTAAACATACAGATTTTTTAGGTGAAATACTAGCATATTCAAGAACTTCATAAAAAAAGAGTTTCATACCTTCTTATTTCATCTACTAATGGAGTTAAAATTCCTGTATGTTGGGTTGTTCTAGATTTGAAAAATCAAAGAAAATCAGTAAAACTCTAAGAGTTCTACTGATTTTCATCTACGGTCTATAAGTAACTCGACTTTAAGCTATCCAAATTTTAGCCACCAGGTTGAATTTCTGTTGTATAAATTAATTCGTCGTCCACAAAAATGCGGCATTTCATTCTCAAAAAACAAGTCCCGACTGATACTTTAATGTCTTTAAATTCGCCATCTTTGTTTTTTACTTTCCCAAATAGACGAGAAGTAAAATGAAGACCTATTTGTTCATCTTGTAAAACGCCATCCACAAATAGTTTTTCGTTCGTCCATGTGTTCACAACACGAATTGTGTGCTCACCATATTTCACCATCCAAACGTCTTTCATCATACTAGCCCCCTACTTTAACTTTTGTTCATAGTATAACAGAAAGCAACAAAACAAATGCTGTGACAAAAAGACAAGACTCTGTGAAATTTTGAGTATTGGCAAAAAAACTAAAGATTTACTCAAGCTTTCTGAGTAAATCTATAGTTACACATTTCCAAAATTTCATTTCACTAATTCTAATACAACTGGAACCAGAGCTTCAACTTTTTTCCCGTTAAACGCTAGTTGTGATTGATCTTACTTTTTTTCACGACTGAA
>JBBSRA010000018.1:0-47268 GCA_038243515.1 Caryophanales bacterium
AAAAATCACGTCATTTCGTTAAATGACGTGATTTTTGCTTTACTCATCTATCCATTTTTTCAATTTCACATAAACTTCTTCTTTTCTTTCTTCACTCAAACGGTGAATATCGAAAAGTTCGGACAACCAAATTCCATCTGTCGCTAAACGAATAATCGTCGCTTTTACCGGGTCTATGCCATCATTCTCAATTTCAGTTTGCCATTCATTATAGAGGTCTCGGATTGGATCCAACAAATCAGAATTCACTGCTTTAGCAGCTAATAAACCTGCATGCATTTCTTTGTTGGGATACGTATTCTTAAATGTCACGTCAGCGTATGACCGAATCCACTTTCCTTTTTCTTTTGATGATTCAGCTACCGAAGTAGCAATTTTAACACGGTAGTTTTCAGCTAAGTGATCTACCATTCCTTTGACCAAAGCTTCTTTTGAAGGAAAATGGTAAAGTAGACCCCCTTTGCTAACTCCAGCTTCAATAGCGGTTGCTTCTAAGGTCAAATTAAAAATACCTCGTTCACTAACTATTTTTGATGCTGCATGAAGGATCTCAATTTTTCTGGTAGCTCTGGCCATATATATATCTCCTTTTCAAAACGAATTTGATTTTCACTATACTACCTGGACGGTTTTTATTCAAATTCTTCTTTAATGTTAGAGAGCTTTCGAAAAGGGTATATTTAATTAATTAGTATTTAACTTTGAAGGAGTGTAATTACATGAGCCGATTTCTGATTCCACTAAGCTTAATTTTTCTATTAGCTGCCTGCGGAGAAGAAGCACCAAATGTGACTGAAGAAAGTCAGACTGAAGTAACTGCGCCTGATGGAGAATTAGATCCAACTGATCCAGAGGAGGCAGAAAACGCCGAATTTGTGAGCTTTGAAGAGTTAACTTCTGGAAAAATTGAAGAAGGCTTTGGAGTTTCTGTCCAAGGAACCGTTGAAGAGCTAGCAGACAATATTGCCTTTCCTTCATTTATCATTGTAGATGGAGAAAATCGTATCTATATTCGAAATATGGCAGAAGTACCTATTGAAGTAGGAGATATTATTTCAGTAGATGGTATTTACGAAGGCAATGTCGAAGAAGATATGCCGACGATTTCTGCTTCCATTATTGAAAAATCAGAATAGCTGTCGTATAAAAAGCCATTCTATGTAGAATGGCTTCAGACTGTAGACAAAGTATCTCAAAAATGAATAGCAGTAAATCCAATCGGTCTAGCCACTTCGCTTTCCGCGGGCTCAGCTTCAGCTTCCGCGTCACTGACGCTCCTGCGGGGTCTTCAGCTTTCGCTGTCCCACAGGAGACTAAGTGGCCAGCCCGTTGGGAGCATGAGGCTCTAATCAAAATGAGCAGTCTGCTAGTGCAGTTCCCACTAAAAAGAGCCCCAATACACTTAGTATTCAGGCCACTCCAGGATCCGGAGCGCAAGGCGGCGAAGGGCAAAGAGGTGCTCCTGCATCGCTACGCTAGCTTCGTCCGCGGAAAGCGTCCGCCTGGAGCACAGGATCTAGTCCAAATACGATAAAATGAATATTCATTCTTTATCTATCATGAATATTCTTTTGTCTACAAGCTCAAGCCATTCTATGCAGAATGGCTTTTTTGCCGTCTGCTGCTATTCCAGTTCAGAAATTTTGTTGATGGTATTTTTTATATCTTGGTTTGCCGAAATATCGCTTATGGTCAAGTCACTTAGAGAAACGATGCCAATTATTCGCTTATTCACCACAATAGGGAGTCTATGGATCTTATGATTAGCCATTAATTCAACAGCTTCTTCTACTGTCAAATTCGCAGTTCCGGTAATGACTTCATCGGATAATATTTCTGATATTGGGGCATCGCTCGGAATCTGTTCTGCAATACCACGAACTACGATGTCCCGGTCTGTAACGATTCCAACTAGCTGCCTATCTTCGCAAATAGGAATGGAACCTACATTGATTTCTCGCATTTTCGAGGCAACTTCTTGGAGCGTCGATTCAGGTTTACACGTTTCGACATCAGTCGTCATGATTTCTTCGATTCTCATCCACATGCCTCCTTCGATTAGTCGTTTTACTATACATTAACCGTTTTACCCAATAGCAAACGTCAAATAGAAAAAGAAAAAAAGAATCGGTTCAATTGAACCGATTCCTTTTTGATGCAATTAGTATTTTCAGCTCATTGCAAGATTACTCAACTAATTGAATAAATTGTTTTGTTCTTTCGTTTTGTGGATTTTCAAAAAAGGTTTTTGGATCGGCCGACTCAATAATTGTTCCTTCGTCAATCATAATGATGCGATCTGCTACTTCTTTTGCAAACTTCATCTCATGTGTAACGACAACCATGGTCATTCCTTCTTCAGCTAGTTGTTTCATAACTTGAAGCACTTCCCCAACCAGCTCTGGATCGAGTGCTGAGGTCGGTTCATCAAACAACATAACTTTTGGCTCCATAGCAAGTGAACGTGCAATTGCAACACGTTGTTTTTGTCCGCCTGAAAGCTTGTTTGGATAAACATCTGCCTTATCTTCCAAACCTACTTTTTTTAGCAATTCCGTCCCTAACATTCTAGCCTGTTCTTTCTTCATTTTCTTAACAGTAACGGGTGCTTCGATAATATTTTCGAGCACTGTTTTATGAGGGAATAAGTTAAAATGTTGGAATACCATTCCGACTTCGGCGCGAATTTTTGTTAAATTGTCTTTTTTTGCATTTACTACATGACCATCAATCGTGATTTTTCCGTCATTAATCATTTCAAGAAAGTTAAAGCATCTGAGAAGCGTACTTTTTCCGGAGCCACTGACTCCAACAAGTACGACAACTTCTTGTGGTTTAACATGCAAGTCTACGCCTTTTAGTACCTCGAGATCACCAAAGGATTTATGAATGTTTTCTCCAATAATCATGTTAGTCCCTCCTTAGGCTTTATCGACATCGAGTTTATTTTCATACAAGCGCAATAGGAATGTGAAAATCATTACAAGTACTAGATAGTAAAGTGCAACGACCATAAATGATTCGAATGGCTGATATGATTGCGCAGCTTCTCGATTTCCGAGTGAGAAGATTTCTGCGACCCCGATAATATAAACAAGTGATGAATCTTTTAATGTAATAATAAATTGGTTACCAAGTGGTGGAATTGAGCGACGTAGCGCCTGTGGAAAGACGATACGGCTCATGGTTTGCTTGCGATTCATTCCGAGCGACATACTGGCTTCTCGTTGCCCAGGATCAATCCCTTGAATTGATCCACGGAAAATTTCCGCAATATAAGCACCATTATGGACGCCGAGTGCGATAGCCCCTGCCCAGAAATTCGACATCGTGTAAATTTCGACGATACCAAAGTATAAAAACATGATTTGTACAATCAATGGCGTACCTCGAATGATTGTAATATAAACGTTTGCAATAGCTTGTAAAATTTTTGAACCTGAAATTTTCATCAATGCAATGATAAGTCCGATAACGGTACCTAAAATAACACCAATCGCTGTCAGTTGAAGTGTAACGACAGTGGC
Organism: Caryophanales bacterium; assembly: GCA_038243515.1. GTDB lineage: Bacteria > Bacillota > Bacilli > Bacillales_A > Planococcaceae > Planococcus. The sequence goes on from JBBSRA010000018.1 coordinate 3,528, forward strand.
TTCTAAAAACCCAGGGTATGTTCGCATAAATACATCATAAACTGTTACCAATATCTCTGGCATAAACGCCACTCCTCCTCATCACAGCTCGTTTAGTTGAGAATTTCAATTCCTTCAAGATCTACATCGAGGAGGTTTCGTCCAAACCACTTCTGAGAAATTTCATCATATGTGCCATCTTCAATGATGGCAGCTAATGCTTCGTTAACTGCTTTAAGCAACTCTTCATCTTCCGGTCTTACCGCAACCGCTGCTTGCTCAATCCATAAAGGTTCGCCAATCATTTCGATTTCTAAACCTGCATTTTGCGCTTCAAACCCTACAACATCGGCTGTAATAACAGCATCTAAACGACCTTCTATTGTTAAATCTTGCAATGCTACAACATCACTGCTGTAGTATTGAATATTTTCATCATCTGTATATTGTTGAGCAGCTGTATCATACGTACTTTGTCCAACTACTCCAATTGTTGCACCTTCAAGGTCAGCTTCCGAAGTAATCTCTGTATTCCCTTCACGAACAAAAATAACACCGCCCGAGTAATAATAAGGATCAGAAAATGCGACTTGTTTAGCGCGCTCTTCTGTAATTGCCATAGATCCTATGACAGCATCGAAACGATTTGTTGTTAATCCTTGAATAATCGTTTCAAATGGTGTTGTTACTGGATTTGGTTCCAAGCCCATTTCTTTAGAAATCGCGTTTCCAATTTCAATATCAAAGCCCGTCAAATTACCGCCTTCTTCATAGTTAAACGGTTTGTAAAGTCCACTTGAAGCAGTTGTGAATTTGCCATCTTCTAATAGCTTCAACTCACTGTCCCCACCGTCTGTGCTCGATCCTTCTTCCGAACTGGTTGAGTCATCTCCTCCACAAGCTGCCAATAGCATTCCTGCAGAAAAAATTACACTTAAAAATGATAATTTCTTTTTCATTTTGCTCTCCCCTTTTCGTTTATAATTGACCAAACCGCTAAGGCGTTTCGGAAATTCCCAGTAAATCGAGTGCTGTTAAATAAAAAGATTCCGGTCTTTATAGACTGCCTCTACTTTTGCCAAGTTTTCATTTACTTTCGCATGTTCTTTGACATAAACAAATCGCATAATCGAAGTCAAAAGAGCATGAACAGAAGTATAGGAATCGATGTTCAAGTTTGAGTTTACAGATACTGCTAACTCATAATCTGCATAAACAAGAGCTGGAGATTCTTCAGAATCGGTTAAGACAATAACCTTAGCTCCTTGTGCTTTCACACTTTTTAACGTATCAAGAGCTGACGTGGTATAACGCGGAAATACAAAAGCAATTACCAAATCCCCTCTTTCTATTTTAGAAAGCTGTGTGTAATATTCTCCAGTTGAAGGATACATCGTTTCTGCATGACCTAGTACAAGGTTTAACCAATTGGCGAACCAGTGAGCGATGCCATAATCAAAGAAATTTCCGGTTACATAAATCTGGTCTGCTTGACTAATCTTGTCGACTACTTGAAGAAGTTTTTCTTCGCTTATCGATTTTTTTAGCTTCACGATACTTAAAATATCTGCATCCAACAAATTTTCCAAAAAAGATTGATCAGCAACTGGCTCTGAAATTTTCTGTTCTGCTTTTTCTAAACGTTCTTCTGCTAGCTTTCGTTGCAAGACTTGCTGGAATTCCGCATATCCTTTGTAGCCCAGTTTTTGTGTCCACCGAATAACTGTCGATTCACTCACACGAACTCGCTTACCCACTTCAAGAGCAGAAGAAAACGCCAAGAAGATAGGTTCTTTAAAAAACAAGTCGCCAATCTTTTTCTGGCCTGCACTAAATTCCCGATAGGAACTAGACACACTTCGCAGTAAATCCTGCATATTTAACGCCTCCACTTGAAGAACACACTCATTTACTTATTTAAGTATACTATTATGCAGGAAACCCTGCAAGAGTTTACAGAAAATTCAATAAAAATTATTTACTCAGATACCTTTTTAAAGTGCTTGAGTTCCCGTTGTTAGGGCGTTTTCGGCATATATTAATAAAATTAAAAAACAATGTTTTTTTAATCTTGCACATAACATCAACAATTTGAGTGGGTTCTTGAGTAATCTTGTGAACTCTCCAAAAAGTAACTAAAACCTTACACTCCTCTTTTAAGGCACTATGTCCTTTTTTACAATTCAAATATTAAATCAAATCTTATATTATATGGTCTACTTGTTTTCATATTTCTGTTCGACTCCTGTATAATCTTTGTATAAGCATTTTATTAAGGGGCTGTTATTGTGTGGGAAAATCGGATATTTAAGCTTTTTATTTTCTGGTATGTATGCGGCATTATACTACTAGGATTTGATCTATTACCGTCTTGGCTAGAATGGGCAAACGCATTCTTTTTAATTTTAGCGGGTACGCTCGGCTTTTTGTATTTTCTTAAACGCTTTGGTGCAATCAGTGGCTCTATATTAGGATTTTTCATCTTCTTTTCAACTTTTATCGTGGAGTGGGCAGGTGCAGATAGTGATTTTCTTTTCGGTTCTTATGATTACACAGAGCGGTTTGCGCCGAATATATTTGGTGTCCCTATTGCTATTGGTTTTGCGTGGTTAATGGTCATGGCTACTACACATGTGGTGGCACGTTGGATTGTTCCGAATGGCGGTTTGCTATATGCCTTAATTGGCGGAATCGGCGCTGTGATTATTGATTTAATCATTGATCCAGTAGCTTACCAAATTAAACAGTATTGGATTTGGGAAGATACCGGTCTTTATTACGACATTCCTTGGACTAATTTTTTTGGATGGTTTGTAGTAGCATTTATTCTCCATATCGCCATCGATTTGACGATGAAAAAGAAATCAATGGTAATCACTGCAGAACAGCCTGAAAAACGAATGCTTCTATTGTATGTGTTGATGATTGCAATGTTTATCATGCTTGGCTTAATCGGTGGGTTATTCTTAGCTGCTGGCTTAACTTCCGGCTTAACTGCTTTAATCGCTCTTGTCGCATGGAAGAGGCGACCTGTATGATTAAAGCTAAAAAATCAGCTTTGTTTGAAACTGGTTTTAATCTATACTTAACGCCGCTCATTCGTTCTTCTTTCTCTCTTCTTCTTGGTGAAGGCGTAAAAAAGATACCAAAAAAGCCTGCATTGTTTATTGCCAATCACAGTTCGTGGTGGGATGGTTTGGTTTTTTTCTATTTAAACCGTACTGTTTGGCGTCACGATATCCATATGATGATGCACGAAGAAGGCTTGAAAAAACATTCTTATTTTCGCTATCTTGGTGCTTTTTCTGTTAATCGCCAAAAACCTAAAGACATTGTGCTTTCGTTGCAATATGCTGAGAACTTATTGAAACAAGGTAAATCCGTTGTTCTTTTTCCTCAAGGAGATGAATTTCATCTTGAAACAAGACCACTCGCTTTTCTAGCAGGGGCTGCTTATCTAATGGAAAATTGTCCTGATGTGCCAGTGGTTCCGCTCAGTTTTTACTACTCTTTTGGACATCAGCAAAAACCCGAGCTTTGGATTCGTCAACACGCAGCCATTTCGACTGATAAAATCGCGCATTTAACGCGAAAAGAAAAAACCGCTTTTCTAGAGAAGCTTTCTACTGAACAACTTGACTCATTAAAAAAGACTGTGATTAGCGAAGACAGTCTAGCGTTTCAGTCACTTGGAAAAAGGAGAACTTAACTATGGCCATTTATATTGGAATCCATTTGTTTTTTTTAGTTTGGATTATCATCAATCGCCTGTCTCTTCCTTGTTTACCTAAACACCCAGAACTAAAAAAAGAACCTTTTGTTTCTGTCTTGGTTCCCATGAGAAATGAAGAACGGAACGTGGCAACTTTAATAAAATCGTTAAAAAATGCGACTTATCGTCACACAGAATTTATCATTTTAAATGACCAATCAACAGATGGCACACAACAGGCACTTGACCGAGTAATTGCAGGAGATCGTCGTTTTAACATCATCATGGGCAAAGAATTGCCTGAAGGCTGGGTTGGAAAAGTACATGCTTGTCACCAATTGCAGCAAGTCGCTTCAGGAGATTTCCTATTGTTTGTGGACGCTGACGTTCGTTTCCGACCAAAAGCAATCGAACAATCACTTTCATTGCTTCAGCAAAAACGTGCACAGCTACTAACAGGATTTCCTGCTTTTGATGTGTCGCCTTTTCTCAGCAAACTGCTTGTCCCCATGCTACATTTTGTAATTTTGTTTCATTTGCCACTTTTTTTGGCTAATTACACAAAATTCAAAGCAGCTACAGCGGCCAATGGGATGTGGATGTTGTTCGAAGCAACGAGTTACCGAAAAATGGGTGGTCACGCCATTGTCTACAACTCATTGGTAGAAGATGTTCATATTGCTCGAAAAGTAAAAGAACATGGCTTTAAAGTGATTTTGGCAAATATCACAAGCTCGGTAAAATGCCGAATGTACGATACCAATGCCGAAGTATGGGAAGGATTTTTGAAAAATAGTTACGCCGGTATCGGTCGCTCACCTTTCATGGCAATCATGCTAATCGTTTTTTACACTGTCTTTTATGTCCTTCCGCCTTTTTTAGCTATCTACGGGATATTCACCGGAATGTATAGTTGGATACTCCCATATGCATTAACAATTGCTCAGCGCTGGTATATTGACATGGTTACCAATCAACGTTGGTATTTATCATTTCTCATTCCGTTGCAAGCTCTCGCAATGCTCGCGGTACTGATTCAATCAATGCGCAAGTCTTTTAAAAAACAAGCTTATTCATGGAAAGGAAGGCATTATTCATGAAAAAAATTGTTATCATTGGTGGCGGGCTAGGTGGACTTGCCTCTGCCGTAACGCTAGCCCATGCAGGATTCGATGTAGAGCTTTTTGAAAAAAATGATCACCTCGGCGGAAAACTGATGCCCGTTAAACTGGGAAATTATCATTTTGACTTTGGCCCAAACACCATTACGATGCCAGAAGTTTTCACTACAGTTATTTCACAAACCGGTGAAAACCCTGAAGATTATTTAGACTTTATTCCGTTACAAGCTCATACGCGTAATCACTTTCCAGATGGCAGTGTTTTCGACTTTACGAGCAATCAACAACAAATGATTTCGCAACTTCAAACGATCGATGCTCCAGCTGCAGATAACTACCCTACTTTCATAAAAGAAATTAGTCGGTTGTATAAATTATCAGAACGGTTTTTTTTCCCTGTGACTTTCCAATCTTGGCGCGATTACTTGTCACCGTCTCTTGGCTTTGCCGTTTTTCAAGTGCGTCCATTAGAATCCATGCATCATTTTTTTCAGCGATATTTCACAAATCCTTTTTTAGTTCAAGCATTTGACCGGTATGCAACGTATATCGGCTCTTCTCCTTACCAAGCACCTGCTACGTTCTCAATGATTGCCTATTTGGAATTAGTCGAAGGCGTTTTCTACACAAAAGGTGGGAATACTCGAATTGCTGAAGCTTTTGCAAAGGTTGCAAGAAATGCAGGTGCTCAATTGCATACGAATACAGCAGTTTCTAAAATCATTGTAGAAAAAGGAAAAGCTGTCGGTATTGATCTTGAAGACGGGACACGTATTACAGCTGATAAGGTTATTTTAAACGGAGATCTATTATCAGCTTTTCCAAATTTGGTCGCAGAAAAAGCACGTCCTTCTTTATCCGATAAGAAAATAGCGGCTTTTGAACCATCGATATCTGCTTTTGTGATTACTGTTGGCTTAACCCAAAAACTGGATATGTTGAAACATCATAATGTCTTTTTTTCATCAGATTACAAGAAAGAATTTAACGATTTGTTTGACGCTTCCGTATACAGCGATGAGCCAACTGTCTATATTAGCAATTCATCTCACACAGACCCCAGCATCTCACCAGATGGGGACAATCTGTTTATTTTGGTCAATGCACCAGCATTGACCAAAGAAGGACATCTCCAAATTGATCCAGAGTCTTATAAGGAACGTATTTATGATTTCTTATTAAGCTATGGTGTTGATATTCGCAGCCACTTAGCCGAGGAAAGAGTGTTCACACCTGCTTTTATTCGTGAGAAATTCGGTTCTTTTCGAGGCGCTTTGTACGGTCCGTCATCCAATCGACGAAAAGATGCTTTTTTGCGTCCACCAAACGCAAGCCGTGATATTCAAAATCTTTATTTCGTTGGGGGTAGCACTCATCCAGGTGGTGGTTCGCCCATGGTGGTTTTGAGTGGAATGAATGTCTCGAAAAAAATTATTGAGCAAGCTAAAAAAACACCTCCATCACTTTGATGGAGGTGTTTTTTAGCTTATGCCTGTCAGAGCTAAACAGGCACTTTCACTTTTCTTTCTTGTCCAGGCTTTGGCAGCCAGATTCTAGGGTCATAAGCCACTCTGACTATGCGGCAAAGAGCGCCGCTTCGCCAGATCGTCTTATGCCCGTCAAGGGCCCGCAGGATGCGGGTCAGCTATCCGTTGCGACAGGAAGTTGCGCACTTAGGATAGCATCTACTATTGGCTGCCTACGCTTTTCTTTTGTCCAGTTGCAAGTGCCTAGCTCTTCTCTTCGGGTCATAAGTCAGAGCTAAACAGGCACTTTCGCTTTTCGAATTACAAACAAGCGAGTATTGCTTGTTTGGATTCGTCTGGGACGTAATGTTTTTCGCGAAACACATTGTATTCTTTTGATCGAATCGTTATTAAAATCTCGCGGTAAACAAGTGCTGCTCCTTTGACGGGTACGCGCGAAGAGATTGGGTACTCATTAATTGTTTCAAATGCTTTTTTGTAGTGAAACTCGGCTTTTTCTGCCAATTCTTCCCACACTGCAATAAATTGAGGACTGACGATGCCCGCACGCAATTCATCTTCACGTAATTCGTATTTCTCCATAATTTCTTCCGGCAAATAAATTCTGCCCATTTCCAAGTCTTCACCAATGTCTCGTAGAATATTAGTAATTTGCATTGCATAGCCAAGCGAAATCGCAGCTTCTTTTAGAATGCCAGTTTTGCCTGGAGCTAAAACTGGTAAAAGCATAAGACCGACTGTGCTTGCTACATAATAGCTATAGTTCAGCAACTCGTCCATGGTCTGATAGCGATTAATCGTCAAATCCATTTCCTGTCCTGTAATCAAACCAGAAAATGCTTCAACGTCCATTTCATAATTTTCAAAAACGTCTGCCAATGCGACCCACATCGAATTTCTAGAGTCGTAGATGCCTGTCAAAAATTCTTGGAAGTCTTTTTTAAATTGTTCAAGCTCTTCTTTTGAATTCGATCCTTCATCTACGATATCGTCTACTGTTCGGCAGAAAGCATAAATAGCCCAAACAGCTTTTCGTTTTTCCTTCGGCAACAAAGAGAAGGCTTTATAAAAGCTTTTTGAATGCGTAGCGATGACTTTTTCACAGGAGGTATAAGCATCTTTTAAGTTCATCATGCATTGCTCCTTTCATTTGCAAAATCGCCTTGGATTTGTTCTGCCAGTAGCTTAGCGCCTTGCATCACAATCGGAATGCCTCCTCCCGGATGAACTGAAGCGCCAACTGCATACAAATTGTCTGTTTTAAATGGTTTAACTTGAGGACGGAAAACACCTGATTGGAATAAAGTTGGCCCAATTCCAAAACTGCCTCCTTTAAATAAACCGAAAGCTTCTGCTTCTGAAGGCGTACGAACTTCCATCCATTCAACTGCTTCACGAAATTCTGGGAATGCTAAATCTTCTATACGATCAATAATTCTATCAATCCAGGCCTGGTCATTCGCCCAATCGATATCTGTCCCGGAAGGAACTGGAACCAATACATATAGAACACCTTTGCCTTCTGGCGCTAGTGAATCATCTATCTTCGACGGATGGAACGTGTAAATCGCAGGATTTTCTGTTTTTTGCTTTTTCACAAATACATCATCCATATGATTTTCGTAACTGTCGCCAATGAAAAATTGATGGACATTTCCTTCTTCAAATACTTTATTTAAACCAAAATACAATAAGACACATCCTGAAGAAGCCGTATATTTCTTCTTTTTTTGCTCAGGCAATACTTTTTCAATGCCAGGGAAATCACCATTATAAACAACCGCATCAAACGCTTCAAAGCCTTCTGAGGTTTCGATTCCTTTAGCTTTTTGATTTTCTGTCACAATTTGTTTAACCGGACGATTTGTTTTGATAGTTAAGTTAGGTCGTGACCGAAGCTCTTTTTCAAGCACAGGAATGAGACTTCCATATCCGCCTTTTAAGTAGTATACCCCGTGTTCGTGTTCACTAAAAGGAACAAGTGCATACATCGCAGGTGCACGGAAAGGATCTCCACCGATATACAAGGACTGCAGAGAATAAGCTAGTTGCAACTTTTCATCACGAAAATAATTTGACATCAGTTTATGAACAGATTGCTGAGGCTTTAATTTTAATAGTTTTTTGATATTGCTAGCTGTAAAAAAATCGGCTTTATTTACGAATGAATGCTCTAAAAATGAAGATTTACCGATTTTAAAACGCTCGCGTCCTTCTGAAATAAACCGTAAAAAACCTTCTTTTTCGGCTGGAAAGACGTTTTCAATTTCCTCTAATTGACGGTTAATATCTGGGTATTTTGTGTAGACAGTCCCATCCGGAAAACGAATAGAATAAAGAGGGTCGCATAATAACAATTCGGTATCCTCTTCTGGAATCCCTGCTTGCTGAAGAAGATCTTGAAACATTTCGGGCAATAATACGATAGTAGGACCTTGGTCAATTTTAAAACCGTCTCGCTCCACAAAAGTTAAGCGACCGCCAAGTTTTTCTTCTTTTTCAAAGATAGTGACGTCAAATCCCATATTCGTTAAATATAAAGCACCCATCATGCCACCAACGCCGCCACCAATCATCGCGACTTTCATGCAAATCCCTCCAATGCGGGAAGAGGCAAAATAGGAATTCCTTCTTTCCCATGCTGTTCAAGAATTCCGTTTGCGGTAATGCGTGCAGATTCTAGAATTGTTGGCAACCCACTGCCTGGATGAGTACCGCCACCGACCAACCAGCAATTCTCTAACTCTTCAAACTTATTATGAGGGCGAAAGACCATCATTTGAGTTAATTGGTGCCCTAAGTTAAAAGTGGCTCCTTGATATACAGAGTAATCTTCTTGCCATCCCATTGGCGTTAACATTTTTTCAACTTCAATATGGTCACGTAAGTTTTTAAATTCTGATTTTTCTTCAATAGTATCCAACACCAATTCACGGAATGCTGCTTGTTCATTTTCCCAGCCGATATCACTAAAATTATTAGGTACTGGTGCTAGAATATAAAGTGCTGATTTTCCTTCTGGTGCCAATGTGGGATCGGTAACACTGGCATTTTGTACATAAATAGAAGGATCTGCCGAAAGAATGAGCGATTTTGTCATTTCTTCAACGTTTTTCTTATAATCTTTTGAAAAGATAATTGTATGATGTGAAAGATCGTATTTTTTATCAAGACCCAAGTACAACATAAAGGTCGAACAAGAATATTTTTTCTTCGCTAATTTCTCAGGTGTATACTTTTTCAAGATTCCCGGTTCAACTAAATTATTCATAGCATGAGCAAAGTCTCCGTTAATAATCACTTCGTCTGCTTCTTCACGTTGTCCGTTTTCAAGATCTACTCCTTTAACTTTGCGATTTTCAATCCATAATTTTTTAACTCCCGTGCTTGTATGGATTTTACCGCCCAGCTCTTCGACTACTTTTGCCATTGCTTGTGACAATTGATTTACTCCACCAATTGGGTGGTAAATACCGTATGCATGTTCCATATACGAAAGAATAGAAAAAGCACCTGGACATTCCCACGGAGACATCCCTAAATATTTCGATTGAAAAGCAAAAGCCATTTTTAATCGTTCATCTTTAAAATAACGAGACAGCACATCGTATAAGGTTTTATTAACTTCAAGTTGCGGCAAAGCTTTTAAGACTTTTGGGTGAACCATTCCAAAATAACTGTCCATTTTTGATTGCAAAATTGGCGATAACGCTTCTAATTTTTTGCCCGTTTCTTTCATGAAACGTTCATAGCCATCTCCGTCGCCTTCGAACTTTTCATTAATTTGTTTTTTCATTTCTTGATTGTTTCGAGTCATGATTAATTTTTCTTCTTCAAAAATCAATTCATACATTGGGTCTAATTCAATCGCATTCATGTAATCTTTCAAGTTGCGACCCGTTACTTCAAAAAGCTCTTCTACTAAATGCAGCATACTTAAAAAAGTGGGGCCTGTATCAAACGTAAATTCACCAAGACGGAGCTCCGCGTTACGACCTCCTACCCATGGTTGTTTCTCATAGACATCTACTTTATAACCTTTGCTTGCCAATAGCATAGCTGAAGCCAAACCACCGGGACCTGCTCCTATCACAATCATTCTCTCTGACATACAAGATGCCTCCATTCCATATCTCCCTAAAAACTCTACATTAATTATACAAATATTATACCGTTTATTTTTAAAAAACACTATTTATTTGAATTTACCATTTTCCGAACTTTCCATCTTACAGCTTGGGCTATTTCAGCATCTCGTACTTTACCAATAATTAGAGAATGCATTCATCACTTACCGTCTCTATTGGATACCCTACTTAGTTTGAAACACTCTTCTAAAAGCTGTCTTGTCGACTACGATTTAACTCCATAAAAAAATTCGGCTCATTATCATGAGCCGAATTTTGCTTATTTCAAAATTTTTATTTTGACGTTTTTTCGTCCCCACTTAAGCGCTTTGCTTTGTGTTGGAATAAATACATCAATTTTTTTCCCTTTAATAGCTCCACCTGTATCTCCTGCGACTGCATAACCATAACCTTCAACATGAACTTTCGTGCCTAATGGAATTACTTTCGGGTCTACCGCAATAACTTTAAGTCCTGGATTTTTCTTTAAGTTAAGACCAGTTCTGGTAATGCCTGAACAACCTTTGCAGTATGCTGTATAAGCAGTCGAACTAACTGTGAACTCTTTAGCTACTGATCCGCTCGTAGAACGAGAAGGTGTTTTTTTAGCTACCGTTTTTGCTTTTGTTTTGTTCAATTTAAGTTTTTGTTTTGGATAAATCAGATCTGACTTTAAGCCGTTCCAAATTTTCAAGTTACTAACCGATACTTTTTGCGATTTTGAAATCTTATATAATGTGTCCCCACTTTTTACTGTGTATATATTTGACGCTGCCGAACTTTCAATTGAAGTGCCTAGGAATAAAACCAATGCAAAACTTAATACCATCAATAGTTTTTTCAATCCGCTATCCCCTTTAGTTTTCTAAGTACAATTAAAATAGCACGTTAATATTACAGCCATGTAACAATAAAGGACATATTTCATTACAATACCGTTTCTTTTTGTGACAATAGTATTGGGTAGACCTGATTTATAACCTAAATAATGGGTTTATACAAGTCTTTAAACCTATTTCATATGATACACTCACTTTTTATTTCCAAGGAAATAAAAAAACACGAGCTTTAATTAGCTCGCGTTCATCATTTTATTTATTTGCTTTATGCACTTTTAATGTTTTGCCTTTTATCGTCTTATCTTTCATCGCTTTCAAGACCATCGGACCTTTACCATTTAAAATATCAATATAAGTAACCGTGTCTTGAATTTTAATGATGCCAATGTCTTCAGCTGTTACTCCTGGAATACTCGTTAAAGTTCCTACAAAATCAAATGCACGCAATTTCTTTTTCTTCCCACCATTAAAGTACAGTTTTAAAATATCTTTATTGACTTGTTCGTTTTTGTTTTTCTTTAGTTTCGGGCGGCTTTCGAGTTTTTCTGTGAAATCAAGCATCGCTGCATCAACAGCAGTTGCTAGAGGAGCTGTTCTACGTGGAATTTCAAATCCAATATACGCTTCGATTTCAGCTAAGAACTTATCTTCGTTTGGCGTTACAAACGAAATCGCTTTTCCTGTTTTGCCAGCGCGTCCCGTACGTCCTGAACGGTGGACATAGCTTTCTTTTTCCATCGGTAAATCATAGTTGATGACATGTGTGATGTTGTCGATGTCAATTCCACGAGCTGCAACGTCCGTTGCGACTAAGTAACGGAACTCTCCACGTTTGAAATCATTCATAACAGCAGTACGGTCTTCTTGTAACATACCGCCATGCAACTTATCACATGTGTAATAATGCTTTTCTAATTGTTCCATGACAAAATCAACATTGTCTTTTGTTCGGCAAAAAATAATGCAACTATCTGGATTTTCAACAATTGTTACATCACGCAGCAAGGCGAACTTTTTCTGCTCTGCCACAACAAATAACGAATGATCAATTTGATCTGTCAACGTATCTGTAGAAGCAATTTCAATATGTTGAGGATCAATCATGTATTTTTTCTGTAATTTCTCTACATTTTCGGGCAACGTAGCCGAAAATAACATTGTTGTACGTTGCTTTGGTAGTTTGTTGATGATCGCTTCTACTTGTTCAACAAATCCCATATTCAACATTTCGTCTGCTTCATCAAGAACTAAATATTCAATGCGCTCTAGATTCAAAGTACCGCGTTCAATATGATCGAGTACGCGTCCCGGAGTTCCTACAACGACGTGGCATTTCTGTTTGAGTTCAGCTTGTTGATAAGCAAAAGGTTGTTTGCCGTAGACAGCAGCTGCTTTGATGCGTTTAAAACGGCCAATATTTGTCACATCTTCTTTTACTTGATCTGCTAGTTCACGAGTTGGCGTCAAAATTAATGCTTGTGGTTTATTTTCTTCCCAATCAACTAACTCACAAATCGGAATACCAAATGCAGCTGTTTTCCCACTGCCTGTTTGAGACTTTACTGTTAAGTCAGTCTTTGACAATGCAACAGGAATGACTTTTTCTTGCACTTCTGTTGGTTCTGTATAGCCAAGTCCTTCAAGTGCTTTTACAATTTGTTCACTAATGTTGTATTCACTAAATTTTTTTTTACTCATAATGATTCTCCATCTCCGTTCAAAAATTTCAGGTTCTTCTATTATTGCACGGATTAGAAAATTCTGCAGTTAAACGATTATTAAGTTATATCTAGTTGACTAAAAAACGTGATCAATAATCCAACAAGCAAACCTACACTTTCATATCAAAAAACCTCAGTTGGATAAAACGTAAACAAATAGATAATCTCACTACTAGTAGAAAATCCTGATAAAAGCAAAAAAAGCTATGCCGTTTTTGCAAACGCGTATAGCTTTTCCTGTTGCTAGTACAACAACCTTATTTTTTGAATGCGGAATCGTTTGAAGACGAGTCATCTTCTTTATTTTTTTCATTTGACAGGTCTTTATTTAGTGAATCTGTATATTCGGAACTTCCTCCGAAACGCTTAGCGTCATTAGTAGAAGAATTGTCGGAAGAACTTGTTCCACTGAAAGTAGAATCGCTGCTTTTTGACGAGTCTTTTGATACATCTTTTTTCAGCGATTCTGTGTATTCGGTTGTTCCTCCAAAAACTCCTCCTGTTGGCTTGTCTGTATCAGGAGAAACATTGCTATCTGAACTTGTTTTGGATTTTTCTGTAGTTAGACCGCTATTTTTATCGGTCTTTTCACCCGAATCATCCTGGAAACTTTTATTGGCTTTATCCAATGTGTCTTTTTCTTTGTTCATCATATCTTGCTGTGCGTCAATCGCTGTTTTCACTTTTTCTACCGCTTTATTGACAGTTGGTTTTACTTTATCGACCATCCCACCAGACTGTTCGTTTAAGCGATCGAGTCCTTTTTTAATATTCGCTTTCATATCATCTTTGTTCTTTTGTGAAGTTCCGCTTGTTTGTGTTTTTTGTTGCGTCATTGCTGCACCAATTACTGCACCGAGACCAATCAATACTAATTTACCAAACATACTACCTGAAGAATTTCTAGCCATTCGAACCTCTCCTCTACATAGTTTTATAAATCACCGTATATAAAGTATTGACTAAATCGCTTACTTTCAAACATTTTCAACTCCACAAAAACTGTAAAGAACCGGTATACCTTACCGGTCTATAGCTTTTAGTTGAGGTAACATCGCCAAACAATCGCATTACAAGCTGCGCTATGAATTCAGCATGCCTTAAACCGATTACTGCTACTTTTTCATCCTTGATAGGCATGTATATTTATGTTGGACAAACAAAAAACCCCGTTATACGAGGTTTTTTCCAAGACAATTTATTCAGTTGTTTACGGCATCAAAAGAATGAATGGCTTGTAAAAAAGCTTCACCATACTTTTCAAGTTTGTTCGCACCGACTCCATTGACCTCAAGAAATTCATGATCATTTTGTGGCCTTCTTGTAACCATGTCTTGTAACGACTTATCTGAAAAAATGACGAAAGGTGGAACTCCAGCTTCATCAGCTAGTTTTTTCCGAACAACTCTTAACTCTTCAAATAGAGGATCATTTGAAGCAATGCGCTTTGTCACTACAGCCCCTTTTCGCATCACTAAACGTTTGCCAAGCAAGACATCTCTACCCCCGTCAGGCACATAAATTGTTGGGAACGAACCTTGTTCAACAGCCAATAATTCTTGCGAAATCATAAATTCAATTAAATTTGAAACTTCTTTAGCATTTTGATGCTTTAAGATCCCATACGTAGATAGTTTATCAAAGCCAAAATCCAATACTTTTTTATTGCGCGATCCCGTTAACACTTGGGCTATCATAACTTTTCCAAATTTCTGTCCCATACGAATTACACATGACAATACCATTTGAACATCTTTCGTAACATCTAAACTTTCACGATCGTCTATACAATTTCCACAATGTCCACACGGGCCGGCCGTGCTATCTCCAAAGTAATGAATGATAAACTGCTGCAAACAACTTTCCGTATGGCAGTAATCAACCATCCCTTGCAATTTCACGAGCTCTCCTGGAATTCGACTCGGGTCTTGAGCTTGATCGATTAAAAAACGCTGTGTTTGAACATCCTGTGAGGCATACAAAACAATACACTCACTTGGCAAACCGTCTCGCCCAGCACGTCCTGCTTCTTGATAGTAACTTTCCATATTTTTCGGTAGCTGATAATGAATAACAAAGCGGATATTGGATTTATCAATTCCCATACCAAATGCATTAGTCGCAACCATAACTGTCACTTCATCATTTAAAAAACGTTCTTGACCAATCTTTCTTTCATAGTCAGGCATACCAGCATGATATCTAGCTGCTTTAATCCCTTTTTTAACTAGCATTTCATATACCGAATCTACGGTTTTGCGCGTAGCTGCATAAATGATACCTGCCTCATTATCGTTTTTCGCCACGTATTCTTTCACAAAGCGTTCACGATCTTGACCGCGCACAACTGAAAACGTTAAGTTTGGTCGCTCAAATCCGGTCATAATTGTATGTTGTTCTTCAATATTTAAAATTCGGCATATATCCTCGCGTACTTGAGGGGTCGCAGTAGCTGTTAAAGCTAAAACAGTTGGATTATTTGGGAATAATTCCGTCATGCGACTAATTAATCGATAGCTCGGACGGAAATCATGACCCCATTGCGAAATACAATGAGCTTCATCAACTGCAATTAACGGAACGTGAACACCTTGCAATTCATTAAGGAACATTTCCGAATCCAATCGCTCTGGTGCAATGTAAAGCAATTTAATTGCTCCGCGTTGGACTTCCATTAAGGTTTCCCGAACTTCGTCAAAATCAAGAGAACTGTTTATATAAGCAGCTGGAATACCCGCTGCTAAAAGTGCATCTACTTGGTCTTTCATCAATGAAATCAAAGGTGACACAACAATTGTGGTTCCTTCCATAACAAGCGCTGGAATTTGGTAGCACATCGACTTGCCTCCGCCTGTCGGCATGACACAAATCGAATTATTGCCTTCAAACACTTGGGTGATAGCTTGCTCTTGACCAACTCGAAACGACTCGTAACCAAAATGAGACTTCAGTAATTTCTTTGCGCTTTCTAACAAAATCAAACACTCCCAATACTCGTATCGTATGAGTTAGCTTACCATATTTTTACGTCTTTTTCCGTAATGGAATCTCAAGAAGAGATTTATTATCAACATAAAAAATTGTCCTTTAAGCAAATGCTTTTAGGACAATTCTTTTTTCTCATTTTTTAAAAACCGTAAAGGTTTTTTATCTTCTTTGCAATATACGACTGTTTTCAAGACGTCGCTTTATCCACATTAAATTTTCATGTTCCACCGCTTTGCTTCTTCTTCTTTCATTTGTTTTTCAGTTTCGGCAGGAAAGGCTGTTCGAAATTTATGTGTATCAAGCGGAATAATCTCTACCATCTTCGCAATCATTTCTGCAGGATCGTATTGATTTTCTAGAGCTTTATCCGCCTTTTCCATGTCTTCTTTTTGTGTGAAATGAATAGCTTCATCGTACCATTTCCATTTCGATTCTGCGCTACGGTCATTGAATCCAGTCGCAAAAGCACCTGGATTGATAGTGGCCACCTGCACGCCAAAATTTTCAAGTTCCTGCTGCATCGTTGCTGCAATCGCTTCGATTGTGTGCTTTGTCGCTGTATAAGGACCGACGTATGGCGTCGCCATGATCCCAGCCATTGAAGACATGAAAACAATTTTCCCTTTTCCTTTAGCTACAAACTTACGTGCAGCAATTTGTGCAGTCTCTAAGGTACTAAAGACATTGACTTCAAATAATTCTCTGAAATTCGACATCGGCACTTCCGCAAGCGGTCCACCTTCGTTTACAGCAGCGTTGGCAACAAAAATATCAAAATCGTATTCAAGCATTTGCGCTAAATCTTGAGGATTTTTTATGTCCATTTTGAAAACATCTATATCTACCCCTTTTGCTGCAGCTTCCTCGCGCATTGCTGTCACTTGAGGAGCTGTCTCTACAGTCGCAATGACCTGGTGTCCTTGTTCTGCCAGACCAAATGCCGTTCCTTTTGCCAATCCGCTCCCTGCTCCTGTAATAAATATCGTTTTACTCATTAAATTCAGCCTCCTGATTTCTGTTTTTTCTATAACTTATGTTTTCCCATTGTAATGTAAAATAAACTGAACTTAGCTGAGCATTGAATTTTCCCGACTCATTGTCAGCTTGATTGTACTTATAGAAAAATGCCCACTCCTTTTCAGGAATGGGCATTTATATTGGCTGATTGGCAATTAGGAAGTCGCTGTTCCATAGCTACCCATACGGCGTTTAACTTGTATGAATGATGCTGCTTCAGCAAGTTCGTTTTGATTTAGCGGCTGATCATCCAACATTAAATTATAGTCGTTTAAGAAACTCGTGTTTTGAAGATCTACATTAATTGTTCGTTCGTCACGATCCAACAAACTATCAACTGAGATTTCAAAATAATCGGCAAGTCTTTCGAGATGCACTACAGAAACTTGTTTCTTCCCACTTTCGTAAGCCCAAACCGTACTTTTTGCAAAGCCAATTTTCTCTGCCAACTCTTCCGTAGATAGTCCTTTAGCTTCTCTTAAGTCCTTGATTCGTTTGCTTAACTGTTTCATTTACATTCCTGCTCCCTGAATAAAATTCTAACTATTTTAAATATACTGTACCTTGAATCTTTTCACAATTATTTTTGGCTATTTTTTAAAGTAAATGTGAATAAAAAGTGAACTCCATCTATTATTTGATAATTATGGATTTTTAGTGGGTATATTTGTTTAACTGAAACGAAAAAGGGTTATTTATTTGAAATAACAGGTAATTCTAATTTATAAAGAAATAGAAATTACTATTCTTCCTATTGAATTGAAAATTCAAAACAAAAAGATTCTATAAGACTCTTAGAACCTAAATCTTGCATTTTTTCTAATATAGCAACAAGTAAGTTAACCAGACTAGACATTTCCATGTGTATTTCGAAGAAAAACCTTCGACCTCTACTCAATCTTTCCACTACTTTATTTCCAATCATCTGAATTTAATAACTATTTTAAAAAAACAATCTTTATTAATGAACAAGTTCAAAACCCTATTAGAACACTATTTATAAGGGATACAAAAAATAATTTTGATTTTTTCAATTAAAAAAAGTATTATGTTAGAATAAACAAATGGAGGTTAGAGTTATGTCTGAAAAGTATACTCGGCAACAAGTAGTCGACAGTGTTCCTCAAAAAGGCTTTTTTGGTAATCCAAAAGGACTTTTCACTTTATTCTTTACAGAATTCTGGGAACGTTTTTCTTATTATGGAATGCGAGCCATTCTAGTTTTCTATATGTACTACGAAATTTCGGACGGCGGTCTTGGTCTTGATCAAACAACTGCCTTGTCCATCATGTCCATATACGGATCACTTGTTTATATGTCCGGAATTATTGGTGGCTGGTTAGCGGATAGGATATTTGGGACGTCAAAAGCAGTCTTTTACGGCGGAATTCTTATCATGCTCGGGCACATCGCCTTAGCAATACCTGGTAACTTAGCTTTATTCTTTGTTTCAATGGTTCTAATTGTTCTTGGTACCGGTTTATTAAAACCAAACGTATCGAGTGTTGTAGGCGAAATTTACGCAGACAACGATGATCGTCGCGATGCAGGATTCAGTATTTTCTACATGGGTATCAACATGGGTGGTTTCCTTGCCCCATTAATCGTTGGTACGGTTGGAATGAGAATCAGTTTCCACTTAGGATTTAGTATTGCAGCTGTCGGGATGTTTATTGGTTTAGTTATTTTTGTTCTAACGAAAAAGAAAAATCTCGGATTGGCTGGAACAATTGTGCCCAACCCGTTATTGCCTTCAGAACGCAAGAAAACGATTCTTATCTTCGGTATTAGTACATTAATCATTGCAGCAGCCGTAGCTATCGGAATTCCAACAGGGTTGCTCACTTTTGATAGTTTTGTCGCGATCGTTGGTATTTTTGGTATCCTGATTCCAATCGCTTATTTCACTGTTATGTACCGCAGTAAGAAAACAACAGAAGTAGAACGTTCACATTTATTAGCATATATTCCATTGTTCATTGCATCAGTCATGTTTTGGGCTATCCAAGAACAAGGTTCGACAATTCTTGCCGCATACGCAGATAAACGAACAAACCTTGAATTTGCAGGCATTACGATTTCTCCTGCTTGGTTCCAATCGTTAAACCCATTATTCATCATCACGTTAGCTCCAGTATTTGCATGGTTATGGGTTAAGCTTGGAACCAAGCAACCGTCAATTCCGAAAAAATTCTCGCTTGGGTTATTATTTGCCGGATTGTCTTTCTTAGTTATTCTGTTACCCGTTTACTTTGGTGGACCAACAGCACTGGTCAATCCACTTTGGCTAGTACTTAGTTACTTTATCGTTGTATTAGGTGAACTGTGCTTGTCACCAGTTGGATTATCAGCAACTACGAAATTGGCACCTGCCGCTTTCTCAGCTCAAACAATGAGCCTGTGGTTCCTATCCAACGCAGCAGCTCAAGCCATCAATGCGCAATTAGTTAAATTCTATACAGTCGAAAACGAAATGATGTACTTCGGTATCATCGGAGGAACTTCAATCGTTCTAAGTATTTTGTTATTCATCTTCGCACCACGTATCCAAGGGTTTATGAAAGGCGTCCGTTGATCTCTAGAAAAGCGGAAGCAGCCGTGGAGATTCGACGGGCATAAGACACTCTGGTGAAGCGGCGTTCTTTGCCATGCAGCTGGGTTGACTTATGTCCCGAAGAGCTAGGCGCTGGAGTCTGGACACAGAAAAGCGGAAGCGCCTGGTCAGCTCTGACAGGCATAAGACAGACCAGCAGTGTGGCGTTCTTTGCCACGCAGCTGGGTTGACTTATGTCCCGAAGAGCTAGGCGCTGGAGTCTGGACACAGAAAAGCGGAAGCAACCGTGTAACCTCAAAAAACACCCGACAGTTTTTACCGTCGGGTGTTTTTTCGATTCTTTCTGAAAAACACTTCTAACTTTCTACAATCATGCCCATTTGACGGGCAAACGCAATCGCTTGATCAGACGACACTGTGCATCCTTGAAGCTTGTCAATCGACACTTGGATGCTTTCGAATGTATTCGAGCTTAAGTCAATGCCTTGTAGACTTGTTTGCGTAAAATTGATGTCGTTCATATCGCACGTACGAAAATTACTAGCTTTGAGTTCCATCTCATAAAAGTCAGCAAACCGCATAGAAGAAGAAACAAAAGTCACAGTGTTGCATAAAGAGAAACCGAATGTCGCATAATTCAAGATACACTCATCAAAAAGTGTATGGCGAATTCCTGCTTCAGCAAAATTAGCTCCCATTAATTTGGAGTTACGAAATTCCGTACGATGAAAAACCGCACGACTCAAATCGATATTCGATAAATCACAATTCAAAAAGAGTACATCCACAAATTCTGAACGCGGCCAACTAATTTCAAGAAAGTTAACATTCTCAAACACTACGCGGTCAACATGAAGAGCTTCTTCTGTACTAAAATCTATAGTTTCTTGTGTAATTCGACAATTGCTTATGTATTGATCGTCTAATGCCTCGACAAAAGAACGTGTTTCTAAATCCTTCGGGATGAGTGGTTCTAACCTTTTGGTTTTTTTCACAATGCTTACTTCCTTTCATGAACAAATAAAAGACCGCTCTAGTAACAGAGCAGCCTCTTATGACATTTATTTGTTTTTCACTAGTTCTTTATCTAAACACTTATCAATAACTTCAGGTAAGTCAATTCGATCCTCTGTCACTTCAACTTGGTATATTTTATTGTCATGCATGAACTTAAAGATTCCATTATCAAAATCGGTTCCAATTTCTTTAAAGAAAATCCCTTCAAGCTGACAGTTTCTTGATTGCGTAAAATTGACTTTATAGCTGTCTCCATCTTTCACTAAGTAACAACGCACGCCTTTTTCAAATTCGTCACCTTCGACGCCTTTAACTGTGCGCGCCACTGAAACGACGTGTAGGTCCACAAATGGAATTTCGCGAAGTAGCATATTTAAGAACGAACCTTTTGTAATTTCTTCCCATCTGCTTTTCGCTGTTTGACCAATAATAATTTGAGTTACATTGTGATCATGCGCCACGTCTGCGATAACTTTTGCAGAGGGGCGTTTTTCATTATCACGAACAATAAACTCTTCAGCTCCGTACTCTTCAGCAAGCTCTCTCCACCGTTGCATATAAGAAGCTTTGTCTGCATCAAATTCATCAACTGACTTCGCATCTACTGTTAGAATATACAATGGACAATCCAGCATAGCAGCCAATTTATTTCCTCGATTGATCAAGCGTTCACCATTCGGTCCGTAAAAAACACATACCAAAATGCTCTCATCCATACGTCCTCTGATCTTTTTCATTTATGTTCACCCCCCTGAGAATATCATTCATACCCTGATATTCAAAACTATGAAATTATACTTCTTCCACTAAAGAAAATCAAGAGTTTCAGACTCTAATCCACTTTCCTGTCTAGATTAAATTTCTTAGCTTTTGCTTGATACTTGCGTGACAAATGAAAAGTCGGTTGATTTCCTGTATAATTTAGTTTGATTGCTTTATGATCCTCAATCGACTAAGAGAGAGACGAAACTCTTCCCCTCATTATATACACGTTCAGTGACTTATACAGCCATAATAGCTTATCTAGTCTATAACAGGAGGTTTTGCTGTGTATCTTTTGATTTTAGCCATTTTAATTCCTTTTATCGTTGCTGCTTTGATTCCACTTATACATAATCGAATGGGATCCATTCATCTCGGCTGGCCTATACTGCTTGTCCCGCTTGTGTTATTTGTTATATTGGTTTTCCAAATTCCTGCTATCTCTAATGATGATATTCTAATTCAAACAATTAATTGGATTCCATCGATGGGTATTAATTTCACAGCCTACCTCGATGGCCTCAGTTTAATCATGGCTTTGCTCATTACGGGCATGGGAAGCCTAGTTGTTCTTTATTCCATCTACTATTTATCACCATCTGATTCTTTTCCACACTTTTATGCCTACTTGCTACTTTTTATGGGGGCAATGCTTGGCGTTGTTTTATCTGATAACCTCGTTGTATTGTATGTCTTCTGGGAATTAACCAGTATTTCTTCTTTCCTCTTGATTGCTTTTTGGTACCACCGCAAAAATTCACGTTATGGTGCTCAAAAGTCATTATTGATTACTGTATTTGGTGGATTGGGTATGCTTGCTGGATTTTTAATGTTGCATTCTATGACTGGCACTTTTAGTATTCGAGAAACTATTGCTGTTATTGCACAGTACACAGATCATGCATTGTTTTATCCTGCCATGTTTATGGTATTGCTTGGAGCGTTTACTAAGTCAGCGCAGTTTCCTTTTCATATTTGGTTGCCAGATGCTATGGAAGCACCCACGCCGGTGAGTGCCTACTTGCACTCAGCCACAATGGTTAAAGCGGGTCTGTATTTAGTCGCTCGCTTTATCCCCATCTTTGGTGGCACTGCCGCTTGGTTTTGGACAGTCACAATTGTTGGACTCGTGACCTTATTTTGGGGAGCATTCTGTGCTGTACGTCAAACAGATTTAAAAGCATTGCTTGCCTATTCTACAATTAGTCAACTTGGGTTAATTATGAGTTTGCTTGGTCTCGGCTCGGCTGCTTTAAAGTTCGAAAATGGCGAACAAGGTGCATTATACGGCTTAGCTATTTTCGCCGCTTTGTTTCATATGGTCAATCATTCGACATTTAAAGGTGCACTTTTCATGGTTGTTGGCATTATCGATCACCAAGTTGGAACTCGTGATATCCGGCGACTTGGCGGATTAATATCTTTCTTGCCTATCACATTTACATTTGCCATTATCGGCAGTTTTTCAATGGCTGGTTTGCCGTT
This sequence comes from Caryophanales bacterium, assembly GCA_038243515.1. Classification (GTDB taxonomy): domain Bacteria; phylum Bacillota; class Bacilli; order Bacillales_A; family Planococcaceae; genus Planococcus. Next base: position 26,338 of record JBBSRA010000018.1, read on the forward strand.
TTTTAATGGATTTTTAAGTAAAGAACTGTTTTTTACAGCTTCTGTTAATGCAACTGGCATGCCAGCCTTTAACGCTTCAACTTGGGGGTGGTTCATTCCTATCATTGCTTGGATTGCTTCTGTTTTCACTTTTGTTTACTGCATGATTATTGTGTTTCGTACTTTTTTTGGAACCTATCATTTGAAAAGGTCGGATAGAAAGCCAGTGGAACCTACACTGGGCATGCTAATTTCCCCAGCTATTTTAAGTATTTTAATTATTGCATTGTTTTTTGTGCCGAATTTGCTGGGTGATCATTTATTAAGACCTGCGTTAACTGCTATTATTCCTGGGGTTTCAGGAGCTGTTCCTCATATTTCTGCTTGGCACGGATGGAATACGGAGTTGTTTATGACATTCGGCATCATCATTGTTGGAACAGTTCTGTTTCTGACAATACGCAGCTGGTCTAAAATTTATCTTCTTCAGCCTGTGGGATGGACGTTCACCGCTCTTTATAATTCTTTTTTAAAGGCGTTGAAAAAAACTGCCAACTGGACAACTACTCATTATATGACAGGTCACTTACCCGCTTACTTTGCTTACATCTTTATATTTTTCATTTTAGTAGCGGGCGGTACGCTTGTATTCACAGACGCATTGTTTATTGATTTGACAAATGATTCACCTATCAGTATTTATGAAGGCCTACTGACTGCTGTAATGGCGATTGCAGCAGTCAGTATTTTGTTTACCAATTCACGTCTTTCAGCTATTTTGTTAAATGGCGTTTTGGGCTTTTCTATCGCTATTTTCTTTGTCTTATTCCGTGCGCCTGATCTTGCGTTAACGCAATTGGTCATTGAGACAGTCACGACAGTATTATTCCTATTATGTTTTCATTTTTTACCAGAATGGACGGCAGAAAATTCTTCAAAGCGCATAAAAGTTCGAAATGCATCTATTGCTATTGGAGCTGGTGCTACAGTGACGTTGATCGGATTGACCGTCAATAGCGGAAAGTTATTTGAAAGCATTTCAGGGTATTTCGAAAACTCCTATGAACTGACAGGTGGCGACAATATCGTAAATGCCATTTTAGGAGATTTCCGTGCGTTTGATACGATGTTAGAATCTCTCGTCTTGTTTGTCGCAGGTCTTGGCGTTTATACGTTGATCCGCTTAAAACTTGGAAAGGGGTCTGACAAAGATGAACATCAATGATGTGATATTAAAAACAGTGTCAAAAGCAGTTGTACTGATCATTTTCACTTTTGGCATTTACTTGTTTTTTTCTGGACATGATCAACCAGGTGGCGGTTTTATAGGTGGATTGGTTATTGCCTCTGCTTTTGTCTTAATGTTTTTATCTTATGACTCTGAAACTGTCAGTGAAGCACTTCCAATCGATTTCAAAAAACTTTCTGCCCTCGGCGTCTTGCTCGCCACCATGAGCGGAATAGCTCCTGTATTTTTTGGTGGAGCATTTCTAAGTCAAAGCTTTGGTTCCTTTGATTTGCCGATTTTTGGTAAAACGGAACTAGCCACTATTACCATATTTGAAGCCGGCATCGCTTTGACTGTAATTGGCGTTGTCGTCAACATTATTCTTAGCATAAGTGAGGATGAGTAGCCTGTGGAATCATTGATCATTGTTTTGGTCGGCGTCCTTACCACGGTCGCCATCTATCTTGTTTTATCAAAAAACGTAGTTCGCGTTATATTAGGAACGGCTATTTTATCTCACGCCGTTCATTTACTTATTTTGTCGATGGGTGATTTAAAAGTTGGTACAGTTCCTCTACTTGGAGAAGAAGCTACAACTTATGTTGATGCTTTGCCTCAAGCCTTGATCTTAACAGCAATTGTTATCAGCTTTGCCGTTACAGCCTTTGTGCTGGTACTTGCCTATAGAGCTTATCAGGAGTTAGGTACAGACGATTTAGGAGCTATGAGAGGTTCTCAAGATGAATAGTATTTTAGTATTTCCTATGTTGCTTCCCATTATTGTGGGTGTCTTATTGATTTTTCTTCGAACCTACGGGCGTCTTCAAGCATGGGTCAGTATTGTCGCTATGTCGATTACCGCAGGCATGTCAGGTTATCTATTGCATGTGGTTCAAACAGAAGGTATTATCCGCTTGGATTTTGGCGGATGGGAACCACCTTTTGGTATTTTGTTTGTTGCCGATTCCTTCTCCATGCTGCTCGTGCTAACATCTAGTATTATTACGGCGATTTGCTTGAGCTATGCATTAATTTCTACAAGCAAGGAACTTCAAACAATGTATTTTTATCCGACCGTTTTGTTTCTTATCGCTGGTGTTAACGGGTCGTTTTTGACGGGTGACATGTTTAACTTGTTTGTTTGTTTTGAAGTCATGCTACTGTCTTCATATGTTTTACTGACTTTAGGAAATTCCAAACGACAATTGCGAGAAGCGATCAAGTATGTATCTATCAATATTGTGTCTTCTTGGTTTTTCCTCGTCGCCTTAGCTTTTCTTTATGGAACTTTGGGTACATTAAACATGGCGCATTTAGCTGAACGTGTTGCAGAAGTCGGACAAACTCCTCTGCTAACGACTATTAGTATTGTCTTTTTAATTGTTTTTAGCTTAAAAGCCGGTTTGCTTCTTTATTTCTGGCTTCCCGGATCTTATAGTTCTCCACCTATCGTTACCTCTGCTTTATTTGGTGCATTACTGACGAAGGTTGGCATTTATGCGCTTTTTCGCGTTTTTTCATTAATTTTTTATCATCAGCCAGAAATTACTCATACAATTATCGGTATTATGGCTGTGTTAACTTTAATCGGTGGGAGTTTAGGTGCTATTGCCTTTAACGATATTCGTAGCATTGCGGCATATAATGTAGTGATTGCCGTTGGCTTTATGCTTGTTGGATTAGCAATTGCTACTCCTTCAGCAATTGAAGGATCTATTTACTACCTCATTCATGATATGGTTGCCAAAGCTCTGTTGTTTCTTGTGATTGGTACAATGATTACATTGAGCGGCACTTCGAAAATGGCAGGAATGAGCGGTCTCATGAAAAACTATCCGTTGCTCGGCTGGTCTTTTTTTATTACTATGCTATCGCTCGCTGGTATCCCACCACTTAGCGGTTTTATCGGTAAGATTTTGATTTCAAGTGCTGCGATCGACAGCGGTTCGTATGTATTACTGGCATTTGCCTTACTTTCAAGTATGTTTGTGCTTTACTCACTGCTTCGCATCTTTAAAAACTGCTTCTGGGGAGAAACCATTGTTAGTAAAGAAGAGCAGTTGCCATTGCGCCGAGGTGTCTTAGTTCCTTGTTTAGTGCTAGTTTCTCTAACTATTGCAATTGGTTTAGGCACAGAAAGCATGGCACCTTATATTGTCAATGCTGCTGATACACTAGTAAATCCCGACATTTATATTAATGCAGTATTAGGCAAAACCCAGTAAATCCACTTTCTCTTGGAAGGAGTGAATTAGCGTGCCGGCTCAGTTCTTACTAAATATCACCATCGCATTCTTATGGACATTGCTGATGGATGAAGATGCCTTTTACTTATCTACATTTCTAACCGGTTATTTTATCGGTATTGGTATTCTTTTTCTAATGCATCGTTTTTTTGGAACAAAATTTTATCTGTTACGTGTTTATTCCACTATCAAATTATTATTTATTTTCATTTCTGAACTTTTTCAATCGAGTTTACTTATTATGAAACAGATATTAAGTCCAAAAATGGATATAAAACCTGGTATTTTCACATATGAACACAGCATGGAAGGCGATTACGAATTGACTACGCTTGCGCTCTTGCTAACTTTGACTCCTGGTTCTGTGGTAATGGAAGTTTCACCCGACGGGAAAACGTTCTATATTCATGCGATGGATGTTGAAAGCTCTCGTGACTCGGTGCTAAAATCCATTAAAGTATTTGAAAAAGCGATTATGGAGGTGACGAGAAATTGATCGATACACTATTAACAATTGCCCTATCCTTGTTTATTTTAGCTATCATACTCGCCTTGTACCGAATCATTTGGGGTCCTTCTATGCCTGACCGCGTTGTTGCACTGGATATGATTGGCGTTAACTTAATCTCAGGAGTAGCTGTTTTTTCCGTTGTTCTCAGTACGCACGCTTTTCTCGAAGTCATCTTGATTGTTGGCATTTTGGCATTTATTAGTACGCTCGCATTGGCGCGTTTTGTTGAAAGGGGCGATATCGTTGAACATAAACATGATCGGTGAATATTTTGGTGTTTTTCTGATTTTGATTGGAAGCATTATGGCCGTTATCAGTGCAATCGGTATTCTTCGTCTACCAGACGTTTACACTCGTTCACATGCCGCTACGAAAAGTTCAACATTAGCTGTTTTATTATCGCTATCCGGTACCTTTATCTATTTTTGGGCTTCAGAAAACTTCATCAGTGTCCGGCTTTTGCTCGGTATCACTTTTGTCTTTTTAACAGCTCCTGTGTCTGGACACTTGATTACACGCGCTGCTTATCGCTCTAACGTGAAATTAGCAAACGCGTCGACAGAAGATGCACTAGCGAAATTATTCAAAAATAAATAAAGCTTTTGAATATCTAAATGGCATTGTCCGCTTTTAAGCGTGCAATGCCATTTCTACCGCCGCCTCGACAGTTTAATAAGGTTTAGGTAGGGAATAAAACAATAAAACTAAACAACTGACAACTAATAGAAAGCAGGGTTTAAAATGAGTGTAGAATTAAAGGAAAAAGGTCGCTTTGATGCCTTGAATGTATTTGTTAAAGTATCAACTGCCTATGTCCTCTCCTTGTTCAAGAAAAATAAAACAGGAAAGAAAATTGTTCTAGTTGGTGGAAATCTTGGTGAGAAATATGAAGACAATGCTGCGGTCTACCATAAATACTTACTAAATAATCATAAAGAACAAGCAACTGCTTATTGGATGTATGACCCAAAAACCTCGTATGCAAAAGGTGAAAAAATTGAAAATGCTGTGCCGCTTGGTAGTTTTAAAAATTACCTTTTATTTTTTCAAGCAGACTATACGTTTCACGGTCACTCTCTTCTTTATGATATTGCCCCAGCGGCTGATAAATTTCTATTTCTTAACCGTAAAACCATCATGACTCACATTAGTCATGGAATCGAAGGATTTAAAAAAATTCTCATTCAAAAAGAAGATATACCTTTACTAAAAAGAACAAATTATTTTAATTGTGCTTCTCAATATGAATACAACTTAAAACTCAATGAATGGAAAATGCCTGAAGATAAATTGATTATTACGGGATTTCCTCGTTTTGATCGTTATCCACCACAACAGCCACCTGAAGAAGTTAAAAACATATTAATGATGATGACTTGGCGTGAATGGCTTTTTGATTTAACAAAAGAAGAATTTATCGATAGCCCTTATTTTAAAAGCACAACTGGCTTGCTGCAGCACGAAGGGATTCAAAAATTGTTAACAGACCATGGCATTCATTTGAATATTGCCTTGCATCCTTTTATGAAAAAGTTTGAAAGCTATTTTACAAATTTGTCGAACAATGAAAGTGGCATAACGTTTATTGATTCTAACAAGCAAAACATCGAACAGTCTATTGATCAAAACGACATGTTATTAACCGACATCACAAGCGTCTCATGGGATTTTCTTTATTTAAATAAACCCATTATCTTCTATATGTTTGATCAAGAAGAATACTTAGAAAAAAGAGGCGCTTATTTAAATATGGATACGGATCTTAGTGGATATAAAGCAGACTCAATCAATCATGTTTATGATTACTTGAAAAAAATAGTTGAAGAAAAAATCACTTGGAACGAGTGGTACCCTAAAGCAAGCGACTATATTGATTATTTCGATCAAAATAACTGTAAACGCTTGACTCAACGTGTAATGAATCTTTACTAGTTCCACGTGAAACGTTTAAAACTTGAAATAAAAGGACGTAGAAAAGCATACTGCTTTTCTACGTCCTTTTACATTCTATTTGTAACTCGACAGGACAATGATCAGAACCCCATACGTCTTTATGTATTTTCGCGGTCGTGAGTTTTGGTACAAGCTGTTGTGATGCGAGGAAGTAATCAATTCGCCATCCTACATTTTTCTCGCGGCAATTAGAGCGGTAAGACCACCAAGAATAATGGCCTCCTTCTTCTGGGTAAAAATGACGGAAAGTATCGATAAATCCACTCGCCAGAAAATCTGTTAGTTTACCTCGTTCTTCAGGTGTAAATCCTGAATTCTTTTTATTAGCTTTTGGATTTTTCAAATCGATTTCTTTATGTGCTACATTTAAATCTCCACACAAAATGACAGGTTTATGTTTGTCTAAATCCTTCACAAAAGACAAAATAGCATCTTCCCATAACAAGCGATAATCTAATCGCTGTAAGCTGTGCTGTGAATTTGGCGTATAAACCGTCGCAACATAGTGAGTATCAAACTCTAATGTAATGATGCGTCCTTCCGTATCATGTTCTTCTACACCCAAACCGTAATGAATAGATAAAGGCTCATGTTTTGTAAAAATCGCTGTGCCTGAATAGCCTTTTTTATGAGCATAATTCCAGTATGTATAATATCCAGGAAGATCCATCTCAATTTGCCCTTCTTGCAATTTAATTTCTTGTAAGCAAAAAACATCTGCATTGGTTTCTGTAAAAAAATCCATAAACCCTTTTTTCATGACAGCACGTAAACCATTAACATTCCATGAAATTAACTTCAATGTTGAACCCTTCTTTCTTATCCTTTTATCAGTTTAAAGAGAGCGTAGATTAGACTCAACCAATCCCTCTAGCTTTGTCTAATTATGTAAACTTTCTGTTTTTTCGATTATTTCACATCATTTAGAGGGAACTTCTTGTACAATAAAGCTATCTTATTAAGTAAAATGTCACGCTCTATAAATTTATTTTTTTGCATACTCTGTAGACCATTACATATTTTAGAGACAAAGGAGGTAAGATCATGAAAAAATTTTCGAAAGAAGAAAAAAGCTGGGCTTTATATGATTGGGGAAGCTCTGCTTACACCATTATTATTACGACCGCCGTATTTCCAATTTACTACAAGGCTTCAGCAACTGAAGCCGGTATAAGTTTAGCCAATTCTACAGCTTATTTAGGGTATACAATTGCCATTTTCACATTCATTCTCGCGATGATTGGCCCAGTACTCGGAACAATCGCCGATTATGAAGGGATGAAGAAACGATTTTTTGTCGGTTTCTTCTTATTAGGGACTATTTCGACTGCTTTACTGGCTTTTGTGCCAAGCGAAAATTGGTTACTGATGTTAATTTGTTATGTATTCGCTGCCCTTGGTGCGACCGGCGCTAACTTATTTTACGACGCGTTTATTGTAGACGTTACAACAGAAAAACGAATGAACAGCGTATCCGCATTTGGTTACGGATTGGGTTATATTGGTTCGACTATTCCATTTATCATTTCGATTGCTATTATTTTACTTGCTCAAAATGGCGTGCTTCCCATTTCCACAACCAGTGCAAGCCGGATTGCGTTTTTAATCACCGCTATTTGGTGGGTCAGTTTTTCACTCCCGATGTTCCGTCATGTAAAGCAAATTCACTATATAAAACGAGAACCTCGTCTCGTTCATCAAAGTTTTAAGCGTCTTGGCAAAACACTTCGAGAAATCCGTCAATACCGTGCTTTGGTTTTGTTTTTAATTGCTTATTTCTTTTATATTGATGGCGTCGGTACCATTATTGCATTGTCTACCGCTTACGGAACCGACTTAGGTTTAGATGCGTCTAGCCTATTGATTGTTTTATTTGTTACGCAAGTGGTCGCTGCACCATTTGCTATTCTATATGGTCGATTAGCTAATCGATTTACGGGTAAAAAAATGCTTTATGTAGGAATTTGTGTTTATATTGTTATTTGCGTCTATGCCTTTTTTCTCGAAACCATCACAGATTTTTGGATTTTGGCTATGCTCGTGGCAACAAGTCAAGGTGGAATTCAAGCCCTGAGCCGTTCTTATTTTGGTAAACTGGTTCCTAAAGAAAACTCCAATGAATTCTTTGGTTTTTATAATATCTTTGGCAAGTTTGCGGCAATTCTTGGACCTTTGCTCGTAGCTGTCACATCTCAAATGACAGGAAAATCTAATATGGGCGTGTTTAGTCTCGTTATTCTATTCGTCATCGGGCTGATCGTCCTATCTCGCGTGCCTGAGCCAAAATCTCATGAATCCATCGATAAAGTATCTAATGTCTAAAGTTGTTTCAACATCATAAAAGGTGTCTCCCAACTTAGTTGGGAGACACCTTTTTGTACTTATTTTTTGTTGTGATCTTCAGCTTTTACAGTTACATTGCCTGCATCGTCTTTTTTGACGGTTGCGTCTGTTAATTCGACAACGTCTGTTCCGCCTTTTTCTTTATCTGCTTCTTTGTTAGCTTTTTTAATTTCTTTTTCTACTTCTTTTTCGGCTTTTTCATGTTCTTTTTTAGCTTTTTCTTCTTGTTTTTCTTCTTCTTCCATTGCTTTTTCTTGCTCTTTTACTTCTTTATCAATTGCTTTCTCTTGTTTTTTCACTTCTTTTTCTTCTTGTTTTTCTACGCGTTTTTCTTTAAGTTCATCAGCTTTGTCTTTAGCTGTTTCAGTATAGTCAGTTGCTTTTTCTTTTAGCTGGTTCACTTTTTCTTTCACTTGGTCTACCGTGCCGCCCGAGCCTTCAGCATTGTTTTCTTTCAAAGATGCTGTTTTTTCTTTGACGATTTCTTGCATTTCTTTTCCACTTTTCGGAGCAAATAATAAGCCTGCTGCTGCACCGATGACTACACCAGTTGCTGCACCAGCTAAGAATCCACCTGCGCCTCCGCCACTTTCTTTGCGCTCAATTTCAGTTGGTTGTGGGTTTTGAATTTTTCCACCACGTATAAGACGCTCTTCAACTTCTTCTACGATTTCATATAACGTACGACCTTTGGCTTCAACAAGCGATACGCTCATGTGGTAATCAGCTAAATCTTCCTGATCTCTCACAACGATAACATCATAATCAGTCGAATCTGATTTGTCTTCTAGCATATCTGCTTGGTATCCCTTATTCTCTAATGCCTCACGCACGGATGTAAATGGATGTTCTACTGCAACTTTTACCATATTCTGTCCACTCCCTTTTCAAAGTATGTCTATATTTATATAATTCCCCTTTTTAGAAAAGTATAAACCTCTGTAAAAGAGCTTTAGTCTATTCGCCATGCATTTCGAATGTCTGCTTTTACTAGTCGTGCTGCCAATACGGCACCAAGTATAGCTCCTGTTAGGCTAGAGACAAAAAATGGCGGAATAAAAAACAAAGCGCCTAACTCTGTATCTAGTAAAATACGAGCATATGGTACGGCAATTAGTGAGGCAATTATCCCCGTACCTATGACTTCTCCAACTGCAGCTATCCAAATCTTCCCGAACTTCGCATAAAATAGTCCTGCTAATAATGCACCAATCATTCCTCCTGGAAAAGCTAATAGCGAGCCGGTGCCCGTCATCACTCGAACAACACCCGTCAAAAAAGCGATTAATACAGCCGGACCTGGCCCTAACAGCACCGCTGCGATTACATTGACTGCATGTTGTATTGGGTAAGCTCGAGCAATTCCTGCAGGAAAGTAAACAAATGCCGAACCAGCTACACCAATCGCAACAAACATAGCCATCAGCATTAATTTTTTTGTTTTCATTTTTTTAGCTCTTCTTTATATGGCATTTGTAAAGCTGCGATTTGCGCGCCAATATCTGTTGCATTCGCTATCGCTGATATGACAGCGATTCCCCAAACGCCTGCTTGCCACACTTGAACAGCGTTTTCAGAGGTGATTCCCCCAATGCCCACAATCGGCAAGTCAGGAAATTCATTTTTGACTGCTCTAATACCTTTTATCCCTGCTGGCTTTTTTGCGTCTACTTTTGAAAAAGTTTCAAAAACTGGTCCCATTCCAACATAATCTGCTCCATTTTCGATTGCCGAACGAGCTTCTGTTATGGAGTGAACAGATACGCCCATTAGTTTTTCATTGCCTATTTTTTTACGGACTTGCCAAGCAGCTCCATCATCTTGTCCAATGTGAACACCATCCGCATGGATATTGCATGCCAGTTCGACTTCATCATTGATGATAAAAGGCACGGAGTAACTATGGCATAATTTCTGGCATTGTAGAGCAAAATCTAACAATGCAGAACCTGTTAATGCCGATTGTCCTTTTTCACGCAATTGGAAATGAGTAATGCCTCCTTTAAGTGCAATTTCCAATACTTCTAGTGGGTCTTTTTCTTTTGAACTTTGAGAGCCCATGATAAAATAAATTGCCGGTTTAGTAGAAAACTTCAATTTTATTTACCTCCTGTTCTTCTAGTCCTCTTGCACGATAAGCTGCATGGTTTGTCGGTCCGTGACCTGCGCCAATATTTAGCGGATCGCTGAGCGCAGCTTGGATAAACCTTTTTGCTGTGAAGAGTGCTTCTTGCAGATGCTTTCCTTTTGCAAGCTCAGCCGTCACTGCCGCTGCAAATGTACAGCCCGTGCCGTGTGTTTGATTTGTTGGGATACGGGCCGAACGATACACTATCGATTCACCAGTCGATTGTAGCAAGTAATCTTCTGCATATTTAGGATCCGTTCCGTGACCGCCTTTAATGACGACCGCTGTCGCTCCGAGCGACAAAATTTTTTCCGCTGCTTGACGGCGACTCGCATCGCCCAGAATCGTAATGCCTGTTAACATTTCTGCTTCTGGAATATTAGGTGTTACCACTAACGCTAATGGCAAGAGATGAACTTTCAACGCTTCTATTGCTTCTTGTTGCAATAAGTTCGCTCCACCTTTAGCTATCATGACCGGATCTACAACTAGGTTTTTCCAGCCAAATTGCTTTATCGCTTTAGCTGTTTCGTTAATAATTTCTGGATTGAATAGCATGCCCGTTTTCAATGCAGCAATGGTGAAATCACTGCCTACTGCTTCTAATTGCTTCTGAACCGCTTGAAAGGTCATTGGATAGATGGCGCTGACTCCTGTTGTATTTTGAGCCGTAACTGCCGTGATAACTGAAGTACCGTAGACACCGAGTTCTTGAAAAGTTTTCAAATCTGCTTGAATACCTGCGCCTCCACCTGAATCTGAACCTGCTATTGTCAAAGTTTGTGGGATTTTTTTCATATGGTTTCCTCCTGCAAAGAAATTCGGTCGTTTACTTCTTTCTCTGTTAGACTGGCTAACCGATTAATAAAAGCTAGTTGAAATTCTCCTGGTAGACGCGCGTCGTGACTCGCCTGTTCACCGGCAATCGCATAAAAACGGAATACATCGCGAACAATTTCCACTGGTTTTTCAGCGGATACAGCAAGACCTGCAGCTACCACACTGCTCAATAAACAACCGGTTCCCGTGATAGATGTCATAATTGGATTTCCAAAAGGAATTTTACTCACTGATTTACCGTCTGTAACAATATCTGTTGCTCCAGTAACTGCTACAAGCAGTTCTAATTTTTTAGCAGTAGAAACAGCAAGCTCTTTAATGTCTAGGAGTCCTTCTCCCGCGTCCACACCTTTTGACTGCCACTGTTCTCCAGCTATTGCCGCAAGCTCTCCTGCGTTGCAGCGAAGGACATTAACGTTTACTCTTTCCAAGATTTCACGAACAGCTTCGATCCGGAATTTGCTCACTCCAGCTCCAACAGGATCTAATACGACTGGGATTCCTAATTGATTGGCTTTTTTTCCGGCAATCAACATGCTTTTCAACGATTCCGCATGCAAGGTGCCAATATTTAAAGACACTGCTTGCGATAAGGCAGCAAGTTCCGCTGCCTCTTCATGCGCTTCTCCCATAATAGGCGAAGCGCCAATCGCCAAAAGTCCGTTGGCTTGAAAATTCGACACGACATGATTCGTGATGCAATGTATAAGTGGTGATTTTTCTTTTATTTGTTGAAACACCTTACACACCTACTTTGTCGACAGAATCTATCGACCACGATTCTTTTTTCCATGCTTGATCCCAAAAGTTTAATTCGTAATAGCTGCTTTTTTGGAAATGGTCTTTTAATTCCTTACGGCGCGCTTCTGGCAATCCCTCCGCCAAACGATTCATGCGTTCGATTTGTTCCTTGACAAGTTCGCCGAATTCTTCGGAACCGTAAGTTTCGATCCAACGGTCATAGATTGGATGATTGGGTTTAGCGTCTTTTAACCGTTCGCCGATTTCGTAATACAACCAATAGCAAGGTAAAATTGCAGCCAAGACATCTGCTAATTCGCCTGCAGACGCACGATACATATGAGATACATACGCATACGCTGTTGGAGAAGGCTCGAACCTCACCCATTCTTCTTCCGTAACTTCAAGAATCTTCATAAATGATTCATGCAAAGATAACTCAGCCGTGCTTGTGTGTGCCGCATGAATAGCAAAACGTTGCGTTGTTTCTAAATCTTTTGCTTTAGATGCACCAAGTGCTTGGATTTTAGCGAAATGCGATAAATAATAAGCATCTTGCATGACATAAAAACGGAAGCGATCGATAGGTAGCGTGCCATCTTCAATTCCTTTAACGAATGGATGATCGAAACTCGCTTGCCATAGGTGGTCACATTCTTTTCTTACTTCTTTACAAAAAGTCATTCCTCCATCTCCCTTTTTTGTGTTACCTTACACAAAAATAAAAACGCCGCTTCCCAGTAAAGGGAAGCGGCGTATGCAGTCGATAAGAAAATAGCAGACGGTCGCCACTTCCCTCCGCTGGTATGATCCAGATCAGGTTCAAAGGGTCCAAGCTTATGCTTGTCTCAGCCGATATCCGGCTCCCCCAGTGGTGTTCTTATTTGTGTTTCGAAATCACTATAGCATAGTTTCTGATAATACAAAATTATTTAAGTAATTTAGTATCATCATCAGAGTTTTACCGAATAAAAAAAGCGTTCCTGAAAAATTCAGGAACGCTTTTGATTTATTAAACTGTTACTGCTTTTTTCTCTTTTTTGATTTGCTTGCTTCGCAATTGACCACAAGCTGCATCGATATCGGCGCCTTGCTCATGACGCACACCGCAGTTGATGCCTTTCTTTTTTAAAGCATCATAAAAAGCAGCAATTGCTTCCGGCGTACTTTGTTGATATTGATCGTGCTCATCAACTGAGTTGTAAGGAATCAAGTTGACGTAAGATAAGTGACGCTTGTCTTCGAGCAACTTCGCCAATTGAATGGCTTCTTCTACATGATCATTGATGTCACGCAGCATAATGTATTCAAACGTGATACGACGGTTGGATTTCTCCAAGTAATAATCGATAGAAGCCATTAGCTTTTCGATTGGATATGCTTTGTTGATTTTCATAATACGCGTACGCAATTCATTGGTCGGAGCATGAATTGAAATCGCAAGATTCACTTGTAACCCTTCGTCTGCATAGTCGTAGATTTTCGGTACGATTCCACTAGTGGATACGGTAATGTGGCGAGCTCCAATAGCCAAGCCTTTTTGAGAATTCACGATGTTCAAGAAGCCCATTAAATTCGTATAGTTATCAAATGGTTCGCCGATACCCATTACGACAATATGGCTAACACGTTCTTCTTTTTGCTGTGTATCAAAATGCGCTTGTACTTGCATGATTTGCTCAACAATTTCACCCGCGTTTAAATCGCGGCTCTTTTTCAATAGTCCGCTGGCACAGAAACTACAGCCAATATTGCAGCCCACTTGTGTGGTTACACAAACAGAGTTTCCGTATTTAAAACGCATCAATACGGTTTCAATCAAGTTGCCATCTTGCATTTTGAAAAGAAACTTGATCGTGCCATCTGCAGATTCCTGCTTAACTGTTTCTTCCAAAGTACGGATGACAAAATTGTCTTCAAGCAGCTGAATGCACTCTTTCGAAAGGTTGTTCATTTCGTTGAATCTAGTGACACGTTTAATATACAACCAATCCCATACTTGTTCCGCACGGTATTTTTTCTGGCCATTTTCTAAAAACCAATCTTTTAACTGGTCTATCGTTAATCCATAGATGGAATTTTTCATTTTAGAACCCTCATTTCAAATTTCACAATTGCTTATTATAATACTAAAAATAACGCTTGACAACAACTATTTTTGTTTAGACAGAAAAATCTGATTTATGCTCTTGCTTACTTTCCCAATGCTCGGGGTACAGAAAGGTAAAAGGGAGTTGTTGTTATGAGCGCCATTACCCATGTAGGATTGGCAGTTCCAAATTTGGAAAAAGCGATTGACTGGTACAAAAAAGTGTTAGACTTCTACGTTTTGGCTGGTCCATTCGACTTTGACGCGACGAGTGAAAGTTCAGATGCGATGTCATTAGATCTACAAGGTCCAGAGTTGAAAAAAATGCGCAATGTCCATTTAATGTCTTCAAGTGGTGTTGGTATCGAGCTTTTTGAATTCCAGAATCCTACATATCACGCCGAACACTATTCACCTCATGCCGGTTTTTTTCACATCTGTCTAATTGTCGACGATCTCGTCGATACGATTGAAAAAGTCGTTCAACATGGTGGCAAGCAACGCAGTAAGATTTGGAATGTTAACAAAGGAAAGCCACATTACTTAGTTTATACTGAAGACCCTTTCGGCCATATTATTGAGTTGTATACACGCAGCACATCTGAAATTTATGGGAATCGGTAATTGAAAACCCAGGCCACCTTTCTTAGGCGCCTGGGTTTTTCATATTATCAACTGTTTAGAAGCTAAACGGCTACTTCCGCTTTTCTTTATTGTCTAGCTCCAGCAGCCAGCTCCTCGGGTCGTAAGTCATTCTGTGTCTAGTTCCAGTGCCCAGCTCTTCGGGATGTAAGCCACTCTGGCTACGCGGCTGAAAACATGCCGCCTCACCAGATTGTCTTGCACCTGTCAGAGCTAAACAGGCACTTTTACTTTTCGTGCTGTGTGGCTGAAAAAACGCCACTTCGCCAGCCCGTCTTACGCCTGTCGGAGCTAAACGGCTGCTTCCGCTTTTCTTTATACAAATTGTTCTTTTTTCTGTAGCATTGTGCCGTTTTTGGCTAGATTTGTATGCCAAGAAAATGCTTTTTCTAACATATGTGGTGTTTGACCACCGCGTGACAAAGCTTCTTCGTAATAAGCACGCATTTGTTCACGGTACATTGGATGGATACAATTTTCAATGATGAGCGGTACTCGTTCGCGCGGAGCAAGTCCACGTAAATCCACGTAACCTTGCTCTGTTACAACTACATCCACGTCATGTTCAGTATGATCTATATGCGTAGCAAACGGAACAACACTTGAAATCGCGCCGTTTTTCGCAGTTGATTTAGTAACAAAAATAGACAAACGAGCGTTCCGTGCAAAATCACCAGAACCGCCGATGCCGTTCATCATTTTACTTCCTGACACATGCGTCGAGTTAACGTTGCCATAAATATCAAATTCCAGTGCTGTATTGATGGAAATCAAACCAAGACGGCGAATAAGTCCCGGATGATTGGTGATTTCTTGTGGTCGCAATACCAGTTTATCGCGGTATTTAGCAAAGTCACCAAACACTTGCGCCATTTTTTCTTCAGACAACGTAATAGATGAAGCTGAAGCAAATTTCACTTTTCCTGCATCAATCAAATCGAAAACTGCATCTTGAAGAACTTCCGAATATACTTCCATGTCGTGAAATTCTGAATCGATCAAGCCGTGAAGAACCGCATTCGCCACTGAACCAATTCCCGATTGTAAAGGAGCCAACTTGTTGGTTAAACGCCCCGAAGCCACTTCCGCTCGCAGAAAAGTCAAGAGATGCTCAGCGATTAGTTCGGTTTCTGAATCTGAATCTAAAATCGTTGAAGGACAATCAGGTTGATTTGTAAACACGATGCCTCGGACCTTCTCAAGATCGACTGGTATGCCTATTGTTCCAATACGATCATCGACGTGTTGCAACGGAATTGGTGAGCGCTGCCCTTGCTTCCCGGGTTCGTAAATATCGTGTACACCATTAAAAAGTTCTGGTTGCGCAAGATTGATTTCAACGATCACATTTTTAGCGTGCTTAACAAAAACCGATGAATTCCCAACAGATGTTGTTG
Source organism: Caryophanales bacterium (assembly GCA_038243515.1). Taxonomy (GTDB): domain Bacteria; phylum Bacillota; class Bacilli; order Bacillales_A; family Planococcaceae; genus Planococcus. The sequence goes on from JBBSRA010000018.1 coordinate 42,435, forward strand.
GAATGATCATGCCGTCTTCTGTAATCTCTAATGCTTCAATAACAGCAAAGTCAATCGGTTCAATAACTCCTGCTCGAATCCATTCAGCTGTTTGCGACAAGTGATGGTCAACAAATAACATTTCTCCAGCGTTTATCTTTTTACGCATAGACGGATCTGCTTGAAATGGCAATCGCTTATGAATAATCCCCGCTTCAGCCATTAACTTATCCACATCAGAACCTAATGAAGCTCCCGTAAAGACATTTACTTTAAACTGCTCTGTTTTTGCGCGGTCTACTAACGCATAAGGTATTGCTTTAGCGTCTCCTGCACGAGTAAATCCACTTAACCCGAGGGTCATTCCGTCTTTAATCCAAGACGCTGCTTCTTCAGCAGAAACCACCCTGTCTTTTAACTGACTTACTTTAATGCGTTGAAGTTTACTGTCCATCTCCATCACCTTTCAATCTCTTTCTTTTTTGCTTGTACATTTATTATATCGCATCTCTACCATCCTTAAGGTATCTCAAGCTCCGAAATAAGAATTTTCTTCCATATCTCTTCACATTCTCGCAATAAACCAACCGAATATCCTTAGAAAAAAACACTTTATTGTTGCAATTAAACAGAAAAATCCAACGGAAATTTAAGCGACGACTTAAAAGTTACTCACTTAAAATTCCGTCTTTACTATCACACTAAATCTATAAATTTCTAGAAAGAAAACCTCTTAAGTCAACAGCGTTGACAATAAAGCCCGGCTGAAATAATATAGAAAAGTTCTGGAAAGTAAATCCATAACAGTATATAGAAGAAAAGAGGCTACACGCCATGTCTGCAGACCAAAAAAAGAAAATTTTTATTTTAATGATCAATATGTTTATTGCGGTCGCAAGCTTTGGCATCGTCATTCCGATTTTACCTTCTTATCTTGTATCCATTAACCAAGGTGGCATGGCAGCTGGTTTAATGATTGCAATATTCGCAGCTTCCCAATTCTTTTTTTCTCCCATTGCCGGTAAATGGGCCGATCAATATGGCCGACGGAAAATGATTATATACGGCTTAGCAGGCTTAACAATTTCCATGTTTGTTTTTTATGCTTCTGATTCCATTTGGGTGTTGTATTTTTCGCGCGTTATAGGAGGCGTTGGAGCAGCGATGCTAATTCCAGCTATCTTTGCTTATATCGCAGACATCACGACTTTCGACCAACGTGCAAAAGGAACGAGCATGGTTTCTGCAGCGATGTCTCTTGGCATTGTTGTAGGACCTGGAATTGGTGGGTTTTTGGCGGATTTCTCTATAAAGTTACCTTTCCTTGTATCGGCTTTGGTGTCGCTAGCCGCTGTTCTTTTTTCTGTCCTTTGGCTAAAAGAACATGATGCAACAGATGCAGACCCTGCACTGGCAGCGAAATTAACAGATGAAGAATCCATGTTAACTAAGATCGGTCGTTCAACGAAAATGCCGTATTTTATTCCATTAATTATTACGCTTGTCATGAGCTTTGGCTTATTGGCGTACGAATCCGTAGTGGGGCTGTATCTAGATAACCAATTCAATTCTACCGCCAAAGACATTGCTGTTATGATTACCGCAACAGGTGTCGTCAGTGTGGTCGTTCAATTGTTTATGGTGGATCGGATTGTCCGCCGTTACGGTGAAGTGGCTGTTTTGATCGCTTTTCTTGGTGTGGCAGCATTTGGCTTCTTGATGTCTCTTTTTGCCGGAAGTTATGCGATGTTCTTTGCGGTTTCTTTAGTAATTTTCTTAGCTACATCCATTTTACGCCCAGTGTTAAATACATTGATTTCCAAAATGGCTGAAGGTGAAGTTGGGTTTGCGATGGGCATGAACAATGCCTATATGAGTATTGGCAACGTAATTGGCCCTTTGCTTGCAGGTGTTCTTTATGATGTTAATATTGTTTTTCCATTTATTTTAGGCTTGATCATGCTATTAGTTACTTTAGGCATTACAATTGCCTGGCAACGTTCACGTGCAACAAAACCTTCACCTATAATCTAACAAACAATAAAACGGAGTCCCACTGTAGACTCCGTTTTTCTATGATTATTTCGCTTCGGCTCTCGCTTTACGTCTCTAATTGTAAGATGTATAATATTTGTACAACGTATACTATAAATCTATAGAATGAAGGTCATGCTATGTATAACATTAAAGCTGCAGCCAAAATTTTAGATATGCCGAAAGTGACAATTCGTTCTTGGGAAACTCGTTATAACGCAATTACTCCTGCTCGAACAGAATCTGGGCACCGTTTGTATTCGGATCAAAATCTGGAAGATTTAAAATGGCTTAAAATACAAGTGCAAGACAATGGCATAAAAATCAGTGAAGCCGTAAAAAAATTACATGCTTCTCGAAAAAAATTTATTGTTCCAAACAATGAAGATGTGGAAAAAGAAGCGATCGAATACAGCGAACAAATTGATCAACTTTTTCAAGCTGCCGCCGAAATGGATACAGAGCGCTTTAACTATTTGCTAGATTTACACTTTTCGCTGTTTCATCATCAAATCGTTTTTTTTCAAATTATTGCACCGCTCATGGTACGTATCGGAACTAAGTGGGAAGATGGTGTGATTAGCATTGCTCATGAACATATGATTACCAATATTGTGCAGCAGCGTTTCAATCAATTTTTCCGTGTTTTTCCAATTTCGCCTAACTTACCAAAAGTGATGGCATTAAACCCTAGTGGTGAACATCATCAGCTAGGCTTATTGTTGTTTACGTTATTTTTACGCGAAAACGGATTTTCCGTAGCTTACATCGGACCTGATACACCACTAGAAGGTTTAGAAGAACTGGTCACCCAACAAAACTTCCAATTAATGTGTATGTCGATTGCGGCACCTCGTTTGTTACCAGTCGCCAATAAGTATATGGATGCTTTAAGCGCTGCAAATCCAAGCATGCAATTTGTGTTAGGCGGTCCTGGAGTCGATTGCGAGCAAATTCAAGGCAACCGCTCGTATCTTGGCAGCGACATCAAAACTTGGCAGAAATGGCTAGATGAGCAAAACTTTCAATAAGATAAAAAAACTCCCTCAATCATCGGATTGAAGGAGTTTTTCGTATTTTACAGTAAATCGAGGTCTTGGTAGTCTTTCTGGTAAGGCCCGTTATCCGTTACTTCTGAGTGATAAAGCGCTTTTAACGCAAAGCCTTTTTCAAGCTCCATTTCTTTCATCAACACTTTCAGCCGTTTTTTTAAGTCCGGATGATCGCTGACCAACTGTTCCATTTTGGATTTAGTGTATTTCATTTGTATCCGCTCCTTTGAATCTTCTTGTCTTTATTGTACACTGCTATAGAAAAAAACGCACTTGCTCAGCGAGTGCGTTACTGCTTTTATTGATTATCCTACATAATGAAAAATGAAATCAATCAATAATAAACCGGCGATACTGATTAAATTCGCCGCAATGGCGCCATCTAGTATTAGTTTAATGTTGGGATAAAAAAACGCAGCGATGAGAAACAACAGTGCTGTCGTAATAAGAGTGTAATTTTTCAAAAACTGTCAAGAACTATTCCTTGTCAGATGAGTGTTTTGAACGTGAGTGTGCACATTTCAGAATAACCGTGCGTAACGCTGGTCTGAGCGTGCGTATTTTTTTGTGAACGTGCGTATTTCTGGCTGGACGCACGCATTTCAGAATAACCGTGCATAAGCCGCAAAAACTAGTTGGTTTGGTCGCTTTTCGCTAGCGAAAAGCTGGTAATTCGGGTTTCAAAATAAGCTTTTGCAAGAAAGCTGCGAATGCTATAATTCAAGTAATTCATATAGAGGAGGGAATAACATAACGAAGAAAATTAGTCCATTAACACAAGCAGACGCTTTAACTCTACTACTAACGAGACTTGGTTATCACCATCCGCAACGGCAATTTCTTGAAAGAGATCTCCATTGGACCACGGCAGGAAAACGTGGAGAAAGCCGTATACAAAAGAAATTCAATGAATTCTATTTTGAAGAAGAGTTCCATATCTTATGGGACGTAAACTTGAAAATCGACAACTGGCCGGTGCAAATGGATGGTCTATTGCTGACTAAATACTGCGCAATCATCATTGAATCCAAAAACATCAGCGGCCAACTACATTTTGATGAACAGACGGATGAATTTTCTCGTGTTAATTCAACTGGAGAAAAAACGGTTATGGACAACCCGAAAGTTCAGCTAAATAAGCATATTCGCTTTCTAACGCAATTTTTTAAACTAAAAAAAATCAATTTGCCGGTAACTGGTTTGATTGTTTTTACCGCAAAAGACTGCGAATTCATTTCTAAACCGCGCGGCGTCGCTAGTTGTAAGACTTACCAAATGATCGAATACCTGTTGAAAATTCTGCAGGCTTTCCCCCAAGAAGCCGAAACGATTAAACTGGCTAAAATCAAGAAATTGATTTTGACCAATCAAACCCCTTACAAACATCCCACATTGTGCGCGTACTATTTCATTGATCCAAAGGATTTACAGACTGGCGTTTATTGTCGAACCTGCAAGACTCTTACGATGCAACGTGACAAGCGCAGTTGGATTTGCAGTAGTTGCGGAGTAGGAGATGCATATGCGCATCTTTTAGCGATTCAGGAATACTTTACATTTGTAGAGACGGCTATAACGAATCGCAAACTTCGTAAGTTTTGCGGCTTCGAATCAAGAGCAGTCGCCACCAGGCTGCTACGTCAGCTAGATTTAGAGCGAATTGGAGAATCAAAAGCTTCTTCTTATTACTTACGGGAATAATAGAGTAAGGCTTCCCACTAAAATGGGAGGCTTTTTTCGTCGTTTTTTTCTCTGACCGTGCGTATTTT